>NZ_JAPVZP010000001.1:0-734994 GCF_041432415.1 Streptococcus sp. 27098_8_22 | reverse complement strand
TAACCAAGAGGTCGATGCGAACGTAGTTCAGTGGTAGAACACCACCTTGCCAAGGTGGGGGTCGCGGGTTCGAATCCCGTCGTTCGCTTAGAGAGGCCGGGGTGGCGGAACTGGCAGACGCACAGGACTTAAAATCCTTCGATTGGTAACGATCGTACCGGTTCGATCCCGGTCCTCGGCATATAAAGAGCACCCTTAGCTCAACTGGATAGAGTACCTGACTACGAATCAGGCGGTTAGAGGTTCGACTCCTCTAGGGTGCATTTTTCTATTTAACTCGGGAAGTAGCTCAGCTTGGTAGAGTACTTGGTTTGGGACCAAGGTGTCGCAGGTTCGAATCCTGTCTTCCCGATTGATGGCGGTGTAGCTCAGCTGGCTAGAGCGTCCGGTTCATACCCGGGAGGTCGGGGGTTCGATCCCCTTCGCCGCTATAATGATCTTGTTGGACCTTTAGCTCAGCTGGTTAGAGCTCTCGGCTCATAACCGAGTGGTCGTAGGTTCAAGTCCTACAAGGTCCATTAAATACTATGGAGGATTACCCAAGTCCGGCTGAAGGGAACGGTCTTGAAAACCGTCAGGCGTGTAAAAGCGTGCGTGGGTTCGAATCCCACATCCTCCTTTATTATTAACGCGGGATGGAGCAGCTCGGTAGCTCGTCGGGCTCATAACCCGAAGGTCGTAGGTTCAAATCCTGCTCCCGCAATAAGGCTCGGTAGCTCAGTTGGTAGAGCAATGGATTGAAGCTCCATGTGTCGGCGGTTCGATTCCGTCTCGCGCCATATTTATTTTTATGCGGGTGTAGTTTAGTGGTAAAACTACAGCCTTCCAAGCTGTTGTCGCGAGTTCGATTCTCGTCACCCGCTTTGAACATATAGTTCATTTACCAAGTTTTTAAAACTTGGGCGCGTAGCTCAGGTGGTTAGAGCGCACGCCTGATAAGCGTGAGGTCGGTGGTTCGAGTCCACTCGTGCCCATTAGTAGGAGAATTACTCAAGAGGCTGAAGAGGACGGTTTGCTAAATCGTTAGGTCGGGTAACTGGCGCAAGGGTTCGAATCCCTTATTCTCCGTAATTAGAGCTTCTTAGCTCTTTTTTTGTGTTTTTGACTGTAAAATTTAGGCTTTTTGATAACTATGGTAGGGCGATGCATTGTTACAATCTGGAGTGAAACAAAATGATTTACTCTTTTTGTTTCACTCTTAGGAAGTTTCTAGGTTTAATGTTATTAAACTAACCGAATATTTAAGTTTTTTTAGTGATTTTGTAGTCTTTTTCCTAGATTCTATCTGCATTTCTATTTTAGTCTTTCGATGTGTTAATGTTCTTTTCTTTATTTTCCTGTAAGTTTCTATTATAATTTAATTATATTACAAATTACCTTTAAATAATGGTTAATCTCTTTTCTTTATAGGTCCTATTGGCCTTTTCTACAATATGTTTTGATCTATAGGATTTATCGAAGGTGTATCTAATGTAAGAATTATAGAACTTATTTACTTAGTATTTGTATATATAAGATTTTTTATTTTACCGAAACTCTAAAATATTTGATATAATGTAGGCAAAGCTATGGTCACCATTCATTTCAAGAGGAGATTTTTATGGGGAATAGAAGTATAGTAGGAAGTCTGTTTATTCTTATATTTAGTTTTTTTACAGTTGGTTGTAGTAATCAAAATTCTGAGGTTTCTAGTAAAGATACTAGTTTATCTACTTCAACTACTAGTAATGAGATAAAGTCTGGGGAGTCTAAGAAAGATTATAAAGATTTGTACAAGTCAGTTTTTGATGATTACCAAAAAATATTTTCTACTTCTAATGATTCAACTGCAATTTCAAATCTTTATCAAAGTTTAAAAGCTACTGAACGTCCTATCAATAGTTGGTCTATTGAAAATGCTATAAATCGTTCAGATGATATGTGTTACTCTTTTGTTGATTTAAATGATGATGACGTTGTGGAGTTACTTGTAGCGGATCTTAATTTAAGTGGAAAATACTTTTTAACTGGAGTGTACTCTATACAAGAAGGTAAACCTGTGCTTTTAGCAGAAGGTTTTGCTGCAGGACATGGTGGAGCTAGGAATGCGACAATTATTTATCAAGGTGGGGAGATTCTTGAATTAAGTTGGTCGTCAGGAACTGGTAAAGGTTATGGAACTCTTTATAAGTTAAATGAAAAGCAAAAGGGGGCTAGTAAACTTCAGGAAAAAGAATTTCAAATAGAATCTAATTATATTGGATCTAATTTTGGAAAAACTGAATCTGATCAAATTGATCTAAGAGGTTTTGATTGGCAGAAATTTGAAACTTCGACTAGCTCTTCTATCTCCGAGGAGAAACAAAAAGCTCCTTGGAATGCAAGCAAATCTGCAAAATTAGAAGCCTTCATTAAAGGATGGGGTGAAAGACTTGGTCAACCAAATTACAAAAAGGGAATTTCTGGTGGTGATGTTGGTGCAGATAATCTCTATACCTTTGGAGATGGACCAAGCGAAAAAATGAATGCCGAATACACGGATACAGGTTTAGGAAATGCTAAGTATCGAATTGTGGAACGCTATAGTAACTGGGATAAATACCCAGACGTGCATAGCTACTTTTTTGCGATAACTGATACTGGGGAAGCGATTGTTTTTCATTCTCCAACAACAAATGGTGGGGTTATGTACTTAAAACCGACAGAGAATACAGAGATCCAAGCAGAGTTTAAACGCTTAGTTGAGGAAGAGTAGAAAAATGAAGAGTTTGGTCAAGGCCAAGCTCTATTTTTTAAAATCTCTTCTTTCATTTTTATATTCTTTGAGTATTTAATGGTATACTAGTGTTATATAAGAACGTAAAGCATTATTTGATGATGATTCTATAATCCGGGAGAATAATTTCTATGCCAAAAAGTGTGAAGTTTCGTAGTATTTATTATAGATTTGTTCTTTTTATAGTTATTTTATATCTTTTGGGTGCTCATCAAATTGTTGGTCGAGGAATTCAAACAGTTACTATCTTTGATTACGTCTTTAACTTTCATCAAACACAGTTAGGGTATTCCTTTGTTTTATTAATTTTCGTTGGTATTGGTATTAATTTTCTTTTTCCTTGGAAATTTTATATTACTCAGGATGGGATATACATTAGAAGGTTAGATTTATTTGTTCCTTGGAGTGATATCAGTGGAGTTTCCCATGTTTGGATTAACAAAGCGAGTAATTTTAGCAGAGGGCTTGCTTTTTATAACAATAAATGTTTAGTTTTCTATCGTAATAATTATAAACCGATTTGTATCTATAACACTTCTTTATTAGCCTTGTTTCTTGTCAAACTCTTTAATTCTCAGATCAAGACGAATATCTTATCGGCTAGTTTTGCTACGGGATTTAATATTCTATTAAATGCTTTACTTTTATTTTATCTTTACTTTCTTGATTTAAAAACTCTTAGTTTTAGTTATTTTTTACTTTTTTGCTTACTCTACTTTATAAAAATTTTTATCATTCCTTTATGCTTGGTTTCTAGTCAAAATTCTAAGTATGGTCCTTATCTGGTCCATAGTAGTTTCTTTAAGAGGAATGCTTCAGATGTGATTCATGTATAATTTTATAAAAATGATGACTTTCTACTTTTGGGTAGGAAGTTTTTTGTTATTTCTATATCGAAATAGTTGACAGATGTAATGAAAAATCTTACAATAAATTCAGAAAGTTCGATATAGAAGTAAAGGAGACAAAATGGACAAGATGTTAGGGGGCTACCAAGCTCTACAGATTCGATTGTTGAATGGGCGTATCTTTCAAAAACTCTTGAGCAAGGAACCAGATGCCCAATACAGAAGTGAGCAGGGAAAAATTTTAACAATCTTGTGGAAGCAAGAGTTGGGTTGTGCTACCGCAACTGATATTGCTCTTGCGACAGGTCTGGCAAACAATACGCTGACCAGTATGGTTAAGAAATTAGAAGAACAGGGTTTGGTTACGATTAAGCCTTGTACACAGGATAAAAGAAAAAAATATATCTCTTTGACAGATCTCGGTTGGACGCAAAAAGAAATTGGAGACCGTGTCAGTAAAGAGTTAGGTGAAATTTTCTACCAAGGATTTTCGGATCAAGAAATCCAGGAATTTGAAGCTTATCAAGAGCGTATTATCACTAATTTAAAGAAAAAAGAAAACGAGGAATAAATCATGTCCATTCAAGCACAAAATGCACAAAATCTATATATTCGTGCTATTCAAGATGGCCGTGTAGCAGAAGCGCAAGCAAGCTCAGTAGGGGATACCTATATCCAACACTCGACAGGAGTGCCGGATGGGAAAGAAGGATTCGCTACTTTTTTTGCAGATTTTATCAAGCGCCATCCAGAACGTGAAATCAAGATTGTTCGTACCATTGAAGATGGCAATCTGGTTTTTGTTCATGTGCACCAGTACCTAAACGGTGGAGAAGCCCAATGGGTGACGACAGATACTTTCTGTGCAGATGAAAATGCTCGTATCGTTGAGCATTGGGATGTTATTGACTACTATCGTACACCTGAAAATGAGCAACTCGATCAGATCTTTGGAGATTTTGAAATCAAGGACTTGGACAAGTCAGCGGAAAATAAAAAGCTGGTCCGTCGTTTCTTGACAGAAATTTTCCAAAACAAGGAGCTCGATCAATGGGAAGACTTTGTAGCAGAGGATGTGATTCAGCATAATCATGAGATTGGGCAATGGAGTCAAGCTTATAAGGATTACGTACGCGAGCACCATGTGGCCTATGACTTTGTTTTCCAACTCTTGACTCAAGGAAATTTTGCAGTGAGTTATGGTCAGGTATTGATTGATGGCGTTGCCTATGCTCAATACGATATCTTCCGTTTAGAAAATGGGAAAATTGTTGAACATTGGGATAATAAGGAAGTTATGCCTAAGGTAGAAGCCTTGACCAATAGTGGGAAATTTTAAAAAGGAATACATTATGAGAGCAGTTGTTGTAAGCACTCCAGGTGGACCGGAGGTATTAGAAGTTGTCGAACGACCTAAACCAGTCCTGAAGGCAGGTTGGACCCTAGTGAAAATCCAAGGATTTGGCATCAATCATAGTGAAATTTTTACCCGTAAGGGACAATCACCATCTGTGAAATTTCCTCGTGTATTAGGGATTGAGTGTGTCGGTCTTGTGGAAGAAACGACACGACCGGATTTGAAGATTGGACAACAAATCATTTCCATTATGGGAGAGATGGGGCGAGCCTTTGATGGAGGTTATGCAGAGTATACACTTCTTCCAAATGAACAAATTTATCCGATCAAGACAGAACTTGATTTGGAAAGCTTGATCGCACTACCTGAAACCTATTACACGGCATTTGGCTCTTTTCTCAATCTTAAGATTGAGGAGAAAGATAGCGTGTTAGTCCGCGGAGCAACCAGTGGTGTAGGAATTGCTTTTGCTAAACTGCTTAAAGGAAAATTTCCTAAGATTCACCTAGCAGGAACTAGCCGAAATTTAGCTAAGGAAGACCAATTGAAGGCAGTCGGATTTGATCAGGTGATTTTGGACAAGTACGGTGTCTTGCACACGAAAGAGCAGTTCGATAAGGTTTTGGATCTTGTTGGTCCCAGCGCTATTCTCGATACTTTTGCGCGGACAGCAGAAGGTGGGATTATCTGTTCTTGTGGCCTACTGGGTGGTCAGTGGACTGTTCCAGACTTTGATCCAATCGAGATGCTCTCTCGCAATCTCTACTTGACGACCTTTGCTTCTGCCAATGTGTCTCAAGACAAGCTTCAGGAATTGGTAGACTTTGTCGAGCGTTACCATGTGGATGTAGGGCCTGAAAAGATTTATAAGATTGACCAAATTCAGGAAGCGCATGCTTATCTGGAAGGAAGCTATTCTTTTGGCAAAGTTATTGTGAAAAATGAGGAAGACTAAATGATTGAATACAAACATGTAGCCTTGCGCTACACGGATAAGGACATTTTAAAAGATGTCAATCTCCGCATTGAAAATGGAGAATTCATGGTGCTAGTGGGTCCTTCAGGATCTGGAAAGACCACCATGATCAAGTTGGTGAACCGTCTCTTGGAGCCGACAGATGGCAATATTTATATGGATGGGAAACGCATCAAGGACTATGATGAACGGGAGTTACGTCTCAGTACCGGCTATGTCCTTCAGGCCATTGCCCTTTTTCCTAACTTGACAGTTGCTGAAAATATAGCATTGATTCCTGAGATGAAGGGTTGGAGAAAGGAACAAATCGCCTCTAAAACAGAAGAACTCTTGAACAAGGTTGGCCTACCTGCTGCAGATTATGCTCATCGTTTACCAAGCGAGTTATCTGGTGGGGAGCAACAGCGGATTGGGATTGTGCGGGCTATCATTGGGGAACCAAAAATCTTGCTGATGGATGAGCCCTTCTCAGCTTTGGATGCTATCTCCCGCAAGCAGTTGCAAGCTCTCACCAAAGACTTGCACAAGGAGTTCGGTATGACAACTATTTTCGTTACTCATGATACGGATGAGGCTTTAAAATTAGGGGATCGAATTGCTGTTTTACAGGATGGAGAAATTCGCCAGGTAGCAGAACCTGAAACAATTTTACAAGCGCCTGCGACAGAATTTGTAGCGAACTTGTTTGGAGGTAGCCTTCATGTCTAATTTGATTTCAACCTTTCAAGAGCGTTTTGGGGAATGGTTAACCGCTCTTGGTCAACACTTACAATTATCGCTTTTGACCTTATTGGTCGCTATTTTTCTGACCATCCCACTTGCGGTTTATCTAAATGGTCACAAAAAAGCAGCGACCTGGGTGCTACAAGTTGCAGGTATCTTCCAGACCATTCCTTCAATGGCCTTGTTGGGGCTCTTTATTCCTTTCATGGGGATTGGAACCTTACCAGCCCTCACAGCCCTTGTTATTTATGCTATTTTCCCGATTTTAGAAAATACAATCACAGCCTTGAACGGCATTGATCCTAGTCTTGAGGAGGCAGGGATTGCTTTTGGAATGACCAAGTGGGAGCGACTCAAGAAGTTTGAAATTCCACTGGCCATGCCTGTCATTGTATCGGGGGTTCGTACAGCAACCGTTATGATCATTGGGACAGCGACTCTAGCAGCTCTTGTGGGAGCTGGTGGATTGGGCTCCTTTATCCTTTTGGGAATTGATCGTCGGAATGCTAGTCTCATTTTAATCGGAGCAATCTCATCAGCCATCTTGGCCATTCTCTTTAATGTTGTTCTCAAATGGTTGGAAAAGGCAAAGTTGCGTACAATTGTTGCGGCCTTTGCTGTCATGGTCCTTGGTTTGGGAGCTAGTTATGCTCCAAGCATTATTCCACATAATGAGAAAGACAATCTCGTCATTGCTGGGAAGTTAGGACCTGAACCTGAGATTCTCATGAATATGTATAAACTTCTCATCGAGGAAAATACGGATATGACGGTGACGGTCAAGCCTAACTTTGGGAAGACAGATTTCCTTTATCAAGCGCTGAAAAAAGGGGATATTGATATCTATCCAGAATTTACAGGTACTATTACAGGCTCTCTCTTGCAGCCAGCTCCTAAAGTGAGCAATGACTCTGAAGAAGTTTACGAAGTGGCTCGTGATGGTATTGCCAAACAGGATCAACTAGCCTTTCTTAAACCCATGGCTTATCAAAATACTTATGCTATAGCAGTTCCTAAAAAAATTGCGCAAGAATATGGGCTTAAGACGATTTCAGACTTGAAAAAAGTAGAAGGACAGCTCAAGGCGGGATTCACTCTGGAGTTTAATGACCGTGAGGATGGAAACAAGGGCTTGCAGTCTGTTTATGGATTGAATCTCAATGTGGCAACCATGGAGCCAGCTCTTCGCTACCAAGCCATCCAGTCAGGGGACATTCAAATTACAGATGCTTACTCAACAGATGCTGAAATTGCTCGCTATGATTTAGTGGTTTTGGAGGATGATAAACAACTCTTCCCTCCATACCAAGGCGCTCCACTCATGAAAGCTAAATTACTCGAAAAACATCCTGAGCTGGAAGCAGTCCTCAATAAACTAGCTGGTAAAATCACCGAGAGCCAGATGAGTCAGATGAACTATCAGGTTGGTATTGATGGTAAGGATGCTTATACTGTTGCACATGATTTCTTGGTGGAACAGGGATTATTGAAGAAATGATGAGGCAAGAAGAAATACAAGAGACTCTTTTGCGACTCTGTAAGCACTATGGAGAACAAAATTGGTGGCAATCGGATAACAAGCTTGAAGATCTGGTATCTACTATTCTTATCCAGCGAACATCTGAGAAAAATGCTAAGTTGGCTTTAGCTGGTCTTATGGATGTCATGACAGTAGAGGGTATCCTAGGGTTATCACTAGAAGATTTACAGGAACGTATTCGACCTGCTGGATTTTTTAAGCAAAAGTCTCAAACGATTAGGGGACTTCTAATCTGGTTAAGAGAAAATGGTGGTTTTGAGGTTCTTGCTAGGATTGGAACAGAAGATTTACGGAAGCAACTTTTGGAGTTAAAAGGGATTGGACCAGAGACTGCAGATGCACTTTTACTATATCTTTTTGATCGTTCAGTTTTTATTTCGGATGAATATGCTAGAAGACTTTTTCGACGATTAGGATTTGGAAATTTTGATACCTATAATGAAATGCAGGCTGTTTATTGTAACGTATTGGAAGGACTTACTCTCAAACAATGCCAAGAGATTCATGCTGTTATTGATGAACATGGGAAAGTTTTTAGCAAAAGTAAAGGCCAGTTAGACGAAAGTTGGTTACGATAAAAAATTCTAAGACTTTTTGTCTTAGAATTTTTTTAGTGAATTTACTGGCTTAAAAAACATAGTTTGATCAGATTAGTAAGTAGAAAGTAGAGGCAAAATATTCATGGTGAATGGAATATTTGAATGATAAAATGTCGACTGGTATTTTTCTTTTGAGTGGGTATGAAATCTATAGTTGTGTTTGCTACTTCATCTTTAAGACATCTAAGTAAAATCTCACGACTTGGTCTTCCGTATTCGATTTTCCCTTTTTCAGCCACCAGGTCAATGTTTCGATAAAGTTAGTTACAACATAGTGTTTGAGATAGGAAGCAGGAATAGTAGGATAAGAAGCATGCAAGTCCTCTGCTACCATGGGGTAAACATGATGTTCTAGCTCTTTCTGTAATTGACGGAGGAAGTAGTCATTTTTTGAGAAAAGGAGGCTGGTGATATGGTCTTGATTTTTCTTAAAATGCGAAAAGATATGAGACAAATAAGCTTCTGTAGATATATTTTCCTCACGTTCAAAAAGATGATGAAAGAGATAACGACAGAGCTCGTCTAGGAGTAATTCTTTACTTTCATAATGGCTATAAAAGGTGGAACGCCCGACATCTGCTAGGTCTATTATCTCCTGAACGGTAATCGTTTCAAAGCTTTTTTGATTTAGTAATTGTAAAAAAGCAGTATAGATAGATTTTCGAGTCTTGGTAATGCGACGATCTTGAGCAGTCATATGGACACTTTGAACAAACTGTTCCGTATCTTACAAAGTAAACAATTTGCTCCTATCCTTTCTGAAATGAATGTTAGATAATGATAATGAACAAGATGTTCATGAATCTATTATAACAAAGGAATGTTGATTATGAAGACAAAACATACAGTTTGGTTAGCTTTTTTCTTGAATTTAAGTTATGCCATTGTTGAGTTTATCGCAGGAGAGATTTTTGGTTCTAGTGCGGTCCTTGCTGACTCTGTCCATGATCTTGGAGATGCAATCGCAATTGGGATATCAGCCTTTCTTGAAGCAATTTCCAATCGTGAAGAAGATAGTCATTACACCTTGGGTTACAAACGGTTTAGCCTTCTAGGTGCCATGGTAACAGCTGTGATTCTTATGACGGGGTCTGTTCTGGTGATTTTGGAAAATATAACAAAACTCTTTCATCCACAACCTGTCAATGATGAGGGCATTCTCTGGCTAGGAATCATTGCTGTTAGTATTAATGTGCTAGCCAGTCTTGTCGTTCGTAAAGGAAAAACAAAAAACGAATCCATCCTTAGCCTGCACTTTCTGGAAGATACTCTGGGTTGGCTGGCTGTTATCCTTATGGCCATTGTTCTGCGATTTACCGACTGGTATATCCTAGATTCTCTCTTGTCTCTGGTCATTTCTTTCTTTATTCTATCAAAAGCCATTCCACGTTTTTGGAGCACGCTCAAGATTTTCCTGGATGCTGTGCCAGAAGGAGTAGATATTGAGCAAGTCAAGAGTGATTTGGAGCAACTGGACTACGTTGCTAGTATCAATCAGCTAAACCTCTGGACCATGGATGGTTTGGAAAAAAATGCCATTGTCCATGTTTGTCTAAAAGAGATCGGACAGATGGAGATTTGTAAAGAATCCATTCGAACCCTACTCAAAGATTGTGGTTTTCAAAATATCACCATTGAGGTTGATGCAGATCTAGCAACTCATCAAGCCCATAAGCGAAAAATTGAGGAGTTGGAAGTAGGTCAAAGTCATGGACATGAACATCATCATTAATGAGATGTAGTATAAGTGAGCGAAAGCTTGATAAAAAGTGTATACTTAAGGTAGTTACATACAGAGAGGAAATTTTATGAAATCAGCAGTTTATACCAAGGCAGGTCAGGTCGGTATTGAGGAAATCAAGCGCCCAAGTATTCAAGAGGCGGATGATGTTATTATCCGTGTGGTACGTGCTTGTGTTTGTGGTTCGGACCTTTGGAGCTATCGTAATCCAGATATTAAAGCGGGTCACAAAAATAGTGGACACGAAGCAATTGGAATCGTTGAAGAAACTGGAAAAGCCATTACAACAGTCAAACCCGGTGATTTTGTGATTGTGCCATTTACTCATGGTTGTGGTGAATGTGACGCCTGTCGTGCTGGATTTGATGGTTCTTGTGACAATCATATCGGAAATAATCTAGGAGGGAATTTCCAGGCTGAATATCTCCGTTTCCACTACGCTAATTGGGCCCTTGTTAAAATTCCTGGGCAACCGTCTGATTACACAGAAGGGATGCTCAAGTCTCTCTTGACTCTGGCTGATGTCATGCCGACTGGCTATCATGCAGCGCGTGTAGCTGGTGTAAAACCCGGCGATAAAGTTGTGGTTATTGGGGATGGAGCTGTTGGGCAATGTGCTGTTATTGCAGCTAAAATGCGTGGAGCTTCCCAAATTATCCTCATGAGCCGTCACGAAGACCGTCAACAGATGGCTTTGGAGTCAGGTGCGACAGCAGTTGTAGCAGAACGTGGTGAAGAAGGCATTGCCAAGGTACGTGAAATTCTCGGCGGTGGAGCAGATGCAGCGCTTGAGTGTGTTGGTACTGAGGCAGCTGTTGAGCAAGCACTGGGTGTGCTTCACAATGGAGGGCGCATGGGATTTGTAGGAGTTCCACATTATAAGAATCGTGCTCTTGGTTCAACATTTATGCAAAATATAACTGTTGCAGGTGGAGCAGCTTCTGCAACAACATACGATAAGCAATTCTTGCTTAAAGCCGTTCTGGATGGTGATATCAATCCAGGTCGCGTCTTTACTTCAAGCTATAAACTGAAAGATATCGACCAAGCTTATAAGGCTATGGATGAACGCAAGACTATCAAGTCTATGATTGTGATGGATTAATACTCTTCGAAAATCTCTTCAAACCACGTCAGCTTCACCTTGGATTATATATGTGACTGACTTCGTCAGTTTTATCTACAACCTCAAAGCAGTGCTTTGAGCAACCTGCGGCTAGCTTCCTAGTTTGCTCTTTGATTTTCATTGAGTATAAAAAGAAAAACCTAATAGGATTTGAGAATCTCTATTAGGTTTTTTTGTGTTTAACTATTGCGCTTAATGCAAGGTACTTTCTCTTAAAGTCAGTTTGGTTCCCAGCATAGTCAGGCTTGGGATTTTGCGTCCGTGAAGGACTTCTCTGTTCAAAATATCCATTCCTGTGCGTCCCATTTCTTCGGTGTAGACTGTGATACTGGAAAGTGGTGGGAACACTTGCTTGGTTAGAATGGTATCATTAAAGGAAATAATGCTGACGCGCTCTGGAATGCTGATGCTGGCTTCCTGAAGGGCGCGAAGGGCACCAATGGCCAAGCTATCACTGGCAGCAAAAAAGGCCTGTGGAAGTTTATCTCCTAATTTTTCAATAGCTTCCTTCATCAAATCATATCCAGATTGGGCAGTAAATGAGCCTTGGAAAATGAATTCTTCGTTATAAATTCCTTTTTCTTGCGTATAGGATATAAAGTAATCTAAACGCTTATCTGAGATGACTTCTTCATGGTCAGTAGTAGTTTCAAGACCGGATAGGATACCAATCTTTTTACGATCATGATCTGTAAAGTAATCAACAACCTGTCTAACAGCATTATAAAAATCTGTAATGACACAGGTATGACCAAGAGCAATCGTATCACTGTCTAAAAATACTAGGGGTTTGTGGTATTCCTCAAATGATGCAATCTGTGCTTGGCTAAATTTCCCAATACAAAGAATCCCAATCACTTCTTCGCTAAGCGTGAAAGGCTGGTCATTAAAATAGCGCAAGATGTCGTAATCTAATTCTTGTGCTCTATTTTCAATTCCTAGTCGAATCTGGTAGTAGTAGAGATCTTCTAACTCTCCCTGTTCACTGACCCACTGGATGATAGCGATTTTCTGTTTGAGTTTGTGTGATTCACCTGTTTTGAGATGTTTGGTGTAGCCTAGTTCTTCGGCAACGGTTAAAATACGATGTCTGGTTTCTTCTGTGACAGATAGACTCTGATCGCGATTGAGGACACGGGATACAGTTGCGATCGAGACAGAGGCTAGCTGAGCAATATCTTTGAGTGTAGCCATAATTCCCCTCCTTTTTAAGTTATTATAGCATATTTTTCTTCCTTTTTACTCATAGTTTAGTAAAATATCGGTAAAAATGTTGACCTAAGCAAAACCCTTGGGTACAATAGAAGAAAACGATTACAGGATAAACTTTTTTACCTAATATTTCGTAAAAGGAGAATTCATATGACACAACATCTTACTGCTGAAGCACTTCGCAAGGATTTTCTTGCTGTTTTTGGTCAAGAAGCGGATCAAACCTTCTTCTCGCCAGGGCGCATCAACTTGATTGGGGAACATACTGACTATAACGGTGGTCATGTTTTTCCAGCAGCTATTTCACTCGGAACCTATGGGGCTGCTCGTAAGCGTGATGACCAAGTTTTGCGTTTCTACTCCGCAAATTTTGAGGACAAAGGAATTATCGAAGTGCCTCTAGCTGATCTCAAGTTTGAGAAAGAGCACAACTGGACCAACTATCCAAAAGGTGTCCTTCATTTCTTGCAAGAAGCTGGGCATGTGATTGACAAAGGTTTTGATTTCTATGTTTTTGGGAATATCCCAAATGGTGCGGGCTTGTCATCTTCAGCTTCTTTGGAGCTATTGACAGGTGTCGTGGCAGAATACCTCTTTGACCTAAAATTGGATCGTCTAGACTTAGTTAAAATCGGAAAACTAACAGAAAATAACTTTATCGGTGTTAACTCTGGTATTATGGACCAATTTGCTATCGGTATGGGTGCTGACCAACGCGCTATTTACCTAGATACTAACACTCTAGAATACGACTTGGTTCCACTTGATTTGAAAGACAATGTTGTTGTGATCATGAATACCAACAAACGTCGTGAACTAGCAGATTCTAAATATAATGAACGCCGTGCTGAATGTGAAAAGGCAGTGGAAGAACTTCAAGTGGCCTTGGATATCCAGACTTTAGGCGAATTGGATGAATGGGCTTTTGATGAATACAGCTACCTGATCAAAGACGCAAATCGTTTGAAACGTGCTCGCCACGCAGTTCTTGAAAATCAACGTACCCTTAGAGCACAAGCGGCTCTTCAAGCAGGAGATTTGGACAAGTTTGGTCGTTTGATGAATGCGTCTCACGTTTCTCTTGAGCATGATTACGAAGTGACTGGCTTGGAATTGGATACTCTTGTTCATACAGCTTGGGCTCAAGAAGGTGTTCTTGGTGCTCGTATGACAGGAGCAGGTTTTGGTGGTTGTGCCATTGCCTTGGTTCAAAAAGATGCGGTTGAAGCCTTTAAAGAAGCTGTTGGCAAACACTATGAAGAAATCGTTGGTTACGCTCCAAGCTTCTATATCGCTGAAGTTGCAGGTGGAACTCACGTTCTTGATTAGTCAAAAGGAGGTTTTCTAGTGACCTTAGTAGAAACATTTGTTACCAAAGTCATTGCAGAAAGTAGCTTTGAAGAGTTGGATCGTATCTATCTGACCAATCGTGTTTTAGCACTGGTGGGAGATGGAGTTCTTGAAGTTGAGACTGACCAAGATAACTTGATTGACCTTAAAGATCAGCTTGTCGAGGAAGCCGTTCGCTTGGAAACGATTGAAGATAGTCTGGCTGCTCGTGAGATTCTCGGTGCAGACCTAATGGACTTGGTAACGCCTTGTCCAAGTCAGGTTAATCGAGACTTTTGGGCTACTTATGCCCAGTCACCAGAGCAGGCGATTGCGGACTTCTACCAACTCAGTCAGAAGAATGACTACATCAAACTAAAAGCTATCGCAAAGAATATTGCTTATCGTGTACCGTCTGAATACGGTGAACTGGAGATTACCATCAATCTGTCTAAGCCTGAAAAGGATCCAAAAGAGATCGCGGCAGCTAAGTTGGTCAAGTCGAGCAACTATCCTCAGTGTCAGCTTTGTATGGAAAACGAAGGCTACCATGGTCGTGTCAATCATCCAGCTAGAAGCAACCATCGTATTATCCGTTTTGATATTTCTGGTCAGGAGTGGGGCTTCCAGTATTCGCCTTATGCGTACTTTAATGAGCACTGTATTTTCCTAGATAGCCAACATCGTCCCATGGCCATCAGTCGCCAAAGTTTTGAGCGTTTGTTAGCAATCGTAGAGCAGTTTCCAAGCTATTTTGCAGGCTCGAATGCGGACCTACCAATTGTTGGTGGTTCAATCTTGACCCATGATCATTACCAAGGTGGGCGCCATGTATTCCCAATGGAAGTGGCTCCTATTCAGAAAAGCTTTACCTTTGAAGGTTTTGAATCAGTCAAAGCAGGAATTGTTCAATGGCCTATGTCTGTGATTCGATTGACCTCAGATTCAAAAGACGATTTGACCAACCTTGCTGAGAAAATCTTACTGGCTTGGCGTCAATACTCCGATCCAAGTGTTCAAGTTTTGGCGGAAAGTGATGGGACACCACATCACACCATCACACCGATTGCGCGTAAACGAGATGGACAGTTTGAGTTGGATTTGGTCTTGCGAGACAATCAAACATCCCCAGAGCATCCAGATGGTATCTATCATCCTCATAAGGATGTTCAACATATCAAGAAGGAAAATATCGGCTTGATTGAGGTTATGGGCTTAGCCATTTTGCCACCACGCTTGAAGGAAGAAGCGGAGCAAGTAGCAGCTTACCTAGTTGGAGAGGATGTTCTAGTAGCAGATTATCACCAAGAATGGGCGGATGAGTTGAAAGAATCCAATCCTGACTTGACCGACAAAGACCAAGCTCTTGAAATCGTCCAAGAATCTGTTGGTAAAATCTTCGCTCGGGTATTGGAAGATGCAGGGGTTTACAAGCAAACAGAAGAAGGACAAGCAGCCTTTATGCGCTTTGTCGAGCAGGTTGGAGTTTTACCTGAATAAGTGCTTCTCCCTTGCGTAGAGTCCTGAAAAGTAGTATCATAGTGTCGTTTGAAACATCAGGAGGAACGTATGAAAGATTTTCACTTTGACGCTATATCTGCCTTTGAAAACTATGAAATTGAAAAGATGAGAGATGGCCACGTTGTGGTAACGACAAAAGTAGTGGACTCCTCACTTAACTATTATGGGAATGCCCATGGAGGCTATCTATTTACCCTCTGTGACCAAATCAGTGGTCTTGTGGTGATTTCGCTTGGTTTAGACGGGGTGACGCTCCAGTCTTCTATCAACTATCTGAAAGCTGGAAATCTAGGGGACGTTCTTACCATCAAGGGGGAATGTGTCCATCATGGACGCACCACTTGTGTCGTCGATGTTGATATCACCAATCAAGATGGAAGAAATGTCTGCAAGGCAACCTTCACCATGTTTGTCACAGGACAACGATCTGAAGATAGACAGGTGAGGATATAGGAAAATATGGTAGATAGCTACGCCTTAAAAACCCAGAGTGTGTTCACTATCCACAACCCTATAAATTTTAATACATTTAAAAAGCGAGGTCTGATGACTTCGCTTTTATTTGATAGGGAAGAAAGTAAGTAAGAGCCAATAAAATAGCAGAGCAATAGCGCCAATTCCAAGGCCAAATAGAATGGGAAGCGTGATTCTTTGGTAGGGGGCTTTACCCCTTTCTTCAGCTTCTTCAATCTCGCTTAGGCTGCTTCCTTGAACATAGGCAACAATCTGTCGGTAGGTGCGAAGATTATGCTGTTTCTTGAATTTTTCAATGCGTAGGGCGTAGAAGATAGCGATAGCAAAAATCAAGCAACTAAAAGCGATACCATACCAATCCAAATAAAGAATTAAGGGTATGCTGATGATAGGAAAACCAAATAGCAGTATGCTAAAGATTATTCCATCTTTTTTATAACGTATAAATTCTTGATCGTGAATAATTTGTTTCATAGTTTCCAAATCTCCTTTTACTAGTTTGTCTAATGACACTTCAAAAACCTTGCTCAGTAAGAGTAGGTTTTGAATATCAGGGTAAGTCGCACCGCGTTCCCAGTTGGAAATGGATTGGCGACTGACAAAAATTATTTCAGCTAAATCATCTTGAGATAATTTTTTCTCTTTACGATAGCGCTGGATTTGTTTTCCGACTTGCATAAAATTTCCTCGCTTTCTGATTTCATTCTACTCAATTATACAAAAAACGGCTATCAAAGTTCTTTGACATACTGATTTCATAGGCTTTAGCAAAGGTTTTGGTCAATGGATTTACAGGTCTGTCAATTCATGTTTACCTACTGAAAAAGAGGCTATCAGCCTCCTTTTTCTTATTCACTAAATCTTAAAAAATAGCCATCTGGGTCTAAAACTGCAAATTCATGAGGATAGATATATTGTTCACCAACACGGAATTCTCTTTTGGTCAAAGGACGATGAATAGGATAGTTAGACTCGATTACTTTCTGATAGAGTCGAGGGACATCCTCTATGCCGAAGGAGATATTGACTCCACAACCAAAGGGGTAAGCCAGTTCAGCCAATTCATCTTTTGTCCCCTCCTCTAGCATAAGTTGGCAGTCTTCAAGCGAGAGGAAGAGAAATTTCTCCTCTGGACGCTCGTATTCGACAGAAAATCCCAGCAAGTCGCAGTAGAAGTGGCGTGACTTTTCGAGGTCAGATACTACAAATTCAGGAATGACAGCTTGATAGTCCATTAGCTTTCTCCTTAGAGCTCAATCTCCATGACAATAGGTGTATGGTCTTGGCGTGGGCCTGAGTCAATCATGTCTGACTTGGTAACCTTGTCTGCTACACGGTTACTTGTGAGCCAGTAGTCGATTCTCCAGCCTGTGTTGTTGATTTTTGAAGTCTTGCTGCGTTGTGCCCACCAAGTATAGCGTTCTGGCACATCGCCATGGATATGGCGGAAGGTATCTGTAAATCCTTTGGCTAAAAGGTTTGTAAATCCTTCACGTTCTTCGTCTGTAAATCCTGGTGAACGGCGGTTGCTGGCCGGGTTAGCAAGGTCAATTTCCTTGTGGGCAACGTTGTAGTCTCCTGTTGCTAGGACAGGTTTTTGCTTGTCTAGTTCAGCCAAGTATTCCGCATATTTGACGTCCCAAACTTGACGTTCTTCCAAACGTTTGAGTCCATCACCTGCATTAGGAGTGTAGACTTGCGTTACGAAAAATTCATCAAATTCAAGAGTAATGATGCGGCCTTCCAAGTCCATGGTAGAAGGTGCGCCAATCTCTGGGAAGCTGATAGTTGGAGTGAGTTCTTTTTTATAGAGGAACATGGTTCCAGCATAGCTTTTACGGGCAGGCTCTTGAGAGGAACGCCAGGTGTTTTCGTAACCTGGGAAGAGTTCTTCCAGTACCTCAAGGTGTTTTTTTGTAGGGCCTTTAGCTGAAAGCTTGGTTTCTTGGATAGCAATGATATCAGCGTCTTCGGCTACCAAGGTTTGGAGAACGTCTTGTGATAATTTCGCACGCGCAGAGTCACTCGTCAACGCTGCATTGAGGGAATCAATATTCCATGAGATTAGTTTCATAGTGTGTACCTTTTCTAGATGTATTTCTTATATTTTATCAAAAAAAAGTAAAGCCAGCGAGTTTCTAGTTCGTAAACTCACTCTTTAGACTTTATCCTTAGAAAACAAAAAATTCTCGCAACTATTTTGAAAAAAATCTAAATAGTTCTTGTATTTGGAGTGGAAAGGTATATAATATTATTTAGAAAAACATCTAAATAGAAAGTGAAGTTACAAATATGTCAAATAAGAGAACAATCCTTCTTTTTGTGGTCTTGTCTTATGGTCTTGCTTGGATAATATGGTTGGCACTATGGCTAAGTGGTATTGGACTAAATTCTCCATGGAGTCAGCTTGCTAGTATTGTGGCCATGTGGATGCCTGCGCTTGCAGTCTTTCTCTTAGGGAAAATAACGAAAAAACCTAGTGGAATCAAGTCTAAATTAGTCGTGAATCTCAAGAGGAACTGGCGCTTTTACTTACTAGCTATCTGGTTGCCAGCAGTTATCAGTTTCTTAGGAGCAGGACTTTATTTTCTTGTATTTCCTAACAATTTCAGCCTTGGTTTTGAATTTATTCAAGCCATCTTACAAGAAAAAGGAGTACTTCAATCACCGATCCCCCTATCTTCCTTGGTCTTGATTCAAATGCTAGCTAGTTTAACCTACGCTCCTTTTCTTAATAGCTTATTTGCATTGGGAGAGGAAATTGGTTGGCGTGGTTATCTTTACCCAGCTCTAAGAGAACGCTTTTCACTAGTACAGACTCATGTCTTGCTTGGTCTCATTTGGAGTCTATGGCATTTACCAATTAATTTGCAAGGCTTTAATTATGGACTAACTTATTTTGCTTATCCCGTTTTGGGAGTTGTCGCCATGTTTTTATTTTGTTTTAGCGTAGGAATATTGTTGAGTTGGCTGATGGAAAAAACAGGTTCTATCTGGGCTTCAGCACTATTTCATGGGGCAATCAATGCAACTGCAGGTTTTGGACTACTCTTTCAACTGCCTGGAGAAAAAGCTTCAAGCCTCTTGATTTTTGGTCCGTCACCAGCAGGACTGATAGCAGTGCTACCCTGCTTATTCCTTGCCTTACTGATATTGCGAATAGAAAGGAAGCACTATGAGTTTTGCAAATAGTTTTAAAGCTTTATCTCATCCAGTCAGGAGGGAGATTTTGAATTTGCTTAAAACAGGCAGGTTATCTGCAGGAGAAATTACCAGTCATTTTGAGTTAACAGGTGCAACAATTTCACACCACCTTACGATTTTGAAAGCAGCGGATTTGATTCGTGAAATGAAAGAGAAAAACTTTATTTATTATGAGTTAAATACATCAGTTTTAGAGGATATGATGGTGTGGTTAGCAGAACTGAAAGGAGATTTTTAGATGAAGATAAAAATCAATAAGAAATTGGTATTATATACTAGCATTCTTATCCTACTGCCTACCCTTGTAGGTTGTGTTTTCTGGTTTCAACTACCAGAGAAGATGCCGACTCATTTTAATCTACTGGGCCAAGCAGATGGCTACGATCATAAAATGTTTGCTATCTTTGGATTACCGGCTCTCATGCTTTTGATGCATTGGTTGATTCTATTCTTGATGATCAAGGATCCTAAGTCCAGCAATATTAGTTCAAAAATACAACTTTTGATTTACTGGATTATTCCTTTTGTATCTTGTCTATCGATGATTTCTATCTACGGAGCATCTTTGGGTTATTCTATGATGAGTGGAATTCTAGCTCAGATTTTTATGGGAGTCATCATGATTGTAATTGGAAATTATCTACCAAAAACACGCCGAAATTATATAATCGGTATTCGACTTCCGTGGACTTTGGAGAATGATGAGAACTGGAGCAAAACGCATCGCCTAGCTGGAAAAATTTGGGTATTAGGAGGATTGTTATTGTTTCTAAATGCCTTTGTTCAGCTATATGTTTACTGGGTATTCTTCTTGACACTTTTCTTTGTAGTGATAATTCCTAGTGTCTATTCTTATCAATTATCAAAATCAGAATCTTGAAATAGGTATTTGAGTCGTTAGTTAGAGAAGTTGGTCTGATACGCGTATTTCCCCAGCGTATGGTTTGAAAAATCACCCTCTTTCGTTTATAATTAAGAATGATTTTATGAAGGGGAGTGAAAATAGATGAAATTCTACTCTTATGACTATGTACTCAGCCAAATCGGTCAGCAAAATGGTATCATGGTTGGCTTTGGGATTGTTCTATTAGCTGTGACAGGTTTTTTTGCTTTTAAGGCATACCATGATAAAAAGGGGACCAAATTTCGTGAGTTGGTCATGATTTCAGCTCTGACCTTATTAGCTCTACTTTTGGT
Source organism: Streptococcus sp. 27098_8_22 (assembly GCF_041432415.1). NCBI lineage: Bacteria > Bacillati > Bacillota > Bacilli > Lactobacillales > Streptococcaceae > Streptococcus > Streptococcus sp. 27098_8_22. The sequence goes on along the minus strand of NZ_JAPVZP010000001.1, from coordinate 714,392 downwards.
CAGCATCACGACTTATCAAAACAATCAAGTTTCTAACAATAAATTTCAAACTTCACTTCATTTCATCGAGGTTGTTTCCAAAGATTTGGGAGTAGACAAGTCAGAAGTCTATGTTAATACTTCCACAAACACTGATGGCGCACTTATCAAGGTGGGAGATCGTTATTATCGTGCCCTGAACGGCAGTGAGCCAGACAAGTACCTGTTAGAGAAAGTGGAATTGTATAAAACAGATGCAATTGAACTGGTGGAGGTGAACAAATGACACTTAATTATATCGAAATTTTAATCAAACTAGCCTTGGGTCTCTTTTCTCTGGTTTTTGTAATCAATGTAACAGGAAAGGGCAACCTAGCGCCTAACTCAGCAATAGACCAAATCCAGAACTATGTGCTAGGGGGTATCATCGGTGGGGTGATTTACAATAGCGCCATCAGTATCCTTCAGTATGCAGTTATCCTGATTATGTGGACCATTCTGGTCTTGACTCTCAAATGGCTCAACAACAATGTTCACTTTGTGAAACGTTTGATTGATGGGAAGCCAACCCTGCTCATCAAAAATGGGAAGATTGATCCAGAAGCTTGCCGTTCGGTTGGTTTGTCAGCAGCGGACGTAGCTCTTAAGCTCCGTAGTCAGGGAATTTTCCAAATGAAACAAGTCAAACGAGCTATGCAGGAGCAAAACGGTCAACTCATCGTAGTCCAAATGGGAGATGAGAATCCCAAGTATCCTGTTGTCACAGATGGTGTTATCCAAGTCGAAATTTTGGAGACCATTGGTCGGAGCGAAGAATGGCTGCTTGATAACCTCAGTAAACAAGGGTATGACAATGTGGCCAATATCTTTATCGCTGAGTATGACAAGGGTGTCGTCTCAGTCGTAACCTATGAGTAAGAAAAACCTGGGGTCTTGGCCTCAGGTTTCCATTTGCAATCAGAAAGGGATTTTATGTCCATTATTCAAAAACTTTGGTGGTTTTTCAAGTTAGAAAAACGCCGTTATCTAGTCGGGATTGTGGCCCTGGTCTTGGTCTCTGTGCTCAACCTCATCCCACCTATGGTTATGGGGCGCGTAATCGATGCCATCACTTCGGGACGATTAACACAGGATGAGCTCTTGCTTCATCTCTTTTATCTCCTGCTAGCAGCTTTTGGGATGTACTATCTGCGTTACGTTTGGCGCATGTATATCCTAGGAACCTCCTACCGACTTGGGCAAATCATGCGTTCAAGACTATTTGAGCACTTTACAAAAATGTCGCCTGCTTTTTATCAGAATTATCGAACTGGGGATTTGATGGCTCACGCAACCAATGATATCAATGCCCTGACTCGTTTAGCCGGTGGAGGTGTCATGTCTGCAGTGGATGCCTCTATCACAGCCCTTGTGACTCTGTTGACTATGCTCTTTAGCATTTCTTGGCAGATGACCTTGGTTGCCATTCTGCCTTTGCCATTTATGGCCTATGCGACTAGTCGTCTGGGGAGAAAGACCCATAAGGCTTTTAGTGAATCGCAAGCAGCCTTTTCTGAACTCAACAATAAGGTTCAAGAATCTGTATCAGGTATCAAGGTAACCAAGTCCTTTGGCTATCAGTCTGATGAATTGGCATCTTTTCAGGAAGTCAATGATTTGACCTTCCAAAAGAATCTGCAAACCATGAAATATGATAGCCTCTTTGACCCTATGGTTTTGCTCTTTGTTGGTTCTTCTTATGCCTTAACTCTCTTAGTCGGTGCCTTTATGGTGCAAGCAGGACAGGTAACTGTTGGGAATCTGGTCACCTTTATTTCTTACTTGGATATGTTGGTCTGGCCTTTGATGGCTATTGGGTTCCTCTTTAATATTACTCAAAGAGGGAAAGTTTCTTACCAACGTATTGAGAGTCTCTTGTCTCAAGAGTCACCTGTCAAAGATCCAGAATCTCCACTTGACGGGATTGAAAACGGGCGTTTGGACTATTCCATTGATAGTTTTGCCTTTGAAGACGAGGAGACGCTGAGAGATATACATTTTAGTCTCGAAAAAGGGCAAACCTTGGGCTTGGTTGGGCAGACTGGTTCAGGGAAGACTGCTTTGATTAAGTTGCTCCTACGTGAGTATGATGTTGACCAAGGGGCCATTTATCTAAATGGCCATGATATTCGTGACTATCGACTAGCTGACTTACGGAGTTTGATGGGATATGTTCCACAGGACCAATTTCTCTTTGCTAGCTCTATCCTAGATAATATCCGCTTTGGAAATCCCGACCTGCCTTTCTCTACAGTAGAAGAAGCCACTAAGCTGGCTCAAGTCTATCAAGACATTCAAGCAATGCCCCAGGGATTTGATACAGTTATCGGTGAAAAGGGTGTCAGTCTATCTGGTGGACAAAAGCAACGTCTGGCCATGAGTCGGGCTATGATTTTAAATCCTGATATCCTGATTTTAGATGATTCCTTGTCAGCTGTAGATGCCAAGACAGAGTTCGCTATTATCGATAATCTCAAGGAAACTCGCAGAGATAAAACGACCATTATCACTGCCCATCGTCTCAGTGCAGTTGTTCATGCGGATTTGATTTTGGTCATGCAAAATGGTCGCATCATTGAACGAGGTACACATGAAGACTTACTAGCCTTGGATGGTTGGTATGCACAAACCTACCAGTCACAACAATTAGAAATGAAAGGAGAAGAAGATGCGCAATAAACAAGCACAATGGGCTGTATTGAAACGCTTGTTGTCCTATCTAAAGCCCTATGGTCTCCTAACCTTTTTAGCCTTAGCTTTTCTCCTTACGACGACTGTTGTCAAGAGTATCATCCCCTTGGTAGCTTCGCACTTTATCGACCAGTATCTACATAATCTCAACCAGCTTGCGGTTACAGTTTTGCTAGTTTACTATGGTCTCTACATTCTTCAAACCCTTGTCCAATATGTGGGGAACCTTCTTTTTGCGCGAGTGTCCTACAGCATCGTTAGAGATATTCGACGTGATGCCTTTGCCAATATGGAAAAACTAGGCATGTCTTATTTTGATAAAACACCAGCAGGTTCCATCGTTTCTCGTTTGACCAATGACACAGAGACAATCAGTGATATGTTTTCAGGGATTTTGTCCAGCTTTATCTCGGCGGTCTTTATCTTTGTGACAACCCTTTATACCATGCTCGTTTTGGACTATCGTCTGACAGCTATAGTGTTGCTTTTTCTACCCTTGATTTTCCTTTTGGTCAATCTCTATCGTAAAAAATCGGTCAAGGTCATTGAAAAAACCAGAAGTCTCTTATCAGATATCAACAGTAAGCTGGCAGAAAATATCGAAGGGATTCGCATTATTCAAGCCTTTAATCAAGAAAAACGCCTGCAAGAAGAGTTTGATGAGATAAATCAGGAACATCTAGTTTACGCTAACCGTTCAGTAGCCTTGGACTCCCTCTTTTTACGTCCAGCTATGAGTTTGTTGAAGTTGTTGGGGTATGCGGTTTTGATGGCTTACTTTGGCTATCGTGGTCTTTATCTAGGCATAACAGTAGGAACCATGTACGCTTTTATCCAGTACATCAATCGCCTCTTTGATCCCCTCATCGAGGTAACGCAAAACTTTTCTACCCTTCAGACATCTATGGTGTCAGCAGGTCGCGTCTTTGCACTTATCGATGAGACTAACTATGAACCGGCCCAAGAAGATGGACAAGCCGAGATTAAAGAAGGAAATATCCGTTTTGAACATGTGTCCTTCTCCTATGATGGGGAGCACCAGATTCTCGATGATATTTCCTTTACAGTCAATAAAGGTGAAACCATCGCCTTTGTCGGACATACTGGTTCTGGGAAATCCTCTATCATCAATGTTCTCATGCGCTTTTATGAATTCCAGTCTGGTCGAGTTCTCCTTGATGGTGTGGATATTCGTAAGTATAGTCAAGAGGAGTTGAGAAAAAACATCGGTCTGGTTCTACAGGAACCTTTCCTCTATCATGGGACCATCAAGTCCAATATCGCCATGTACCAAGATATCAGTGATGACCAAGTCAAGGCTGCAGCAGAATTTGTCGATGCAGATTCTTTCATTCAGGATCTTCCATTAGGTTATGATGCTCCAGTATCTGAGCGTGGTTCGAGTTTTTCAACTGGTCAACGTCAACTTCTTGCCTTTGCCAGAACTGTTGCCAGTCAACCGAAAATTCTGATTTTGGATGAAGCGACAGCCAATATTGATTCTGAAACAGAAGCCCTGGTCCAAAATTCTCTAGCCAAGATGAGACAGGGCCGGACAACCATTGCCATTGCCCATCGTCTTTCTACCATTCAGGATGCTAACTGTATTTATGTCCTAGATAAGGGACGAATCATCGAGAGCGGCACACACGAGGAACTTTTGGCCTTAGGAGGAACCTATCACAAGATGTATAGTTTACAGGCAGGGGCTCTTTCTTAGAGAAGAATTCCTTTAAAATACAGATTTCTTGCACTGCCTCTTTCATTTTGTGGTATAATGTAGAATGTTTAAAGATTACATATTAAAAAACAGAGGAGAATGTGCATGCTGAAATGGGATGAACTACCTCAAGAAATGCAATTGAGTGAGGTAAAACCATACTACCAGCTTGTTTCTAAAAGAAAAGGCTCTCTGATTCTCAAGCGTTGTCTAGATTTGGTTCTAGCCTTGATCTTGTTAATCTTGACCTCACCCGTATTTCTGATTCTAAGTATTTGGATCAAACTAGATAGTAAGGGTCCAGTCATTTATAAGCAGGTGCGGGTAACCCAGTACAACCGACACTTCAAGATTTGGAAATTCCGTACCATGGTGACAGATGCTGATAAAAAAGGAAGCCTAGTAACTTCTGCAAATGATAGTCGCATCACCAAAGTTGGAAATTTCATTCGCCGTGTTCGTTTGGATGAACTTCCACAATTGGTCAATGTTCTTAAAGGAGAGATGTCCTTTGTGGGAACTCGTCCAGAAGTACCACGCTACACAGAGCAGTATAGCCCTGAAATGATGGCTACCTTGCTCTTACCAGCAGGGATTACATCCCTTGCCAGCATTAATTATAAGGACGAGGATGCCATTATCAGTCAAATGACTGCAAAAGGTATGACGGTCGACCAAGCTTATGTCGAAAGAGTCCTTCCAGAAAAGATGCACTATAATCTAGCCTACCTACGTGATTTTAATTTCTTCGGAGATATCAAGATCATGTTCCAGACTGTATTTGAAGTTTTAAAATAAGTAGTCACAAAAGTGAATACAGTAAAAGGAGTAAAACAATGACAAAGTATAATATTCCATTTTCACCACCCGATATTACCGAAGCAGAAATTGCGGAAGTAGCAGATACCCTCCGTTCTGGTTGGATCACAACAGGTCCAAAGACAAAAGAATTGGAGCGTCGCCTGTCCGTCTATACTCAAACGCCTAAGACAGTATGCCTCAACTCTGCAACAGCAGCTCTTGAATTGATCTTGCGCGTGCTTGAAGTGGGGCCTGGTGATGAAGTTATCGTTCCAGCTATGACTTATACAGCATCATGTAGCGTTATCACTCACGTTGGTGCTACACCAGTGATGGTTGATATCCAAGGCGATACCTTTGAAATGGACTATGACAAGCTTGAGCAAGCGATTACTGAGAAGACTAAGGTTATCATCCCAGTAGAACTTGCAGGGATTGTCTGTGACTATGACCGTTTGTTCCAAGTTGTTGAGAAGAAACGTGACCTTTTTACAGCTACTAGCAAGTGGCAAAAGGCCTTTAACCGTATTGTGATTGTCTCTGATAGTGCTCATGCTTTGGGTTCAACCTATAAAGGACAACCAGCTGGTTCCATTGCAGACTTTACATCCTTCTCTTTCCACGCAGTCAAGAACTTCACAACTGCTGAAGGAGGAAGTGCTACTTGGAAAGCTAATCCAGCGATTGACGATGAAGAAATGTACAAGGAATTCCAAATCCTATCTCTTCATGGTCAAACAAAAGATGCTCTTGCCAAGATGCAACTGGGTTCATGGGAATACGATATCGTAACACCTGCCTACAAGTGCAACATGACAGATATCATGGCTTCAATTGGTTTGGTACAATTGGATCGTTATACTGGCTTGCTTCAACGTCGTAAAGAAATCGTAACTCGCTATGACCGTGGATTTGCAGGAACTCGTATTCACCCATTGGCTCATGAGACAGATACTGTTGAATCTTGTCGTCACCTTTACGTTACCCATGTAGAAGGTGCTAGTCTCGAGCAACGCAATCAAATTATCCAAGAATTGGCCAAAGCAGGAATCGCAAGTAACGTTCACTACAAACCGCTTCCACTTTTGACAGCTTATAAGAATCTTGGCTTTGACATGGCAAACTATCCTAAGGCTTATGCCTACTTTGTAAACGAGATTACGTTACCACTTCACACGAAATTAACGGATGAAGAAGTAGATTATATCATTGAGACTTTTGTCAGAGTTTCTGAAGAAGTTCTAGACGCTTCACAAAAATAATTAAAAAAATTAGTAAAAAATTAGTGAAAACGGTTGACAAAGAAAAAACAATAACATATAATTAACTCAACAAATCAGAAAAGTAATTATTTTTAATCTTCAGGGAGCCTGTGGTTACTGTGAACAGGTGGTTGGAACTAGTGAAATTGGGCTGATTTTAAAAGTGAATTTGAAACAATGAAAATTCGGTAGGCACACCTTACAGTGCAACTTGTTGTTAGACAAGGCAGAGATGTAGAGGGGATATTCTCTTTACAATTGAGGTGGTACCGCGTTACGAACGCCCTCACATGGAAGTAAATTCCGTGTGTGGGCTTTTTTCTATCCGTCATTTTGTTTATATTTTATTAGGGCCTTAAGTAGCTTTGATGAACTTGAGTTCTATCTACAGCTCCTTGCCTACTACTAAAAGCAAACAAAAAGCCGGATTCATACAGAAGGAGGAAGAATTTATGACAACTAAAGGATATTTTGGACAATTTGGTGGTAGTTTTGTACCAGAACCAATTCAGGTTTTACTAGATGAATTGGAAGTGACTTTTGAAAAATACAAGGATGATCCAGAGTTTTTAGCTGAGTTTCGCCATTACTTGAAGGATTATTCAGGTCGCGAAACACCGCTCTATTTTGCTGAAAGCTTGACAGAGCACTTAGGTGGAGCTAAGATTTATCTCAAGCGTGAAGACCTTAACCACCTTGGATCTCACAAACTTAATAATGTTTTGGGTCAAATCCTTCTAGCAAAACGCATGGGTAAAAAGCGTGTCATTGCTGAGACAGGAGCTGGCCAGCACGGTGTTGCGACAGCTGCAGCGGCAGCCAAATTTGGTATGGCATGTGATGTCTACATGGGGGCAGAAGATGTGGAGCGTCAACGTCTCAATGTCTTCCGCATGGAGATGATGGGAGCAACTGTTCACGCAGTTGAAACTGGTACTCGTACCCTCAAAGATGCGGTAGATGCAGCCTTTGGAGCATGGATGAATGACCTTGAAGCCTTCTACGTTTTAGGATCTGCTGTAGGTCCTCACCCTTATCCAACGATTGTTCATGAGTTCCAAAAAGTGATTAGTGAAGAATCTCGTCGTCAAATCTTGGAAAAAGAAGGACGTCTGCCAGACTACGTTATTGCCTGTGTGGGTGGTGGTTCCAATGCCATCGGTGCTTTTTCACAGTATGTAGCTGATGAAGAAGTCAAATTGGTTGGGGTAGAAGCTGCTGGTCATGGACTTGATACAGACAAACACGCAGCAACTATGACCAAGGGTAGTGTCGGAATTGTCGATGGAATGAAGACCTATGCAGTCTTTAAGGAAGATGGAGAGCTCGCGCCAGTTTACTCTATCTCAGCAGGTTTGGACTATCCAGGGGTTGGTCCAGAACATGCCTTCTTTAAAGACTCTGGTCGAGTAGAATATGTAGCAGCGACAGACGAAGAAGCTGTCCAAGCCTTGCTTTTATTAAGCAAAACAGAAGGAATCATCCCTGCAATTGAAAGCTCACATGCTATTGCTGAAGCAGCCAAACGCGCACCAAAACTAAGTAAAGATGAGATTATCATCATCAATGTCTCTGGTCGTGGAGACAAGGACGTAGCTGCTATTGCAGATTATCTTGAAGCAAAGAATAACTAATCATTCCAAGATTAAAGGGAGAAAATTGTGATTTTATTGATTGATAATTATGATTCTTTTACCTACAATCTAGCTCAATATATCGGAACTTTTTCTTCTGTTGAGGTCTTGAGAAATGACGATCCTCGTCTCTATCAAGTAGCAGAAAAGGCAAGAGCTCTTGTCTTTTCGCCTGGACCTGGTTGGCCAGCTGATGCTGGAAAAATGGAGGATATGATTCGAGATTTTGCTGGGGAAAAGCCAATTTTGGGGATTTGCTTGGGACATCAGGCTATTGCAGAGGCTTTTGGTGGAAAACTAGGTTTGGCTCCAAAGGTAATGCATGGTAAACAAAGTCAGCTCCAATTTGAAGCTCCATCCATTCTTTATCAGGGTATAGAAAATAACTGTTCAGTCATGCGTTACCATAGTCTTATGGTGGAGGAATTACCCGCAGACTTTGAAGTTACCGCTCGTGCGATAGACGATCAGGTTATCATGGGTTTTCAACACGAGAAGCTCCCTATCTATGGCTTTCAATATCATCCAGAAAGTATAGGGACACCAGATGGACTATCAACCATACGAAACTTCATTGAAAAGGTTATCTAAGGAATAGGACGTCAAAATAAAAGCCCTCATAGAGGGCCTGACTATCCTAAAAGCAGTAGCTTACCAAAAATAATCATACAAGCAGCAAGCAAGAGGAAGGGCACAAAAGGAAGTCTTTCCTTTTTCTTTAGTAGGAGAAAGGCTAGGATGCCAGTTGTGGAAGCAAATTGAATTAAAATCAGCATTTCAGTTAGGCTAAAAATAAGAGCACAAGAGGCCAGAAAGAGAAAATCTCCTGCTCCTATACGGATATCGATAACATGAGCAATGATTCCAAGAATCAAGAAGAAAGCCATGGCCAGATTCCAACTACAGAAAAACATAAGGATTAAGTGAAAAATTAGCCAGACTAGCAGGGGATATTCCTGATGACGAAAGTCGTAGGTGCCTAAGGTCAAGCCAGCAGTTATCAGAATAAGTTGTCCTAAGGTTAGAGATCCCAAAGAAAAAGTTAGAAAGAGTAGCCCCAAGAATAACTCAAAGAGGGCATACCAGAAAGGATAGTGGACCTTGCAATAGCGACAGCGAAAGCGATAGACTACTTGAGAAATAATTGGAATCAAATCCAAGGGACATAAGCGAGTCTGACAAGACTCACAGTGACTAGTAGGAAAAACTATGGATTGCTCAGGGAAGCGGTCAATGACCAAGCCTAGAAAGGAAGCAATAATAGCTCCAACAAGAAAAAAATAAAGATGAATCATACTTATTTATTCGGAAAAAATAAGAGAAAGAGTATAATAGTTGGATAAAGGAGAAATTTTAGGAGCAAATATGAAAATTCACTTTGAAAAAGGACTTCAGTTAGAAAATGCCCAACTCATTTGTCATTGGTCTAATGCTTTGGGAGAAAGTTTTCAGAAGCAATGGATGGGACCAATGATTCCTTTTCCCTTGACAATTCAAGTCTTGCAAGATTTGGAAGGAATTTTTTCAATATTTGATGGACAAGAGTTTGTGGGGCTTATCCAGAAAATCAGGCTAGAAGACAGGAATCTTCATATCGGGAGATTTTTTATCAATCCTCAGAAACAGGGGCAGGGCTTAGGTAGCCAGGCTTTAAGGAAATTTGTTAGTTTGGCCTTTGAAAATGAAGACATAGATACTATTTCTCTAAATGTCTACGAGGCAAATCAAACAGCTTACAATCTTTACCAAAAAGAAGGATTTGAAATCGTTCAAATGGTTGAAGTACCTGTACGAAAATATATGATGATAAAATCTAGATAAGAATTAGATTATATCAATATTTGTCCCCGTACAATTTTTGGTTTTCAAACTTGTTGCAGAGAAATTTTCTTGATAAAATAGATATATGACTAGATATAAAGCAATCATTTCCTATGATGGCTACGCCTTTGCTGGTTTTCAGCGGCAACCACACGCGCGTAGTGTCCAAGAGGAAATTGAAAAAACTCTAACCAAATTAAATAAAGGACAGGCTATTACAATACATGGTGCTGGACGAACGGACAGTGGCGTTCATGCTTTAGGTCAGATCGTCCATTTTGACCTTCCCTATCAGATGGATGAGGAAAAACTTCGCTTTGCTCTTGATACCCAAAGTCCTGAAGATATCGATGTGATTTCGATTGAGATAGTGGCTGACGATTTTCATTGCCGTTATGCCAAGCATAGCAAGACCTATGAGTTTATCGTGGATAGAGGACGTCCTAAAAATCCCATGCGTCGCCATTATGCGACTCATTATCCCTATCCACTCGATGTGGAGCGGATGCAAGAAGCTGTAAAAAAGCTAGAGGGAACACATGACTTTACTGGTTTTACGGCATCAGGTACTAGTGTGGAGGATAAGGTTAGGACGATCACGGAAGCTAGTCTTAGGGTTGATGAAACAGGGCAGTTTTTGACCTTTACATTCTCTGGCAATGGCTTCCTCTATAAGCAGATTCGAAATATGGTTGGAACCTTGCTGAAAATTGGTAACAACCGTATGCCAGTTGAACAGATTGACCTCATCTTGGAGAAAAAAGACAGACAGTTGGCAGGTCCAACTGCAGCACCTAATGGATTGTATTTAAAGGAGATTCGTTATGAAGAATAATCGTATTTTAGCACTTTCAGGAAATGATATTTTTAGTGGTGGTGGACTAGCTGCTGACCTTGCGACCTATACTTTAAATGGTTTGCATGGTTTTGTAGCCATGACTTGCTTAACTGCTTTGACAGAAAATGGATTTGAGGTCTTTCCGACAGATGAGACTATTTTCCAACAACAGTTGGATAGTCTTAAAAGCGTAGACTTTGGAGGGATTAAGATTGGTCTCTTGCCGACAGTTGGTGTTGCTGAGAGAGCTTTGAATTTCATCAAGGAAAGATCAGGAGTTCCAGTAGTCTTGGACCCTGTTCTCGTTTGTAAGGAAACGCACGACGTTGCAGTTAGTGAGCTCTGTCAAGAGTTGATTCGCTTTTTCCCTTATGTATCAGTGATTACTCCTAATCTTCCTGAGGCAGAGTTGCTTGCAGACCAAAAGATTGAAAGTCTGGAAGACATGAAAAATGCAGCCAAAAAACTGCGTGATTTGGGTGCGCCAGCAGTGATTATCAAGGGTGGGAATCGCCTCAGTCAGGATAAGGCTGTGGATGTCTTTTATGATGGAGTGAATTTTACCATTTTTGAGAATCCAGTCATAGAAGGACAAAATGCTGGTGCAGGATGTACCTTTGCGTCAAGCATTGCTAGTCAGTTAGTCAAGGGAGAGGGGCTATTACCTGCGGTTGAGAGTTCCAAAGCCTTTGTTTACCGTGCCATTGCACAAGCAGATCAATATGGAGTGAGACAGTATGAAGCAAACCAAAACAACTAAAATCGCCCTAGTATCTATCTTAGCAGCCAGTTCTGTCGTATTGGGGTATTTTATAAAAATCCCAACACCAACTGGATTTCTAACACTTTTGGACGTTGGAGTCTTCTTCACAGCCTTTTACTTTGGAAGCCGTGAAGGAGCCGTTGTCGGAGGGTTAGCAGGATTTCTCATTGATCTCATTTCAGGCTACCCTCAGTGGATGATTTTTAGCTTAATCAATCATGGTTTGCAAGGCTATTTTGCAGGCTTTAAAGGGAAATGGCAATGGTTAGGATTAGTCTTGGCGACTCTATTCATGGTAGCTGGTTATGCCTTGGCATCAGCTTGGATGAATGGTTGGGGTGCAGCTATTCCAGAAATCATCCCAAATCTCATGCAAAATGTTGTTGGAATGACTCTAGGATTTCTTCTTTGTCATAGTGTAAAGAAATTCAGATAATAGTGAAAAAAGGAAACCTACTCCAAACTATTAGGGAACTATTGAAAAAAATCTGATTATTTGCTAAAATGAGAGCTATGAAAACACTCTACGATGTGCAACAATATCTAAAACAGTTCGGTATCATTGTTTATATGGGAAAACGTCTCTATGACATTGAACTGATGAAAATTGAACTATCACGGATTTATGATGCAGGCTTGATGGACAAGCTAGATTATCTTGAAGCAGAAGCTGTTCTTCGCAGAGAGCACAAACTAGAATTAGACTATTTAGAAAAAAATGGAGATTAGATATTATGGTAACTTGGGTATTATGGGGACTTATTGTAGCGATGTTGGCTTGGATGGGATACAACTACCTTCGCATTCGCCGTGCAGCTAAAATTGTAGACAATGCAGAGTTTGAGTCTTTGATTCGTACAGGTCAGTTAATTGACTTGCGTGATCCAGCTGACTTTCACAGAAAACATATCCTTGGAGCTCGTAATATTCCTTCAAATCAATTGAAGACAAGTCTTGCAGCTCTTCGCAAGGATAAACCAGTCCTTCTATATGAAAATCAACGTGCGCAACGTGTGACTAATGCAGCACTTTTCTTGAAAAAGCAAGGCTTCTCAGAAATCTATATCCTCTCTTACGGATTGGATTCATGGACTGGGAAGGTGAAGTCTAATTAACAATGTGAAAAAACTTGTCACATGTGTTTAATATAAAGTCTCGGCTTTTTATGGTATAATTGTTAGTATAAAATTTAAGGAGTTTTTTGAAGATGCAAGAAAAGAAAAAACCATCACTTGTTTTAGGTATCCTATCTATCGTCCTTGGTTTGCTATCTCCAATCGTAGGTCTCGTTTTGGGGATCATTGGTCTAGTCTTGGCTAATTCACATCAAAAAGAATCTGAACTTGATTATAAAACAGAACGAATTCTCAATATTGTTGGGATTGTAATTTCTGTAGTTAACTGGGTTGCAGGACTCATCTTAATGATGCACTAATCAGGATTCTAACAAAAAAAGCTTTATCTTTAAAAGCTTTTTTTGTTTTATCCACTCTTCTCGGTTCAAGAACCGAATAACAAAGTGCTAAAATTTTTCACCCAATTGATAAAGCCGATTTTTATGGTATTATTCATTTGTGTTTAGTTTAAGGAGTTTTTTGAAGATGAATGAAAAGAAAAAACCATCACTTGTTTTAGGTATCCTATCTATCGTCCTTGGTTTGCTATCTCCAATCGTAGGTCTCGTTTTGGGGATCATTGGTCTAGTCTTGGCTAATTCACACCAAAAAGAATCTGGACTAGACTATAAGAGAGAAAAAAATTTGTCCATCCTAGGGATTGTAATATCTGCACTTCACTTTATTTTAGGTGTTATGCTATTCGTACGCTAAAGAAGATTAAAAAAAGCTTTATTTGTTTAAAGCTTTTTTGTTTTATCCACTATTTTCTAAGTAATTTTTTATAACCTGTAATTCTTCTTTGTTCAGAAGTCGGAAATCACCTTCTGCTAGGCCAGAGTCCAATATAAAATTCCCGAATTGAACTCGTTTGAGAGCAGTTACCTTGACACCGACTGAGAGGAACATTTTTTTGACTTGATGAAACTTTCCTTCAGAGATGGTGATAGTGGCTTTGCTGAGACTAGGACTTGAGGATAAAATCTCAAGTTGAGCAGGTTTACAAATAGTTCCGTCAAGAAAGATAATCCCGTCTTTGAACTCTTGAATATGGTCGGGAGTTAGTGGCCCATTGATCTCTACTTGGTAAGTTTTATCGACATGGTATTGAGGATGGAGGAGTTGAAAACCTAGAGGCCCATTGTCCGTTAAGAGGAGGAGTCCTGTCGTATCCCGATCCAGACGACCGATAGCATAGAGTTGGTCTGATTGGAGGTGTTGAGGTAGTATGTCCATAACCGTTGGGAGCTTCTTGTCCTTGCTTGCTGTCACGACACCATTTGGTTTGTGAAGCATGATATAGGTGTGATCATATCCTTGGATTTTTATACCCTGAAAAATCAACTCTTGTAATCCCGTATCAACATTCTGTGCAAGGGAACTAGCAGGGAGTCCATCAACTAAAATTTCTTTTTTCAAAAGAGCTTGTTTCATGGCTTTTCGACTGATTTTTTCCTGGGCTAATAATTTATCTAAACGCATACCAGCCTATCTTATCACAAGTCGGAATTTTTGAAAAGAAAAGAGAAGGAATGAATTTTCTTTTGAAAACATTTACACTTACTTGAGTTAAGTCATTTGCTCAAAATTGTGGTATAATCGTTCAGTTAGAAAATAAATTTTTGAATACAATAGAGGAAATCATGACAAAATTAAGAGAAGATATCCGTAATATCGCGATTATCGCCCACGTCGACCACGGTAAAACTACCCTTGTTGACGAATTGTTGAAACAATCTGAAACTCTTGACGCGCGTACAGAGTTGGCAGAACGCGCAATGGACTCAAATGATATTGAAAAAGAGCGTGGAATTACCATCCTTGCGAAAAATACAGCAGTTGCCTACAACGGAACTCGTATCAACATCATGGATACACCAGGGCACGCGGACTTCGGTGGAGAAGTTGAACGTATCATGAAAATGGTTGACGGTGTTGTTTTGGTCGTAGATGCCTACGAAGGAACCATGCCACAGACTCGTTTCGTATTGAAAAAAGCCTTGGAACAAGACCTTGTGCCTATCGTTGTGGTTAACAAAATCGATAAGCCATCAGCTCGTCCAGCAGAAGTAGTAGATGAAGTCTTGGAACTTTTCATCGAGCTTGGTGCGGATGATGACCAACTTGACTTCCCAGTTGTTTATGCGTCAGCTATCAACGGAACATCTTCATTGTCAGATGATCCAGCAGACCAAGAAAAGACTATGGCGCCAATCTTTGACACTATTATCGACCACATTCCAGCTCCAATCGATAACTCAGATGAGCCCCTTCAATTCCAAGTGTCACTCTTGGACTACAATGATTTCGTTGGTCGTATCGGTATCGGACGTGTCTTTCGTGGTAGTGTAAAGGTTGGGGATCAAGTTACCCTTTCTAAATTGGATGGTACAACTAAGAACTTCCGTGTCACAAAACTCTTCGGTTTCTTTGGTTTGGAACGTCGTGAAATCCAAGAAGCTAAGGCTGGTGACTTGATTGCCGTATCAGGTATGGAAGACATCTTCGTTGGGGAAACAATCACTCCAACAGATGCAGTTGAAGCTCTTCCAGTTCTTCACATCGACGAACCTACTCTTCAAATGACCTTCTTGGTTAACAACTCACCATTTGCTGGTCGCGAAGGTAAATGGGTGACTTCTCGTAAGGTTGAAGAGCGCTTGCAAGCAGAATTGCAAACAGACGTATCTCTTCGTGTAGATCCAACAGACTCACCAGATAAATGGACAGTTTCAGGACGTGGGGAATTGCACTTGTCAATCCTCATCGAGACTATGCGTCGTGAAGGTTATGAGCTTCAAGTATCTCGTCCAGAAGTTATCGTAAAAGAAATTGATGGCGTCAAATGTGAACCATTTGAGCGCGTGCAAATCGATACTCCAGAAGAATACCAAGGATCTGTTATCCAAAGCCTTTCTGAGCGTAAGGGTGAAATGTTGGATATGATTGCAACAGGTAATGGTCAAACTCGTTTGGTCTTCCTAGTTCCTGCGCGTGGTTTGATTGGATACTCGACTGAGTTCTTGTCAATGACTCGTGGTTACGGGATTATGAATCATACCTTCGACCAATACTTGCCATTGATTCCGGGTGAAATTGGTGGACGTCACCGTGGTGCCCTTGTTTCGATCGATGCTGGTAAGGCTACAACTTACTCTATCATGTCTATCGAAGAACGTGGAACTATCTTTGTTAACCCAGGTACTGAGGTTTACGAAGGAATGATCATCGGTGAAAACTCTCGTGAAAATGACTTGACTGTTAATATCACTAAGGCTAAACAAATGACCAACGTTCGTTCAGCTACTAAAGACCAAACAGCGGTTATCAAAACTCCTCGTATCTTGACTCTTGAAGAATCACTTGAGTTCTTGAACGACGATGAATACATGGAAGTAACGCCTGAGTCTATCCGTTTGCGTAAACAAATCCTTAACAAGGCAGAGCGCGAAAAAGCAAACAAAAAGAAAAAGTCAGCTGAATAAAAGCTAGAAAGAGCAGAAAATGGTCTATTTAATCATAGGGATTTTATTACTCTTACTCTATATATTTGCGACACCTCAAAGTATCAAGGGAACGGTTAATATTGTAATTCTTGTTTTTGGTCTCGTTTCCCTCGTGATTTTGCTCATGTTGTCCATCCTGCAAATCTTTCAGCTACCAACAGAATTCTTTATCACAGTAGCCATGCTGGTCCTTGCTTACTTTAGTTTGCGAGATATCAGTCTCATGTCAATTCGAAAAAAACACTAATCATCAATTCGAATCCTAAAATAACAAAAACTTCTATTAGCAACTAGTTGGCTGATAGAAGTTTTTTTGATTAAGATAGATTGCTTTTTTCTTCAGAATAGCGTTGATAGAAGTCAACTTTCAGTTGGATAAAGTTTTCCAATTCGCGCAGGAGTTGAAGTAATGTTGCGCGTGTTTCAAATTCTTCCCTTGTTTTAGGGAGGTTACGATTGCGAAATACCTGCAGGTAGCTTTCAATATCATTTAATAAATCGTTGGCTGGATTGGTCTGACTGAGTTGATCCGCAATTTTAGCAAATAGCTGGGCAAGGATTAGGCTTTCGCTTGCTGCTAGATTACAGGTGTTGATTTGCTGGGCCATATTGCGAAGAATGCGACTCTGTCTCTGTCTCATTTCGAAATAGTGGATATGATAGTCGGTCTGATGAAAGAGATGGTCAGAGTGATCAAGATAGACCAGTTTGAGAGCTTCTTCAAGAAGCTGATCCAGTTCCTCAACGAGTTGAGCACGGTTGCGGCCATCGCCCTTTCCAAGATAATATTCAAAACGTTGTAGAATGTGTTTGAGTTTTTCTTCTACCTTGAGATGATAGAGATGGATTTCTTCTTGTCGAGAAGGCATATAGAGATTGACAGTCAAGGCAAATCCCGTACCAATAAGAAATAGGAGGAGTTCATTCACAAGAAGTTCTGGTGATGTAGACTTCTGAACCAAGAGATGACTGACAAGGACACTACTCGGGGTAATGCCAATTTCCCAGCCGAATTTATAGGCAAGGGGAACATAGAGGGCCAAATAGAGACCGAAACTCCAGATATGGTAGCCAGTCAGGTGAAAGGAAAGGACACCAATGAAAAGAGCAAGAAGGGTAGAGAATAGACGATTGCGAGCTAGTTTTATAGTGCTTCTACGAGTATCAGACAAGCTCAAAAGGGCAATGATACCAGCTGACACTGCTGAAGATAAATCGAGAAAGTAGGCTAGAACACAGGCCAAACAGGTTGCCAGAACGAGTTTTAAAGTACGTTGGGTGATAGACATGAGATATTTCCTATAATGAATGATAGAAACCAGACAAAACAAGCCCTAAAAAGGCTTGTCTAGATTATTTTTTGTGAGCAGAGGAAAATTCTGCTACTGCTGTAAAGAGGACATCTGTTGAAGAGTTGAGGGCTGTTTCGCAAGAGTCTTGAATAACACCAATAACGAAACCAACACCCACAACCTGCATAGCAATATCGTTGGTAATCCCAAAGAGACTACAGGCAACTGGGATAAGTAGGAGTGAACCTCCGGCGATTCCTGAAGCACCGCAGGCAGAGATGGCTGCAACGATACTGAGTACAAAGGCTGTTGCAAAATCAACTGAGATTCCTAGAGTATTGACAGCTGCTAGGGTTAAGATGTTGATGGTAACAGCAGCTCCAGCCATATTGATGGTTGATCCCAAGGGGATTGAGACAGAATAGGTATCTGGATTAAGACCTAGATCCTCACAGAGTTTCATATTAACAGGGATATTAGCAGCGGAACTTCGGGTGAAAAAGGCTGTAACGCCACTGATACGCAAGCATTTCCACACCAAGGGATATGGATTTTTCTTGATAAAGAGAAAAGCAATCAGAGGATTGATCACTAGGGCAACGAAAACCATAGTGGCAATCAAAAGTCCGAGTAGGATTCCGTAATTTGCTAAACTAGCGATACCTTGGTCTGAGATGGTTTTGAAGACCAAGCCCAGGATACCAAAGGGCGCAAGGTTGATGATCCATTCGACGATTTTTGAAGTCACACTGGCCATTGTTTTGAGTAGCTCCTTGCTATTTTTGCTAGCTTCTCGCATGGCAATCCCAAAGACGATAGCCCAAGATAAAATTCCGATATAGTTAGCTTCGATGATGGCATTGACAGGATTATCTACTATTTTTAGCAGAAGATTGCTGAGCACTTGTCCGATACCGTCTGGAGGAGTAACTTCTGTGCTAGCGCTACTCAAGACCATCTGAACAGGGAAGAGAAAACTAGCCAAAACTGCTACAAGAGCCGCAGCAAAAGTTCCCAGCAAATAGAGGAAAATGACTCTTTTCATATTGCTATCTTGGCCTTTTTGGTGTTGGGAAAGGGCGTTAGCGACTAAAGCAAAAACCAGGATAGGAGCGATAGCTTTTAGTCCTCCTACAAATAAATCTCCCAATAAACCAATGCCAGTTAGATTAGGAAAGAGTAGACCTAGAATTGCTCCCAAGACCATTCCGATTCCGATACGTTTGATCAAATTTGTTTTGTTCCAAGCACGAATGATTCTTTTCATAGAGGTCTCCTTTTTTGTGTATTGTTTATGATTATAGTATAAATATGCTTGAAAAGCAAGTGAGTTATAAGTTTCATTGGAATTAATGAATATTTATGAAAAGGATGGCTGGGAAGGATTTATGGTATAATGGATAGAAAAGGAGTTTTATATGCAAGAATTTTTTCAACGTTATTTGGATAAATTAGATCTAACAACTGTATTAGAGAATCTCTTGACTAAGGTGATTTCTCTTCTACTTCTTATCCTTCTATTTTATATAGCTAAAAAGTTCCTCCATGTTGCTGTACGAAAGATTGTTAAACCTTCACTTAAGTTTTCAAATCGAGATGCAGGTAGACAGAAGACTATTTCTCGTTTGCTTGAAAATATTTTCAACTACACACTTTATTTCTTCTTGATTTACTGTATCTTGTCTATTTTAGGTTTGCCTGTTTCTAGCTTGCTTGCAGGTGCGGGGATTGCTGGGGTGGCTATCGGTATGGGGGCACAAGGCTTCCTGTCAGACGTCATCAACGGCTTCTTTATTCTCTTTGAACGTCAGTTGGACGTTGGAGACGAGGTTGTTTTGACCAATGGGCCTATTACTGTATCGGGAAAAGTAGTTAGTGTCGGAATTCGAACGACTCAACTGAGAAGTGATGACCAAGCCCTCCACTTTGTTCCTAACCGCAATATCACCGTCGTTAGCAATTTTTCAAGAAAAGAAGAGAACTGAAATTTTACTTGATTTATGGTACAATAGAAGGAGTTTGGTAAAGGAGAAACGATGTTTTTAGATAAGCAGTTAGGAAATGGTTGTACCTGGATTAATCTAGATGTGGAAATCATCAAAAATCTCGAAGACCTATCAAAAATCTATGGATTGGATAAAGAAACTATCGAATATGCGCTGGATAGAAACGAACGAGCCCACATGGATTATAATCGTGAAAACGGGACAGTCACCTTCATTTACAACGTTCTTGACTTAGAAAGGGACAAGGAATACTATGAAGCCATTCCTATGACTTTTATCGTTGAAAAACAACGAATGATTACCATCAGCAACCATAAGAATGCTTATGTCATTGATCAGATGTTAGCTTATCTGGATAGCCATGAAATTATTTCAATTTACAAGTTTCTCTTTGCTGGTTTAGAGATTATCAGTAACGCTTATTATCCTGTCATTGAAGAGATGGATAAAAGTAAGGACGAAATTAGTGCCTTGCTACGTCAAACCACAACAAAGAAAAATCTCTTCGCCCTCTCTGACTTGGAGACTGGTATGGTTTACTTAACAGCAGCGGCAAAACAAAATCGACTCCTCTTGGAACATATCCAGGGCCATGCTCTTTATCGGAGATTTAATGATGTTGAACGAGAGCAGTTTGATGATGCAATGATTGAAGCCCATCAGTTGGTGTCTATGACAGACTTGATTTCTCAAGTCTTGCAACAACTCTCTGCTTCTTACAACAACATCCTAAACAATAACCTGAATGATAGTTTGACAATTTTGACTATTATCTCCGTCTTACTAGCAGTACTTGCGGTTATTACAGGTTTCTTCGGAATGAATGTTCCTCTACCATTTACAGAAGAGCCAAATGCTTGGATTTATATCTTAATGGCTAGCTTGATTTTATGGGCAGCCTTATCTCAATGGCTGAAGAAAATTACTAGAAAATAAAAGAAAAGGAGCCAAAATGGTGATTGAAAACTACATGCCAGACTTTGCTGTAGAAGCAGTTTATGATTTGACAGTCCAAAGCCTGCAAGAGCAGGGGATCAAGGCTGTTTTGGTTGATTTGGATAATACCCTGATTGCTTGGAATAATCCAGATGGAACGGTAGAGATGAAGCAATGGTTGCATGATCTGCGCGATGCTGGGATACGTATCATTGTGGTATCTAACAATACTCCCAAACGTGTCAAACGAGCAGTTGAAAAATTTGACATTGACTATGTTTACTGGGCACTGAAGCCCTTTACTTTAGGAATTAACCGTGCCATGAAACATTTCCACTATGAAAAAGACCAAGTGGTCATGGTAGGCGACCAGCTGATGACGGATATTCGAGCAGCCCATCGAGCAGGTATTCGTTCGATTTTGGTTAAACCCTTGGTTCAGCACGACTCTATTAAGACTCAGATTAACCGAGCGCGTGAGCGTCGTGTGATGAGAAAAATCGCTGAAAAGTACGGACCGATTACATATAAAAAAGGAATCTAATTATGGAAGAAATTCTCTGTATTGGTTGTGGAGCAATCATTCAGACGGAAGATAAGACTGGTTTAGGTTTTACACCTCAGTCAGCACTTGAAAAAGGTTTGGAAACTGGAGAAGTTTATTGCCAGCGTTGTTTCCGTCTTCGTCACTACAATGAAATCACTGATGTTCAGTTAACGGATGATGATTTCCTCAAACTCTTGCACGAGGTTGGAGATAGCGATGCCTTGGTAGTAAATGTCATTGATATCTTTGACTTCAATGGTTCTGTCATCCCAGGTTTGCCACGTTTTGTATCGGGTAATGATGTGCTCTTGGTTGGAAATAAAAAAGACATCCTTCCTAAGTCTGTTAAGCCTGGTAAAATTAGCCAATGGCTCATGGAACGTGCCCATGAGGAGGGTCTTCGTCCAGTTGATGTCGTCCTAACTTCTGCACAAAATAAGCATGCCATTAAGGAAGTCATTGACAAAATCGAGCATTACCGTAAGGGACGCGATGTCTATGTCGTTGGGGTAACCAACGTTGGAAAATCAACTCTAATCAATGCCATTATCCAAGAAATCACGGGCGACCAGAATGTCATTACGACGTCACGCTTCCCAGGGACAACCTTGGATAAGATTGAAATTCCGCTTGATGATGGTTCTTATATCTATGATACACCAGGAATTATCCACCGTCACCAGATGGCCCACTACTTGACGGCCAAAAACCTCAAGTATGTCAGCCCTAAAAAGGAAATCAAACCTAAAACTTATCAGCTCAATCCTGAACAAACCCTGTTTTTAGGTGGACTCGGACGCTTTGACTTCATTGCAGGAGAAAAGCAAGGTTTCACAGCCTTCTTTGACAATGAACTCAAACTTCATCGTACCAAGCTAGAAGGGGCTAGCGCTTTTTACGACAAGCACCTTGGAACCCTCCTTACACCACCAAATAACAAGGAAAAAGAAGACTTTCCAAAACTAGTCCAACATGTCTTTACTATCAAGGATAAGACAGACCTAGTCATCTCAGGACTAGGCTGGATTCGTGTAACAGGCACCGCCAAAGTCGCCGTCTGGGCCCCAGAAGGCGTCGCCGTCGTCACACGAAAAGCAATTATTTAAACACAGAAAGGAAAGAGTTGTCTTTATAAAGGTGAGCATTACGAGCCCAGAAAAGTATAAAAAGAAACTCTCTTAAATGAATTATGTCATTAACATCGAAACAACGTGCCTTCCTCAACAGCCAGGCACACACCCTCAAACCCATCATCCAAATCGGGAAAAATGGACTCAACGACCAAATCAAAACCAGCGTTCGTCAGGCACTTGATGCTCGCGAATTGATCAAGGTTACTCTCTTGCAAAACACAGATGAAAATATCCACGAAGTAGCTGAAATCTTAGAAGAAGAAATAGGTGTGGATACAGTCCAAAAAATCGGACGTATCTTGATTTTGTATAAACAATCAAGCAAGAAAGAAAATCGCAAGATTTCTAAAAAAGTCAAAGAAATTTAAGAATGACACTCCAAAAAACTGTTTTTACAGAAAAGTAAAGGAGATTAACCTATGGCAATCGAATTATTAACTCCCTTTACCAAAGTGGAGTTAGAGCCAGAAATCAAGGATAAAAAACGCAAGCAAGTTGGAATCTTAGGGGGGAATTTTAACCCTGTTCACAACGCCCACCTTATCGTGGCAGACCAAGTCCGCCAGCAGTTGGGATTGGATCAGGTCTTGCTCATGCCCGAATATCAACCACCTCACGTAGATAAAAAGGAAACCATTCCTGAACACCACCGTCTCAAAATGCTTGAATTGGCAATTGACGGAATCGAAGGTTTAGCTATTGAGACTATTGAGCTAGAGCGCAAGGGCATTTCCTACACCTACGACACCATGAAGATTTTGACAGAGCAACATCCAGATACGGATTATTATTTCATTATCGGAGCTGACATGGTGGACTATCTGCCTAAGTGGTATCGAATTGACGACCTGGTTGACATGGTTCAGTTTGTAGGAGTTCAGCGCCCACGTTACAAGGCAGGGACTTCTTATCCCGTTATCTGGGTGGATGTGCCTCTCATGGATATTTCATCTAGTATGGTGCGTGATTTCATCGCCCAAGGACGCACACCCAACTTTCTCCTACCCAAACCAGTGCTAGACTATATCGAGAAAGAAGGGCTTTACTGATGGCATACCAAGACTACATCAACTGTTCCCGTGAAGAATTGTTGGAAAAAATGGCAGAGCTCCTACCTGAAAAACGTCTAACCCATTGTCTGGGTGTAGAGCGTGCAGCCATAGAATTGGCTCAGCGCTTTGGTGTGGATGTTGAGAAGGCAGGTCTAGCAGGGCTACTTCATGATTATGCTAAAAAACTATCAGATCAAGAGTTTCTAGACTTGATTGATCGATATCAACTAGATCCAGACCTTAAAAACTGGGGCAATAATGTCTGGCATGGTATGGTCGGCATTTACAAAATTCAGGAAGATTTGAACTTGCAAGATCCTGAAATTTTACGGGCTATCGAAATTCATACAGTCGGAGCAAGTCAGATGACAGACCTTGATAAGGTTATCTACGTCGCAGACTATATCGAGCACAATCGTGCCTTTCCAGGTGTGGACCAGGCACGTGAGATTGCTGAGCAATCGCTCAATAAGGCTGTGGCCTACGAAACAGCTCGTACTGTGGAGCATTTAGCTCACCAGGGTTTTCCCATCTATCCCCAAACCCTTGAAACCTATAACGCCTTTGTGCACTATTTGAAAGAGGATTAAATGAAGACGGCTTTTATCATTATTGATGTACAAAATATTTTAGTGGAAACGGGGTTTCAGACAAAAGGTCTATTGGAAAAAATTTCTTATTTACAAAACCAAGCTAGAAGTAAGAATATCGAAATTATCTATGTTCAACATATTGAGAACCCTGAAGCCCAAACATCAGAAGATTGGCAGTTATCTGCGCTTTTAAATCGAAAACCTGATGAAATGGTCTTTCAGAAGAAGTATAATAGTATTTTCAAAGAAACTGGCTTAAAAGAATACTTGGATAAACAGGGGATTAAAAAATTAGTTTTATGTGGTATGCAGACAGAATATTGTGTGGATACCTCTGTCAAGGTTGCTTTTGAATATGGCTATAAGCTTATTATTCCAGAAGGAACTTGCACAACGTTTGATGGGGATGACATTCCAGCTGAAACGATAAATGAATTTTATGAGGACATTTGGGAGGATCGCTTTGCAGATGTCCTAGATTGTAAAAATATTTTTTAAAAGAGGATTAAATGAACGAAAAAGAATTACTAGAACTAGTCGTGAAAGCGGCTGATGAGAAACGTGCAGAGGATATCCTCGCACTTGATGTACAAGATTTGACTAGCGTGACTGACTACTTTGTCATCACTAGTTCTATGAATAGTCGTCAGTTGGATGCTATCGCTGACAATATCCGTGAAAAAGTAGCTGAAGCTGGCTTTAAAGGTAGCCATGTTGAAGGCGATGCAGCTGGAGGCTGGGTACTACTAGACCTCGGTGGTGTCGTAGTGCATATCTTCTCAGAAGAAATGCGTGCCCACTATAACCTCGAAAAACTATGGCATGAGGCAAATTCTGTAGACATTTCAGAAGCCTTAGCATAGAAGATGAACTCAGTTGTAATCAACTGGGTTTTATTTGCTTATGTTAGAAGAAAATTGTTAGAAAGGTAAGGGCTAGTGGTGTTTACCATGGGGCTCTTGGTATCATGATTATGGCAACTTATGAAACCTTTGCGGCTGTTTACGATGCTGTGATGGATGATAGTTTATACGATAAATGGACGGATTTTTCTCTACGTCATTTGCCTAAAACCAAGGACAGAAAGAAACTATTGGAGCTTGCTTGCGGGACAGGGATCCAGTCTGTGCGCTTTTCTCAAGCTGGTTTTGATGTGACTGGACTTGATTTGAGTGCGGATATGTTGAAGATTGCCGAAAAGAGAGCGGCTTCAGCCAAGCAAAAGATTGATTTCATTGAAGGCAACATGCTGGATTTGTCCAAGGCTGGTAAATACGACTTTGTCACTTGTTATTCGGACTCTATCTGTTATATGCAGGATGAGGTGGAAGTCGGGGATGTCTTTAAGGAAGTTTATAATGCCCTCAATGAAAATGGTATCTTTATCTTTGATGTGCATTCGACTTACCAGACAGATGAGGTCTTCCCAGGCTATTCCTACCATGAAAACGCCGAAGACTTTGCCATGCTGTGGGATACCTATGAGGACGATGCTCCTCACTCCATCGTGCATGAACTGACCTTCTTTGTCAAGGAGGCAGATGGTTCCTTTAGCCGTCATGATGAGGTACATGAGGAACGGACTTACGAGGTCTTGACCTATGATATTTTGCTGGAGCAGGCTGGTTTCAAGTCCTTCAAACTCTTTGCGGACTTTGAAGACAAGGAGCCAACAGAAACCAGTACCCGTTGGTTTTTCGTTGCTCAGAAGTAGGAGATTTCCATGACCATTACAGGTATTATCGCGGAGTTCAATCCCTTTCATAATGGCCACAAATACCTACTGGAACAGGCAGAGGGACTGAAAATCGTTGTCATGTCTGGGAATTTCATGCAGCGTGGGGAGCCTGCTATCGTGGATAAGTGGACACGGGCTCAGATGGCGCTGGAAAATGGGGCGGACTTAGTGGTAGAATTGCCCTTTTTAGTTAGTGTCCAAGCAGCAGATTTTTTCGGTCAGGGTGCAGTGGCTATCTTGGTTCGTTTGGGGATTAACACTCTTGCTTTCGGGACAGAGGAAGTTCTGGATTACCAGAAAATTGCTGACTTATACACAGAGAAAGGTGCTGAGATGGAGAAATTTGTGGATAATTTACCTGACTCTCTCTCCTACCCTCAGAAAACGCAAGCTATGTGGAAGGAATTTGCAGGTCTTGATTTTTCAGGCAATACGCCCAATCATGTCCTTGCTCTCGCTTATGCCAAGGCGGTTGCAGGACGAAACATCAGACTTCATCCGATTCAGCGTCAAGGAGCCGGCTATCATTCTGTGAACAAGGATGTAGACTTTGCCTCGGCCACAGCTCTCCGTCAGCACCAAAGTGATAAAGATTTCTTAGAACGCTTTATGCCTTCTCTTGCCCTTTTTGAAAATGCTAGTAAGGTGAGCTGGGAAGATTATTTTCCGCTTTTACGCTATCAAATCTTGTCAAATCCAGAACTAACTACTATCTATCAGGTTAATCAAGAGATGGCTGTGCGCATTAAGGAAGCCATCAAAACAGCCCAGTCTGTAGAAGAATTGGTTGAGTTAGTGGCGACCAAACGCTACACCAAGGCCCGTGTCAGACGCCTCTTGACCTATACCTTGGTGCAGGCCAGAGAAAGTGGCCTGCCAGAAGGTATTCACATCCTTGGTTTTACCGAAAAAGGCAGACAACACCTTAAAGCTCTCAAGGAGCAGGTCAATCTCGTCAGCCGAATCGGTAAAGAACCTTGGGATGCTATGACTCAAAAGGCAGACCAAATTTATCAACTGGGACATCCAAGTATAGAAGAGCAGAATTTCGGCAGAGTACCCAATAGAATAGAATCAAACTAAGTCTACTGAAAGGTAGGCTTTTTGAGATTTTTTCGAATAAATAGATAGAAAAGAAAAAACTTGTACAAGTTCCTGACAATTTCTTTCTTTTTGTGTATAATAGTGGAAAAGAGGTAAAACGAGGTATGGTTATGGAAGCAGTTCTTTACTCAACATTCCGAAATCATTTGAAGGATTATATGAAGAAGGTAAACGATGAGTTTGAGCCTTTGACGGTGGTCAATAAAAATCCTGACGAGGACATTGTAGTCCTTTCAAAGAGCGAGTGGGATAGTATTCAAGAAACTTTGAGAATTGCTCAGAATAAGGAGCTTTCTGACAAGGTCTTGCGAGGAATGTCCCAAGTTCGTGCGGGACACACTCAGGTGCATGTGATTGAGGAATGATGGATGCTACTCAAGTTTACAGAGGATGCCTGGGCAGATTATTGCTATTGGCAAAACCAAGATAAGAAAACATTAAAAAGAATCAACAAACTAATTAAGGATATTCAACGTGATCCATTTACAGGAATTGGTAAACCAGAACCACTCAAATATGACTACCAAGGAGCCTGGTCACGGCGTATTGACGCAGAAAATCGCTTGATTTACATGATGGATGGAGATAGCATCGCTTTCTTGTCCTTTAAGGATCATTATTAAGTCTACTGAAAGGTAGACTTTTTAACTTTTTTTGAAAAAAATCTTTAAAAATTTAATAAGGGAGAACAGCCTATTTTATTAGGAAAAATAAGGATTTTTAGCCTTGAAATGACCAAAACATCTTCCATTTAAGGTTTGTTAAAAATGATTTTTTATGGTAGAATGTATAAGAATGCATATCATTCGGATAAACAAATAAATTGAGGTAAAAACATGGAAATTATGGCGATTGTTATCGTTGTTTTTGCCGTCATCATTGGTTTAGTCATTGGATATGTCAGCATCTCAGTCAAGATGAAATCATCACAAGAGGCTGCAGAGCTGATGCTTTTAAATGCTGAACAAGAAGCAACTAATTTACGAGGACAAGCTGAGCGCGAAGCGGATTTATTACTCAATGAAGCTAAGAGCGAAAGCAAGTCTCTTAAAAAAGAAGCACTATTGGAGGCCAAAGAAGAAGCCAGAAAATACCGTGAAGAAGTGGACGCTGAATTTAAATCAGAACGTCAAGAACTCAAGCAAATCGAAAGTCGTTTGACCGAACGTGCTAGCAGTCTTGATCGTAAAGATGACAATTTGACGAACAAAGAAAAAACACTTGAACAAAAAGAACAAAGTATTTCTGATAGAGCAAAAAACCTTGATGTACGTGAAGAGCAACTAGAAGAAATTGAGAAACAAAAGCAAGCTGAACTAGAGCGTGTCGGAAGTCTGACTCAGTCGGAAGCAAAAGACATTATCTTAGCCCAGACAGAGGAAAACTTGACTAAGGAAATTGCTAGTCGCATTCGTGAGGCTGAGCAAGAAGTTAAGGAACGTTCAGACAAATTGGCTAAGGATATCTTGTCTCAAGCCATGCAGAGAATTGCTGGTGAGTATGTGGCTGAGTCTACCAACTCTACGGTTCATCTGCCTGATGATACGATGAAAGGTCGTATCATTGGTCGTGAAGGACGTAATATCCGTACTTTTGAAAGTTTGACAGGGGTTGATGTCATCATTGATGATACGCCAGAAGTGGTAACCTTGTCAGGTTTTGATCCTATCCGTCGCGAGATTGCCCGTATGACTATGGAAACCTTGCTTAAGGATGGACGTATTCACCCAGCTCGTATCGAAGAGTTGGTTGAGAAAAATCGTCAAGAGATTGATAACAAGATTCGTGAATATGGTGAAGCTGCAGCCTATGAAATTGGTGCACCGAACCTTCACCCTGACTTGATGAAGATCATGGGTCGCTTGCAGTTCCGTACTTCATACGGACAAAATGTCTTGCACCACTCGATTGAAGTGGCTAAGTTGGCTGGTATCATGGCTAGCGAACTTGGTGAAAATGCTACCCTTGCTCGTCGCGCGGGATTCCTTCACGATATTGGGAAAGCCATTGACCGTGAGGTGGAAGGTAGCCACGTTGAGATTGGTACGGAATTGGCTCGCAAGTACAAGGAACACCCAGTTGTGGTGAATACTATTGCCAGTCACCACGGAGATGTAGAGCCTGAAAGTGTGATCGCAGTCATCGTTGCTGCAGCGGATGCCTTAAGCGCAGCCCGTCCAGGAGCTCGTAGTGAATCGCTTGAAAGCTACATCAAACGTCTCCATGATTTAGAGGAAATCGCTAATAGCTTTGAAGGAGTTCAAAATAGCTTTGCCCTTCAAGCAGGTCGTGAAATCCGAATCATGGTAAATCCAGGTCAAATCAAGGACGACAAGGTCACAATCTTAGCTCACAAAGTTCGTGAGAAAATTGAAAGCAACCTCGATTACCCAGGAAATATCAAGGTAACCGTGATTCGTGAACTTCGTGCAGTTGATTATGCAAAATAAATAAGAAAGAGCAGTTGAAAAATTACTGCTTTTTTGTTACACTAGATAGAAAGATTGTAGTAAGCAGAAATGCCTTCACAAAGAGAATTCTGAATGAATTTCCAAGGCATTTCACAAACTATCCAAAGGAGACATAATGGCAGACCGTGGCTTACTAATCGTTTTTTCAGGTCCTTCAGGAGTTGGAAAAGGAACGGTTAGACGAGAAATTTTTGAGAGTTCTGAAAATCAATTCCAATATTCTGTATCTATGACAACACGGGCTCAACGTCCAGGTGAAGTAGACGGAGTTGACTATTTCTTCCGTACGCGTGAAGAATTTGAAGAATTGATCCGTCAAGGGCAGATGTTAGAGTATGCAGAGTATGTAGGCAACTACTACGGAACTCCTCTGACCTATGTCAACGAAACACTTGATAAGGGAATCGATGTCTTTCTTGAAATTGAAGTGCAGGGAGCTCTCCAGGTCAAGAAAAAAGTGCCAGATGCTGTCTTTATCTTTTTGACACCACCAGATTTGGAAGAATTGCAAGACCGTCTCGTAGGCCGTGGTACCGATAGTGCAGAAGTGATTGCCCAGCGTATCGAAAAAGCTAAGGAAGAAATTGCTTTGATGCGTGAGTATGACTACGCTATTGTAAATGATCATGTTCCTCTTGCAGCAGAACGTGTGAAACGTGTCATTGAAGCTGAACATTTCCGTGTAGACCGCGTGATTGGTCATTATCAGGATATGCTACCAAAGTCTCCGACTATTCGATAAACTATAGAAAATAGGTACAAACAAATGATGCTTAAACCCTCTATTGATACCTTGCTTGATAAGGTACCATCAAAATATTCACTCGTCATCTTGGAAGCAAAGCGTGCTCACGAATTAGAAGCTGGAGCACCTGCTACTCAAGAATTTAAATCTGAAAAATCTACTCTTCGTGCTCTGGAAGAAATTGAATCTGGGAATGTAACCATCCACCCAGATCCAGAAGGAAAACGCGAAGCTGTTCGTCGTCGTATCGAAGAAGAAAGACGATTGAAAGAAGAAGAAGAAAAGAAAATTAAAGAGCAAATCGCGAAAGAAAAAGAAGAAGGTGAAAAAATTTAAGGTTGGGGGGACTCAATCTTATTTTTTCTATTGCAAGAATACTCAATTAATTAAAAGGATTTAAGAAGAGAAGGAGGTGAGGATATGGCTATTGCAAAAATCATTGTGGATGTTCCCTTGATGCAGACAGACCAGCCCTATAGCTACAAGATTCCAGAGGAATTTGAAGAGATGCTGAAAGTTGGCATGCGGGTTCATGTACCTTTTGGGAAGGCCAATCGCTTGATTCAGGGAATTGTTCTTGGGTTGGAGTCTCAATCTGATGCAGATGTGGCAGACGAGGACTTAAAAGAAATTGCCGAGGTGCTGGACTTTTCTCCTATTTTAACAAAGGAACAACTCTGGCTAGCAGAGGAACTACGTAAATCAGTCTTCTCATACAAAATTTCTATCTTAAAAGCCATGCTCCCTGGATTTTTGAACTCTAGCTATGATAAGATCCTCTATCCTCTGGAAGGCTTGAGTCAGAAAGATAGAGACCGTTTGTTTGGTTCGCAAGATTCTCTAGCCTTTTCATCGCTTGACTTGAAAAAGCAGGCCGAGATGATGCGATTGACTCGAAAAGGACTTTTGAAGTTAGAGTATCAGGCTATAGACCAGAAGAAGGTTAAAATACAGTCTTGGGTTGAAGTTCATCTTGAACAGTTAGAACAGCTAGAAATCTCAAACCGTGCCAAGAAGAAATTGGAATTGCGAGATTATTTATTAGCACATCCAGAAAGTACTCCTTTGGCTGCTTTGTTAGAACATTACTCACGGGAACAAGTTAACTTCTTTGTGGGACAGGGTGCTTTGGCGATTTTTCAAAAGGAAGTTCAACGTTCAGCTGCCTACTTTGAAGGAATCGAGTCAAATCAAGCCTTAGAGTTAAATCCGGAGCAAAAAGAAGCCTGTGAGGCGGTTGTTGGATCGATCGGAAAGCAACATCCTCCATTTCTTCTACAAGGAATCACTGGAAGTGGGAAAACCGAGGTTTACTTGCAGATTATCCAAGGTACCCTGGATATGGGAAAAACAGCGATTGTTCTAGTTCCGGAAATCTCTCTGACACCTCAAATGACGGAGCGCTTTATTGCTCGTTTTGGTGAGCAAGTTGCCATCCTCCACTCAGGCTTGTCCAATGGTGAAAAGTATGATGAGTGGCGCAAGGTGGAGCGTGGTGATGCTCAGGTAGTTGTTGGGGCCAGGTCTGCTATTTTTGCACCTTTAAAAAATCTAGGTGTTATCATTATCGATGAAGAGCATGAGGCTAGCTACAAGCAAGACAGCAATCCGCGTTATCATGCTAGGGATGTGGCTCTTTTACGTGCCCGGTACAATCAAGCAGCATTAGTCCTTGGTTCTGCAACCCCGAGTCTAGAAAGTCGTGCGCGTGCTGGCAAGGGTGTCTATCAACATCTACGCCTGACGCAACGGGCCAATCCTTTAGCAAGTATTCCTGAGGTTCAACTGATTGACTTCCGTGACTATATCGGGCAGAATGAAACGTCCAACTTTACACCACCACTGATTGAGGCAATACAAGATCGACTGGATAAAAAAGAGCAAGTGGTTCTCATGCTCAACCGCCGTGGCTATTCTAGTTTTGTCATGTGCCGGGAATGTGGGGCCGTGGATACCTGTCCAAACTGTGATATTTCTCTTACTCTGCACATGGATACTAAAACTATGAATTGTCATTATTGTGGTTTTTCTAAGGAAATTCCTCATGTCTGTCCAAACTGTCAGAGTCGCAGTATTCGTTACTATGGAACAGGAACTCAGAAGGCCTACGATGAGCTAGCTGAACTCTTTCCAGAGGCACGTATTCTGCGCATGGATGTGGATACAACTCGTAAAAAGGGTAGTCACCAAGCTTTACTTGAACAATTTGGCAATGGTGAAGCGGACATATTGCTAGGAACCCAGATGATTGCCAAGGGCTTGGACTTTCCAAATGTAACCTTGGTTGGTGTTCTCAATGCGGATACAGCCTTGAACCTTCCTGATTTCCGTTCTTCTGAGAGAACTTTCCAACTCTTGACCCAGGTGGCAGGACGAGCAGGAAGGGCTGAAAAAGCTGGGCAGGTCTTGATCCAGTCTTACAATCCTCAGCACTATGCTATTCGCTTTGCCAAGGATCAGGACTATGAAGGCTTTTATGCCTATGAAATGGGTATCAGACGTCAGTTGGGTTATCCACCTTATTATTTCACAATTGGAATTACCTTGTCTCATAAGAAAGAAGAAGAGGTTCTTAGACGTGCTTATCAAGTCATGGAAATATTGCGGTCAGGTTTGTCGGATGCTAGTATCATCCTTGGACCAACGCCAAAACCTATTGCTCGGACTCATAACCTCTATCATTATCAGATTTTAATTAAATACCGTTTAGAAGATGAGCTAGGTCCAACCCTTAACCAGGTCTTGGCCTTGACACAAGAACGGGAAAATAGTGAACTTCGTCTCAGTATTGACCACGAACCGCAACAATTTTTATAAGAAGGAGAAGATATGACAAAACTAATATTTATGGGAACGCCTGAATTTTCAGCGACTGTTTTAAAGGGACTTTTGACAGATGATCGCTACGAGATTGTTGCAGTTGTAACTCAGCCAGACCGTGCGGTTGGACGTAAAAAAGTCATCCAAGAAACCCCAGTCAAACAAGCAGCCAAAGAGGCAGGCCTACCTATCTACCAACCTGAAAAATTATCAGGTAGTCCAGAAATGGAAGCCATCATGAATTTGGGAGCTGATGGGATTGTAACAGCAGCTTTTGGACAATTCCTCCCAAGTAAACTCCTTGATAGCATGGATTTTGCAGTCAATGTTCATGCTTCGCTCCTTCCTAAACACCGTGGTGGTGCTCCTATCCATTATGCCTTGATTCAGGGTGATGAGGAGGCAGGAGTAACCATTATGGAAATGGTCAAGGAAATGGATGCAGGAGATATGATTTCTCGTCGTAGTATTCCCATTACTGATGAGGACAATGTAGGAACCTTGTTTGAGAAATTGGCGATTGTTGGTCGTGATTTGCTTTTGGATACTTTGCCTGCATACATTGCTGGCGAGATTCAGCCTCAACCACAGGACCCAAGCCAGGTTACATTTTCGCCTAATATCAAACCTGAAGAAGAAAAGTTGGACTGGTACAAGACCAATCGTCAACTCTTTAACCAAATCCGTGGGATGAATCCTTGGCCAGTTGCCCACACTTTTCTAAAGGGCGAACGCTTCAAAATCTATGAAGCTCTGCCTGTAGAAGGCGAGGGGAATCCAGGTGAGATTATCTCTATCGGTAAGAAAGAATTGATTGTCGCAACAGCAGAAGGAGCCCTGTCTTTCAAACAGGTTCAACCAGCAGGAAAACCTAAGATGGACATTGCTTCCTTCCTTAACGGTGTGGGACGAACTTTGGCTGTAGGAGAACGATTTGGTGACTAAAGTAGAAACGGCTAGAAGTTTAGCTTTAGAGGTATTGGAGGATGTCTTTATCCAACAAGCATACTCCAATATCGCCTTAAATAAACACCTCAAGGGAAGTCAACTGTCAGCGGCAGATAAAGGCTTGGTGACAGAACTTGTTTACGGAACCGTAGCTCGAAAACTTACTCTGGAATGGTACTTGTCTCATTTTATCCAAGACAGAGAGAAGCTAGATAGTTGGCTCTATGTTCTTCTTCTCATGAGTGTCTATCAACTCCAATATCTAGATAAGCTACCTGACCATGCAGTGGTCAATGAAGCAGTTGAAATTGCTAAATTTCGAAAAAAGGGGAGCGAAAAACTAGTCAATGCTGTTCTGCGCTGTATCTTGCGTGAGGGCTTGCCAGATATTGCCTCTATCAAACGTAAAAATAAGCGTGATTCTATTGCTTTCTCTCTTCCAGTTTGGTTGGTTTCTAAGCTAAAGGAAGAGTACGGTGATGAGAGAGCGCAAGCGATTTTTGAAAGTCTATTGAGGCGTAATAAAGCCAGTATCCGTGTGACAGATTTGAGCCGAAAAGAGGAAATTAAAGCCCTGCTTGGTGCAAGTGATTCTCATTTATCTCCTGCTGGTCTGGTTAAGGAACAGGGGCATTTTGCTAGTCATGAATTGTTTTCAGAAGGACTTATTACTATCCAAGATGAGTCAAGTCAACTGGTTGCACCGACACTAGAGCTACAAGGCGACGAGCAGGTTTTAGATGCTTGTGCAGCTCCTGGCGGAAAGACCGCCCATATGGCATCCTATCTGACGACAGGTCAGGTAACGGCTCTAGATCTCTATGACCACAAACTCACTTTGATTCAAGAGAATGCTCAGCGTTTAGGTGTAGCGGACCGTGTCCAAACGCAAAAACTGGACGCTCGAAAAGTGCATGAATTTTTTGGTAAGGATCAATTTGATAAAATTTTAGTTGACGCTCCTTGTTCAGGGATTGGTCTATTGCGTCGAAAACCAGATATCAAATATAATAAAGAGACAGCAGATTTCGCGTCATTACAGGAAATTCAATTGGAAATATTAGGTAGTGTTTGTCAAACGCTACGTAAAGGTGGTATAATAACGTATAGTACCTGTACTATTGTCTCGGAAGAGAACTTTCAAGTGGTTCAAGCTTTTTTAGAAAGTCATCCCGACTTTGAGCAGGTTAAACTAGAACATGAATGTAAGGATATCCTAAAAGATGGCTGTATCCTCATTACTCCGGAATTATACGGAAGTGATGGATTCTTTATCAGCCAATTTCGTAAGATATCCAATTAGGAAGGAACTGACACAATGGAGATTTCATTATTAACAGATGTGGGTCAGAAACGTACAAATAATCAAGACTATGTCAATCTTTTTGTCAACCGTGCCGGTCGTACAATGATCATCTTGGCTGATGGGATGGGAGGACACCGTGCAGGTAATATTGCCAGCGAGATGGCAGTAACTGATTTGGGTGTTGCCTGGGTTGATACGCAGATTGACACCGTTAATGAAGTTCGCGAATGGTTTGCCCACCATTTAGAAGTTGAAAATCAAAAGATTTATCAAATGGGGCGTGATGAAGCCTATAAGGGAATGGGGACAACTCTAGAAGCCCTTGCAATCATTGATCATCAAGCTATTTACGCTCATATTGGAGATTCTCGTATCGGTCTCATTCGAGGAGAAGAGTACCGTCAACTGACAAGCGATCATTCCTTGGTTAACGAATTGCTCAAGGCGGGTCAATTGACACCTGAAGAAGCTGAAGCACATCCACAAAAGAATATTATCACTCAATCTATCGGACAAAAAGATGAAATTCAACCTGACTTAGGAATTGTCAGCTTGGAAGCAGGTGACTATCTGGTCATGAATAGTGACGGTCTAACCAATATGATTTCAGGTAGTGAGATCTATGATATTGTGACTAGCGATATCTCTCTTGATGATAAGGCAGCCACTTTGGTACGCTTTGCCAACAATGCCGGAGGGCTTGATAATATTACAGTTGCCCTTGTTTCGATTGAGGAGGAGGCGGCACTATGATCCAAATCGGCAAGATTTTTGCCGGGCGGTATCGGATTATCAAACAAATTGGCCGTGGAGGTATGGCAGATGTCTACCTGGCCAAGGATTTGATCTTAGACGGGGAAGAGGTAGCTGTTAAGGTCTTGAGGACTAACTACCAGACTGACCCGATTGCTGTTGCGCGTTTTCAGCGTGAAGCGCGTGCAATGGCTGACTTAGATCATCCCCATATCGTTCGGATAACGGATATCGGCGAAGAGGACGGTCAACAGTACCTAGCTATGGAATATGTAGCTGGTCTTGATCTCAAGCGCTATATCAAGGAACACCATCCCCTCTCAAATGAAGAAGCTGTCCGTATCATGGGTCAGATTCTCTTAGCGATGCGCTTGGCGCACACTAAAGGTATTGTCCATCGTGACTTAAAGCCTCAAAACATCCTTTTAACTCCGGATGGGACGGCTAAGGTAACGGACTTTGGGATTGCCGTAGCCTTTGCAGAGACCAGTCTGACTCAGACCAACTCTATGCTGGGCTCTGTCCACTACTTGTCACCTGAGCAGGCTCGTGGTTCTAAAGCAACGTTCCAAAGTGACATTTATGCCATGGGGATTATTTTCTATGAAATGCTGACAGGGCATATCCCTTATGATGGCGATAGTGCAGTAACCATCGCTCTCCAGCATTTTCAAAAACCTCTTCCTTCGGTCATAGCTGAAAATCCATCTGTTCCACAAGCTTTGGAGAATGTGGTTATCAAAGCAACTGCTAAAAAGCTAACAGATCGATATCAGTCGGTTTCAGAGATGTATGTTGATTTATCTAGCAGTCTATCTTATAACCGCAGAAATGAACCTAAACTTGTTTTTGATGATGCTACTAAGGCGGACACAAAGACATTGCCAAAGGTTTCTCAAACAACCTTGACCTCTATTCCTAAGGTTCAACCACAGGCAGATGCCCATCAGGCAACTAAAGCTAGCCCAGAAGTAAGCGCTAAAAAATCTGTGGAAAAACCAGTGAAAAAACGTCGTTTTAAAGCACGTTATCTAGTTCTACTAGCAAGTTTCGTACTGGTTGCCGCTTCTCTGGTGTGGATTTTATCCAGAACACCAGCTAACATCGATATTCCAAATGTAGCAGGTCAAACAGTTGCTGAAGCTAAGGAAACCTTGAAAAAAGCCAACTTTGAAGTTGGTGATGAGAAAACGGAAGCTAGTGAAACAGTCGAGGAAGGGCGAGTGATTCGGACAGACCCTGAGGCGGGTAGTAACCGAAAAGAGGGGAGTAAGATTAATCTGATTATTTCGTCTGGTAAGCAATCCTTTAAGATTGGTAATTACATCGGTCGGAAATCGACTGATGTCATTGCTGAGCTCAAGGAAAACAAAGTTCCTGAAAATCTGATTAAGATTGAGGAAGAAGAGTCCAGTGAATCGGAACCCGGTGTTGTTTTAAAACAGAGCCTTTCAGAAGGGACGACCTATGATCTTACCAAGGCCACTTCTATCGTTTTAACTGTTGCTAAGAAGAAAAAGGTGACGACGATAACTATGCCAAACTACATTGGCTCAAATCTTGAATTTGCTAAAAATAATCTTAAAAGTATTGGTATTAGTGAAGATAGAATTGAAATTAAAGAAGTGGAGATAGCACAAGAAGGAATTAAAGAAGGTGAGATTGCGAAACAAAGTCCCGCACCGGATGAAAAACTTGATTTAAGCAATCCGATAGTTAAACTCTATATTTATAAACCTAAAAAAACTTCACCACCAATTAGTCAACCTTCGTCAGAACATAATTCTGGTCAAACTGACACAACAAACCCTACAAACCCTACGCAGGGTAACCATCCAACGACTCCTACACAAGATGGAACTGGAAGTCAACGAAATCAATAGACTCTCTATATATAAACCAATCTTTGTCACAGTTTTTGTGACAAAGATTTTTTTTCCTCCGAAATTATGATAAAATAAAATGGAGTTTGAAAAAGGAGGGAAATATGGAAGAATCAAAAAAACTGAATGCAGTTATTGATGTCGTCATGCTAGCTGGAACAATTCTGCTTCGCAATGGTTCTGAGATTTATCGTGTTGAAGATACCATGATTCGGATTGCTCATTCACAGGGCATTATGGATTGTAATGTTTTGGCCATGCCTGCCGCCATTTTTTTCTCCATTGAAAATACAAATATCTCTCGTATGAAGCGAGTGACATCCTCCTCTTATAATATTGAGAAGGTATGTGATGTTAACCAAATTTCAAGGCAGCTTGTAGCAGGACAGCTTGATCTGGAGACAGCCTTTATCCAATTAAAGGAATTAAATGCTAAGGCGTCTCCCTATACCAATGTTCAACTAACTGCTGCAGCGGCTCTCAGTGCTCCCTTCTTCTCTATCATGTTTGGGGGGAATGTCTATGATGCCATCGGAGCGGGAGTGGCGACCTTATTTGCCTTTACTTGCTCTCTCTATGTAGAGAAGTTTATTCGTATTCCTTTTATGACAGCTTTTGCAGGTGCTCTTGTCTTTGGTTTGATTGCACAATTTTGGGCGCGCTATTCTGGTTTACCATCGACGGCGGATTTGGTGATTGCGGGTGCGGTTATGCCTTTTGTACCTGGAATTGCCCTGACCAATGCTGTTCGAGATATTATGACCAATCACATTAACTCTGGTATGAGCAAGATGTTTGAATCCTTGCTGATTACCCTTGCCTTAGGGGCTGGAACATCAGTCGCCCTCGTACTAATGAACTAATATGACACTAACAACATTTTTATTGCAAGCTCTGGCAAGTTTGCTTGCCATTATCACGTTTTTAATCGTTTTAAATGTCCAGCGTTCCATGCTGATTCCTGGTGGAGTTTTAGGGATGTCTATCTGGCTACTCTATCTAATACTTAAGGAACCAACCAATGTCATTTTGGCAACCTTTATTGCTGCTGTGATTGGTTCTTGTGTCAGCCAAATTATGAGTATCCTCTATAAGACACCAGCAGTTGTTTTTGCTCTGGCAATATTGGCACCACTAGTACCAGGTTATCTGTCCTATCGAACCACTTCCTTCTTCGTTACAGGTGACTACAGTCATGCCATTTCTAGTGCCATGTTAGTCATGATGTTGGCTCTCGTTATCTCCATTGGAATGGCCAGTGGAACAGTTTTGTTGAAATTGTATCATTATCTCAAAAAGAATCGAGCTAGCTAAGACTCGATTTTTTATAGCCCTAAAGTTCTGTTTGTTGGACTAGCCTAAAAATGAGACAAGGTTTTGAAAATGAACTTGATTTGGTGAATCAAGTCTTTTTTCGCTCATTTGATCTCAATTGTGATAAAATAGAGGTGAACGATTTTTTACAATGAATGATAAAAATAGAGGTAAATATGACAATCGGTATTGATAAGATTGGTTTTGCGACCAGTCAATACGTTTTGAAATTACAAGATTTAGCAGAAACCCGAGGAATTGATCCTGAAAAATTGAGTAAAGGACTCCTTTTAAAAGAATTGAGTATTGCTCCTTTAACAGAGGATATTGTGACCTTGGCTGCCAGTGCAGGAAGTTCTATCCTGACTGAAGAAGAGAAGCAAGAGATTGATATGGTTATCGTAGCGACAGAATCTGGAGTCGATCAAAGTAAGGCTGCTGCGGTTTTTGTACACGGTTTGCTTGGAATTCAACCTTTTGCTCGTAGTTTTGAAATCAAAGAAGCTTGCTATGGTGCAACTGCGGCCCTTCACTATGCTAAGCTACACGTAGAAAATTCCCCAAAATCTAAGGTTTTGGTCCTTGCTAGTGATATTGCAAGATATGGAATCGAAACTCCAGGTGAACCGACCCAGGGGGCAGGTAGTGTCGCTATGCTGATTAGTCAGAATCCACGTATCATGACTTTCAACAACGATAATGTTGCGCAGACTCGTGATATTATGGACTTTTGGCGTCCAAATTATTCCACGACACCATTTGTAAATGGAGTCTACTCAACGCAACAGTATCTTGATAGCTTAAAAACGACTTGGGAAGAGTACCAAAAGCGTTATGACTGTACTTTGGATGATTTTGAGGCTATTTGTTTCCACTTGCCATATCCGAAACTAGCTCTCAAGGGATTGAAAAAAATTCTTGATAAATCTCTACCTCAAGAGAAAAAGGATTTACTTCAAAAGCACTTTGATGAATCTATTATTTATAGCCAAAAAGTTGGAAATATCTATACGGGTTCACTCTTTTTAGGACTCTTGTCTCTTCTTGAAAATTCTGATAGTCTGAAAGCTGGGGATAAGATTGCCCTCTACAGCTATGGTAGTGGTGCTGTATCTGAGTTCTTTAGTGTAGAATTGGTTGAAGGCTATGAACAGCAATTGCAGAAAAATCGCTTAGAATTGCTAGACCAGCGTCAAGCATTGAGCGTAGCTGATTATGAACGAATCTTCTTTGAGGAAGCAAACTTGGATGAGTCAGGTTCTGCAACCATGTCAGGCTATGAAGGGCAGGATTATGCTCTGGTTGAGATTGTAGACCACCAACGTCGCTACAGCAAGGTTGAAAAATAATGAAAAAAAACTGGAATGGATTTGCTAAAAAATCAATTCAAGAGCGCCTAGAACTAGTTAAGTCTCAGGCGCTTACTTCTATTGAAGCCCAAGAAAGTCTTGAGCAAAATGAAAATCTCAGTCTAGCAGTTGCGGACCAATTGAGTGAAAATGTGGTGGGGACCTTTTCTCTCCCATACTCAGTAGTTCCAGAAGTACTGGTAAACGGTCAAGAGTACACCGTTCCTTATGTAACAGAAGAACCATCCGTCGTTGCTGCAGCTAGTTTTGCAAGTAAGATTATCAAACGTGCGGGTGGTTTTACTGCTCAGGTTCATCAACGCCAAATGATTGGTCAGGTAGCTCTTTATCAGGTTTCAGATAGGGATAAAGCTTGTGAGGCTATTCTGAGTCAAAAAGCAGAGTTGCTCGAACAAGCAAACCAAGCCTATCCCTCTATTGTCAAACGTGGTGGTGGAGCTAGAGAGCTAACAGTTGAGAAAATTTCTGGTGAGACGGACTTTTTAGTGGTTTATCTCTATGTAGATACTCAAGAAGCCATGGGAGCCAATATGCTCAATACTATGCTTGAGGCTTTAAAACCTAGCTTAGAGGCTCTAAGTCAAGGGCAAAGTTTAATGGGCATTCTATCCAACTACGCAACAGATTCTCTAGTAACTGCAACTTGTCGGATTGCCTTTCGTTATTTGAGTCGCCAGAAGGATGAAGCACGTGAACTAGCAGAAAAAATGGTTTTAGCCAGCCAGTTTGCTCAAGCAGATCCTTATCGAGCAGCTACTCACAATAAGGGAATCTTTAATGGAATCGATGCTCTCTTGATTGCTACTGGAAATGATTGGCGGGCCATTGAAGCGGGAGCACATGCCTATGCCAGTCATGATGGTTCCTATCGAGGCCTTAGTCGTTGGACGATGGATTTGGAAACAGAAGAGCTAATAGGAGAGATGACTATGCCGATGCCAGTTGCTACCAAGGGTGGATCAATTGGTCTTAATCCTCGTGTAGTTCTCAGCCATGACTTGCTAGGTCATCCATCAGCTAAGGAATTGGCTCAAATTATCGTGTCAATTGGTCTTGCACAAAATTTTGCAGCTCTTAAAGCTCTTGTCAGCACAGGAATTCAGCATGGACACATGAAACTTCAAGCGAAGTCACTAGCCCTCCTTGCAGGAGCTACAGAGGCAGAAGTGCCTAAGTTGGTAGAAAGCTTGATTGCTGAAAAAACTTTTAATTTAGAAAAAGCCCAAACACTCTTGAAAAAATTTAGATCATAAGAAAAAACTCAGACTGATTCAGTCCGAGTTTTTTGTTTAAATACTTTTACCTGGTAAAAGGGAGACTGGCAAGAAATAACCAGTGGTAGCAACCTCTTTACCTTCAATTTTTTGTAAGAGCAAATCAACTGTTAGGCGCGCAATCTCTTCCAAGGGTTGTTTAATGGTAGTAAGGTGAGGATAGAAATTCTCGATAAAATAAGTTCCGTCGTATCCAATAACCTTAAGTTGTTCTGGAACAGAAATAGCAAGTTCCTGAGCGATCTTCATCACTAAGATGGCTGTCAAATCATCCGATGCGAAAATAGCATCTGGTTTTTGTTTAGTTAGGATAGTTTTGATTTCCATTTCCTTGCGGAGGGGTGAAAAGTCACTGGAAATATTGATGATGGGAGCTTTAGGGAAGATAGAAGCAAAGCCTGCATGCCGAAGTCCAGTTGGTGAATTGGAGTTGTCATTACCTGTAATCATAATAACAGACTTAGCTCCAGTTTTCTCTAAAGTTTGAGCTGCAAGGACTCCACCAGCATAGTTATCAGAGGAAACAACAGGAATGTCCGGTGATAGGTTACGGTCAAAAGAGATAATTGGTGCTGTGACGCGATTGTAGTCTTCGATCCCTAAGTTATGGCTACCAGAGATGATGCCATCCACTTGGTTGGCTTCTAGCATTTCAAGATACTCACGTTCTTTTTCCGAATCGTGCTCACTGTTACAGATGATTGTCTTGTAACCTTTTTTGAAGAGTTCGTGTTCCAATTTGTCAATCAATTCAGCATAGAAAACATGGCTGATTTTTGGGAAAATCAAACCGATTAACTTGGCTGATTTTCCTTGAAGACTTCGAGCTAAGTTATTAGGTTTATATCCCAGCTCACGCATAGCTTCATTGACTTTTTGAATGGTTTTTTCAGACAGATAGCCTTTTTTATTGATGACACGTGAAACGGTAGTAGGGCTGACGCCAGCCAATTTTGCGACATCAGTTAGTTTTGCGACCATATTCTAATTCGTAGTAAGTTCCAGTTGGGTTTCCAGATTTAATCATGATTCCATTTT
This sequence comes from Streptococcus sp. 27098_8_22, assembly GCF_041432415.1. Lineage (NCBI taxonomy): Bacteria > Bacillati > Bacillota > Bacilli > Lactobacillales > Streptococcaceae > Streptococcus > Streptococcus sp. 27098_8_22. Next base: position 671,900 of record NZ_JAPVZP010000001.1, on the reverse strand, counting down.
GGTTCTCATGTGGGAAGACACGACCAGAAAATACTTTTTCTCCTTTATTAATGAAAATTTCAAAGACTGAATTATCGATGAAGATATTTACGGTAGTTGCTTGGTTATTAATTGGACATGAGCGAGTAGTTCCAAATTCTTGAGCGTATTGCTCACCTGCCTGACTGCGGTCAACGGTTACTTGGCCATTGACAAGATCGAAATTGATAGAGAGCCCCTTGCCGTCTTTATCAGCAAGAAGTATGATTTCACTTTGACTATTAGCCTCTAAGTTCAGTTCAAGTTCGTAGGTGTTCTTAGTTTCAGAACGATTTGAAAATTCCTCTTTTGAAGCACGGAGTTCCTTGATGGCTGCTACAGGATACTGATAGAGTTTGCCATCTTTAATGGTAAGTTCTTTGACTAATGAGAAAGTTCCTTGGTGATCAAAGCGATCAGATGGATAAGAAACATCTGGTAAACCAAGCCAACTTACTGCTAAGGCACGTCCATCAGGAGCATTGAAGGCCTGAGTAGCATATGCTTCGAAACCATAGTCTAGATTGTGTAGTTCAGACACATCTACCAAACGAGCATTTTCAGGATCGAAGGAAGCACCAATTTTATACATATTTGGATAGATATTGTCATAGTCAAGAACCTTTTTATCCAAACCTTGTGGGCAGTAGAGAAGGACAGGTTGTTCTCCGACAAAGACAAGATTTGGGCACTCCATCATATAGGCAGTACGGTCATTGTTGAAGTCCAAATCACCAACTTCTTGCCAGTTTGTATAATCATTATCGATAGCTTTGTAGAGACGGACAAATCCTTTTTTCTCCAAGTCTTGTCCACCAACGATTGCGTAGTATTGTCCTTTAAAGTTAAAAATCTGTGGATCGCGGAAGTGGTCAGTTGCATCAGCCGGTTGATCAATCAAGACCTTATCAATTTTTTCAATCTTACCGTCCTTATCCATTAAGGCACCGATTTGATAAGGGTGACGCACCCAGTTTTCATCACGGACATTTCCCGTATAAAATAGGAATAACTGATCGCCAAACTGCATAGCAGATCCAGAGTAAGCGCCGTGGCTATCAAGTGGAGTGTCAGGTAAGATTTTTACACCTGTTTCAGTAAAGTGAACCAAGTCGTCGCTTTCAAGCTGAACCCAAGATTTCAATCCATGAGCTGCACCAAAGGGGAAGTTTTGGTAAAAGACAACCCACTTGCCATCAAAGTAAGAAAAACCGTTCGGATCGTTAAGGAGTCCTTCCTTTGGTTCAATGTGATAGCTGACATGCCATGGGGATTGTGCCATCTTTTCTTGGATTTCTTTTCTTTCTTCTTGTGTCCAATCTTCATAACGTCTGTAACGACGTTCAGTAGTCCATTCCATTTCTATTCCCTCCATAAATTCTACTATCTTTATAGTAAACGTTTCCTTTTAAAAAAGCAAGTCTTTTATCATAAAATTAAGAAAAAAATGTCAAACGATTGACAGAAACAGTTTGAATAATTTTATGAAAATAAATGAAAAAATGAAAGAATTTGCAAAAAAATCTTTAAAAACCTCACAATAATAGGTAAAATATTGCTTGTTTTATTTTAAAAACATCAAAAACAATCAAAAAATTCAAAATGCTAAAATTTTTTCTGCAAAACGCTTGACATATTTTAAAAACATGATAGAATTATATGCGTAGGGCGGATAAAATCGCTTTCAAACATTTTACAAATTTTTTATAAGGAGATTTTTGCAAATGACGAATACAGAAATTGCAAAAAAAGTCATCGAAGCCTTGGGCGGACGTGAGAACGTTAACAGTGTTGCGCACTGTGCTACTCGTCTTCGCGTTATGGTTAAAGATGAAGCAAAGATCAACAAAGATGCTATCGAGAGCTTGGAAAAAGTTCAAGGTGCTTTCTTTAACTCAGGTCAATACCAAATCATCTTTGGTACTGGTACAGTAAACAAGATGTACGATGAAGTTGTAGCCCTTGGTTTGCCAACTTCAACAAAAGCTGAAATGAAAGCAGAAGCTGCTAAACAAGGAAATTGGTTCCAACGTGCCATCCGTACTTTCGGTGACGTCTTCGTTCCAATCATTCCAGTTATCGTAGCAACTGGTCTCTTCATGGGTGTTCGTGGTCTCTTGACTGCTCTTGGAATGACACTTCCAGAAGATGTGACAACTTATACTCAGATCTTGACAGACACTGCCTTTATTATCTTGCCAGGTTTGGTTGTTTGGTCAACTTTCCGTGTATTCGGTGGTAACCCAGCTGTTGGTATCGTTCTTGGTATGATGCTCGTTTCTGGTTCACTTCCAAATGCCTGGGCTGTTGCGTCTGGTGGTGAAGTAACTGCAATGCAGTTCTTCGGATTTATCCCAGTTGTAGGTTTGCAAGGTTCAGTTCTTCCAGCCTTCATCATCGGGGTTGTCGGAGCTAAGTTTGAAAAAGCAGTTCGTAAGGTTGTTCCAGATGTACTTGATCTCTTGGTAACACCGTTTGTAACACTCCTTGTAATGTCAATTCTTGGATTGTTTGTTATCGGACCAGTCTTCCACGTTGTTGAAAACTACATTCTCATTGGAACTAAAGCAATTCTTAACTTGCCATTCGGACTTGGTGGTTTCTTGATTGGTGGAGTTCACCAATTAATCGTCGTATCAGGTGTTCACCACATCTTCAACTTGCTTGAAGTTCAATTGCTTGCTGCTGACCATGCTAACCCATTCAACGCTATCATCACAGCTGCCATGACTGCTCAAGGTGCTGCGACAGTAGCCGTTGGTGTGAAAACTAAAAATCCTAAACTTAAAACACTTGCTTTCCCAGCTGCTCTTTCTGCCTTCCTAGGTATTACTGAGCCTGCTATCTTCGGGGTTAACTTGCGTTTCCGTAAACCATTCTTCCTTTCATTGATTGCTGGTGCAATCGGTGGTGGATTGGCATCTATCCTTGGACTTGCTGGTACTGGTAATGGTATCACAATCATCCCTGGTACAATGCTTTACATTGGTAACGGACAACTTCTACAATACCTTCTTATGGTAGCTGTATCATTTGCACTTGGTTTCGCTCTTACTTACATGTTTGGTTATGAAGATGAAGTAGAAGAAGCTGCAGGTGCTATTACTGAAGCTGAAACAGATCGTTTGACTGAAGAAGCAGTAACTGGTACTGTGGTTTCACCAAGCGAAGGTGTTATCCAAACACCAATCGTTGGTGATGTCGTTGCTCTTTCAAATGTGAATGATCCAGTCTTCTCAAGTGGAGCCATGGGACAAGGTATCGCTGTAAAACCTAGTGAAGATGTTGTTTACGCACCGGCTGATGCTGAAGTGACAATTGTCTTCCCAACAGGACATGCTTATGGCCTAAGAACAGCTAACGGAGCTGAAATTTTGATCCACGTTGGTATCGACACTGTTTCAATGAACGGTGAAGGATTCAACCATAAAGTTGCTCAAGGTGATAAGGTTAAAGCTGGAGATGTTCTTGGAACATTTGACTCAGCTAAGATTGCTGCTGCTGGTCTTGATAACACAACAATGGTTATCGTAACAAACACTGCAGACTTTGCTTCAGTAAATCCAGTTGCTTCTGGAACAGTTGCTAAGGGTGATGCAATCATCGAAGTTAAAGCTTAATAAATCAAAAAAACGAACAAATGTTATGTTTGTTCGTTTTTGCTTGAATGGTAAAATTTACAGAGAAAAAACTAAAATATAGAGCAATTTTCCTTCTGGGAATATGCTATAATAGAGAAAATAAATACAAGAGGTTTATCATGACAAAACTATACGGAAGCTTGGAAGCGGGCGGTACAAAATTTGTCTGTGCTGTCGGTGATGAAAACTTTAACGTTGTAGAAAAGGTACAATTTCCTACAACAACACCTATTGAAACAATCGATAAAACGATCGAATTCTTTTCAAAATTTGATAATCTTGCAGGACTAGCAATCGGTTCATTTGGTCCTATTGATATCGATAAAAATTCAAAAACATATGGCTTTATCACAACTACACCAAAACCTCACTGGGCAAATGTTGACTTGCTTGGTGCTCTACGTCGCGCTTTGAACGTACCAATGTACTTCACAACAGACGTTAATAGTTCTGCCTACGGTGAAGTAGTAGCACGTAATAACGCAGGTGGACGAATCGAAAACTTGGTTTATTACACAATCGGTACAGGTATCGGAGCTGGTGTTATTCAACGTGGTGAATTTATCGGTGGTGTCGGACACCCTGAGATGGGACACTACTATGTGGCTAGACACCCAATGGATATTGAAAAAGAGTTTAAGGGTGTTTGTCCTTTCCATAAGGGATGTCTGGAAGGCTATGCAGCTGGTCCAAGTTTGGAAGCTCGTACAGGTGTTCGTGGGGAAAACATTGAACTCAACAACCCTGTTTGGGATGTTCAAGCCTACTATATCGCTCAAGCCGCGGTTAATGCTACCGTAACTTTCCGACCAGATGTCATCGTCTTTGGTGGTGGGGTTATGGCCCAACAACACATGCTTGACCGTGTACGTGAAAAATTCACATCTCTTCTCAATGGTTACCTACCAGTTCCAGATGTACGTGACTATATCGTAACACCAGCTGTTGCAGGTAATGGTTCAGCTACACTTGGAAACTTCGTTCTTGCTAAGAGCGTAGCAAAATAAGTATAAAAAATGAGGTCGGGATTTGTCCCGGCCTCTTTCTTTAGTCTTTTTCAATTTTCGTTTCCTGATGGAATATATTTTGCCAAGTTTCATGTCTGCGCCAGATACTTGTATGGATGGTGTCACCAATCTGATAGCGGATGAGTTTTGTCTTCTGACTAATGGACGTCAAGTGAAGCTCTTTGATAGCAGAGGTTAATTCTTTTTCCTCCTTATAGGCTTCCTTGTCTAGTTCTAGTCCGTCTTGGCGAATATAAATGAAATCTTCAGCCAGTAATTCTTCCAATTGATTTCCTTGGTCAATTAGTTGCTCTCTCATGAGCAATTTTTTATAGACATTATCAAGAATTTCATCTTCAGGGATTGGTGCTGGTTCGATATGAATATCGGTATCAAAGACGCCAAAGCGTTCTGATAACATGGATTCGACCTGATCCGCGATTTCATGACTTTCAAAAACAGAGAGGTCTGGGTTCATCTCAAGTGTGATGTCCAGATAGATATTACTTCCGTAGGTACGACCGCGTTGTGATTTGACCTTGCTAATCTTAGGAATTTCCATGATAGCTTTTTGATAATCTTCTAGCAAGTGTTCATCAAAACCATCAGAAAGGCTGAAGGATGACTCGATAAAGATGTCATAGGCTGTTTTGAGGATAAAGAAGGTGATGATAATAGCGACCAACTTATCCACGATTGGATAGTTGAAGCTACTAGCCAGGATAGCAATAGAAGTTCCAAGAGATGTTACGGCATCTGACAGATTGTCCTTAGCTGCAGCCTTGAGGGCCTTTGATTTAGCTTGCTTACTCAGATGGGTATTGTAGAGATAAACGGCGAACATGATGATGGCAGAGATGACTCCCAGAGTCGCACCAAGTGGGTCAATGACCGTTTGTTCTCGGCTGAGTATCTTTTGGATGGTGTCACGTAGAACATCAAAGCCAACGTAAAACATGATGATGGAAGTGATGAGACTTGCCAAATCCTCGATTTTCCAGTGGCCGAAGCGATGATCTCTATCAGCCGGTTGGCGAGCCAAACGAATCCCGATGAGAAGGGCTACATTTCCAACAATATCTGAAACGTTATTAAAACCATCTGCTACCAAACTGGATGAATGGAGCAAATGTCCGGTCGCTAGCTTAGCTGCAGACAAGAATAGATAGGTCAAAATGCTGATAATGGCACCACGCTCAGCTAATTTTAAGTTTGAAACCGATTGATTCATCTAACTCCCCTTCTAGCATTTTAGTATTCTTTCATTATACTGGTTTTCCAAGGAAAATTCAAATGGAGGGGTTGGGGAGATTTGCATTGATTCAACAGATTTTTTGATTGAAATATGATAGAATATAAAGTAATCATAATTTTAGAGAGAGTTTTCCATGACCCATAAACAAATCACAGATAGAATGATTCGAATTGGTTTGCTGTTGCTACCATTTCTTATTTTTTATGGCTATAGAGTAGTTAAGGGGTTTGATTATCCAGTGGTTGATGATATCATGGTCAATCAAACCATATTATCTGGTGATAATATGTTGCTTCCCTATATTGGAATTTTGTTATCATCTGCTTTAGTATTTTTTCAACAATTATTTACAAATTGGAATATTTATTTTATTTTTTTAGCTCTCAGTTTTTGCTTGAGTTTTAGTATCTATTTGGAGTTCTTTTTTAGAAAGAAATATTATTTCTTACTTCCCTTAGTAATGTTGCTTCAAATGGTTTTAATGAAGTATTTCTCGTTTTCAGTCATTGCTTACTTGTTATCGACAGCAGGGATACTATTATTATTTGATAGAAAATATATAACTGGAGTGCTCTTATCTTTGATAGGGTTGTCGATTAGACCACAAATTATTGCCAGTTTATTATTGCTTTTACTCCCCTTCCTAGCTTTTGAAGTAATCAAAGGAAAAAAGAAAAAAGAATTATTCTTGTTGTCTGCTGTCATTTTTCTTATCTTTGCTTCCAATAAAATTTATACCTTAATGAGACCAGATGTTCAAGAATACCTAAATTGGAATACTCTAAGTACCAATTTGAGAGATTTCCCTGCGATTGAGTATGAGAAGCATGCCAAGGAATTTCAGGAATTGGGGGTCAGTGAAAACGACTTATCTGCTTCAACCTACTGGTTGTTTGCAGAAAAAGATGCTTTGAACAATGAGTTATTAACAAAAATTCAATCCGTACGTTCTTTCTCTGAAAAGTACTCCTTTAATGTATTTCAGATGGTGAAAGATTATTTCCAAAATATCATTTTGACAACCTTTCTTCTTGTTATGGTTGGCTGGTTTTTGTTCTTCAAACCTAAGAAAGTCTATGGCTGGTTACTCCCCCTTGTTCCATTTGTACTAATTGGAGCTCTATTTGTTAGGCAGAGAGTGGTAGAACGTGTTTATATCCCGATTATCGTTAGCTTTTTAATCTTTTTCGTCTACTATGCGCCCTTATTTTACAATAAGCGTAAACTGTTGAAAAAAAGAGGAATTTTTTATAGTCTACAACTTGTAGGAATGCTGGCGAGTATGGCCTGGGTAAATAGTGTGGGACAAGAACTTTACTGGTTCCCAATCATTCAATCATCCATGGTATCAGAGTATCATGATGTAGTGGAAAAACATTCTGATAAATTGCTTGTTTTTGGCGGTTATGGAACACTTGTCAATTCTCAATCGAGCTTGGCTACGATTAGAAGGAAGCCTGATCAGTTGGTTGAAAATACAACAACCTTAGGTAACTGGCAAACTTTTTCGCCACATTATTATCAATTAATGAAAAAGTATAATGTTGAGGAGCCTAGTAATCTTCTTTCTTCTGCTATTGATAAGGAGAATATCCTATTCTTTTGGTCACCCTCTTCAGGAAAGATGGATCAAGTCAAGAAAATAATGAAAGAACATTACCAGAAAGATGTTTATTTTGAAGAAGTTGAGGTGGTCACTTCTGATATGAGTCTTTATCGACTAAGAACAGGAGAAGGGAGATAGGATGAAAAAGCGCATAGGTTACCTAGATATGGCTAAGGGGCTAGCGATTATACTTGTTATTATAGGGCATAGTAGTTTTGTGCCTCTTCGTGCAAAAATACTCCTCTATGTTTTTCATATCCCCTTATTTTTCTTCTTGTCAGGTTTTACTTTAAATGTCACTAAATACAAAACATTTAAGGAATATTTTCTTAGCAAGGTGAAAAGTTTGGTCGTTCCCTTTTTTTGCCTGAATATTTTTGTTTTTCTCTTTCAACTCTTTGTCATGTATCCTGAACAAGTGTTTAGTTTTAATCTTATTCATTTTACTAAACAGTTATTGTTGTCAGACCGCCTGCATGTTTATTTTCAGTTATGGTTTCTGAATGTCATGTTTTTAGCACATATTTTTAGTTACTTTATTCTCAGAAAAAAATGGACCATTATCCAATGGCTTTTGATTAGTGTATCACTCTTATTTTTAGTCTTTTTGGGACAAAAAATCTATGCCTGGAATTTTTATCTTATCTGGAATATTGACCTGGTCCCTGTAGCCATTATCTTTACGCTCTTAGGTGTCGGAGTGAGAAAATATTTAGCGCAGATAGAAAAGTTTTTTACAATTTATTATTTGCCACTTGCCTTATTGCTAACTATATTTGTTGGTAGGTTAAACTATCATTGGAGTGGAAGACAGATTGTCGATCTCTACTATCAGCAAATAGGAAACCATCTCTTGTTTTACATTGCTGCAATTTCAGGTATATGGTCTACCCTCATATTCTTTAAGTCAATTCCTGAAATGACTCTCTTGAAATCAATCGGTCAAAGAACCTTGATTTACTATGGTGTCCATGCCCCGATTGTTTTAGTATTGGTAGAAAAATTAGTTTTACAATTATCTACTAGATACACCGGTATTTTTGTGAATGGCTACGTTACAACAAGTGTTGTGACAATATTGACTTTGGTAGGATGTGAATTGATTGTCAGAGCATTTAGAGGGACAAACTTTCCCTTTGGGATTAAAAGATTAGGAGTCAAAAATGAGTAGAAATAATCCGATTTTATATATCGTGATTCCATGTTATAACGAAGAGCAAGTGTTACCTCATACAAATCCGATGTTTGTGGGAAAAATAGAGGAGCTTGTGAAAAATCAAGAGGTTCATCCACTAAGTAGGGTCATGTATGTGAACGATGGCAGTAAGGATAAAACCTGGGAACTTATCCAAGAATATGCCACATCGAATCCATATGTAGTAGGTATTTCGCAGAGTCGAAATCGCGGTCATCAAAGTAGTGTTCTTGCTGGGATGTACGAAGCTGCAGAATTTGCGGATATCGTGATTACCATTGACGCAGATGGTCAAGATGATATTGATTGTATGAGTCAGATGATTGCTGAATACAAGTCAGGTTCAGAGATTGTTTACGGCGTTCGTGATAACCGAGAGACAGATTCGGCTTTTAAACGTATTACAGCAGAGGGATTCTATAAGGTGATGCATTTATTTGGAGCAGATGTCGTTTTTAATCATGCTGACTATCGTTTAGTCTCCAAACGTTTTATTCATGAACTTGCTAAATTTAAAGAAGTAAACTTATTTCTTCGAGGTATTATGCCTCTTGTAGGATTTAAGTATTCCTACGTGACTTATAAACGCCATGAACGAATTGCTGGAGAAAGTCACTATCCACTTTCTAAAATGCTTGGTCTAGCAATGGATGGTATTACTAGCCTATCTATTAAACCTATTCGCTTGATTACTAGCTTGGGAGTTATGACTTCACTTTTTAGTTTTTTGTTGATTATCTGGGTTTTGTGGAGCAAATTTGCTGGTAATGTAGTAGCTGGATGGGCCAGTACCTACGCCATTGTAAGTTTACTTGGCGGGGTTCAACTCATTAGTCTTGGTGTAATTGGTGAATATATTGGGAAAATCTATCTAGAAACCAAACAACGTCCAAGATATATTATCAGCGATCGCACCTATGATGAGAGTGCTGAGTAACCCCACCTCAAAACTTGAAAACTTTTGAAATTCTGATATAATAGAACTACTCAAGGGAGTAGCTGGCGGTTAACCGCGATAGTGTCGTCATTACGAATTATTTCCGGCACTATATTAAACAGCGAGACTTGTTTTTTTAAAAAACAGGTCTCTTTTTTTGTAAAAAGAGGCCAAAAAGGAGGAGACTGTTTTGTCAAAAGAACAAAATAAAGACTTGTTTTATACACAAGCCTCAGAGGAAGTCCTAAAGAACTTGGACTCATCTATCGAAGGTTTATCAACTGCTCAAGCTCAAGAACGCTTAGCGACTTATGGTCGTAATGAGTTGGAAGAGGGAGAGAAACGTAGCCTACTAGCTAAATTCCTTGATCAATTTAAGGATTTGATGATTATCATCTTGCTTGCGGCAGCGGCACTTTCTGTGATTACAGAAGGAATGGACGGTCTAACGGATGCCATTATCATCTTGGCCGTTGTTGTCTTGAATGCTGCCTTTGGGGTTTACCAAGAAGGGCAAGCAGAAGCAGCCATTGAAGCTCTGAAAAATATGTCTAGCCCGATGGCTCGTGTTCGTCGTGATGGTCATGTGATTGAGATTGACTCAAAAGAATTGGTCCCTGGGGATATCGTCTTGCTTGAAGCAGGAGATGTCGTGCCTGCAGATATGCGTTTGTTTGAAGCAGCTTCCCTTAAAATTGAAGAAGCAGCTCTTACAGGGGAGTCTGTCCCAGTTGAAAAAGATGTGACAGGACTTGTTGAAGCAGATGCTGGTATCGGGGATCGTGTTAACATGGGTTACCAAAACTCAAACGTAACTTACGGTCGTGGTATTGGGGTCGTGACCAACACTGGTATGTATACAGAAGTTGGTAAGATTGCAGATATGTTGGCTAATGCTGACGAGACAGAGACACCATTGAAGCAAAGTTTGGAACAATTGTCTAAGGCCTTGACTTACTTGATTGTTGTGATTGCCGTTATTACTTTCTTGGTTGGTGTATTCGTTCGTGGTGAACATCCGTTGGAAGGCTTGATGGTTGCGGTTGCCCTTGCGGTTGCTGCGATTCCAGAAGGTCTCCCTGCCATTGTAACCATCGTTCTATCATTGGGAACTACAACCCTTGCAAAACGGAATTCAATCGTCCGTAAATTGCCAGCGGTTGAAACGCTTGGTTCAACAGAAATCATCGCATCTGATAAAACAGGTACTTTAACCATGAACCAAATGACGGTTGAAAAAGTTTATACCAACGGTCAATTGCAAAGCTCGGCATCTGAAATTGCTGCCGATAACAATACCCTTCGTATCATGAACTTTGCCAATGACACCAAGGTGGACCCATCTGGTAAGCTGATTGGTGACCCAACTGAGACAGCTCTTGTACAGTTTGGTTTGGATCACAACTTTGATGTTCGTGAAGCCTTGAAGGATGAGCCACGTGTGGCTGAATTGCCATTTGACTCAGACCGTAAGCTAATGTCTACCGTTCATAAGGAAGCTGACGGTTCTTACTTTATCGCTGTCAAGGGTGCACCTGACCAATTGCTCAAGCGCGTGACTCGTATTGAAGTCAATGGGGAAGTTCGCCCAATCACAGAAGAAGACAAGAATGCTATCCTTGCCACCAATAAAGACTTGGCTAAACAAGCCCTTCGTGTTTTGATGATGGCTTATAAGACAAGTAACGAAATTCCAACCTTGGAATCTGAAATTGTTGAGTCTGACCTCATCTTCTCTGGTTTGGTCGGAATGATTGACCCTGAACGTCCTGAAGCAGCAGAAGCTGTCCGTGTCGCTAAAGAAGCAGGTATCCGTCCAATCATGATCACGGGTGATCACCAAGATACAGCAGAGGCTATTGCTAAACGTCTTGGAATCATCGATCCAAATGATACAGAAGACCATGTCTTTACAGGAGCTGAGTTGAACGAACTCTCTGATGAAGAATTCCAAAAAGTCTTCAAGCAATACTCTGTATATGCCCGTGTATCACCTGAGCACAAGGTTCGTATCGTGAAAGCATGGCAAAAAGAAGGTAAGGTTGTTGCCATGACAGGTGACGGGGTTAATGACGCGCCATCACTTAAGACAGCGGATATCGGTATCGGTATGGGGATTACAGGTACAGAGGTTTCTAAGGGAGCCTCAGATATGGTCCTTGCTGATGATAACTTTGCAACCATTATCGTAGCGGTTGAAGAAGGACGTAAGGTCTTCTCAAATATCCAAAAATCTATCCAATACCTCTTGTCTGCCAATATGGCTGAAGTCTTCACCATCTTCTTTGCAACTCTCTTTGGTTGGGATGTGTTGCAACCAGTACATCTTCTCTGGATTAACTTGGTAACAGATACGCTTCCAGCCATTGCCCTTGGTGTTGAACCAGCTGAGCCAGGTGTTATGACCCACAAACCTCGTGGACGTAAGTCTAACTTCTTTGATGGTGGTGTCTTCGGTGCTATCATGTATCAAGGTATCTTCCAAACCATGCTCGTTCTGGGTGTTTATGGTTGGGCTATTCTCTTCCCAGAGCATCAAGTTCAAAGTGAAATCCATGCAGATGCCCTTACCATGGCCTTTGCAACTCTTGGTTTGATCCAATTGCTCCATGCCTTTAACGTCAAGTCTGTTTACCAATCAATCTTTACGGTTGGACTCTTCAAGAACAAGACCTTTAACTGGTCAATCCCAGTTGCCTTTGTCCTCTTGATGGTGACAATCTTGGTTCCTGGATTTAATAATCTCTTCCACGTGTCACATTTGAGTTTGACTCAATGGATGGTTGTTGCCGTAGGAGCGCTTATGATTGTGGTCCTTGTTGAGATTGTTAAAGCAATCCAACGAGCACTTGGAAAAGATAAAAACGCTATTTAAGCATTATGAAAGTCATCTTCGGATGGCTTTTTGTTTGTATATAAAGGTAAACTGCCAAAGATTTTGTGCTATAATCAAAGAGAATGATACCGCATGGAGGAAAGAATCTTGGAAAAGAAAATTGTAAAAGATATCTTGTTTTTGTCGCAGGTATCCCAGCCTGCTAGTCAGGAAGATTTACCCTTAGCAAAGGATTTGCAGGATACTCTATTGGCTAACCGAGAAACCTGTGTTGGACTAGCGGCCAATATGATTGGGGTACAAAAACGCGTCATTATTTTTAATATCGGAATGATTCCCATGGTTATGTTTAATCCAGTTCTCCAATCTTTTGAAGGACCATACGAGACAGAGGAAGGTTGTTTGTCTTTGACAGGTGTCAGACCTACAACTCGGTATGAGAAGATTACAGTAAGCTACAGAGATATCCATTGGCAAGAGCAAACCATTACCCTGACAGGATTTCCAGCACAGATTTGTCAACATGAATTGGATCATTTGGAAGGTCGTATTATTTAAGCTCAAATCCTTGGTAGTCCTAAAAAAATATGCTACACTAACACTATGAAAATTCTAATCCCAACCGCAAAAGAAATGAACACCGAAATTCCTAGTTTAGAGGCTAGACCATTACGTCCTGAAAGTCAGGCAGTGCTGAATGAATTGGCCAGATATTCTGCCCAAGAGCTGGAGAGTTTTTACAAAATATCTGCCGAAAAAGCGCAAGAGGAGTATGACCATATCCAGGCCTTGAAAAATGAAACTGCGACAAACTATCCAGCCTTGCACCTCTTTGATGGACTCATGTATCGCAACATCAAACGGGACGATCTCACCAAGGAGGAGCAAACCTATCTGGAGAAACACCTCATGATAACGTCAGCTCTCTATGGTGTGATCCCAGCCTTTGCGCTGATTGCACCTCACAGACTGGACTTTTTGATGAAGCTTAAAGTTGCTGGGAAAAGCCTAAAAAATCACTGGCAGTCAGCCTATGAAGAGTCAATGAAAGACCAGGAGTTAATCTTTTCACTCTTGTCTTCTGAGTTTGAAACTGTCTTTCCAAAAGAAATCCGTGAGAAAATGATGACCTTCAAGTTCATGGAAGAAAGAGATGGAAAACTAAAAATCCATTCAACCATTTCAAAAAAAGCCAGAGGATCCTTTTTGACAGCCTTGATGGAAGGTCAGGTGACTTCAGTTGAAGAGATTAAAAAGCTTAGCTTTGCGGGTTTCAATTATCGAGAAGACTTGTCTAGTGATAAGGAATTGGCTTTTGTAAAATAGATTGAAAATAGAGAGAGTGGGACAGAAATCGTTAATTCGTTAGAATTCGATTTCGTTGTCCCACCTCCGCACAGTTGAGTAGGGCTGTAAAAGCTGATGAAATCAGCGTAGTTAGAGTCCACTCAACCACTGCGTCTTGCTCGACAATCCAAAGGCAATTGAGAGGCTAGGACTTTTGTTCCAGCCTCTTTTTGTGATTTGGTGCTCCTATTTTTAGTTTAGAATGGTAGGAATTTTCACACAATTTTGGTATAATAAGACTATTAGAAAATTTCGAGGAGACAAACATGTCAGTTAAGATTGCTTTACTTGGATTTGGTACAGTAGCCAGTGGTGTGCCATTCTTGCTAAAGGAAAATAAAGAAAAAATTGTTCAAGCAGCTCAGTCAGAAATTGAAGTAGCTAAAGTTTTGGTCAAAGACGATCAAGAGAAAGCCCGCTTGCTTGAAGCAGGAAATGATTTTAATTTTGTAACAAATATCGATGAAATCTTGTCAGACAAAGACATCACGATCGTTGTTGAGTTGATGGGGCGTATCGAACCTGCTAAAACCTTTATCACTCGTGCCTTAGAAGCAGGGAAACATGTCGTGACAGCTAACAAGGATCTTTTGGCAGTCCATGGTGCAGAATTGCTTGAGGTAGCCAAAGCTCACAATGTTGCCCTATACTACGAAGCAGCAGTTGCAGGAGGAATTCCAATCCTTCGTACTTTGGTTAACTCATTAGCATCAGACAAAATAACACGTGTTCTTGGTGTTGTGAACGGAACATCTAACTTCATGATGACCAAAATGGTAACAGAAGGCTGGTCTTATGAAGATGCTTTGGCAGAAGCCCAACGACTTGGCTTTGCTGAAAGCGACCCTACCAATGACGTTGACGGGATTGATGCGGCCTATAAGATGGTCATCCTCAGTCAGTTTGCATTTGGAATGAATGTTAAGTTTGAAGATGTAGGCCACCAAGGAATTCGCAACATTACTCCAGAAGATGTAGCAGTAGCTCAAGAACTTGGTTATGTTGTTAAATTAGTAGGTTCTATCGAAGAAACACCTTCTGGAATCGCTGCCGAGGTTACTCCAACCTTCCTTCCTAAAGCTCATCCACTCGCAAGTGTTAACGGTGTTATGAATGCGGTCTTTGTGGAATCTATCGGTATCGGCGAGTCTATGTACTATGGACCAGGTGCAGGTCAAAAACCAACTGCAACAAGTGTTGTAGCTGATATCGCCCGTATCGTTCGTCGTTTGAATGACGGTACCATTGGAAAAGCCTTTAACGAATACCATCGTGACCTTGTTTTGGCTCAGCCAGAAGATGTCAAAGCCAACTACTATTTCTCAATCTTGGCTCCAGATTCAAAAGGGCAAGTCTTGAAATTGGCAGAACTCTTTAATGCGGAAGATATCTCCTTCAAGCAAATCCTTCAAGATGGTAAGCAAGAAGGAAAGGCTCGTATTGTCATCATTACCCATAAGATTAACAAGGCACAGCTTGAAAATATTACAGACGCTTTGAAGGCGGTAGCCGAGTTTGAACTTCTCAACACCTTCAAGGTTTTAGGAGACTAAGATGAAGATTATTGTACCTGCTACAAGTGCCAATGTGGGTCCTGGTTTTGACTCTGTTGGTGTAGCTGTAACTAAGTATCTAGAAATTCAGGTTTGTGAGGAACGTGAAGAATGGATGATCGAGCACCAATTAGGCAAATGGATTCCACGTGATGAACGTAATCTTTTGCTGAAGATTGCTTTACAAATTGTTCCAGACCTACAACCAAGACGTCTGAAAATGATTAGTGATATTCCACTTGCGCGTGGACTTGGTTCTTCTAGTTCAGTCATCGTTGCAGGAATTGAGCTGGCAAATCAATTAGGGAACCTAAAATTAACGGATCACGATAAGTTGCAATTGGCGACTAAGATTGAAGGACATCCTGATAATGTTGCACCTGCTATCTATGGAAATCTGGTCATTGCAAGCTCAGTCGAGGGTCAGGTTTCAGCAGTTGTGGCGCCTTTTCCAGAGTGTGCCTTTCTAGCCTACATTCCAAATTATGAATTACGTACTCGAGATAGTCGTGGTGTCTTGCCTAAGAAGCTTTCTTATAAAGAAGCTGTTGCAGCAAGTTCTATCGCCAATGTGGCTATTGCAGCCCTACTGACTGGAGATATGGTCAAAGCAGGCCAGGCTATTGAGAGTGACCTTTTCCATGAGCGTTACCGTCAAGAACTGGTGAGAGAATTTGCGACCATCAAGAAAGTTGCTAAGAGAAATAGTGCTTATGCGACCTACTTGTCTGGTGCTGGTCCAACTGTTATGGTCTTGGCTGATCCTGACAAGATGCCTAAGATTAAGGCTGAACTTGAAAAGCAACCTTTCAAAGGCAAGCTTCATGATTTGCAAGTAGATACACAAGGCGTTCGCGTCGAAGCAAAATAAACAGAACAATAGGATGGGGAAACTCTCTATTAGAGGCTTCCTGTCCTTTTTTTGAAAATGAAACATGGGATATGAAATGATTTCCAGTTTTGTCGACCGACAGACGGTCAAGGAGGATTTGAAATGGCAGAAATATATTTAGCAGGTGGTTGCTTTTGGGGTTTAGAGGAATACTTTTCCCGTATTTCTGGAGTGTTGCAAACAAGTGTTGGTTATGCTAATGGTCAGGTAGAAACCACCAATTATCAACTGATCAAAGAAACAGATCACGCAGAGACTGTGCAAGTCGTCTACGACGAAAAGGTGGTCTCGCTCCGTGAGATTTTACTCTATTATTTCCGAGTCATTGATCCTCTTTCTGTCAACCAACAAGGGAATGACCGTGGTCGTCAATACCGCACAGGGATTTATTACCTAGATGAAGAGGATTTACCGACTATCAATACAGTAGTTCGCGAACAAGAACTCCTCATCGGTCGTAAAATTGCAGTGGAAGTGGAGAAGCTTCGCCACTATATCTTAGCTGAAGACTATCACCAAGACTACCTCAAGAAAAATCTTGGTGGCTATTGCCACATTGATGTGAGAGATGCAGAGAAGCCACTCATAGACGCTGCTAACTACGAAAAGCCTAGTCAGGCAGTTTTGCGAGAAAGTTTGTCAGAAGAGTCTTATAGAGTTACCCAAGAGGCAGCGACGGAAGTTCCTTTTAGCAATGCTTATGACCAAACTTTTGAGGAAGGAATTTATGTCGATATCACGACTGGTGAGCCCCTCTTCTTTGCCAAGGATAAGTTTGCTTCAGGCTGTGGTTGGCCAAGTTTTAGCCGACCAATCTCTAAAGAGCTTATCCATTACTATCAAGACTTGAGTCATGGTATGGAACGTATCGAAGTTCGTTCACGTTCAGGAAATGCTCACTTGGGACATGTCTTTACAGACGGACCTCAGGAACTAGGTGGTTTACGCTATTGTATCAATTCTGCATCCTTACGATTCATTGCTAAGGATGAAATGGAAGAGGCTGGTTATGGCTACCTGCTTCCATATTTGAATAAGTAAAAAGATGGTGGTTTTTCCACCTTCTTCATTTTGGAAATAGAAGGGACATATGAAACAATTACTTTCTTACTTTAAACCCTACCTCAAGGAATCATTTCTAGCGCCCTTGTTTAAGCTGCTAGAAGCCGTTTTTGAACTCTTGGTACCCATGGTGATAGCTGGGATTGTCGACCAATCTATCCCCAAAAAAGATCAGGGTCACCTCTGGATGCAAATGGGTTTCCTCTTTGTTTTTGCGGTTATCGGCGTTTTGGTAGCCTTAGTTGCTCAGTTTTACTCAGCCAAGGCAGCAGTAGGATTTGCCAAGGAGTTAACCAATGACCTCTATCGTCATATTCTTTCCTTGCCCAAGGATAGTAGAGACCGCTTAACGACCTCGAGTTTGGTGACGCGTTTGACTTCAGATACTTATCAGATTCAGACAGGGATCAATCAATTTTTACGCCTATTTTTAAGGGCTCCTATTATTGTTTTTGGTGCCATTTTTATGGCTTATCGTCTCTCGCCTGAATTGACCTTCTGGTTTTTGGTCATGGTTGCCATTTTGTCCTTTGTCATTGTCGTGTTATCACGCTTGGTCAATCCTCTCTATAGTATTTTGAGAAAGAAAACAGACCAGCTGGTTCAGGAAACACGCCAACAGATACAAGGTATGCGTGTGATTCGTGCCTTTGGCCAAGAAAAACGAGAAATCGAGAACTTCCAAGTACTCAATCAAGTCTATACAGCTATCCAAATAAAAACAGGCTACTGGTCCAGTCTCTTGACCCCCTTGACCTATTTGATCGTCAATGGAACTTTGCTGGTGATTATCTGGAATGGTTATATTTCTATCCAGGGAGGCTGGCTCAGTCAAGGTGCCTTGATTGCCTTAATCAACTATCTCCTACAAATCTTGGTAGAGTTGATAAAACTAGCCATGCTCATTAATTCACTCAACCAGTCTTATATATCAGCAAAGCGCATTGAGGAAGTCTTCGCTGAAAAACCTGAAGATATTCATTCTAAGATTCAAGCAGGAAAAGTGCACGGGCGTCAAGTATTACAAGTCAGTCACTTGAGCTTTACCTACCCAGATGCAGCTCAACCATCCTTGCGAAATCTTTCTTTTGCTATGCAGCAAGGACAAATTCTTGGAATCATCGGGGGGACTGGTTCTGGTAAGTCAAGTTTGGTACAGGTCCTACTTGGCCTTTATACAGCAGATAAGGGAAGCATTTTCCTTTATCGAGATGGACGTAGTCCTCGCAATTTTTCTGAATGGCGGTCCTGGATGGCTTATGTTTCTCAAAAAGTTGAACTCTTTAAGGGAAGCATTCGTTCTAACTTGACTCTGGGTATGGAAGACCCTATCTCTGACCAAGAACTCTGGCAGGCTTTGGAAATTGCTCAAGCCAAGGACTTTGTCAGTGACAAGGAAGGTCAACTGGACGCAGAGGTTCAAGCAGGTGGTCGTAATTTCTCAGGTGGGCAAAAGCAACGTTTATCGATTGCCCGGGCAGTCTTGCGTCGAGCACCATTCCTCATCTTGGATGATGCTACTTCGGCTCTTGATACCATTACTGAGTCCAATCTTCTGAAGGCTGTTCAAGATAACCTACCAAACACCAGCTTGATCTTGATTTCCCAACGAACTTCAACCTTGAAGATTGCTGATCAAATTCTCCTTTTAGAAAAAGGGGAGCAATTAGCACTTGGAAATCATGAGGAATTGATGGAGACTAGCCAAGTCTATCGTGAAATTAATGCATCCCAACATGGAAAGGAGGACTAGAATGAAAGGCAAACATGCAAGCCAAACCATTAAACGATTAGCAAAAGATTTAGCTGGTCATCCCGTCCTTCTTTTCCTGGCTTTCTTGGGTACCATTGCTCAGGTAGCCCTATCAATCTATCTACCAATCTTGATAGGACAGGTGATTGACCAAGTCCTAGTCGATGGTTCATCCCAGGTTTTTTGGCAGATTTTCCTCCAGATGATTCTGGTGGTCATTGGGAATACGCTGGTACAATGGGCCAATCCTCTCCTCTATAATCGACTGATTTTCTCCTATACCAGAGATTTGCGCGAAAAAATCATTGAAAAGCTCCATCGTCTTCCGATTGCCCTTGTAGATAGACAAGGTAGTGGAGAAATGGTCAGCCGTGTCACGACAGATATCGAGCAGTTGGCAGCGGGTCTGAATATGATTTTCAACCAATTTTTCATAGGAGTTTTGATGATTTTGGTCAGCATCCTTGCTATGCTCCAAATCCATCTATTGATGACTCTCTTGGTTCTGCTCTTAACACCTCTATCTATGGTCATTTCACGCTTTATCGCTAAGAAATCCTACCATCTCTTTCAAAAGCAGACAGAGACTAGGGGGATTCAGACTCAGTTGATAGAAGAATCGCTCACCCAACAGAACATTATCCAGTCCTTCAATGCTCAGGAAGAATTTATCGAGAGACTTCATGAGGCAAATGACAACTACGCAGGTTATTCTCAGTCGGCTATCTTTTATTCATCGACAGTCAATCCTTCCACCCGTTTTGTTAATGCCCTCATTTATGCACTACTAGCTGGTGTTGGAGCCTTGCGCATCATGGCGGGTTCTACTTTGACGGTTGGGCGTTTAGTGACCTTTTTGAACTATGTGCAGCAGTACACCAAGCCTTTTAACGATATTTCATCAGTCTTAGCCGAGTTGCAAAGCGCCTTAGCTTGTGCAGAACGTGTTTATGCTGTTCTAAAAAGTCAAGAGGTTACAGAAACAGGTCTTAAAGAATTGAACAGCGACCAAGTCAAGGGAGCTATTTCCTTTAAACATGTTTCTTTTGGTTACAATCCTGAAAAGATTTTGATTAAGAATCTGTCTATTGATATCCCAGCGGGTAGTAAGGTTGCTATCGTTGGACCAACGGGTGCAGGGAAGTCTACCCTTATCAATCTCCTCATGCGTTTTTACCCGATTAACTCCGGAGATATTTTGCTAGACGGTCGTTCTATTTATGACTATACTAGAGCATCTCTTCGACAACAGTTTGGGATGGTGCTCCAAGAAACTTGGCTCAAGCAGGGAACCATTCATGACAATATTGCCTTTGGCAATCCTGATGCTAGCCGAGAGCATGTCATTGCAGCAGCCAAGGCAGCAAACGCGGATTTCTTTATCCAACAATTGCCACAGGGTTATGATACCAAGCTTGAAAATGCAGGGGAGTCCTTGTCTGCTGGTCAAGCTCAGCTTTTAACCGTTGCCCGCGTCTTTCTAGCCATTCCTAAGATTCTAATCTTAGACGAGGCGACTTCATCCATCGATACTCGGACAGAGGTGCTGGTTCAGGATGCTTTTGCCAAACTCATGAAGGGGCGCACAAGCTTTATCATTGCCCACCGTTTATCGACCATTCAAGATGCTGATTTGATTCTTGTCTTGGTCGATGGAGATATTGTCGAATATGGCAATCATCAGGAACTCATGGCGAGAAAAGGTAAATACTATCAAATGCAAGAAGCAGCTGCTTTTAGCCCAGAATAAATGGGAGAGCCTTTATAATGCCAATAAACAACAAGAAAAGTTGCCTTCGGGTGACTTTTTTGTTACAATAGCTAGAAAAATTATCTGGTATGAAAGCTAATACTCAATGAAAATCAAAGAGCAAACTAGGAAACTAGCCGCAGGCTGCTCAAAACACTGTTTTGAGGTTGTAGATGGAACTGACGTAGTCAGTATCCTACACATACGACAAGGCGACGTTGACGCGGTTTGAAGAGATTTTAGAAGAGTATAATTTAGAAAAGGAGCCTATTGATGAAAGTCTTTCAGCATGTAAATATCGTGACTTGTGACCAAGATTTCCATGTCTACCTGGATGGTATCTTAGCTCTTGAAAATTCTCAAATCGTCTATGTCGGTCAGGAGAATCAAGAAATTCTCAAGCAAGCAGATAAAATCATAGACTATCAGGGTGCTTGGATTATGCCTGGTTTGGTTAACTGCCATACTCACTCTGCAATGACAGGCTTGAGGGGGATTCGTGATGATAGCAATCTCCACGAATGGCTAGAGGACTATATTTGGCCGGCAGAAGCAGAGTTCACACCAGAGATGACCACAAAGGCCGTCAAAGAGGCGCTAACAGAGATGCTCCAGTCAGGAACGACAACTTTCAATGATATGTACAATCCTAATGGAGTGGATATAGCGGAGATTTATGATGCGGTCAAGGCTTCCAAGATGCGGTGCTATTTCTCTCCGACCCTCTTTTCTTCAGAAACCGAGACGACGGATGAAACCATAGCCAGAACTCGATCTGTCATCGAGACAATCAAAGGCTATCAGGATCCCAATTTCAAGGTCATGGTGGCCCCTCATTCGCCTTACAGTTGTAGTCGAGACTTACTGGAGTTTAGTTTGAACTTGGCAAAAGAGCTGGATATTCCCCTTCATATCCATGTAGCAGAAACACAGGAAGAGTCAGGGATTATCCTGAAACGTTATGGCAAATGCCCATTAGCCTTTCTGGATGAGCTTGGCTATTTAGACCATAAAGCTGTCTTTGCCCATGGTGTGGAGTTAAATGAAGCAGAAATTACCCGCTTGGCAGATTCGCAAGTCGCTATCGCCCACAATCCTATTAGCAATCTCAAACTAGCTTCGGGTATTGCACCGATTATCCAACTTCAAAAGGCTGGAGTAGCAGTTGGTATTGCGACGGACTCAGTTGCTTCTAACAATAATCTCGATATGTTTGAGGAAGGACGCACTGCAGCCCTTTTGCAAAAAATGAAGAGTGGTGATGCCAGTCAATTTCCAATCGAGATTGCCCTCAAGGCACTGACAATCGAGGGTGCTAAGGTGTTAGGAATGGAAGATGAGATTGGTAGCCTGGAAGTCGGCAAACAAGCAGATTTTCTCGTCATTCAACCCCAAGGAAAAATCCATCTCCAACCTCAAGAAAACATGCTCTCTCACCTCGTTTATGCCGTCAAATCCAGTGATGTTGATGATGTCTACATTGCAGGTGAGCAAGTCGTGAGAGCTGGGAAGGTATTAACAGTAGATTTGTAAGTGATGCTCCTTCTAATTTTTTTAAAGCTAGGTCGGTGTCGTCTTAACTTCGTATGCTCTAACAAGTTTATTGAGTGGGTATTTATTGTGTGGACCATATAGAAAAAAGAAGACTCTGTAAGGTCTTCTTTTTGTTGCATAATATTTAATCTGAACACTTTTGAGAGGGATACAGACCTTTATCCTCTTTTAATCCTTGCACGAACTAGGTCAAGTGCATAATGAAGTGTTTTATCTTTGATAATAAAGAGGGTGATAGCGTAATAGATGCCGCAAGCAACAATTGTGCATAGAACCATGCTAATCATCTTCATCGTAACTTCATAGCTATAAACTTGGAAGAGGATTTTAAAAACATAATAAATTGGGATGAAACCGAGTGATACGATTGTATATCGAGCCAAGGTTGTAAAAATCTCTTTCAAATCCAAGAGTTTATGTTTCTGAATAAAGCGGATTTCAAGTAGAACCACAATTGCCTCAGCAATAATCGTTGTCCCGATGTAGTAGGCAGGAGTAAAGATGTTGTTGAAAAGGAGTAGAGAGTTTAGGATGACATTGACACCACCACCGATAAAGTAGAAAGCTGTTAATCGGTTTTCGTGGTCATTGATAAAGATAATTTGCTTACCAAGGATTAATTCGATAGCCCAGATAATGGTTCGAAAGGCAAAGACGCTTGTTACAATTCCTGCTTCTATATACTTCTCAGAAGAGTAGATAACAGTCGCATAAGTTCCTAAAACCATAATCCCGATACTAGTAGGGACCATGAGGAAGTAAAAGAGAGATGCGCCCTGATTGACCAAATTTTTATAAGAAGTAAAATCTTTTTTTCCTAGATAATAACCAAGTCGTGGGATGCTGACGTTGATAGCTCCGCTAAGAACACTAGCAATCAGCATAACGATACTGGAGGCGATGGTGTAGTAGGAGATAAAATTCTCATCAGGTCCTTTAGTGATGAACATACGGTCTAGCAAGGTATAGAGCATATTAGCATTTGCTAGAAGGAGCATGGTTAAGAGTGGTTTAGATGACTTGAGAAGTTCGATGAACTCAATCTTAACAAAGGAAACCTCTCGTTTAATCCAGAGGAAGCTGAGCAGATAGTTGATAATGGTTGTCGCACTCATGATTGTGGCATAAGGGACGATATCATCAGGTGTCTTGACGAAGGCAAAGATAGCGACCAACATTCCAATACGAATAACCAGTGTTTTATAAAGGATAAAAGAATAGTTCTCGTAGGCTTCATTCATCCACTCAATATTTAGGAATTGGAAAAGGGCCTGGATTCCAAGGATATAATAAAGGATTTTTAGATTGACAATGCTAGTATCAAAGTGAATAAAGAGGAAATAGATAGCTGTTGTCAGAACTGAAGTAATCAGGGAAATATAGAATAACTTAGAGAAGACATAATTGATCTTATTCTTATCATCTTTAACCTTACTGATAGCTCGAATCCCATAATTGTAAATCCCAAAGGCAGCGAGTGGAATGACAAAGCTTGCCCAGGTGTTGGCAGTGTTGAAGTAACCGTAATTCGATTTGCTAAGAATCCGTGTTAGATAGGGATTAGTAATCAAAGGAAAAACGATATTCAAGATATTGACCAGCAAGCTAGCCAAAGCGTTAACTTTTATATTTTTCATGAAAACTTTCTTTCTTATATTCTAAATTAGATACTAGTATTATATCACATTCCAACGCCATTCTTTTGATAAAATCTGTGAAATCTTGTATAATAGATAGAACTGAAAGTATGAGGTTACGAACTATGAAAATGAAACAAATCAGTGATACAACTTTGAAAATCACCATGTCTTTAGAAGATTTGATGGATCGTGGAATGGAAATCGCAGACTTTCTCGTTCCACAAGAAAAAACAGAAGAATTTTTCTATGCCATTTTGGATGAGCTAGAGATGCCAGATAGTTTTTTGGATACGGGTATGCTTAGCTTCCGAGTGACTCCTAAGCCAGATAAGGTTGATGTCTTTGTGACAAAATCTAAGATCGACCAGAATTTGGATTTTGACGATTTGGCAGATCTTCCTGATATGGATGAGTTAGCTAAAATGTCTCCAGATGAGTTTTTGAAAACCTTGGAGAAAACCATGGCAGAAAAAACTAAAGACGATATTGAAGCTATTCAATCTTTAGAACAGGTTGAAAAGGAAGAGGAAGCAGCGCTTGACGAAGCACTTGGGGTAGAAGAAGGAAAAAGAGAACCTTATATCTACTATATCTTACGCTTTGATAATCTGACTAGTCTAGTTGCTTTTGTGAAGACAGTTACTTATCAAATGGAAACTTCAGAACTCTATAAGATGAATGACCAGTATTATCTGACAGTCTTAGTGGATGTAGAGGATCGACCAAATCTTTATCCAGCTTGGTTACTGGCTCGTATGCGAGAATTTGCGGATGATAGCGACATCAGCCGTTCGGTTCTACAAGAATATGGTCAAGTGCTCATCAATCATGATGCGGTTCAAGGACTCCAAAAAGTTTAATCTAGAAAAAGAGGTTGGGACAAAAGATCCCGACCTCACTTTTTATTAGCAATCAAACTTTGACGCGGTAGCTGATTGAACTTTTTGTTCGTCTTTTAGACTCCAAAAAGCTCCTAATCATCCTCGCGGGGCTGGGACTACGAAATCGAGACTTTGTCTATCGATTTCTGTCCCACCGCCTTTTGTTATCTTCTCTGTAAAATCTAGTTTTTTAAAATATTGGATACAGTTTGTATTCAAAAAACCGACATATTATAATTTGAAAGCGAAATTAAAGTTTGATCATAATTTCATGAAAATTTTCTGAATCATCATCTAAATCTACAAGGACGAAAAAGTGGCTAAAAAATAAGCAAACTAGTAGCTTTAATAGAAGAAATGGGATAGAATTGTAGAAGTTGCTTTTCGGTAGCTTATAATCGAATTGGCAGACAAATCTTTTAGGTGTAAATGTTGTTACATCAACGATTTTACTAAACTATTATATTTTTTTGTTTTCAAAGTATAATTTATCTTATATTTGAAACTAGATGAATTTGAATCAGTTTTTAAAAAGAGCCCTCATATAGTTTTTGAATCCTAGCAAATGGTATTCCTACGTCTTCCAATCTTGCTAAAATTGATGAAAAACGATATGATAGAATGAAAAAGAGCGAGGTGAAATATGGACCAAAGACGGATTCAAACAGAAACACAGCAGATACTTGAAGATGTATTAGACAAGGCTTCTTTACAGGAGGGAGCATTATTTGTCTTGGGTTTGTCTTCGAGTGAAGTGCTGGGAGGACACATCGGAAAAGATTCGAGTCAGGAAATCGGTGAACTTATTGTCAAGACTATGTTGGAACTGTTGACGGCTAAGGGAATTCACCTGGCTGTTCAAGGGTGCGAACATGTCAATCGGGCTTTAGTTGTTGAACGAGAAGTAGCTATAAAACATCAGTTGGAGATTGTGAGTGTACTCCCGACCTTACATGCAGGAGGTTCTGGTCAGTTAGCTGCCTTTCGCTATATGAAGGATCCCGTGGAGGTCGAATTTATCAGGGCAGATGCTGGTCTAGACATTGGTGATACAGCTATCGGTATGCATATCAAACATGTTCAAGTACCCATTCGACCAGTCTTAAGAGAGATTGGTCAGGCTCATGTAACGGCACTTGCTAGTCGACCAAAACTCATTGGAGGGGCGCGTGCTCAATATCCAATAGATCATATTAGGAAGATATAAAATGAATACTAGAAAAATGCAGTTTGAGAGAGTCATTAAATACTCTATTCGGAAGTTCTCGGTTGGTGTCGGTTCTGCGGTTATCGGGACATTTCTTTTGGGGGCAAATAGCTTTTTAGTTGAAACTGTTTCAGCAAACGAAGTGGCAACACCCAACCAAGTTCATTACCATTATTTGGCTGAACAAGAATTGACAGAAGCAGAAAAAGCTTTGATCCATCACGAACTCCCTTCTGATTTAAAACAAGATGATCTTGTCTATCTTGTTTACAGAAAGAAGGAAGTGAATTCTCAACAATTGCCGAACACTGGAAGCAAGGAGTTAGCACTGGCAACTCTTGGATTTGCAACAGCGTCTATGGTTGTTGTGGTGATGTCTAAAAAACACCGCAATAAAATGCTTGGCCTTCTCTTTATTGGAGCTCTAGGTGGTAGTTACTTTATCCCTCAGTCAGCTCAAGCCTTTGAGAATAAAATCTTGGTGTCCTTCAATCAAACGATTGCAGCAAGTAGTCAAGAGGACTTGGCAAAAGGTGTCATTCAAATTGAAGGATACGAATACGTCGGTTACTTTAAAGCATCAGACTTCCAAGAACAACCAGAGCAAATGACGACTGCTAAGGGAACTCAAGAAGAAGGTCATGAAGGCAAATCTCTGGTTCAGCCAGAATTGCCAGCCTACACGGGTGAGATTACAGCCAAAGGCACCCAAGAAGAGGGTCACGAAGGCGAATCCTTGGTTCAGCCAGAATTGCCAGCCTACACCGGCAAGATTACAGCCAAAGGCACCCAAGAAGAGGGCCACCAAGGTGAATCCTTAGTTCAGCCAGAATTGCCAGCCTACACCGGCGAGATTACAGCCAAAGGTACTCAAGAAAAAGGTCACGAAGGTGAGTCTTTAGTTCAGCCAGAATTACCAGCTTATACAGGTGAGATCAGTGCTAAAGGCACCCAAGAAGAGGGTCACCAAGGCGAAGCTTTAGTTCAACCAGAAGCTCCAGCCTACACGGGTGAGATTAGTGCCAAAGGAACGCAAGAAGAGGGCCACCAAGGTGAATCCTTAGTTCAGCCAGAATTGCCAGCTTACACCGGCGAGATTACAGCCAAAGGTACTCAAGAAGAGGGCCACCAAGGTGAGTCTCTAGTTCAACCAGAAGCTCCAGCCTACACCGGCGAGATTACAGCCAAAGGTACCCAAGAAGAAGGCCACGAAGGTGAATCCTTAGTTCAGCCAGAGTTGCCAGCTTACACCGGCGAGATTACAGCCAAAGGCACCCAAGAAGAAGGTCACGAAGGTGAATCCCTAGTTCAGCCAGAATTACCAGAGTATACAGTAGCTGAAGCAACTATCACAGAAACTGAAACTGTAGAAGTTCCATATACAAGAGAGTATGTAAATGACGATACTCGATACACTGATGAAGAAACAGTAATTCAAAATGGTCAAGCAGGAAGTCAGCTGATTCATCGTGTCTATAAGACAGTCAATGGCCAAAAAGTTGGGGACCCAATTAGCACGAGTACAGAAACTGTTAAGGCTCCAGTAAACGAAAAAATTAGTCGTGGTACAAAGGCTATTGAAGGTCAAGTTGAAGAAGTTTCATTTGAAGAAATTCCTTTCGAGACAAGAACAGAAGTAGACAGCACTCTTCCGAAGGGAACAGAAGTTGTTGCTCAAGCTGGTCAAAACGGTAAGAAAAAGATTACCAAAGTCTATAAGACTCTTAAGGGCGTGAAAACTGCAGATGCTCCAACGATTTCAGAGGTAGTTGTTGAAGCAGTTCAAGATCGTATCATCAAAAAAGGTGATCAAATCCTGACTGAGCCAACGTTGACTCTCAATCATATAGACAAAGAAGAATTAGAGCGTAGTGCTAAGGTTCGTTACCAATTGGTGAAACCAACAGGTGTAACCATTAAATCTCTTGAAGTTGTTTTGAAAGATGGAGACACTAGCCTTCAAACAGTCAATATGTCTGAGGGAGATTTGACCGCTAATCTTACAAGCTTGAAGTATTACAAGGACTACAAGATTGCGACCAAGATGGTTTACGATCGTGGAAATGGGAACGAAGAAGTTGTTCTCACGGAAGAACCACTGCGACTGGATTTAAAGAAAATCGAGATTAAAGATATTCTAAGAACGGATTTGATCAAATATGAAAATCAAATCGAAATGGATGAAACTCGACTGACTTCAGTGCCAACCGACTTGTCAAACTATTATCTGAAAGTTACCTCTAATGACCATAAAACCAATCTACTAGCGGTTCAAAAAATCGAAGAGTCAACAATTGATGGAAAACAAGTCTACAAGGTAACAGCAGTAGCGGAGAACTTGGTTCAACGTAATGCCGATAGTCGCTTTAATGAAACTTATACCTACTATATTGAAAAACCAAAAGCTAGCCAAGATGGTGTTTTCTACGACTTTGGAGAATTGATCCAAGCCATTCAGGCAAATCCTGCTGGTGAATTTAAACTGGGTCAAAGTATGAGTGCTCGTAACGTTGTTCCTCAAGGGAAATCTTACATTACTTCGGAGTTTACTGGTAAACTATTGAGTGATGGTGACAAACGTTATGCTATCTATAATTTGGAACATCCACTCTTCAATGTCATTAATGGTGGGACTATTAAGAACATCAACTTTGAAAATGTAGATATTAATCGTTCTGGTCAAAATCAAATTGCGACGGTTGGATTTAACCTTAAAAATAAAGGTCTGATTGAAGATGTTAAGGTGACTGGTTCGGTTACTGGTAACAATGATGTTGCAGGTATTGTCAATAAAATTGATGAAGATGGTAAGGTTGAAAATGTCGCCTTTATTGGTAAAGTCAACTCTTTAGGGAATAACTCGACAGTTGGTGGTATTGCTGGTTCAAACTATATGGGCTTTGTCAATAGAGCCTATGTAGATGCGACTATTACGGCCCAAAATGCCAATGCAAGTATGCTAGTACCATTTGTCACTTATATGCTAAATAGTTGGAAATCAGGTACAAAAGCAAGATTAACCAATTCTGTTGCCAAGGGTATCCTTGATGTTAAAAATACTAGAAACGTTGGTGGTATTGCCTCTAAAACATGGCCATATGGAGCTGTACAAGATAACGTAACATATGCTAAAGTAATCAAAGGTCATGAAATATTTGGATCTAACGATGTTAACGATGAAGATGGTGGCCCACATATTAAAGACCTTTTTGGCGTAGTTGGCTATAGCTCAGCTGAGGATGGTACTGGTAAAGATACCAAGAGTCCTAAAAAACTCAAACATTTGACTAAGGAAGAAGCTGATAAGCGTGTTGCTGGCTACAATATTACAGCCGATAAATTCATAAGTGAACCTTATGAATTGAACAAGTTGAACAATGTAAGCACTCGTGAAGCAGCTTATGAGTCTATTCAAGACTACAATCCAGACTATAAACTTGCTTATAAGAATATTGAAAAAATACAACCATTTTATAACAAAGATTTTATCGTTAATCAAGCTAATAAACTAGCTAAGAACCACAAGTTAAATACTAAAGAAGTTATTTCTGTTACTCCAATGAATGATAATAACTTTGTAACAGATTTAAGTGTTGCAAACAGAATTATTGTTCACTATGCTGATGGAACAAAAGATTACTTCAACCTATCTTCTAGTGATGAGGGTCTAAGTAATGTTAGAGAATATACTGTAACAGACTTAGGTATTAAATATACACCTAATATCGTTCAAAAAGATCATAGTGTTTTAATTAACGGTATCGTAAATATCTTAAACCCTATCGAGCTTCAATCTGATTCAATTTACCAAAAACTTGGCAGAACTGGACCAAATAAAGTAAATGCGATTAAAAATCTATTCTTAGAAGAAAGTTTTGACTATGTAAAAGCTAATCTTAATACATTAGTAACTAAATTAGTTGAAAATGAAGACCACCAACTTAATAATTCTCCTGCAGCTCAACAAATGATTCTTGATAAAGTTGAGAAAAATAAAGCTGCCCTATTATTAGGTTTAACATACTTAAATCGATACTACGGCGTTAAATTCGGTGATGTTAACATTAAAGAATTAATGTTATTCAAACCTGATTTCTATGGTAAAAACATTGATGTTCTTGATAGATTAATTGAAATTGGCTCTAAAGAAAATAATATTAGTGGTTCAAGAACATATGATGCTTTCGGTGAAGTTCTAGCGAAATACACTAAATCTGGAGATTTAAATGGTTTCTTAGACTACAACAGAGGATTATTCACTAATATCGATAATATGAATGATTGGTTCATTGATGCGACTAAGGATAAGGTCTATGTAGTAGAAAAAGCTTCTCAAAATCCAGGAGTTGGCGAACATAAATATCGTGCTTATGACAATTTGACTCGTGGTCTTCATAGAAAAATGATTCTACCTTTGTTGAATCTAGATAAGACAGAAATGTTCCTCATTTCTACTTACGATACGATGTCTTATGGTACAGCTAATAAGTACAATACTACTTTGGAAAAACTTAAACCTGAGATTGATTTAGCCGCACAACGTCAGATTAATTATCTTGATTTCTGGCATCGATTGGCCTTGGATAATGTGAAGAATAGATTGTTCAAAGATATCGTCTATCCAGTTTGGGAAGGATTCTATGTTTGGGGTCATGGTTGGCCAGGCTGGCCTGAACGCTATGGCCAATTCAAAAATAGTACTGAAGTATATGCCCCAATCCGTGAAATCTATGGACCTGTAGGAGAATACTACGGTGATAATGGAGCTGTTGCTGGAGCTTATGCAAGTATTTACGATAATCCAAATGATAATCGTGCCAAAGTAACTTTCGTTATGTCTAATATGATTAGCGAATACGGAGCTTCTGCGTTCACACACGAGACTACACACTTAAATGACCGTCTTGTTTACTTCGGTAATTTTGGTCGTCGTGAAGGTACAAATGTTGAAGCCTTCGCCCAAGGTATGCTTCAATCACCTGCAACACAAGGCCACCAAGGTGAATATGGAGCTCTAGGATTAAACATGGCATTTGAAAGACCTAACGATGGTAACCAATGGTATAATACGAATCCAAATGATCTTAAATCACGTGAAGCTATCGATAACTACATGAAAGGTTATAACGATACTCTGATGATGTTAGACAATCTTGAGGCTGATGCAGTTCTTGGACAAAATAGTCAAGAATTGAATAATGCTTGGTTCAAGAAAGTTGATAAGCAAATGAGAGGAAACTCTAAGAACCAATACGATAATGTTCGTGGTCTAAATGATACTGAAAAAGCTATTCAACTTCATTCCGTGAATGACCTAGTAGATAACAACTTTATGACTAACCGTGGCCCAGGAAATGGTGTCTATAAACCAGATGACTTTAGTTCTGCATATGTCAACGTCCCTATGATGACAGGTATCTATGGTGGTAACACAAGTGAAGGTGCTCCTGGAGGAATGTCATTTAAACATAATACATTCAGATTATGGGGTTACTACGGATATGAAAAAGGCTTCCTAGGCTATGCTACTAATAAGTATAAACAAGAGGCTAAGGCTGCAGGTAAGAACACCCTAGGTGACGACTTTATTATCAGCAAGATTTCTGAAGGTCGATTTGCAAACTTAGAAGAATTCAAGAAAGCTTACTATAAAGAAGTGAAAGACAAGGCTACAAATGGTTTGACAACCTTTGAAGTAAATGGAACTAACATTTCATCTTACAATGATCTTCTTCGCTTATTCAAGGAAGCTGCTGCTAAGGATGCTGCAACCTTAAAAACAGAGAAGAATGGTAATAAGTCTGTGTCTACAAATAATGTAACCAAACTCAAAGAAGCTGTTTATAAGAAACTTCTTCAACAAACAGATAGCTTTAAAACTTCTATCTTTAAATAATCCAAAACTCTCATCTGCTAAGCAGGTGGGAGTTTTTTGTGTCCCAAAAGATGCCTTATTTTCCAAACAGATTTCAAGTATTTTTAGGGTGATAGGTATATAATAGAGCTATAATACAATATCTATATTCATATGATGAGCGAGAAAGGTGATGAAAATGAAAAAATGGCAAGCAACTGTATTGATCTGCGCTAGTCTGGTCTGTCTATCGGCTTGTAACAACCAGACGACGAGCGAGGCTGATAAACAAAATGGAGACAAAAATGCGCAAGTTAGTTCTCAGGTAGCAAAAAAAGGAGAAGCAGTTCCAGACTTTGAGCTTACGGGAGTTGATGGTAAAACGTATCGCCTATCAGATTATAAAGGCAAAAAGGTCTATCTCAAATTTTGGGCTTCATGGTGCTCTATTTGTCTAGCTAGTCTGCCTGATACAGATGAACTGGCAAAAGAAGCTGGCGATGACTTTGTCGTTTTGACAGTCGTTTCTCCGGGTCAAAAAGGGGAGCAGTCAGAAGAAGCCTTTAAAAAATGGTATCAGGGTTTGGACTATAAAGCTTTACCAGTATTGCTAGACCCTTCGGGACAACTTTTAGCGAGTTACGGAGTTCGTTCTTATCCGACTCAGGCATTTATTGATAAAGAAGGCAAATTGGTGAAGACTCAACCAGGCTTTATGGACAAGGAAACTATTTTAGAGAATTTAAAGACTATGAATTAGAGGCTTATTATGAATGATAAATTAAAAACAATACTCTTAATTGGAGTGTTCATTTGCATCATCATCGGAATTTTATTTCTTTTGGAAAAAAGAAGCGCTAGCTACACCGATACCTCTCAAATCGAGAGAGCAGCAGTTAGTCAGGGACAAAATGTTAAGTCTAAAACTGTGCCAGATAAAGATGCTGACTTACATGAAATATATCTAGCGGGAGGCTGTTTCTGGGGAGTTGAAGAGTATTTTTCAAGAGTAGCAGGTGTGACAGATGCTGTTTCTGGCTATGCGAATGGCAGAGGAGAAACAACCCAGTATGAATTGATCGGCCAAACGGGGCATGCTGAAACTGTTCATGTGACTTATGATGCCAATCAAATTTCTTTAAAAGAAATCCTGCTCCATTATTTCCGCATTATCAATCCAACTAGTAAAAACAAGCAAGGTAATGACGTAGGAACCCAATATCGCACGGGAGTCTACTATACAGATGATAAAGACCTAGAAGTCATCAATCAAGTCTTTGATCAAGTTTCTAAGAAGTATGACCAGCCTCTAGCGGTTGAAAAGGAAGCCTTAAGAAATTTTATCGTGGCTGAGGACTATCACCAAGATTATCTCCAGAAAAATCCTAACGGATATTGCCATATCAATGTCAATCAAGCAGCCTATCCTGTTATTGATGCGAGTAAATATCCAAAACCGAGTGACGATGAATTGAAAAAACTCCTCTCTCCTGAGGAATATGCAGTGACTCAAAACGGTCAAACAGAACGCGCCTTTTCAAATCGTTACTGGGATAAATTTGAAGCAGGGATTTATGTGGATGTGGCAACTGGAGAACCTCTCTTTTCTTCGAAAGATAAATTTGAATCGGGTTGTGGTTGGCCAAGTTTTACCCAGCCTATCAGTCCAGATGTTGCGACCTACAAGGAAGACAAGTCTTATAATATGGTCAGAACAGAAGTCAGAAGCCGAACTGGTGATTCCCACTTAGGACATGTTTTTACAGATGGACCTAAGGACAAGGGAGGGCTTCGCTATTGTATTAATAGTCTATCTATCCGCTTTATTCCTAAGGATCAAATGGAAGAGAAGGGTTACGGTTATTTGTTGGAATATGTTGAGTGAACGTGATATTCTTAAAAAGAGTTTACTAAAAATGTTTTAGTTCATAAAAAGTGTAGAATTTAGACTTTAGAAGTAGAATGTCTTTTCGATAAGCTTTCTTTTATCTAAAAGAAAAAAATGCGTTCAGGAGATTTAGCAGAACGTGTTGGGATTACTCCCGCAAATTTTTGATTTTGAAAACAAGTAAGGCGAAGGGCATCCGTTTTTCAATGATTGAAACTATCTACTAATAACTGGGTCGCTGGATAGGGGTTATATTGGAATATGTGCCATACTAAAAATGTGGATTTATCTCGGAAATATTTTGTAAAAAAATCAACAAAATATTATAATAAGATTATGAAAACGGAACAAAGGAGATGTCTTTAAGGACAAGAACAAAGCTGGTATGGAAGATAGAAAAAAGCTACAAAAATTTGCCATTCGAAAACTGAGCATGGGGGTGGGCTCGGTATTGATTGGACTTGCCTTCATTGGAGGAACACTTGAACCCAAACTGGTTCAGGCTGATGAGATCAAGCAAGTTTCCTTTCACTATTTAGCAGAATCGGAGTTGACAGCTGCTGAACGTGAACTCATTCACCATGAATTACCACAAGATCTGAGCCAAGAGAGCTATTATTTAGTCTATCGCAAGCAGGGACAAGCCGTCTTACCTCAAACAGGAACAGTTACCTTCCCCTTGGCTGGTCTTGGTCTTTTGACTGCTAGTTTGGTGGTTTTCCTATTTTCTAAGAAAAAACCTTCAAAGATAGTTGGAGTGTTATTGATTGCTTCGCTAGGTAAGAGCTTATTACTTCCTTATCAGGTATTTGCTTTTGAACACAAGGACTTGCTAGCTTATGATCAAACCCAAACCCTTGTGTCTGCAGATGGTTTATCTCAAGGGATTATTGACATTAAAGGCTATGACTATGTCGGTTATTTATTAGAGTCGGATTTAAGAGGAAGAGGCCAAGATCTAACGTCTAGTGGAAATCCAGAAACTCCTGCAAAGCCAGTAAATCAAGCAGCCGTTCATGAAATTTCCGAATTTACAGGTGGCGTATCAGGCGAATCCTTGGTTGAGCCAAAAAAACCATCATTTGAGGGTGGCGTCAATGGCCAAGGTGTAGTAACTGAAACCTTACCAGAGTATACACCAGAATTTAGCAGTCAAAGTGGCATCCCAGAAGTCCATGACAAAGCAGACTTTACTGGCGGCGTATCGGGCGAATCTTTGGTTGAGCCCACTAAACCAACATTTGAAGGTGGGGTCAGTGGTCCGGGTACAGTAGCAGAAAGCTTACCAGAGTACACACCGAACTCGAGTAGTCAAAGTGGCGTCCCAGAAGTTCACGCCAAACCCGACTTTACAGGTGGCGTATCAGGCGAATCCTTAGTTGAGCCACCAAAACCAACATTTGAGGGTGGTGTTAATGGCCAAGGAGCAGTAGCTGAAACCTTACAAGACTATGAAGGTGGTGCAGTTCCAGTTGAAACTTTGAAACAGGAAATCCCAGACTTTACAGGTGGGGTATCTGGCGAATCCTTGGTTGAGTCAACTAAACCAACTTTTGAAGGAGGCGTCAATGGCCAAGGAACAGTATCCGAAGCCATACCAGAGTATACACCAGAATTTAGCAGTCAAAGTGGCATCCCAGAAGTCCATGACAAACCAGAATTCACAGGCGGTGTATCAGGCGACTCCTTGGTTGAGTCAACTAAACCAACATTTGAAGGTGGCGTCAATGGCCAAGGTACGGTAGCAGAAAGCTTACCAGAGTACACACCGAACTCGAGTAGTCAAAGTGGCGTCCCAGAAGTTCACGCCAAACCCGACTTTACAGGTGGGGTATCAGGCGAATCCTTAGTTGAGCCACCAAAACCAACATTTGAGGATGGCGTCAATGGCCAAGGAGCAGTAGCAGAAAGCTTACCAGAGTATACACTGGACTCGAGTAGTCAAAGTGGTATCCCAGAAGTCCATGACAAAGCAGACTTTACAGGTGGCGTATCAGGCGAATCCTTGGTTGAGCCAACAAAACCAACATTTGAAGGTGGAGTCAATGGCCAAGGTACAGTAGCTGAAAGCTTACCAGAGTATGAAGGTGGTGCAGTTCCAGTTGATACTCTGAAACAGGAACTCCCTAGCTATAGTGGTGGTGTGAATGCTACTGAAGCGCTCGTTCAAGATGCAAAACCGACTCTACATGTTGAAGTCCGAAAAGAGTTGATTCCTAAACAAACTAGGGAAAAGATTGATCCAGACATGCTTGTCGGTGAAACAAGAATCGAGCAAGTCGGTCAAGATGGTGAGAAAGAGATTGTTACCAGCTATGAGGAAAAAGATGGGAAACGGATCTCAGAGCTGAAAGAAACAACACGGATTTTAACAGAAGCTAAAGATCAGGTTATCATCCGTGGCAGTAAGGAAAAAGAAGAAATTAAACCTGAACCTGTCCTAACTCTTTCAAATATTACTGGAAATTCGATGGGCCGTTCAGCTCGCTTAAGTTATAACTTGGAGAAGGCAGATGGTGTTTCCGTTTCAAAAATTAGTGCCACTATTAAAGCCAAGGGGCTAGAGGATCAGACCATTGACTTAACGAGTGATCAGCTGGAAGCAACAGTTGATAATCTAAAACTTTATACGGATTACACCATATCTACAAGGATGGTCTACAATCGTGGTAAGGGTGAGGAGAGCACTCTGCTTGAGGACAAGAAGCTTCGTTTAGAACTTAAAAAGCTAGAAATAAAAGATATCAAGGAAACAAACCTTGTTAAGGTTGAAAATGGCAAAGAGTCTGTGATTCAGCACTTGACAGAAGCACCAAGGAATTTGGAAGACTACTACCTCAAGATTAATTCAGAGGACCATAAGACCAGCCGTTTAGCCATCAAGTCAATCCAAACTGAGAGAATAGATGGCAAAGAATATTATAAGGTGACTGCTGAAGCGACTGACTTGATTCAACGCGATGCTCAGAAAACCTTTGAAGAAGGCTACAGCTACTATCTGGCTAAGTCGAGTACTGCATCTCATGCTGTTCTTGGTGTAAAAGAATACGCTTATCAGGATATCCAAGATTATGATAGTCGCCACGATCAAGCCTATCGCAACCTTGAAAAATTGCAACCGTTCTACAATAAAGAATGGATCGTTAATCAAGGAAATAAGCTGAATCTTGATCACAATCTAGCCAAGAAAGAGGTAATCTCTGTTATCGCCATGAAAGGGAAAGACTTTGTGACGGATCTTTCAGTGGCAGACCATATCATGGTTCATTATGCAGACAAGACCAAGGATGTGTTTGCAATCACCTCGCAAAATTCTGGCTTGACTGCCATCAAGGAATATAAGATTGCTGACTTGGATGTGGTTTATACTCCAGATATGCTTGTTAAGGATCATTCTGCCTTAGCCAAGGAGCTAACAGCTATCCTGAAAATAGTGGACTTACAGTCTGAGGGAGTTT
This sequence comes from Streptococcus sp. 27098_8_22, assembly GCF_041432415.1. Taxonomy (NCBI): domain Bacteria; kingdom Bacillati; phylum Bacillota; class Bacilli; order Lactobacillales; family Streptococcaceae; genus Streptococcus; species Streptococcus sp. 27098_8_22. Next base: position 634,566 of record NZ_JAPVZP010000001.1, on the reverse strand, counting down.
ATCGAATCCTAGATGATCAAACCACTAGCCTTGATAAGAAGGTTGAGGCAGTGCAGAATTGGTACCTAGAAGAAAGCTTTGCAGAGGTCAAAGCGAAGCTAGGAAGCCTGGTTGATAAGCTACTTACCAATCTAGACTACCAGTGGAATGAATCGCCTGCTAGAACTGCTGCCTTAAAGAAAAAAGTTCAGGACAATCAATCAGCTATCATGCTGGGTCTGGCTTATCTTAATCGCTATTACGGTATCCGATTTGCCGATTATAATCTAAAAGAACTCATGCTCTTTAGACCAGATTTTTATGGGCAAAATGTGGATATCTTGGATCGATTGATTGAACTTGGTTCAAGAGAGAACAACCTAAAAGGCGACCAGACTCATGAAACCTTTGCCAGAGTCCTAGCCAAAGATACAAAATCTGAAGATTTACATGCCTTCTTAGACTACAACAGACAGTTATTGACGACTGACAAGGATATGAATGACTGGTTTGTGAATGCCACCAAGGGCCATGTGTACATAGCAGAGCGAGCTTCGAAGAATCAAGAAATTGCCAATCGGAAGCATCGGGCTTATGACAATCTTAATAACTGGTTGCATCGCAATATGATTCTGCCTTTGTTGAATGTCAAGAAGGCACAGATGTTCCTGATTTCCAACTACAATACCATTACTTTCGGATCAGCTGATAAATCTGGCAAAACCATAGACCAGATGAAAGCTGACATTGATCTAGTAGCGGACCGCCAGTTGACTTACTTGGATTTCTGGTATCGACTTGCTGCTGATGAAGTTAAAGACCGTATGGTTAAGAGTGACTTTAATGTAGCTACACCAGTTTGGGAAGGCTATCGCGTTGATGGACGTGGCTGGGTAGAGCGTTATGGACATACCAGTGGTATGGAAGACTACGCGCCAATTCGTGAGGTATTTGGACCAGCAGGTCGCTACTATAAAGACAATAAGCTAGGAGCTTATGCCTCTATCTATCCAAAGATAAATTCCAGAGATGCTGTTCACTTTGTGGAAATCGATATGATGAGTGAGTATGGCTTGTCTGTCTACACCCATGAGACAACTCACGTCAACGATCGCATTGTCTATCTGGGTGGCTACAAACATCGTGAAGGAACCTATGTAGAAGCCTATGCTCAGGGCATGCTCCAGTCGCCAGCTGAGGAAGGTCATCAGGGTGAGTACGGCGCTCTTGGTCTCAACATGGCCTACATGCGACCAAATGATGGGGATCAATGGTACAATCCAGATCCAACCAAGTTGCAAACACGCCAGCAGATTGACCACTACATGAAGGGGTATAACGAGGCCTTGATGCTTCTAGATTATCTGGAAGGAGAACGAGTTCTCGCTAAGAATGATCTTGCTTTGAAGAAGGCTTGGTTCAGCAAGATGACCAAGCAAATGCGCTATCAGGATCAGGATAATAAACTCCTTGCTCCAAACCAGTGGGACTATGTCCGTCCATTGACAGATGAGGAAGCCAAGACTCAGCTAAATTCTGTGGATGACTTAATCAAACATAACATCATCACCAATAGGCATTATCAGGGAACTTACCGACCAGAAGAACTTAAGACAGCTTATGTCAATGTCAAGATGGTGGATGCTATCTATGGTGGAAATACCAGTCAGGGAGCTCCAGGAGCCATTTCTTTCAAGCATAATGCCTTCCGTATGTGGGGATATTATGGCTACGAAAATGGTTTCTTAGGCTATGCTTCTAATAAATACAAGGATGAGGCGTTAAGCGAGGGACGTGACACCCTTGGAGATGATTTCATCATCCAGAAGGTTTCGAAAGGCAAGTTCCAGAACTTAGAAGAATGGAAGAAGGCCTGGTTTGATGCTATTATTGCCAAGGCAAAACGAGGAATCCATAGTTTTGAAATTGATGGTCAGCAAATTGATTCTTACGAGAAATTGCAAGATTTGTTTGACCAAGCAGTAGAAACGGATTATCGAAACTTCAAGTATGGAGGCTCAGTTGCCAACTATACAGTAGCTCTGAAGAAAAAAGTCTTCCAAAAACTATTGCAGGTCACAGATGCCTTTTCATCCGAACTCTTTCCCAAAGGATAGATAAAAGAGAGTGTGTTCAGATTTCCTAAGGAAGTGAAATCTACTTTGGCATTCTCAAAGAATAAAATTGCCAGATCTCCTGTTTGGGGTCTGGCTTTTATGGTATACTTAGGATATGCATAGAAAAACAGTGATTGATTTCAGGGTTTTGGGCGAGCGATACACCTTTACCCAGCCTATTAAAGAGTTAAAAACCAGAGATTTAGCAGAAGTAGCAGACTTATTAGCTCAAGTGGAAAACTACCAAGAGCAAGGCTTTTATGTGGCAGGTTATGTCAGCTATGAGGCTGCGCCAGCTTTTGAGGAAAAATTAGAGGTCCACAAGGCTCCCTTACTGGGGGAGTATTTGCTTTACTTTACTGTTCATGACAGTATTGAAACATCTAGCATTCCTCTGACTTATGAGGAGGTGGATTTGCCGTCAAACTGGCAGGAAGTAACTTCTGCAGAGGACTATGAAAAAGCTATTGCCCAGATTCACCATCATTTACGACAGGGCGATACTTATCAGGTCAATTATACGGTTCAACTCAAGCAGGAGTTGTCTGCCAATCCTTTTGCTATCTACAATCGTATGGTTGTCGAGCAGGAAGCAGGTTACAATGCTTACGTAGAGCATGACGACATGGCAGTGATTTCCATGAGTCCAGAACTCTTTTTTGAGCAAAATGGCCGTGAATTAACGACTCGCCCTATGAAGGGGACGACTAAACGGGGTCTGAACGACGTTGAAGACTTGAAGGAAGCGGCTTGGTTGGAGCAAGATCCCAAAAATCGCTCAGAAAACATGATGATAGTTGACCTCTTGCGCAATGATATGAACCGTATTTCTGAGGTGGGAAGTGAGCATGTGGAGCGTCTGTGTCAAGTAGAGCAGTATTCTACAGTTTGGCAAATGACTTCGACCATCAAGAGTCAGTTACGACCGGATGTTGACCTAGTTGCGATTTTTCGTTCGCTCTTTCCATGTGGTTCAATAACTGGAGCACCGAAAATTGCGACCATGGAAATTATCAAGAACTTGGAGCCACAAGCTAGAGGAGTTTACTGTGGAACTGTCGGTCTCTTACTTCCCAATGGACGACGGATTTTCAATGTGGCTATTCGAACCATTCAACTGCATCGAGGGCAAGCCATCTATGGAGTTGGTGGTGGCATCACTTGGGACAGTACTTGGGAATCGGAATACCGTGAAGTCCAGCAAAAGGCTGCTGTTCTTTATCGCAAACAGCCTCGTTTTCAACTGATTACGACAGGAAAAATCAGCCAGAAAACCTTGCTCTTTGAAAATCAACATCTAGAAAGACTACAAAAGGCTAGTCGTTATTTTGCCTTTCCTTTTGATGCAGAAAACTTGAGACAAAAGATAGAGGAAGAGTGTCAGGCTTGTGACCTCCAGCAAGACTACCGTTTGCGAATCAGTCTCAGCAAATCTGGAGAAATAGAATTTGATCGACAAGTATTGACACCACTTAGTTCTAGCTTCTGTCAGGCTAAACTTTGTCTGCAAGAAGCTGATTTGCAGCAGGCCTTTACCTACTTTAAGACGACACACCGACCGCATTTGACAATGGGAGAGCAGGAAATCATCTATCACACTGCTGATGGAAAACTGCTAGAAACCTCTATTGGGAATCTGGTCTTAAAAATGAATAGCAAGCTCTATACCCCACCTAGTAGTCTTGGCATTTTACCAGGGATTTATCGCCAGCATTTACTTGAAAGCGGGCAGGTAGAAGAGAAAATCTTGACCGTAGAAGATTTGAAACAGGCAGAAGTCATTTATGCTTGTAATGCAGTAAGGGGCTTATATGAGTTGTCAGTAAGGGAGAACTAAATGAAACTAATATTTTTACATGGCCTAGGTCAGTCAGCAGATAGTTGGAAAGAAGTCCAGGATTTGCTGGCAAATTATCCCTCTGAAGCTCTAGAGCTATTTCCTTCCGGAGTTGCTAACTACCAAGAAGCTAAGGATCGCATTTATCAGCGCTTAACAGTGGAAACAGAACCTTTTGTCCTAATCGGTTTGTCCTTAGGGGCTGCCCTTGCATTAGAGCTTTCAAGTTATGAGATACCAAATCTTCAAGCCTTGGTTTTGTCAGGTTGTCCACTGAAACTAGCAGGTAGCATTCCTTTTTACATTCAGTTGCTGATATTCAAACTACTCCCAAAAAGGATATTTGAGAAACAGGGAGCAGATAAGACTCTTATGGTTGGAGTTTCTGAGGAATTAAAAACACTTGATTTAAGAGAGATTGCACGGAATTGTCCCTATCCAAGTCTGTTAATTTGTGGTAGTCAGGATAAGCCTAATCTCAGTTCAATGAGAGCTATTCAAGAACTGATGCCAGATTCTCAGTTTGAGATTATCCCTGACGGCCCTCATGTCTTGAATAGGGCAAAACCAAAAGAGTTTGCAGAAATAACCAGAAGTTTTCTTGAATTGCTGAAACAAGTTTGATAAAATAATATTGAGATTGATATTATAATTTTAGGAGAAAATCATGAACAAACGTCATTTACTAAAACTAGGCCTAGCTTCTTTACCTGCTCTAGCTTTGTTTTTACATCCAGTTGTGGCAGATGAAAGTATCCATTTTTCGAGCTGTAAGGAGGCTTGGGAGAATGGCTATGCAGATATTCATAGGGGGGAACCAGGTTATTCTGCTACTCTAGATAAAGATCATGATGGGATTGCCTGTGAATCGAAGAATGCGCCTAAGGGTGTTTTAAAAGAGAAAAAGTCGAGTACATCTCAAGCTAACACCAATGTAGCACCAAATAGTGTAGCACCTACCCCAAGTGTAGCAGCTGAAAGTGGCTGGGTTCGTCAGAATGGATCTTGGTACTATTTTTCTGAAAATGGGAAACCAGTAACAAATACTTGGCAGGGTGCTTACTATCTCAAGTCAGATGGAAGAATGGCTGAGAATGAGTGGGTATACGATAACTATTACCAAGCCTGGTATTACCTCAAATCAGATGGATCTTATGCACGCAATACTTGGCAGGGAAGTTACTATCTCAAATCAGATGGTAAGATGGCTCAGGGTGAATGGATTTATGATTCTTACTACAAAGCTTGGTATTACCTCAAATCAGATGGATCTTATGCGCATAATACTTGGCAAGGTGCATATTACCTCAAGTCAAATGGGAAAATGGCTCAGAGTGAGTGGGTCTATGATTCTTCTTACCAAGCCTGGTATTACTTGAAATCAGATGGATCTTATGCTCGCAATGCATGGCAAGGAAATTACTATCTCAAATCAGATGGCAAAATGGCAAAAAATGAACGAGTGGATGGCGGACGCTATTATGTAGATGCTTCTGGTTTGTGGAAACCATAGAATAGAAAAAAATCTGGAAAGTTAATGCAAACCTCTGCATTGATAAGTAGTTTTTGTTATACTATTACTATAAGCATTTTCAATTAAGAATAAGGAGAAGACGATGAGTCAAAAGATTATTGGGATTGACCTTGGTGGAACTTCTATCAAGTTCGCTATTTTAACGCAAGAAGGAGAAATCCAAGAAAAATGGTCTATTAAGACAAACATTTTGGATGAAGGAAGCCATATCGTAGACGATATGATTGAAACTATTCAACACCGTTTGGGCTTGCTTGGATTGTCTGCTGAAGATTTCAGTGGAATTGGTATGGGGTCACCTGGTGTGGTTGACCGTGAAAAAGGGACTGTTATCGGTGCCTACAACCTCAACTGGAAAACTCTTCAACCAATCAAAGAAAAAATGGAAAAAGCCTTGGGGATTCCATTCTTTATCGACAATGACGCCAACGTGGCAGCTCTTGGTGAGCGTTGGATGGGTGCTGGTGACAACCAACCAGATGTTGTCTTTATGACACTTGGTACAGGTGTTGGTGGCGGTATCGTAGCAGAAGGTAAATTGCTTCACGGTGTTGCAGGTGCTGCTGGTGAACTTGGACACATCACAGTTGACTTTGATCAACCAATCGCATGTACTTGTGGTAAAAAAGGCTGTCTTGAGACAGTAGCTTCAGCAACAGGTATTGTTAACTTGACTCGTCGTTACGCAGATGAATACGAAGGCGATGCAGAGTTGAAACGCTTGATTGATGACGGAGAAGAAGTAACAGCTAAAACTGTCTTTGATTTGGCAAAAGAAGGGGACGACCTCGCTTTGATCGTTTACCGTAACTTTTCACGTTACTTGGGTATTGCATGTGCCAACATCGGTTCAATTCTAAACCCATCAACAATCGTTATCGGTGGTGGTGTATCAGCTGCGGGAGAATTCCTTCTTCAAGGTGTGCAAAAGGTTTATGATGAAAATACCTTCCCACAAGTCCGCACAACAACTAAATTGGCTCTTGCAACTCTAGGAAATGACGCTGGAGTGATTGGTGCTGCATCACTTGTATTGCAATAAATAAACATAAAAAGGAGAAAATTGCTTTCTGTAAGCGAGTGATTTTCCTCCTTTCTTTTTTAATGCTATACTAGTTAAGACAATAATTGAGGTGAGAGTAAATGACAAAAGCAGACACGATTTTTAAAGAAAATATCGAGCGAATCTTGAATGAGGGTGTCTTTTCAGAACAGGCTCGTCCCAAGTACAAGGATGGGACTGTTGCTAACTCCAAGTACATCACAGGGGCCTTTGCAGAGTATGATTTGTCTAAGGGTGAATTTCCGATTACGACCTTGCGCCCTATCGCTATCAAATCAGCTATTAAAGAAGTGCTTTGGATCTACCAAGATCAGACCAATAGTTTGGAAGTTCTCAATGACAAGTACAATGTTCACTACTGGAATGACTGGGAAGTTGGAGATACAGGGACTATTGGGGAACGTTATGGGGCTGTTGTTAAGAAGCATGACATCATTAACAAGATTCTCAAACAGTTAGAAGCCAATCCTTGGAACCGTCGCAATATCATCTCACTTTGGGATTATCAGGCTTTTGAGGAGACAGATGGCCTTCTTCCTTGTGCCTTTCAGACTATGTTTGATGTCCGTCGAGTTGATGGGGACATCTATCTGGATGCGACTTTGACCCAGCGTTCTAATGATATGCTAGTAGCTCACCACATCAATGCCATGCAGTATGTGGCTCTTCAGATGATGATTGCTAAACACTTTGGTTGGAAAGTTGGGAAATTCTTCTACTTTATTAACAACCTTCACATCTATGACAATCAATTTGAACAAGCTCAGGAATTGCTCCGTCGTGAACCTTCAAATTGCCAACCACGTTTGGTCTTGAATGTACCAGACAAGACTAATTTCTTTGATATTAAAGCAGAGGATTTTGAGCTAGTTGATTATGATCCAGTCAAGCCACAGTTGAAGTTTGACTTGGCCATTTAATACTCTCTGAAAATCTCTTCAAACCACGCTAGATTCCTAGTTTGCTCTTTGATTTTCATTGAGTATAAAAGAATAGAAAAAAAGAAGTTGAGATTTTTCTCAACTTCTTTTGTTGCTTAGTGTGATACGCGACGACGTGCTGCTTTCTTACGGTTTTCTTCGATGAAAGCTGCTTTTTGTTCTTCTGGTTCGATCACTTTCTTTTTAACTGCGTATACTGCACCTGCAACTGCAGCGACAGTTCCTGCAATACCTGTTACAAGACCTTTAGCGAATCCTTTAGCCATGAGTATTCCTCCTTTAACTTATAAATCAGCCAGTTACCTCAAGAGGTCGCATTTTTCTGACTGACCTTTTTGTGATATAATAATAGTAACGAAAAAATGGGAATTTTTCAAGGAAAAAAGATGAAAACAAAAATAATTGTGATTGTTGGACCGACTGCAGTTGGAAAAACAGCTCTAGCCATTGAAGTTGCTAAGCATTTTAATGGCGAAGTAGTTAGTGGAGATAGCCAACAAGTCTATCGAGGACTAGATATTGGGACAGCCAAGGCTAGTCCAGAGGAGCAGGCAACTGTCCCTCATCATTTGATTGATGTGAGAGAGGTAACCGAGTCTTACTCGGCTTTTGATTTTGTTTCAGAAGCTAAGGCGGCCATTGAGGATATTCAAAGTCGAGGTAAGCTCGCTATTATTGCAGGTGGGACAGGACTTTATATCCAGAGTCTGCTAGAAGGATATCATTTAGGTGGGGAGACACCTCATGAGGAGATTTTAGCTTATCGTGCTAGTCTAGATCCTTTTTCAGATGAGGAGTTAGCCCATCTTGTAGAGCAAATAGGCCTTGAAATTCCCCAGTTTAATCGTCGTCGTGCCATGCGTGCCTTGGAAATTGCCCATTTTGCTCAAGACTTGGAAAATCAAGAGACCTTGTATGAACCTCTGATTATTTGCTTGGATGATGAGCGTAGTCAGCTTTATGAACGGATTAACAACCGTGTGGATTTGATGTTTGAAGCTGGACTATTGGATGAAGCTAAGTGGTTGTTTGACCATTATCCAGATGTGCAGGCTGCTAAAGGGATTGGTTACAAGGAACTCTTTCCCTATTTTCGAGGGGAGCAGAGCCTGGAGCAGGCTAGTGACAGTCTCAAACAGGCGACCCGTCGTTTTGCCAAGCGTCAGCTAACCTGGTTCCGTAATCGTATGCAGGTGACCTTTTATCAAATAGGAGAATCTGGTGTGACAGACCGTATTTTAAACCAGATTGAGGAGTTTTTAAATGATTGAAACGGAGAAAAAAGAGGAGCGGGTCCTGCTGGTTGGTGTTGAACTCCAGGGCATGGATAATTTTGACCTCTCCATGGAAGAGCTGGCTAGTCTGGCTAAGACGGCTGGTGCAGTCGTAGTCGATAGTTACAGACAAAAACGAGAAAAATACGACTCCAAGACCTTTGTCGGAACTGGTAAGTTGGAAGAAATTGCTCAAATGGTGGACGCAGAAGAAATCACGACAGTCATCGTCAATAACCGTCTGACACCACGGCAAAATGTTAACCTCGAGGAAGTGTTAGGTGTTAAGGTTATTGACCGTATGCAGTTGATTTTGGATATCTTTGCCATGAGAGCTCGAAGTCATGAAGGAAAGCTCCAAGTGCATCTTGCACAGCTCAAGTACCTCTTGCCTCGCCTAGTTGGTCAGGGGATTATGCTCAGCCGTCAGGCAGGGGGAATTGGTTCCCGTGGTCCAGGTGAAAGTCAACTGGAGCTGAGCCGTCGTAGTGTTCGCAACCAGATTACAGATATCGAGCGCCAGCTCAAGGTGGTTGAGAAAAATCGAGCGACAGTTCGAGAAAAACGTTTGGAGTCAAGTACCTTTAAGATTGGCTTGATTGGCTATACCAATGCTGGTAAGTCAACTATTATGAATACTTTGACCAGCAAGACCCAATATGAAGCAGATGAGCTCTTTGCGACTCTGGATGCGACGACTAAGAGCATCCATCTTGGTGGCAATCTACAGGTAACCTTGACAGATACCGTTGGATTTATTCAAGACTTACCAACCGAATTGGTGTCAAGTTTCAAGTCGACCTTGGAAGAAAGCAAGCATGTAGACCTTCTGGTTCATGTTATCGATGCCAGCAATCCTTACCATGAGGAACATGAAAAAACAGTTCTTTCCATCATGAAAGACTTGGATATGGAGGATATTCCTCGCTTGACCCTTTATAATAAAGCGGATTTGGTGGAGGACTTTACGCCTACCCAAACGCCGTATGCACTGATTTCTGCCAAGTCTGAGAATAGTCGCGAACAGTTGCAGGCTTTATTGCTGGATAAGATTAAGGAAATTTTTGAACCCTTTACTTTGCGTGTGCCTTTTTCTAAGTCTTACAAGATTCATGATTTGGAGAGTGTTTCTATCTTAGAAGAACGTGACTACCAAGATGACGGCGAAGTCATCACAGGCTTCATTTCTGAGAAAAATAAATGGAGATTAGAAGAATTTTATGACTGATATCAAATCATTAGCTCTCAAGTATGGTGGCTATACAAGTTTAGACAAGGTCTATCTGGACCAGCTTTTAGCTGGTAGGTCTGAAGAGGAACAGCTAGCCCTTATCACTCCTCCACCCAGCGTAGTGAATGCCTACTTTGCCGAGCTCTATCAGAAAAAGAGCCCCGAGGCTGCGACCGATTATTTTGCGGAAGTCAGTAAAGAATTAAACCTTTACAATGCTGAGCCAAATTTCACGGAAGAAAGCAAGCCCTTTATTCGTCTTAATCTGTCGGGTAAATCCTTTGGCTTTTGCTATGAGAGGGACGACCTTGGTCGCATTTTCTCTGAATATGAGGAAGCAATTACGGATGAATTACTCTTTGAGATTGCACAAATTTTTCCCCATCAGCTAGTTTTTGAGAAGTCTGGAAAAATTTATATGAAGGCAATCGGAGAAGAGGAAGTTGTTAGCGTGGAAAATCTCACAGCTTTGACAGATTTGGAAACCTTGGCAGATGGAAGAAAGCGACTTAAAGGCTACAGCCAAGAGGATTTACTGCAAGAAGCTAGAGCTTTTTCTGGCAAGTTTTATTACCGCTCGGAAAACCGTACCGCTATGTTATATATTGATTAATTAGAAAGTATCGAATGGATATTCAATTTTTAGGAACAGGGGCTGGTCAGCCCTCTAAAGCCCGCAACGTTTCAAGTCTCGCTCTGAAACTCTTGGACGAGATTAACGAAGTCTGGCTCTTTGACTGTGGCGAAGGAACGCAAAATCGCATTCTGGAAACCACGATTCGACCACGTAAGGTCAGCAAAATCTTTATTACACACTTACATGGAGATCATATTTTTGGTTTGCCTGGTTTTCTCTCTAGTCGTGCCTTTCAAGCCAATGAAGAGCAGACAGATTTGGAAATCTATGGTCCCCAAGGTATCAAATCTTTTGTCTTGACTAGTTTGCGTGTCTCTGGTTCTCGTCTGCCCTATAAGATTCATTTCCATGAATTTGACCAAGATTCTCTAGGGAAAATTCTTGAAACAGATAAATTCACGGTGTATGCAGAAGAGTTGGATCACACTATTTTCTGTGTGGGCTACCGTGTCATGCAAAAGGATCTAGAAGGGACCTTGGACGCTGAAAAACTAAAGGCTGCTGGTGTGCCATTTGGACCGCTTTTTGGAAAAATCAAAAACGGGCAGGATGTTGTATTAGAGGACGGCACCGAGATCAAGGCAGCAGACTACATCTCAGCTCCACGTCCAGGTAAGATTATCACTATCTTGGGTGATACTCGAAAAACGGATGCCAGTGTGCGTCTGGCTGTCAATACGGATGTTCTTGTCCATGAATCAACTTATGGCAAGGGCGATGAGAAAATTGCTCGCAATCACGGTCACTCTACTAACATGCAGGCAGCGCAGGTCGCAGTAGAAGCAGGTGCCAAACGGCTTTTGCTCAACCACATCAGTGCTCGTTTCCTATCAAAAGATATCAGCCAGCTCAAGAAAGACGCTGCTAGTATTTTTGAAAATGTTCATGTGGTTAAAGATCTAGAAGAAGTGGAAATCTAGAATCTCGAGAAAGGAAAAGTATGTCTACTATTCTCATTACAGGTGCCAGTGGTGGTCTAGCCCAAGAAATGGTCAAACTCTTGCCTCAAGACCAACTCATTTTGCTAGGTAGAAATAAGGAAAAATTAGTTCAACTATACGGAAATCATCCACAGGCAGAATTGGTCGAGATTGATATTACCGATGAGCAAGCCTTAGAAGGATTGGTAGCTGACCTCTATCTCCGCTATGGCAAGATTGACGTTTTGATAAACAACGCTGGTTATGGGATTTTTGAGGAATTTGACCAGATTTCTAATCAAGATATTCATCAAATGTTTGAGGTTAACACCTTTGCTCTCATGAATCTATCTCGTTTGGTTGCTTCTCGCATGAAGGAAATGCGAAAAGGTCATATCATCAATATCGTCAGTATGGCAGGATTGATAGCGACTAGCAAGTCCAGTCTATACTCTGCGACCAAGTTTGCGGCCATTGGTTTTTCAAATGCTTTGCGCCTTGAACTCATGCCCTATGGTGTCTATGTGACAACGGTTAATCCGGGCCCGATCCGTACAGGATTTTTTGACCAGGCAGATCCAGATGGGACCTATCTCAAGTCGGTTGACCGTTTTCTCTTGGAACCAGATGCTGTCGCGCAAAAGATTGTTAAGATAATAGGTAAAAACAAACGCGAGCTCAATCTCCCGATCTTGCTCAATCTAGCCCATAAGTTTTATACCCTCTTTCCCAAGCTAGCAGATAAGTTGGCTGGAGAAACCTTTAATTATAAGTGAGAAAGCTGTTCCCTTGAGGAATGGCTTTTTGCTTTAATTAGGAGAAGTTGTTGATCAAAAAAATCCCTGAAAATATTGGTAGTTTATCCCTGTTAGATAGCTTTAAGGTATAATAGAGATAAGAAAGTTCATTAGATAAATGAAGTCCCAAACCAGCTAGCTTACCCTAGATAATGACTCATGTATAGCCGGAGGTTGACAATGGAATTATTGACAATTGACCAAATCATTTCCCTTACCCAAGAAGAAACGCAAGGGCTGGACCCTGAGATAAGAGAAGGAATTGTCCTGAGCCATACTGAACTGCCCGTGTCTGAACTGGATCGTTTGAAAAAACAACTGCAAATACAAGATTTGGATCCGATTTTTAGGAAGTATATTTTGGCCTATAACTGGGGGCAGGTCGGTTTTTTAAGTTACCAGTTTGGATATGGGGACGACACTAGTCTTACTTGGCTAATCAATCGCAATCTGGAATACCATGATTACTCGACTCTACAAGAAAGAGGCTTAATCATCATTGCAAATGGAGATCCCTACACTATTTTGCTGGATTGTCAATCTGGGGCGGTCTATGCTCTTGATGCAGAGATGAACTATGATGAAAAAATATGGCTGACACCAGATTTTTTAGCATTTGTTAGAGCCATGGGAACGGCCCAATCTGCAGTTTGGAAGGGTTGTGAAAGTGACTTCATCCACTTGATGACTAGAATAGGTCATGCGTCCAGCCTGATATTCTGGCAGAGTCTGGTTGGATTTTATGATTGAAAATAGAAGGAGCAGGTCATGGAATTTATTGTAGCTGAGGAAGGGATTCCTCAAAATATCGGATGTCAGGGAGCCCTGATTGCCTATTATGGCAGTGAGATAGAATTTCATTATGAAACCGTGCCACCGCACGGTGATGAGATTTTTTCTGCCAAGTTGCCTTTGTTGGGGCTTGATCTGCCCTTTTGGATCTATGGGAGAAATCTCATATTTTTAGATGCTTACTACCTCTTAGCAGAAACAGTTAAGAAAGGGACTTGGGATTCCATAACGAGTATGCTCATCAACATTCATACGGGGGAATACGCCAGCCTAGACCACTGGTACAATCATATATCTATTGAGCAAAACGGTCTTGAGTTGAAAAATGATTATGATGGACAAGCCCTGACTTTGAAAACGGTTGACAATCTTCATTGGCTTGCCCTAGATGCTAAATCAGAAGAAAGGAACTAAATATGGCAAAGAAAAGAGTTACATTACCAAAAGAGTTTAAGGATTTAATGGATGAAGGAAATATTGAAGCCCTTAAAGCAGTCTATGATCGTTGTGAATTAACCGCTCATGATGGAAGATTTAGCTTATGTACACCTCTGCATATGGGAGGAGTCCCGGATGAATTGGTTATCTGGCTGGTGGAAAAGGGCTTGGATATCAATATCCCTGATTATTATGGAGCAACACCTTTGTACCGTCAAGCAATCTTGGGGAGAGATACAGTAAAACTCTTGCTTGAATTGGGGGCAGACATTGGAAAACCTAATACCTATGGTGAGACCCCCCTACATGTAGCAGCTGAGTTTTTCCATCCTAAGACTGTCAAACTTTTGATTGATAAGGGAGCAGATGTCAATGCTAAAAATGATATGGGAAGAACCCCACTAGCTTCAGTCTTGATGGTTTGTCGGGGGATTTATATTGCCCAAACAGCTGAAATCGCCACAATGCTTGTGGATTCTGGTGCTAAGAAAACATCTGCTATGAAAGAAAAGGTTGAAAATATCGGTAAAGATTTTGAATTTCATAGAGAAGGGATCAATCCCGACTATCTAGAAGCCGCAGATCAGGGTCTAGAAAAACTTTATGCTTTGTTTAATGTCAAGCCGGTAGCCAAACGAATAACCCACGATGGAGTTTCTCCGATTCTCGTAAAAGAAGGTAGCTGGGAGGAGCAATATGAGGAACTATGGTCTTTCTTGATTCCTTCAAGTGGAGCAGCCAAAACTGTTCAGGGAGAAGTTATCCGTATACCAGGAAGAGTTCGAGATGAACTGGATCGCAATGGTGGGGTCAACTGGGACAGGGACTATAGAAAAATGCTTCAGGCTCTTCCTCAATACTTGTCTCTAGGAAGCTCTCTTTCAGAACAAGAATTAGCAGAGACTAAAGAGCTTATTGCTCAAGTTCATGGGAAAGATTTTGATGACGAGCCTCGCCTAGACCGCCTCTGCCAATTGGCTCTTGCTTGGATTAAGCAAAATCCTGAACCCCTTCTCCTAGAAAAAACAAGTTATAAGCGGTAAAAAGCATTGGAAGACAGATAAAATAAAGAAATCATGGTGGGATTATGCAACTAATTGACCAAGTTAAAAAAATAGAAACTTATATTTGTGAGTGTTTTGAAGACTGGGATTTGGATGATCCTGTAGAGGAAGGATATCTGGAAGATTATCAGGGCATTTCTGGTGCTTCCGAGGAAGAGCTTCAAGCCTTTGAGGAAATATTTGGTATTCGTCTACCTAGTGACTTCAAAGAGCTTTATAGTTATAAAAATGGGAGTAAGTACCTCTCTATTTTACCTTGTGTAATTGACCAGAGAGATTTGACTTTTTCTCTCATGAGTCTACAGGAAATTGAGACTTGTAAAAAGTACTTTCAAAATAGAGATGCTCTGTTAACCGAATTTCCCGACTATTTTTCTAGTCAAGACCTGGAAAATATGCGTGATAGCAGGATTAAGCCCTATCTTTTTAATAAAAAATGGCTTCCTTTTGCTCAGTATTGTGACTCTTGTTATCTTATGCTGGATTTTGATCCAGACCAGGAGGGTCAGGAAGGTCAGGTTATTTGCTACATCCATGATCCTGACCAGATGATCTATGCGGCTAAAAGCCTTACAAATCTGATTGAAGGGATAATGGATGAGATAGTATGAACGGACAAATGTACCAAATAGCCTGTATCGTGGCAGGAGCTAGGAAGGCTTTAAAAAGTGGTAAAGAAATATGCTATAAGCCTGAAAAATATACAAATAAGTTGAGCTTTCAAATTTTGCCGTCAGAAAAAGGGGAAGTTATAGAACTATCTGTATCTGACTGTTTTGAAAACCTCAAGGAAAAAGGTTTGAAGGACTTAAAATTATTTTGTCCTATTTCAGTTGAAGACAGAGGTATTTTAGGTTTCTCCAATACGACACAGAGTGCAATTCTCTGTTTTTATAAAGATGGGAAGGCAAGTTATTTCCTACCAAATTGGGAATCTGCTTCCGCAGGTAGGGGCTGGGATGTTACCTACACTGAGTATGAATGGGAAAGGTCTTCTCAAGAACTTCCCCACTATGAAAATAATATCGAAGAATTTAAGGACATATTGACTCGTATAGAAAATCTAGCAAGTAAAATTGAATGTGACAACTTTGCCAAAGTCTTTCACTCTGCTAGAAACTTTTTGATAGACCCAGAATCTGGTAAAGGACTGGCAGAACCTCAAATTCCACCGCAACATCTAAGCATATTTAGAGCTGCAAGTGCAGCGGATGTTTTTGGAGGAATGGGCTCCTGGAATGATGAATCTGGATGGCTGGCACAAGATAAGGGACTGGGTCAAGTATACGATGAACTTTCGGATCAATTGCTAAGAAATATTAGATTAGCCATTCTATTTGCCATCAACGAGTGGTGATGGATTAGGAGAGAGAAAATGGGGAAGTTAAAGTTAAGTCTATTGAATAAATGGGAACTAGACAAGGACTACAATAGTGTTTTCAATTCTGTCATGTTACATGATGGTAGAGCCTTTGTCTTAACCAGTGAGAAGGAAACTTTCAATCGCTACTGTCTGCTTGAAGTATCCCCTTTGGGTGTGAAGGAGATAGATGCTTGGGCTTGTGACCATGTTTGGGAGGAAGAGCCTCTACTCTTTACAGATGGACAAAATATTGGCATCATCAAGGCTGGCAAGGAAATAGTCTATTATACTGGTGATTTTTCTAATCCAGAAATCATTGCCATAAAGGATTCCCAGAGTATACTTCCTAAAAAGGCACAAGAGAGATATTTTCAAATAGTATCAGATAGCGACCAGATACCCGTGTGTTTTGAAGATCATGTTTATACAAATCAGGCAAGAAACTTTGCCCTTTTAGAATTTGATAGAGAGAAAAAGCAGGCTAAGTGGACCACTTATTCGCATATTGATAAAAAAGAGTTAAATCACCACGACACGAACTCTGATGCTTGTCCTAAAATCGATAGTATGAAATCTTGGAAGCAAGAGCTCTATGCCTTTAGCTCTGGAGAAAGTCAAACTTCTGTCAATAAATGGGGCATGGACTATTATGCTCTTGTTAAAATCTCTAGTGATGGTCGTATTATCGAAAAGTTATTAGAATCTGAACATTTAAAGGCTTCAGGTAAAAAAGCTGGTGTCAATGGAATTTTTACGGATTCGCCTTATATTATCCTGAGCCCCCTATTTAAGAATGATGATTGGAAGGGCAAGCAAAAGCTATTTTCTCTGGCAACGAGAGAATTATGCGATATAGCCTTGCCTAGAGGAATGAGTAAACACAAGCTTCAAAATATGACTGACAACTTTTGTTTAACCTTCCTTTACGATAGAGGATTAAAAGAACTTGCCCTTTGTCAGATTGACTAGGCTGTGAGGCTAAGTTTGGAATATTCTTAGAATAGATGAAGAAAATAAAAAACAAAAAAATGTTAAAACATCTTGACATTTTAGCAATTTAGAGTATAATAAAAAATGTAAAGAGCTCTTAACATTGTTTTGACAGATTGGAGGAACAGGACCATGAGAAAAATGGATGAAATGGACAGAGCAATTCAGCTACGTTCTGCGGAGTGGGGGTATAAAACGGCTCTATTTGGCTTATGTGGATGGACAGTATTTAATATCTATCAATCTATTACAAAAGGCATTGAACTTGAAATGTTACCATGTCTGATTTTATGTTTATCTATTTGTGTTCAAGGATTTGCACAAACTGCCATAAAACAGAAAATGATTGACGGTGATGAAGATTTTAAAGAACCAAATAAACTTGTTCAAGGAATAATTTTGATGGTTGTTATCATTATCGTAGTTTTTGCGATTGGCATTTATTGTTTTCAGAAAGACTAATGCTGTATGAAAAATAATATCAAACAGTTAAGAAAGTCTGAAGGACTACGTCAGGAAGATATGGCAAAAATATTAGGCGTTAGTCGACAAACCATTATTGCTATCGAGAATGACAAGTACAATCCTACACTTGAACTAGCAATGAAAATTGCAAGGTTGCTACAACTACATGTTGAAGAAATTTTCATTTTAGAAGATTAAAGATATCAGATAGCATTTATTCTAATCATCTGATTCGTAATGATGGAGAGTTTTCCGGTTCATGGAAACTCTCTTTTTAAAGCTCATAAAGAGTCTACTCAATTTTACCCTTGTCCATCTATATATCTATCGTAAAACTGGTATAAAAATTGCAAATCGAATCTTAAAATAGTATACTAGTTCTGTTAGTTATGAAAACGTTTGCGTTTTTGTTGATGATGATTATTTAGGAGATAAGACATGGAATTGACAGCCATTTATCATAGACCAGAATCAGAGTATGCTTATCTGTACAAAGAAGGTCAGCTACATATCCGAATTAGAACCAAGAAAAATGATGTCCAGCAGGTTATTTTGCATTATGGAGATCCCTTTATCTTCATCGAGGATAAGTATGAAGCCAAGAAAGAAATGACTAAAGTAACCTCGGATGCTTTATTTGATTATTGGCAGGTTACGGTCTCTGTTGATTTTGCACGGATTCAGTATCTCTTTGAACTCCTTGATGAGGAAGGTCAGGGTATTTTCTACGGTGATAAGGGTTGCGTAGAACATACTCAAGAAAACTTGGATGCTGATGGAAACGGCTTTAAACTTCCATACATTCACGAAATCGACGGATGTCAGGTTCCTAGCTGGGTTTCAAGTACCGTTTGGTACCAGATTTTCCCAGAACGATTTGCTAATGGAAATCCTAATCTGACTCCAGATGGAGCTCGAGAGTGGGATGCTGTCATTGCACCTAACATGGATGATTTTTTTGGTGGAGATTTACAAGGGATTATTGATCATTTAGACTATCTAAAAGATTTGGGAATCACTGGACTTTACCTATGTCCGATTTTTGAAGCTACAACCAATCATAAGTACGATACGACGGATTATTTTGAAATCGACCGTCACTTTGGAGACAAGGAAGTCTTTCGTAATCTAGTCGAGGAAGCCCACAAACGGGGCATCAAGATTATGCTAGATGCTGTTTTCAATCATATCGGCTACCAGTCTGCCCAATGGCAGGATGTTCTAAAGAACGGAGAAAAGTCACCTTATAAAGATTGGTTCCATATCCAAGAATTTCCAATTACTGAGGATAAACTTCAGAATCCAAGACAACTCCCTTATCATACCTTTGCCTTTGCTAGCTATATGCCTAAGTTAAATACAGCAAATCCTGAAGTCAAAGACTATCTTCTTAGTGTTGCAACTTACTGGATTGAGAATTTTGATATCGATGCTTGGCGCTTGGATGTTGCAAATGAAATTGACCATCAGTTCTGGAAAGATTTTAGAAAGGCAGTTCTCGCTAAAAAGCCTGATTTGTATATTTTAGGTGAAATCTGGCATACGTCTCAGCCTTGGCTAAAAGGGGATGAGTTCCATGCGGTCATGAACTACCCGCTCTCTGAAAGTATCAAGGATTATTTCTTGCGTCAGCGTAAAAAGACGGAGCAATTCATTTCAGAAATCAATAGCCAGTCTATGTACTATAAGCAACAAATCTCAGAAGTGATGTTTAACCTTCTGGATTCTCACGATACAGAGCGTATCCTCACAACTGCCAAAGGAAATCTCCAACATGTCAAGGCTGCTCTAGCTTTCCTCTACCTTCAAAAAGGGACTCCTTGTATCTATTACGGAACAGAGTTGGCCCTAATTGGTGGACCAGACCCTGACTGCCGTCGTGTCATGCCTTGGGAGCGTGTGTCTGAGGAAAATGACATGCTGAATTTTATGAAGAAATTAATCAAGATTCGTAAGGAAGTGGCAAGTATGATTCAGCATGGAAATTATCGCTTGGAAGAAGTGGAACCAGATGTTCTTGCCTTGAGCTGGAACTACCAAGGAAAAGAAGTTCAGGCAATCTTTAATCAGTCTTCTGAGAAATATACTTTAGACAGAGATTCAGTTGATTTAGCGAGTCATTATCAGTTTGAAGATGGTCAGCAAGTCATCTTGCCAGATGGATTTGTAGTTATTATTTCTGAGTAAAAAGGATTAAAATAATGGCACTTAAGGAAGTTTATGAGTATTTTCGTCACTATGATAAGGAAACTTATCAGGTTGTCGCCTGCATGGGCAATGAACCATCGGAAGAAGATGTTCAGGATTTTGAAAATCAATACGGCATTCGTCTGCCAGAAGATTTCAGGGAATTCACCATGTCATCTCTTGGAGGTCTCTTTATGGAAGTCAGGGAAGAGCTATGGCCAAGAGCCAAGGCTTACGATGTAGCACCATTTTGGACCTTCTGTCGAGGTATTAAGGTCTTGGGAATTGCAAATGGCATCCCAGACTTCTCAGACATTCGTCTTAAAACCAAGGAATTACACGCTCTGGGCTTTGTGGATTATATTCCATTTCTGTCTATCGTCGGGGATGGAGATGTTATTTTTTGCTTTGATAAGGAGAATCATATTGTAGCTCTAGATTGGTATAATAGTGGTGAAACTGAAGAGCTTGAATGTGATTTTTCAGGGCTTTTGCTTCATCAAATTGCAGAGCTAGAAGAGCGTAAAAATGAGATTGTCAAGCTTTTGGAAAAGGGAAAATCTAGTCAATAATTTATAAGGAAATATCAGTTTGAAAATCCGTAAAAGAGGTTGGGACAAAAGATCCCGACCTCACTTTTTATTAGCATTCAAACTTTGACGCGGTAGCTGATTGAACTTTTAGACTCCAAAAAGCTCCTAATCATCCTCGCGGGGCTGGGACTACGAAATCGAGACTTTGTCTATCGATTTCTGTCCCACCGCCTTTTTTAATAAAATCATTTACTAAATGTACATTCAGATTTTTACACTTTTCTACAAATTATAGAAAAAAGAATCAAAAGTATGATTTTTATGCTGGCAGTATTGAAGTTTCTTATATTATTTTATAAAATAGAAGCAAAATACTACTGAAAAAGTAGAGCGCTTACATAAAAATGGAAGCGGTTACTAATATAAGGAGGATCTTATGGGAAAAGATCATTGGAATCGAAAAAGAGTGTATAGTATCAGAAAATTTACCGTTGGAACTTGCTCTGTAGTCATCGGTACTTGCTCAGTCTTATTTGGAGCAAGTGTAGCTGGTGCAAACCCAGTTTCAGCTGATGAAACTCCAATTGCAGTTGCTACAGAAAAAGTAGAGGATGATTCTCATAAAGAGGAACTTGGTGAAGCAAGAAGTCCAGAACAGCCAGCATCAACCGAATCAGCTGCAAGTGAAGTTGCTACACCAACTCATGAAGTTGAAAAAACACAGGACGACCAAACTGTACAATCAGATTCTGATAAAAAAGAGGATTCCATGTTAGATAAGAAACCTCAAGCAATTACTCAAGATCAATCTGCTCAAACGGAAAAACCGGACCTAAAACCGGCTACCAGCGAGGAGGTAAATCAATTGGTTGAGGACCGTAAAGTAGAATTTAACCAAAACTGGCATTTTAAACTCAATGCTAATGCCAAAGATGCCATCAAACCAGATGCAGATGTATCAAGCTGGAAGAAATTAGACCTTCCTCATGACTGGAGTATCTACAATGACTTCGATCATGATTCTCCTGCCCAAAATGAGGGTGGACAACTCAATGGTGGTGATGCTTGGTATCGCAAGACCTTTAAACTAGATGAAAAAGACCTTAACAAGAATGTTCGCCTAGTCTTTGATGGTGTTTATATGGATTCGCAAGTCTATGTAAATGGTCAGCTAGTTGGTCACTATCCAAATGGTTACAACCAATTCTCTTATGACATCACTGACTATCTCAATAAAGACGGTCGTGAAAATGTTGTAGCTGTACATGCGGTTAATAAACAACCAAGTAGCCGTTGGTACTCAGGAAGTGGTATTTACCGCGATGTTACCCTTCAAGTCACAGATAAGGTTCATGCTGAGAAAAATGGAACAACTATCTTAACACCAGACCTTGAAAAACAACAAAATGGTAAGGTTGATACTCATGTAACAAGTAAGATTGTCAATACAGATGACAAAGATCATGAAATTGTTGCTGAATACCAAATTATCGAACGAAATGGTCAGGCTGTAACGGACGTGGTTCGTACAGATAGCCAAGTCTTGAAAGCTCATCAATCAACTAGTCTAAATGCTATTTTGCAAGTTGAGAAACCAAAACTTTGGACAGTCCTTAACGACAAGCCTGCCCTTTATGAGTTGGTGACTCGTGTTTATCGTGATGGTCAATTGGTCGATGCTAAGAAGGACTTGTTTGGTTACCGTTACTATAACTGGACACCAAATGAAGGCTTCTCTTTGAATGGTGAACGCATTAAATTCCATGGAGTTTCTCTTCACCATGACCATGGAGCTCTAGGAGCTGAAGAAAACTATAAGGCAGAATACCGTCGTCTGAAACAGATGAAGGATATGGGTGTGAACTCTATCCGTACAACCCACAACCCAGCTAGTGAGCAAACTTTGCAGATTGCTGCAGAACTAGGTTTGTTGGTCCAAGAAGAAGCCTTTGATACTTGGTACGGTGGTAAGAAACAGTATGACTACGGCCGTTTCTTTGACAAAGACGCCACTCACCCAGATGCTAAAAAAGGTGAAAAATGGTCTGACTTTGACCTACGTACAATGGTCGAGAGAGGCAAGAACAACCCTGCTATCTTCATGTGGTCTATCGGTAATGAAATCGGTGAAGCAGACGGTAAGGCTCGTTCTCTAGCAACGGTTAAACGCTTGGTGCAAGTGATCAAGGCTGTTGATAAGACACGCTATGTCACTATGGGAGCAGACAAGTTCCGCTTTGGTGATGGTAGTGGTGATCATGAAAAGATTGCGAACGAACTTGATGCGGTTGGATTTAACTATTCAGAAGACAACTACAAGAAGCTTCGTGCGAAACATCCAAATTGGTTGATTTACGGTTCAGAAACTTCTTCTGCAACTCGTACTCGTGGTAGCTATTTCCGTCCAGAAAGTGAGCTAGTTCACAGTAACCAAGCTTACCGTCATTATGAGCAGTCAGACTACGGTAATGACCGTGTTGGTTGGGGTAAAACAGCAACTGCATCTTGGACTTTTGATCGTGACAATGCTGGTTATGCTGGTCAGTTTATTTGGACGGGTACCGACTATATCGGTGAGCCTACTCCATGGCACAACCAAAACAACACACCAGTTAAGAGTTCTTACTTCGGTATCGTAGATACAGCCGGCATTCCAAAGAATGACTACTACTTGTACCAAAGCCAATGGGTTTCTGCTCAGAAGAAACCAATGGTTCACCTCCTTCCTCACTGGAATTGGGAAGACTCTAGTCTAAAAGAGAATGTAGCGGATGCAGATGGTAAGATTCCTGTTCGTGCATTTTCAAATGCTGCCAGTGTGGAACTATTCTTGAATGGTGAGTCCTTAGGTAAGAAAACATTTAACAAGAGACAAACAAGTGATGGCCGTACTTACCAAGAAGGTGCCAATGCAAATGAACTTTACCTTGAGTGGAAGGTTGCTTATCAACCTGGAACCCTGGAAGCAGTAGCTCGTGATGAGGCTGGTAATGAAATTGCTCGTGATAAGGTTACGACTGCTGGTGAGCCTGCAGGTGTTCGCTTAGTCAAAGAAGAAAATGCTATCGCAGCAGACGGGAAAGACCTCACTTATATCTACTACGAAATCGTTGATAGCGCTGGCAATGTAGTTCCTACTGCTAATAACCTTGTGCGCTTCCAGTTGCATGGACAAGGTCAGATTGTCGGTGTGGACAACGGTGAACAAGCAAGCCGTGAGCGTTACAAAGAGCAAGCTGACGGTTCATGGATTCGCAAGGCCTTCAACGGTAAGGGTGTTGTCATTGTCAAATCAACTGAGCAAGCAGGTAAATTCACTTTGACTGCCCACTCTGATCTCTTGAAATCTGATCAAACAACCATTTTCACAGGTAAGAAAGAGCAAGCTGAAAAAACAGTTTTGGGTACAGAAGTTGCTAAAGTTCGTACTGTTATCGGTCAAGCACCGAAAATGCCTAAGAAAGTAGCCTTTATCTACAGTGATGGTAGCCGGACAAAACTTCCAGTAGAATGGTCAGCAGTTGATGTCAATGAACCAGGAATTGTAACTGTTAAGGGTGTAGCAGATGGACGTGATGTAGAAGCGCGTGTTGAAGTCTTGGCTCTCGAAGCAGAATTGCCTGTAGTCAAGAGAATCGCTCCAAATACAGACCTAAATTCAGTTGACAAATCTGTTTCCTACGTATTGTCAGATGGTACTGTAGCAAGCTATGATGTTGATAAGTGGGAAATTGCAGCTGAAGATCAAGCTAAACTAGCAATCCCAGGCTCTCGCATCCAAGCAAAAGGTATTTTAGAAGATGAAGAAATCGCTGCGACCTTGGTAGTTGCAGAAGGGGAAGCTGCTAATCCAGTAGTTCCAAGTGTAACTGTGGCAGATCAAGCGGTTGAAGTTCTTTCAACTGACCAACCTGTAAAATACCACAAGCTTGCTTATGGCGTAGCTTTGCCAGAGGTTAAAGCTACGGCTGAAAATGCTCAAGTGACAGTTATTCAAGCTAATGAAGCAAATGGTATGCGTGCAAGCATCCATGTTCAACCCAACGATGGTGGCCCACTACAAACCTATGCTATCCAATTCCTACAAGAGGCTCCACAAATTGAACGTTTGAGCCTAGAAGTTGAAAATGCAGCTGCTTTGAAAGAGGATCAAACGGTCGGTATCAAGGTCTTGGCTCACTACCAAGATGGTACTCAGGCAGTCTTGAAGGCTGACAAGGTTACCTTCTCAACTACAGGTGAGGGAGATGTAGCCGTTCGTAAAGGTATGCTTGAATTGCACAAACCAGGTCAAGTAACTCTGAAAGCTCAATTTGAAGGAGCAGAAGGTCAGATTGACTTGAACATTCAAGCAAATACTGAAAACAAAGTCGTCCAAGCCATCCGTCCAGTTAGTGTCGTGACAGGTTTGAACCAAGAACCAAGTCTACCTGCTACAGTAACTGTAGAGTATGACAAAGGATTTCCGAAGGTTCACAAGGTGACTTGGCAAGCAGTTGCTAAGGAAGAACTTGCTAAATACCATAGCTTTGATGTTCTTGGTAAAGTAGAAGGGCTTGAAAAAGAAGCTCATGCTAAGGTATCTGTTGAAGGTATCATTGCTGTCGAGGAAGTGAGCGTAACAACTCCAGTTGCAGAAGCTCCTCAACTACCAGAGAGCGTTCGGACTTATCACTCAAATGGCCAAGTATCTTCAGCTAAAGTAACTTGGGACGCAATTGAACCAAGCCAATACGCACAAGAAGGCAAGTTTACTGTGACAGGACATGTCGAAGGTACTCAACTACCAACCAAACTTCATGTTCGTGTGTCTTCACAAACAGAAACTGGTGCTAATATTTCTGACCAGTGGACTGGTTCAGAATTGCCACTTGCCTTTGCTTCAGACTCAAACCCAAGTGATTCAGTAGCAAATGTCAATGACAAACTAATCTCATATAATAACCAACCAGCAAACCGTTGGACAAACTGGAACCGTACAAGCGAGGCATCAGTCGGAGTACTCTTTGGAGACTCTGGTATTATGTCTAAACGTTCAGTTGACAACCTCAATGTAGCCTTCCACGAAGACCACGGAGTTGGTGCACCTAAATCCTATGTCATCGAATACTATGTCGGTTCAGCAACTCCAACAGTTCCTAAGAATCCAAGCTTCGTAGCACGTGAAGATCATGTCTTTAATGACGATAAAAACTGGAAAGAAGTAACAAATCTCAAGGCTCCAGATCAAGTAAGAGCTGGAGAAATGACCCACTTTAGCTTTGATAAAGTCAACACTTATGCAGTTCGTATCCGCATGGTTCGACCAGATGGTAAATGGGGAACTTCTATTACAGAAATGCAAGTCTTCTCTAAACAGGTAGCAGCAGCTAAGAAAGCTCAAGCACAAATCCAAGTAGATGGAAAAGATTTGCCAAACTTTAACCCAGGCTTGACTGACTACTATCTTGAAGCAAGCCAAGGAAAAGCTCCAGCTGTTACAGCAAGTGTTACTGAAAATGGTATTGCAACAGTTGTACCAAGCGTACGTGAAGGAGATCCAGTTCGTGTTGTTGTCAAGGCTGAAAACGGTGATATCCTGGGTGAATATCGTCTACACTTCACAAATGATAAAGATTTGCTCGCAAGTAAACCTGTTGCTGTTGACAAATCATCTCGCTTGGTTGCTAAAGGACAAACCCTTGAGTTACCAGCAAAAGTTCCTGTCTACTTCACAGGAAAAACTGACTATGAAGTCAAAGACTTGGCTGTTGACTGGGAAGCAGTTCCAGCAGAAAATCTAACAAAAGCAGGTGAATTTACAGTTCATGGTCGCGTTTTGGGTACTGATTTAACTGCTGAAGTGGCTGTACGTGTGACAGATAAACTCGGTGAAAACCTTTCAGACAACCCAGACTTCGATGACGATAGCAACCGTTCATTTGCCTCAGCAACTAACGATATTGATCCAAACTCTCATGACCGTGTAGATTATGTTAACGATGGTTCAGATGATGAAACCCGTCGTTGGACCAACTGGTCTGCAAGTCCATCTGAAAATCCAGAAGTCTCAGTAGGGGTTATCTTTAGAGAAGCTGGTAAGATTGTTGAACGTACAGTAGCTGAAGGAAGCATTCGATTCTTTGCAGATGGTGGAACAGACGCCCCTTCTAAACTCGTCCTAGAACGCTATGTGGGACCAGAATTTGATTCACCAGAATATTACTCTAACTACCAACCATACGATCCAGAACATCCATTTAACACTCCTTCTAACTGGGAGAAAGTTGAATACCGTGCTGATCAAGAGGTTCAAGCAGGAACTGACATCCATGTAACCTTTGCACCGGTCAAAGCTAAAGCTATGAGATGGCGCATGGACAGAAAAGCAGACAAGAAGGGTGTGGCTATCACTGAAATGGCCTTTATTGCACCAAGTGAAGCTCCTAAAGACAATACAGCTTCTAAACTTCTAGTAGATGGTAAAGAGCTTGCTGATTTCTCTGAAGCTCGTGTAGATTACCAAGTAACCTATAGTGGAACTCGTCCTAAAGTGACAGTAGAAGCTGGTGAAAACGTAGCAGCGACAGTTGTTGATAGTGGGGATGACAAACTCCCAGTCTTGGTACGTCTCGTTTCAGAAAGTGGTAAACACGTCAAGGAATACCGTATCCAATTGACTAAAGAAAAGGTTGAAACTGCTAAGACAGAACCAGCTGTACACGAAGTTCCAGAGTTCACAGGTGGTGTGAATGGAGAAGAGGCAACAGTTCATGAAGTTCCAGAATTCACAGGCGGTGTCAATGGAGCAGAAGCTGCTGTTCATGAAGTACCTGAATATACTGAAGCTACGGTAGAAGCAGACAAGATTCCAGCACCAGTATTAGAAGTTCCAGAATTTACAGGTGGTGTCAATGGAGCAGAAGCTGCTGTTCATGAAGTACCAGAGTTCACTGGTCATGTAAATGGTTCAGAAGGAGCTACCCATGAAGTTCCACACTTTGAAGGTGGCGTTCCTGGTGGAGAAGGGACTAGTCACCAAGTTCCAGAATTTACTGGAAGTGTGAATAGTTCAGCCCCAACTACAGGTGAAACTCCAGCATACAGCGATGAGCAGTCACAAGTAGCTCTTGCTATGTCACAAGACAAGACCTACCAAGCGCCTGCAAGTCGTCAAAATATCCTCCCTGAAACAGGTACTAAGGAAAATGCAACCCTTGCAACAGCAGGTGTAGTAGGAGCACTTCTTGGTATGTTTGCAATGGGAAAGAAAAAAGAAGACCAATAAGATGATGTAAAAGCATCTAAGTCATAGAGAGTGGGACAGAAATCGGTAATTCGTTAGAATTCGATTTCGTCGTCCCACCTCCGCACAGTTGAGTAGGGCTGTAAAAGCTGATGAAATCAGCGTAGTAGAGCCCACTCAACCACTGCGTCTTGCTCGACAATCCAAAGACAATTGAGAGGATAGGACTTTTGTTCCAGCCTCAATCATAAAAAGCGGACAAAACTAGTTTTCTGATCTACAGAGACTGGTCTTGTTCGCTTTTTTGGCTCATTGTCAACTGTAGTGAACAACAAGAAAGTGTAATACTCTTAGAAAATCTCTTCAAACCGCGTCAACGTCGCCTTGGATTATATATGTAACTGACTTCATCAGTCTTATCTACAACCTCAAAGCAGTGCTTTGAGCAACCTGCGGCTAGTTTCCTAGTTTGCTCTTTGATTTTCATTGAGTATAAGACAGAGCTGGCTTCTTATTCATAAATTACCGTTCATTTGATAGCAGGTTCCCTTGAAGATGTTTAGTCAGCTAAACCAAGGCTAGTCTTAGCCTAAGCCATTTTATCAAATGAAATCACATCCCATATTTTCTCTATGCTAGTTAAACAATCTTATTTTTAGAAAGTATGACTAGCTAACTTCTACGTGTTATATATTATTAAAACAAATGGGAACTGTTGTATAAAAACGGGGAAAATGATATAATGAAAGCGTTTTAAATAACGGTGATATAAATGCAATGAAAAATCAGTCAAAGTCGTGTTATTAGCTAGTTTGTTATTAATTAGTCTTTTCAATCCGGTGTATCTGTTGTGACAGTCACTAAAAGTTATCGGTATGATTGGAATACGGTTTGGGAATATAGTACCAACTATCACGACCATTAATCTTTTAACATCCCGTCGTGGTCTTGTTATTACAGCTATTCAGAGTATAAAGTAGGTTCTGGCTGGAATTTCTATCGTTATGAGATCATAAACTACTACAGCGGAGACTTTTAATCGTTAAAGAGTGAGAAAAAGGAGGGTTTGATATGTTAAGGTTTACTCATGTTACCTTAAAAACGCGACAAGTCATCTTACAAGATGTAGATTTCACCTTTAAAAAGGGTAGGATTTATGGTCTTCTTGCTATCAATGGCTCTGGAAAGACGACACTGTTCCGCGCCATTAGCAACTTAATTCCCATAAGTAGTGGAAATATCGCAGTCCCTCCTTCTTTATTTTATTATGAAAGTGTTGAATGGCTAGATGGTAACCTAAGTGGGATGGACTACCTTCGTCTTATAAAAAACATCTGGAAGTCAGACCTGAACTTGAGGGATGAAATCGCCTACTGGGAAATGTCTGACTATATCAGTCTTCCCATTCGCAAGTATTCCTTAGGCATGAAGCAACGCTTGGTGATTGCCATGTATTTTCTCAGTCAGGCGAAATGTTGGCTCATGGATGAGATAACAAATGGCTTAGATGAATATTATCGACAGAAATTTTTTGATAGGCTAGCAGAAATCGATAGACAAGAGCAGCTGGTTCTTTTAAGTTCCCACTACAAAGAAGAACTAGTTGATGTCTGCGATAGAATAGTAACCATTCGTCAGGGACAGATAGAAGAGGTTTAGTTTATGAAAGATGTTAGTCTATTTTTATTGAAAAAAGTTTTCAAAAGTCGCTTAAACTGGATTATCTTAGCTTTATTTGTATCTGGACTCGGTGTTACCTTTTATTTTAATAGTCAGACTGCAAACTCCGTCAGCTTGGAGAGAGAGTTGGAAACTAGTCTTGTAGACCGTGAGAGAGTCATCAATGGATATGAAGAGAAACTCTCCCAAATATCTGACACCAGCTCGGAGGAATACCAGATTGCTGAAAGTAATTTAGAATTGCAAAAAAATCTTTTGACTCAAAAGAAAGAAATTCTGGCTTTGTTAAAAGAAGGACGCTGGAAAGAAGCCTACTATTTGCAGTGGCAAGCTGAGGAAAAGAGTTATGAAATTGTATCGAAGCAACCGACTTCTAGCTCTGACTTAAAAATGGCGGTTGACCGCGAACGAAAGACTTACCAAGCCCTATATCCCTTGAACATAAAAGCGCACAATTTATATTATCCGACCCACGGGATTGATCAGATTGTCTGGATTTTAGAGGTTATCATCCCAAGCTTGTTTGTGGTTGCTATTATTTTTATGCTAACGCAACTATTTGCAGAAAGATATCAAAATCATCTGGACACAGCTCAGTTATATCCTTTTTCAAAAGTGACATTTGCCATATCCTCTATTGGAGTTGGGGTGAGCTATGTAACCGTGCTGTTTATCGGAATTTGTGGCTTTTCTTTTCTAATAGGAAGTCTGATAAGTGGTTTTGGACAGTTAGATTACCCCTACCCGATTTATAACTTAACCAATCAAGAAGTAACTATTGGGAAAATACAGGATGTGTTATTTCCTGGCTTGTTATTAGCTTTCTTGGCTTTTATCGTTATTGTGGAAGTCGTCTACTTGATTACATACTTTTTTAAGCAAAAAATGCCTGTTCTCTTTATTTCCTTAATTGGGATAGTTGGCTTATTGTTTGGTATCCAAACCATTCAGCCTCTTCAGAGGATTGCACATCTGATTCCCTTTACTTACTTGCGTTCAGTGGAGATTTTGTCTGGAAGATTACCTAAGCAGATTGATAATGTCAATCTAAATTGGGGCATGGGGGTGGTCTTACTGCCTTGCACGATAATTCTTTTGCTATTGGGAATTCTATTTATCGAAAGTTTGAGAAATTCACGAAAAAAGAGTATGCTAAATAGGTGTTAGTTTTCCTATTTCCACTTGATAACTACTTCATGCAATCAAGAATATGAAAGAACATCCGAATTATTGTTAGCTATGAAAAATGAGGGGAAACGAATCTCAGGAGACTCTCAAAATATGAGCCAAAAAAAGTCATCATTAGATGGCTTTTTTGCTATTAAAAGAGTTATAATAAAGGTGAAAATAGTAGGAGAAGAGGAGGAGATAGGATGGCTTATATTGAAATGAAAAATAGCTATAAGAGGTATCATACTGGTGATACAGAAATTGTAGCAAATCGAGATGTCAACTTCGAGATTGAAAAGGGAGAACTGGTCATTATCCTTGGTTCATCTGGTGCAGGGAAGTCAACAGTTTTGAATATTCTAGGTGGTATGGATACAAACGATGAAGGACAAGTCTGGATTGATGGAATCAATATCTCGAATTTTACTTCCCATCAGAGAACCAACTATCGTAGGGATGATGTTGGTTTCGTCTTTCAATTTTATAACTTGGTTTCTAACTTGACTGCCAAAGAAAATGTCGAGTTGGCATCAGAAATTGTATCAGATGCCTTAGATCCTGAGCAGGTTCTCAAGGATGTAGGCTTAGGTCACCGTCTTAATAATTTTCCAGCCCAGTTGTCAGGTGGTGAGCAACAACGGGTATCTATTGCTCGAGCTGTGGCTAAAAATCCTAAAATTCTCCTTTGTGATGAACCAACGGGAGCTTTGGACTACCAGACTGGTAAGCAGGTTCTAAAGATTCTTCAAGATATGTCACGTAAGAAGGGGGCTACCGTTATCATTGTGACCCACAATGCCTCGCTAGCTCCTATAGCTGATCGGGTGATTCAAATGCATGATGCTGGTGTCAAGAGTGTTGTCCTCAATCCTCAACCACAGGATATTGATGATTTGGAGTACTAAGATGAAAAGAAAGACATATTGGAAAGACCTGCTCCAGTCTTTCACAGGTTCAAAGGGACGGTTTTTATCCATCCTAACTCTGATGATGTTGGGATCTTTGGCTGTGGTTGGTCTTAAAGTAGCCAGTCCCAATATGGAGCGAACAGCTTGGGCTTATCTGAAAGATACTAATGCGGCAGATATGACCATCATGGGAGATTATGGTCTAGATCAGACAGACCAGGAAGAATTGCAAACTCTATCAGGAGCAAATGTTGAATTTGGTTATATGGCGGATTTGACATTAGAGGATAGTGAAGATGCCGTACGAATTTTTTCAAATACTGAAAAGATTTCAAAATTTCAAGTAACCCAAGGTCGTTTGCCTGAAAAAGAAGATGAATTGGCTTTGGCGGACTTTTGGAAAGATCGCTATCAGATAGGTCAAGTCATTCATTTGAGTCAAAAAAAGGGCAGTAATTCTCAGTTGAAGCGAGATAGCTATACCATTACAGGCTTTATCCACTCTCCAGATATTTTTTCAAAATCAGATATGGGGAGTTCAGCCAGTGGTAATGGGAACTTAGCAGCATATGGTGTTGTAACTGAAGAAAATTTTAAGAGCTCTGTTTACACGATTGCCCGCCTGCGTTTTGCTAGCCTAACAGATGTCAATCCTTTCTCTAGTGATTACGAAAAGAAGCTAGAGGAAGAAGAGGAGACTTTAAAGGAACTAGTTGCTGACAATGGACAAGCGCGGCTAGAGAAAATGAAGAAGGATGCCCAAGAGTCCCTTGATGAGGGTAAGAAACAACTAGACGAGGCAGAGACCAACTTGACAGCTGGCAAGAAACGCTTGCAAGAAATCGAAACGCGTCTACAAGCTCAAGAAAATCAAGTGAGCCAACTACCAGAACCACAAAAAAGTCAAGCCTCTAGTCAGTTAGAAGAAGCAAAAGACCAACTAAAGCAAGAAAAGGAAAAGCTGAGCCAAGCCGAAACAGATCTTATTAATGAAAAGGCTAAATGGCAGACCAGTCAGGATGAGGTCAATACTCTGACAGAGCCAACCTATCATGTCTACAATCGCAAGAGTTCTCCTACTGGTCAAGGTTATCTCATGTATAGTAATTCGGCCATGAGTATTCGTGCCGTAGGGAATATTTTTCCAGTTGTTCTCTATGCCGTAGCAGCCATGGTTACCTTTACCACCATGACACGATTTGTAGACGAGGAAAGGACCAATGCAGGGATTTTCAAAGCTCTAGGCTACCATAGCAAGGATATCATTGCTAAGTTTGTGATTTACGGTCTAGTTGCTGGTACTCTTGGCACTCTACTAGGAATTCTGATTGGTCACTACATCCTAGCACCTACTATTTCGCATATCATCACTAAGCGAATGAACGTTGGTGAGAGTCAGCAGTATTTCTATTGGACCTATAGTTGCTTGGCTTTGGGACTAAGCTTAGTAGCTAGTGTCCTACCTGCCTACCTTGTATCTCGTAGAGAATTGCATGAAGAAGCAGCACAATTATTACTACCCAAGCCACCAGTCAAGGGCTCAAAGATTCTCTTGGAGCGGATAACCTTTATCTGGTCTCATTTGAGCTTTACCCAAAAGGTAACTGCCCGCAATATTTTCCGTTACAAACAACGTATGCTGATGACCATTTTTGGGGTTGCAGGTTCAGTAGCTCTCCTCTTTGCAGGGCTTGGTATTCAATCTTCTGTGGTAGGAGTTGCTGACAGGCAGTTTAAGAATCTGCAACAATACCAGATGATTCTCTCTGTCAATTCTCGAGCTTCAGATTCTGATAAG
Organism: Streptococcus sp. 27098_8_22; assembly: GCF_041432415.1. Lineage (NCBI taxonomy): Bacteria > Bacillati > Bacillota > Bacilli > Lactobacillales > Streptococcaceae > Streptococcus > Streptococcus sp. 27098_8_22. Next base: position 601,623 of record NZ_JAPVZP010000001.1, on the reverse strand, counting down.
GCAAAGCTAGAAGAAAAATTGCAGAGTGATGAAGTTGAAAGCTATCGATTGATTTCTTCCAAACAGGTTGAGGAAAAGTATGCTGGCAAGGCAGGTGTTCAAACCGTGACCACGATGGTAACGGATCAAGATGATCTGGCTCCATTTGTCCTCCTAGAAAAAAATGGAGAAAAACTGAACTTATCTAACGGACTTGTTCTGACTGAAAAATTAGCCCAGTTGGCAGGAGTTTCCCTTGGTGACAACTTTACAATAGATGGGAAAACCTTTAAGGTTGGAGCCATTACCGAACACTACGTAGGACATTTTGTTTATATGAATCAGGCGACCTATGAGAAAATTTATGGTCAAGCTCCCAAGATGAACACCTATCTGGTCCAACTCAAGGATAAAAGTGAAGGAAATACTGAAACCGTCGCAGGAGAATTTATGGATCTAGCTGCTGTTAGTGGCCTCGTTCAAAATGCCTCAACCATTCAGCTCTTTGAAAGTTTTGCTAATTCTCTGAATCATACCATGGCGATTTTGGTGCTGGTATCGGTGCTATTAGCCATCGTGATTCTCTATAATTTGACCAATATCAATGTTGCTGAACGGATTAGGGAACTCTCAACCATCAAGGTTCTTGGTTTTCATAACAAAGAAGTGACCCTTTACATCTATCGGGAAACCATCCTATTGTCACTAATTGGAATGATTGTAGGATTGGTATCAGGCTTTTATCTCCATCAATTTCTCATTCAGATGATCGCACCAGGTACCTTCCGTTTTCAACCGAAGGTCGGCTGGGAAGTTTATCTCATTCCAGTTCTAGCTGTCAGTGTCATTTTGACCATCCTAGGAGTTTTTGTCAATCATTATCTCCGAAAGGTGGATATGTTAGAAGCCCTCAAGTCTGTAGAATAATTGGTAGAGGACAAAAACAAATAAGAAAGCCCTTTGTGGCTTTTTTATTTTCATAAAAATGGTAAAATAGTAAGAGTAGAAATGGAGTTCTAGATATGAAACGAATTGATCAATTTGAAAATAAGAAAGTATTAGTCCTAGGTTTGGCCAAATCTGGTGAATCAGCAGCTCGTCTCTTGGACAAGCTAGGAGCCATCGTAACGGTGAATGATGGCAAGCCCTTTGAGGAAAATCCAGCTGCGCAAAGTCTCTTGGAAGAGGGCATCAAGGTTGTCACTGGTGGACATCCTTTGGAATTATTGGATGAAGATTTTGCTCTCATGGTAAAAAATCCAGGAATTCCTTATAGCAATCCGATGATTGAAAAAGCTTTAGAAAAAGGCATTCCAGTCTTGACAGAGGTTGAGTTGGCCTACTTGATTTCTGATGCACCGATTGTTGGTATTACTGGTTCAAATGGTAAGACTACGACCACAACCATGATTGGAGAAGTTCTGACTGCAGCTGGGCAAAATGGCCTTTTATCAGGGAACATTGGTTACCCTGCAAGCCAGGTAGCTCAGACAGCAACAGATAAGGATACCCTTGTCATGGAACTTTCTTCTTTCCAATTAATGGGAATTCAGGAATTCCATCCTGAAATTGCTGTTATCACCAACCTGATGCCAACACATATTGACTATCACGGTTCTTTTGAAGCCTATGTCGAAGCTAAGTGGAATATTCAAAGCAATATGACAGTGGCTGATTACTTAGTATTGAACTTCAACCAGGAATTAGCTAAAGAGCTTGCTACAAAGACAAACGCGACTGTAGTACCATTCTCAACCCTTGAAAAGGTTGACGGTGCTTATCTTGAAGATGGTCTTCTTTACTTCCGTGGTGAGAAAGTCATGGCAGCTGATGAAATCGGAGTTCCTGGTAGCCACAATGTGGAAAATGCTCTTGCAACCATTGCCGTTGCTAAACTGCGTGGCGTTGATAATGAAACCATCAAGGAAATCTTGTCAGCTTTTGGTGGTGTCAAACACCGTCTCCAATTTGTAGACCAAATCAATGGGGTGAAATTCTACAACGATAGTAAGTCAACCAATATCTTGGCAACTCAAAAAGCCTTGTCTGGATTTGACAATAGTAAGGTTGTCCTGATTGCTGGTGGTTTAGACCGTGGAAATGAGTTTGATGAGCTGGTTCCAGACATCACTGGTCTTAAGAAAATGGTCATCCTCGGTCAGTCTGCAGAGCGTGTCAAACGTGCAGCGGACAAGGCTGGTGTGGCTTATGTGGATGCAACAGATATTGCTGACGCAACTCGAAAGGCTTATGAAATTGCGGAAGAAGGAGATGTGGTTCTCCTCAGTCCTGCTAATGCTAGCTGGGATATGTATGCCAACTTTGAGGTACGTGGAGATCTTTTCATCGACACTGTAGCGGAGTTAAAGGGATAATATGAAAAAAATAGTATTTACAGGTGGGGGAACGGTTGGACACGTTACCCTAAACCTTTTGTTAATGCCTAAGTTTATCGAAGATGGCTGGGAAGTCCACTATATTGGTGACAAAAACGGAATTGAGTATCATGAAATTCTCAAGTCAGGTTTAGATGTCACCTTCCATTCGATTGCAACTGGGAAATTGCGTCGTTATTTCTCATGGCAAAACATGGTTGACGTCTTTAAGGTTGCTTTTGGAATTCTTCAATCGCTCTTTATCATGCTTCGAGTTCGTCCACAAGCCCTCTTTTCTAAGGGTGGATTTGTATCTGTTCCGCCTGTTATTGCAGCGCGAGTATGCAGAGTACCAGTCTTTATCCACGAGTCTGACCTCTCTATGGGATTGGCCAATAAAATCGCCTATAAATTTGCGACTAAGATGTACTCTACTTTTGAGCAAGCGTCTAGCCTCACTAAGGTAGAGCATGTAGGAGCCGTGACCAAGGTTTCTGGTCCGGTTATGGAAGAACCTGAAGAAATGGTGGATATCCGAACTTCTTTCAATGATAAGCTACCAACTCTTCTTTTCGTCGGAGGTTCTGCTGGTGCGCGTGTCTTTAACCAATTAGTTACAGACCATAAGGAAGAGCTGACTAGTCGTTATAATATCATCAACCTAACAGGGGATGCTAGCTTAAATGAACTAAGTTCAAACCTCTACCGTGTTGACTATGTGACTGAACTCTATCAACCGCTCATGAATATGGCTGATGTAGTCATCACTCGTGGTGGTGCCAATACGATTTTTGAACTTCTTGCCATGGCTAAATTGCATGTCATTGTCCCTCTAGGGCGTGAAGCTAGCCGTGGAGATCAGATTGAGAATGCGGCTTACTTTGTGAAAAAAGGCTATGCTGAGGAGTTGCAAGAGGGCGATTTGACCTTGTCTACTTTAGAAGAAAAAATAAGCAAGCTTTTGACCCACAAGGAAGACTACCAGAACACGATGAAGAATTCTCATGAATTAAAATCTGTGGCGGATTTTTATGCGCTACTAAAAAAAGATCTATCATAAGGAAAATCGATGTCAAAGGATAAGAAACAAGAGCCAACTCAAGGCAAGGAATTGTCAGAGTGGCAAAAACGAAATCAAGAATATCTTCAAAAAAAAGCTGAAGAAGAGGCCCAATTAGCCAAAGAAAAGACCCAAGCAGATACCAATAAAAAAGAAGTTGCAAAAGCTCCGGAAGAAGAAACCACTTTATCAGAGTGGCAGAAGCAGAACCGTGAATATCTGCGTAAAAAGGCTGAGGAAGAGACCAAGGAAGAACAAGAGTCAGACTTATCTGAGGAGGAAGATGATTCAGACTCTAATCCTGAAGAGCAGAAGGAGAGTGCAGAAGACCAGTCCTCGCTTGAAAATGAGGAGGAAACCACTGAACCAGAACTAGTGGAAGAAGAGGGCGAAAAATCTGACGAAAAATCTGAAGAAACAAAAGTAGAAGAAAAGAGATCTAAGTCTAAGGAAAAGATTGCTAAGCCTTCTATTCCAAGTGTTCATATCTGGCGTGCTGTTACGATTCTAATCCCAAGTTTGCTTGTCTTGTTCTTTTCCATCTATCTTTTGACGCCATACTCAACTTTGAAAAACATAGAGGTTACTGGTACGGTAGAGACCAATGCAGACCAAATCAAAGAGGCTTCAGGGATTCGTGATAGTGACTATACCTTTGGTCTGCTCCTCAATAAAGACAAACATGCTGAGATGATTAAGTCCAATCACTGGATTGAATCTGCTAGCATTCGCTATCAATTCCCGACCAATTTCACCATCCAGGTCAAGGAATACGGGATTGTAGCCTATTATGTTTCTGGAGAGGACCATTATCCGATTCTTTCTAGTGGGACGGTGGAAACTAGTCCAGTTAGCCTAGTCAGTCTTCCAGAAACCTATATGTCTGTACTCTTTAACGATGAGCAGCAAGTCAAAACCTTGATTGAACAACTAGCTGAAGTCAGCCCAGAGATTAAGCAGGCGATCAAAACGATTGAATTGGCTCCAACTAGTGTAACCAGTGATTTGCTCAAGATTACCATGTATGATACGGACGAAATTTTGGTTCCTTTATCAGAACTAGGTAAAAAATTACCTTACTATAGTAAGATTAAACCCCAATTAACAGTACCGAGCGGTATTGATATGGAAGTCGGGATCTATAGTTATAGCTTGACGGATAAGGCTTTAGAAGAAGCAAGAATCAAAGCTAAAGAAGAGGAAAAGAAAAAGCAGGAAGAAGAAAAGAAAAAACAAGAAGAGCAGGGGAATCAAACTCAGAGTCAAAATCAAACAACCCAACAATCACAGAGTCGTTAAGATTAAGATGATTCTGTTGACTTGATGATGAGTCATGTTTTCTACAAGTTCAATTACTGGTTTTTACTTGACAAGTACCGCTTTAAATAATAGAATAGTAAAAAACCTTTAAAGCAGTCCAGAGAGGCAGCTAAGGTTAGACGGTGAAAGGGTGGACTCTACCCATTTTTCGTGGAACCTTGCTGTAGGCAGGTTCCTTTTTTCATGCTCTCTAGCTCACAAAGGTAAAAGGAGAAAAGTATGCGCGAATCTCGTCCAGTTATTGCTCTTGATTTTCCAAGTTTTGAGGCAGTCAAGAAATTTTTAGCTCTTTTTCCAGCTGAAGAGAGCCTCTATCTAAAGGTAGGTATGGAGCTCTATTACGCTACAGGTCCGGAAATTATTTCTTATTTGAAAGGCTTGGGACATAGCGTCTTTCTGGATCTCAAACTCCATGATATACCTAATACGGTCAAGTCAGCCATGAAGGTTTTGTCTAATCTGGGCGTTGACATGACCAACGTTCACGCAGCAGGTGGTGTAGAGATGATGAAGGCTGCGCGTGAAGGCTTTGGAAAAGAAGCCAAATTGATTGCTGTTACCCAGTTGACTTCAACTTCTGAAGAACAAATGAGAGACTTTCAAAATATTCAAACCAGCCTTCAAGAATCTGTTATTCACTATGCCAAGAAAACTGCTGAAGCCGGTTTGGATGGTGTGGTTTGTTCGGCTCAGGAAGTGAAACTCATCAAAGAAGCTACCAACCAAGACTTTATCTGTCTGACACCAGGTATTCGTCCATCAGGAGCTGCAGTTGGAGACCAAAAACGAGTTATGACACCTGCAGATGCTTATCAGATTGGTAGTGACTATATCGTTGTCGGACGCCCAATCACTCAAGCCACTGATCCAGTAGCAGCTTATCATGCTATCAAGGATGAGTGGACACGAGACTGGAAATAAGAATTTAGTTTAAAATACAAAGGAGAATCCCATGACACTTGCTAAAGACATTGCTAGCCATCTATTGAAAATTCAAGCCGTTTACCTCAAACCAGAAGAGCCCTTCACTTGGGCATCAGGAATCAAGTCACCAATTTATACGGACAACCGTGTAACACTTGCCTACCCAGAGACACGTACTTTGATTGAAAATGGTTTTGTGGAAGCCATCAAGGCAGAATTCCCAGAAGTAGAAGTGATTGCAGGAACAGCGACTGCAGGCATTCCGCATGGTGCCATCATCGCTGACAAGATGAACTTGCCATTTGCCTATATCCGTAGCAAACCAAAAGATCACGGTGCTGGAAATCAAATCGAAGGCCGTGTAGCCCAAGGACAAAAGATGGTCGTTGTTGAAGATTTGATTTCAACGGGTGGTTCAGTTCTCGAAGCCGTAGCAGCTGCCAAACGTGAAGGAGCAGATGTTCTGGGTGTTGTAGCTATCTTCAGCTATCAATTGCCAAAAGCGGATAAGAACTTTGCGGATGCTGGTGTCAAACTAGTAACACTTTCAAACTACAGCGAGCTCATCCACCTAGCCCAAGAAGAAGGCTATATCACACCAGAAGGACTTGACCTCCTAAAACGCTTCAAAGAAGACCAAGAAAATTGGCAAAAAGCTTAAGACATAGAAAATCAGGTAGTCAAAATGAACTGCTCCCTGTCAAGTGGACAATGAAATAATAAAAGATTAAGCACACGGGCTTTGTTCCTCATTTCAAGAGGAGAAAGGCCCGTGTTGCGCCTTTGAAAACGAAAAGTAGATATCGGCAACAAGTTCCTCAAAAGTCTTATACTTCTTCAAATTGTCACTCTCTGTTTTAAAGTATTCCAAGAAGCGATTAATCGGAGCATTACCAATTTATATACCAACTCTAGACATAGAGCAGTGGTGACCATCTAGTATTCTCGTGGTGTATACTATGAATCAGCGGAGTTGCGCTGGATTAGCCTCCATAGCTTTTCCATGACTAAGGGATTATCGTATACAGCCTCTTCCTTGAATTAAGTAATGTTGATGATATAAATCCGGTATGATATAATGTTTTAGCCCCCTCAATTTAAGGAAGGGAGGTGTTACATATGTTAGAAACTTTACTCACAGTGTTTCTAGCTCCGTTACTGATTAACGTGTTATCTGAGCTTTTCAAGTTATGGCTTAAGAAACGTAAGAAGTAATGGTTAACCCTTTTAGAGGGTAGCAAAAAACCCCATCGGTGGCACGGTGGGGCTTTTTTAGTTACATATGCTGTAACTTTACTCACATTGTAAGTTCATTTTAACACAAATCTATCGATATTTCAAGCTTTTGTTTTTATATTTCATCAGTGTTCATTCAACAATTCTAGAACACTGAAGCCTGTGGTTTGAGTCTGCTCCACTGAAATTAGCATACGAGCTACTAGCTTCCATTTTACAATAAAGAAATCAACTCTTTTCTAGGGATTTCCGCCCTCATTTTTGTCTTTTGTGCTAAAATAGACTTATAAATTGAAAATAAGGAATGTTTATGAAATCGGGTAATGGTTTTTGGAAAGGCTGTCTCTATTTTTGGGGCTTCTTGTTCTTACTGGGCCTTTTGGTTCAATATGCTCTCCCACTTGCGGCTTGTGTCCTACTGGGTTATGGCGGTTACCGTCTCTACAAACGTTGGCGCTATCCTCTTTTGCAGGATCGTTCGCTCGACGATCGGATTGAGCTTTTAAAAGCTCGGATTCGTCAGGCGGATAAAGATATTCAGCAATTGGAGGGAACTTTAGTAGAAAAAGGCTCAGAGGCCTATAAGAGTCTGGCCAATCAAGTATTGATTGAACTGCGGGAAATCCATCAGGAGGCAGATCGTCTCAAGTCCTATATTGATGATGATGTCTACAATCGTATTGACAAAAAGGTTCGTACAGTAAGGGCAAACATCGATGTTCAGCTAGAACGTTTGGATAGAGAAAGTCAGGTAGATCTTGAAAATGCGGAGCCAGAGGAATTAGCTCCAGAATTGTCCCAGACCTTGGCCAATATTGCCGTTGACCATCAGGCCATTTTAGACAAGATTGCTACCTCTGCTGAGGGGGATAAGGAAGAATTGACTGCCATTCATAGTTTGAAGATGGAGAAATTCCAAACGATTTTAGAAGGCTATTTAAAGATTAAGGCCAATCCGAAGAACTATAATCGGGCAGAAGAACGCTTAGCGCAAGCTAAAGCAGCCATCGAACAATTTGACCTTGAGCTGGACCAAGTCTTGAGAGAACTCAATGAAACAGATATGCGTGATTTTGATATCAGTCTGCGCATTCTAGAAAAAGATCGTAAAGAATAGGTTAGAAATAAAGGAGTAACCATGACAGAATTTAATTTTGATATTGACCAGATTGCCAACAATACGGTAGCTAAGGTGGATAAAACAACCCAAATCATCGAGACCAATACTGGCTCGGACAAGACCTTGACCTTCCTTGAAAAGTTGAGCTCTGAGCAGCAAGAAGGAATCAAGACGCACGTGCCCCAGTTAGTAGACCAGTTTGTTACCAATCAAAATGCTCTTTTGGATTTTGGACAATCTGCTGTAGAAGGTGTGAACAATACGGTTAATCGTATCTTGTCAGAACAAAAGAAATTGCAGATTCCCCAAGTGGATGATTTACTCAAGAATACCAACCGTGAGTTGCAAGGCTTTGTCGTCAAATACAAGAACGCTGAAATTGCTGAGTTAGAAGAAAAGCCAAACTTTTTGCAACGATTGTTTAACAAGAGCAAGAATACCCTCCAGGAATTTTACTTTGACTCAAAAACAGTGGAGCAAAAGCTCGATGGCATGGCTGCCGCAGTGGTCAAGCAAGAAGATGTGCTTGCTCGAAATATCGTCTCTGCTGAGATGTTGATCGAGGACAATACCAAATCAATTGAAAATCTAGTGGGAGTGATTTCCTTTATCGAAGCCAGCCAGACAGAAGCTGGCAAGCGCGCTGCAGAATTGAAAGTTCAAGTTGACCAACTCGATACAAGTACGGTAGAATACCAGACCAAGTCTCAAGAATTGGCCCGCATGGCAGAAGTGGTCAATACCCTTGAACAACAGCACACCGAGTATGTCAGCCGTCTCTATGTTGCCTGGGCAACAACACCTCAGATGCGCAATCTTGTGAAGGTATCATCTGATATGCGCCAAAAATTGGGCATGCTTCGTCGCAATACCATTCCAACAATGAAGCTTTCCATTGCCCAACTTGGTATTTTGCAGCAATCAATGAAATCAGGTGTTGTGGCAGATGCCATTGTCAATGCCAATAATGCTGCTCTTCAGATGCTAGCTGAAACCAGTAAGGAAGTGATTCCGCAGATGGAACGAATTGCCCAAAACCCGACAGTCGCTGTCGAATCGGTTACTAAACTGGCTGAAAGTCTGGTCGCTCAAAACCAAGGCATCGTCGCTGCCATTGAATTGGGACGCCAGAAACGTGCCCAACTAGAAACAACCATCGTCAAGTCCGCAGAAATGATCAACGATTCTGTCAAACTACGCGATGAGAAAATCGTCCAAGCCCTTCTAGACCAAGGCAAGGCCGCCCAAAAAGAAGTACAAGAATAACACATAAGTCCCCTGCAAGCATAGTTTGCAGGGGATTTTGCTTGTTTTAGTAGAAGCTTGAAGGTCAGGAAATTATTGCTAGATTTAGAGAGAATGCCCTAGAAAACCTTTTCACTACTAGTCTTTTATGATACAATGGAAGGAAGTAAAGGCGCTGTTTTTTCGATGTCGCAACGCCTTGGATGAATGAAAAGGAAGAGTCCCTATGGTTTTCAGATTTAAGCAAATAACTAGATTGCATATATATATATAAACTCACGTTTTCATACCCATTTTCAAAACCTACCAATGTTTTTGGTAGGCTTTTTGCGTTGTAGAAATGGGGTATGAACATGGCTTACACTTTATCAAAAGAATTAGAACAAGAGCTCATCGTTTCAGCATCTGAGCTGCAGGCTAGTTATGCTGCTATCGTAGAATACCTAGAGGCTATCAACCAGAAAGAAGCATCTGGAAGCAATTCTCAGGAGCTCCAGAATCAGCTTACTATTCAGCTGAGACGTTTAGAAGATTTGGTGCAAGGCTATATCCAGATAAAGAAGAATCCCCATCACTACCTAGATGCAGATAAAGACCTGACAGCAGCCTATCAAGCCATAAAAGGTACGGAGCAAGCCCTTCTTGAAAAATTACAACATCTCAACCAAGCAGCCTTGCAGGATTTCCACATCAGCCAGAGACTCTCTCCTAAAGATGAGACTGCTATCCCTGTAGCAGGTAAACCCAAAACCAAACAGGAATTGGCTGTCGAGCGAGATTTGATCAACCAGTTGACAAAGGGAGAAAGTCAATGGGTATATCGACCTGAGTTAAATACAGAAGACCTTCTATGGGAAAACTTTTTTGCCAAGCTGGAAGCCAATAATGTCCGCATTTTGCAAGACCATCCCCTTACAAATTCAGAGAAAAATCAAATCAAAAACCAGCTCAATTTTGTCAACTTCTATGAAGCAGCCAAGTGGATAGCAGGGGAAAATGGCATTGCCAAGGTGCAGGTTCAACGTGAGGATGCCAGTCTAGGAACCATTCGCTTGGAAGTTTTGTGGAGAAACAATGTCGCAGGTGGCAAATCAAGCTATGAGGTTGTCAACCAAGTTATCACAGGCGGAGAAGGGATTCGCCAGCGCCGTGGAGATGTGACTCTGCTGATCAATGGTCTGCCCATGATTCAAATCGAACTGAAAAGCCGTTCTCATCCTTACATGGATGCTTTCCGTCAGATTAAAAAATACGACCAAGAAGGACAGTTCCGAGGTATTTATTCAAGTCTTCAAATGTTTGTCGTTTCCAATGTAACGGATACTCGCTACATTGCAGCTGCCAAAGCCAACAAGCTAAATGAACGCTTCTTGACCAAGTGGGTGGATAGTGAAAATAGACCTCAACCCCAGCTATTTGACTTTGCAGAGTCTGTCTTGTCGATACCGAGAGCCCACGAAATGGTCATGCAGTATTCTGTCATCGATGATGACAAGAAGGCCTTGATTTTATTGCGCCCCTATCAGGTTCATGCTATTGAGGCTATCCGTGAAGCCAGTCGCCAGCGCCAATCGGGCTATATTTGGCATACGACTGGTTCAGGAAAGACCCTGACCTCCTATAAGGTTTCGCGCAATCTGCTCCAGATACCATCTATCGAAAAGACAATCTTTGTGATTGATAGGACAGACCTTGACCAGCAGACGACTAGTTCTTTTCAGTCTTACGCAGAGAACGACATGATCGATATCGACGAGACCGATGATACACAGGAATTGGTTAAAAATCTGGCTTCTGATGACCGCCGTGTCGTTGTGACGACCATCCAGAAAATCAATGCCATGATTCGTCAGTTTGATGAAGGGCGTCACCAAAAGGTCTACAATCGTATCAAGCAACTCAAACTAGCCTTTGTCGTCGATGAATGCCATCGCGCAGTGACTCCTGAACGCCAACGCCACCTAGAGCACTTCTTTACAAATTCTCTCTGGTATGGTTTTACAGGGACTCCTATCTTTACAGAAAATAAACGTGAACAAAAAGGAGACCTTGCTCAGACGACCGAAGAGCAGTACGGTGACTGCCTCCACCAATATACCGTCAAAGAAGCCATCCATGACAAGGCGGTTCTTGGCTTTAATGTAGAGTATCAGACGACCATGCCTGGTTGGGCAGAAGATGAGATTGACGAGGAGCGTTATGATGACGAAGGTCACATGCTTGCCGTTTTAGATGCCATTCTCAATCGCTCAAGACGCAAACTCGGTTTCCAAAATGGGGTAGGAAAAACCTATGAAGCCATTTTGACCGTTAAAAGCATTGCTCGTGCGCAGGCCTATTATAACCTGATTAAGCAAGTCAAAAATGGAGAGAAGTCTCTAAGCATCTCGGAAAATGTTAAAAAGGTCTTACCAGACTTTCCTAAGGTTGCTATTACTTACTCTGTGACAGAAAATGAAGCAGACTCCTATGTCAACCAAGCCTACATGGAGGAAAGTCTAGAGGACTACAATGCCATGTTTGGTACCCACTTTAGCTTAGCGACCATTGCTTCCTACAATAGTGACCTCAACGACCGTCTGGCCCGTAAGAAAGAACGCTTTGCCTTCCGTGAAGAACAGCTGGATCTGGTTATTGTAGTGGACCGCTTGTTGACAGGCTTTGATGCCCCTTGTCTATCGACCCTGTTCATGGATCGTCAGCCCATGAAACCCCAGCATATCATTCAGGCCTTTTCACGAACCAATCGCCTCTTTGATGAAGGCAAGAAATTCGGTCAAATCGTTACCTTCCAAACTCCTGACCGCTTTAAAGAAAAAGTGGATGAAGCTCTGAGTCTTTACTCAAATGGTGGCGAAACCAGTGTCTTAGCCCCAGAATGGCAGGAGGAGAAGGCCAAGTTTCTTGAGAAGGTTCATCAACTACTAGACATCGCTCCAAGTCCAGAGCAGGTGCCTGATTTGGATACAGCGACAGATGCAGAATTAAAACGCTTTGCCAAGGCCTTCCAAGAATTTGACAAGCTCCTATCCTCTATACAGGTCTATTCTGACTATGATGAGAAAGTCATTCTCAGAGAGATTGGTCTCAGCCTAGAGGACATCGAGAACTTTGCCGGCCAATATCAAAATGTCATCGAAGAACTCCGCAGACGCAGAAAAGAAGACCAAGAAGATGAAGGCGTTTTGCTGGATATCGAGTACGAGCTCGAATCCATCCGCACCGATGAGATAAATTATCACTATATCCTCTCTCTCATCCAAGCCCTGATTGAAAATCGGGAAAACCTCATCGGTAAAAAGGAAAAGAGTCTGGTAGATAACTATATCGAAGATTTGAACAAATCCAATCCCAAGTTATCCAGCCTCATCTCCAAACTCTGGCAGAATGTCCAAGCAGATGCCAAGAGCTATCAGGGTCAGTCTATCATCCATAAGTTGGATGAGATGATTGAGCTTACTACCCAGCAAAAGATTCGTGAAACGGCGGATTATTGGCAGATAGGAGAGGATGAACTCCAGTTCGTAGTGGACAACTACCGCATCGGACGAGACAAGCAAAATGGCGAAAAAGCCATCACCGAGTCTCAGGACTATCTGGCCTATAAGGAAGCCAACGGAGACAAGGCACTACCAAAACTCAAATACAAAAAAGCCCTCAAAGAGGACTATATGCGCATGATTTCAGAGGATATCTTACCGCTAAGGGGGAGATAGGTTTATTTGATATTCTGATTTGCTAGATGTTTAACGTTATCTTGTCAAATCAGACCTTCTATTGTTTCAAAATAGGCAAAATTGAAGAATAGAAATCAAAAAAGAAAATCTAAAGTGTAGAAATAGGAAAATGGAGTAATAGAAAGGGAGTAATATGACAAAAATTGGTTTTTTATTTGGGGCTGGAGCTGAGATTGCTTATGGTATGCCCAATGGTGGGAAATTTGCTTTAGATATTTTCAGGAGAGATACTAGTCAAGCTAAGGAAAAGTTTAAAGAAAATCGTGATAGAATTTTAAATTATTCTCAATATGCAAGCACATGGCTACCGCAAGATTATAATTCCAAAAGAGTTACTACATTTCGAGAAAGTGTGTATGAAAATATAATAAAGGATACTGTAGTAAATCATCGTAATGATATAGTAAAGAGAATTAATAATTTTGATAAGGTTGCAGTTCCGATAGCAGTTCAGATATTTGATTCTTTGCCTAACTTTAAAAATATTGTACAAGAAGAGTTAGGTAGAGAATATCAAAATATAAATGTCAGTCAGCAATTAAAATATAACGATTACTTAATGGATGGGAATCGTTTATTTACTAGCAAGATTTTTTCAATTTTATTAACATATTATAAAAATTTTGAATTTCCGAATATTTCTGATAGAGAATTGCTGGGTGATATTGTAAAATCTATTTTACAGTTGCATATAGGGGCAATGAGTGAAAATCTATCTAGGAACTTACAAGAAAATATTTTTTCTACACATGAATTAGAGTTAGATATTTTTGATGATTTAGGAAGTAATCTCTCTGTTAATTATCAAGCCGCGGGTGTTAAGGGGTTGGAGCTTTTATCTAGGAAAGCACCTGATGATGCTCACCATATTGTTAAACTTGCTTTTAAAGTAATAGAAGAAATTTATGCTGAAGTTTTGGATTATAAATCTGTAATTGATAGTAATTGGCATTATCTATACATTCCTAAACATGAGTGGAGTAAGTTTTGCAACATTAGCATCTTTCTTCATTCAGTACGTGAATATATAGAATCTTGTAATTTTAATGACCAAAACGCAGGATATTATGATGATTTAAATAGTCAAGATATTTTTGAAATCGAAACTATTGCGACATCTAATTATATCAATAATCTGATAGGAGCTAAATTACCAGGCAAGGATATTATTTTTCTAAATGGCAGTATAGATGAATTTTATGATCCGTATATGAATACGACAATCAGTAAAGAAGAATTTGATAGCTATGAACGTTTTGCTGTCCCTTTGATATTTACACAAAGTGGTACGAAACCAATGACGTCTATTGATATGTCCATAAAATATGTTGATTATTATTCTAAGTTGCGACAATCTGATTTTATCTGTTCTGTTGGTTTTGGATTTAACACAGATGATGAACATATAAATGGTATTATTCGAACAGCTATTGAAAGAGATGGAAAGCATCTTGTGGTTATTGCGCCAAGTAAGTATGAAACTGTAGAAATTAGATCTCAAAAATTAGCAGATCAATTGAAAGTAAGTCGAGTAGAGAACATTCACTATGTCATAGTGGATGATGAAAGAAGAGTAGATGGTGAGATGTTATGGACAGAATATATTGTATCATCTGATTTCTTAGAAAGTATAGAAGAGGTGTCACATGATTAAGATACCAGATTATCGATTTAAAAACTATACCGAACCTTGGGAAGAGAAGAAATTGGGTGAAATAGTGGAAAGGATTACGAGGAAAAATAAAAATTTGGAATCTGATTTACCTTTGACTATTTCTGCTCAGTATGGATTGATTGACCAAGAAACTTTTTTTAATAAAAAGGTTGCTAGTAAAGATGTCAGTGGATATTACTTATTGAAAAAAGGTGAATTTGCGTATAATAAATCTTATTCGTCAGATTATCCATGGGGTGCAGTTAAAAGATTGGATAATTATGAAATGGGAGTATTATCAACATTATATATAGTTTTTAGACCCAATTCTATAGATTCAGATTTTTTAGCTGTATATTACGATTCTCCAAAATGGTATAAGGAAGTTTCTATGCGAGCAGCAGAAGGAGCTAGAAATCATGGTCTTTTAAATATTTCGCCCCAAGATTTCTTTGATACAGAGCTAATTTTTCCTGTTAACCAATCCGAGCAAACTGCTATTGGTTCTTTCTTCCAAGATATTGACCAGCTCATTAGCCTTCAACAGCGTAAATTAGAGGTGCTCAAAGAGCAGAAGAAAACCTACCTCAAACTCCTCTTCCCAGCCAAAGGACAAACCAAACCAGCCCTTCGCTTCGCAGGATTTGAAGATGACTGGAAGGAAGTGAAGTTGGGGGAAGTTGCAGAATTAAAACGAGGTTTAACCTACAAACCTACCTCTGTTGTAGAAAACGGAATTAGAGTGTTGCGTTCTTCAAATATAGATGGAGATGTTTTTAAAAAGCAAGAAGATGATGTTTTTGTTGAAGATAGTTCGGTCACTATTCCCTATGTTCAGTTTGGTGATATTTTAATTACTGCTGCTAATGGTTCTTCAAAGTTAGTAGGAAAACACGCGATTATAGAGGATAGTGAGAAGATGGTTCATGGTGGCTTTATGCTTCTTGCTAGAAGTAAACAATATAAGTTTTTAAATGCTTTACTTAGTTCTGAGTGGTACAGTAGATTCATTGATGTTTCGGTAGCGGGAGGTAATGGTGCAATCGGTAATTTAAGTAAATCAAATTTGGAAAAAGAAATTGTACTATGCCCAACCATACCCGAACAAGAAGCTATCGGTTCTTTCTTCCAAGACCTAGACAAGGCTATTGCCAAGCAAGAGGAAAAAGTCAACCAACTCAAAGAAAGCAAACAAACCCTACTCAGAAAAATGTTTATATAAGATACAAAGACCGTCAAAAGCCCAGTAAAAATAGGAAACTGGCGCAGTCTTCGATGAAGGCCAGACAGTTTATCTTTTTTACCCAGCTTTTAGGTCGTGTTCAATTCATAAGATACCAAGACCATAAAAAGCCCAGTAATTAGTTTTAAAAGAGTTTATTGTAAAATGAGCGCGAACGAAGTGAGTTTTTAGAAGATATTTTCCGCCATAGTGGTATCCTATACAATAACAAAGTTATTGTATAGGACGGGATTTTTGAGACTCTAGGCTCAAAAATTAGGGATGAAATTCCGAAGGAAGTTGCTCCCGTCCGCACTATTTAAGGAAAATATAAAAAAGAACAATATTTTAAAACATGGAATACTACTAACAACATACATTGATAGGAGACCCTATGTCACAAACAGATTTATCAAGAGAACTCTACCAATCCCTCTGGAATGCGGCGGATATCCTGCGTGGCCAGATGGAAGCCAATGAATACAAGTCCTACCTCTTGGGCTTGATTTTCTACAAGTACCTATCCGACAACATCCTCCAAGCCGTCTGTGATAACTTGGAAGAGACCTTTGAGTCCTTCCAGCAAGCGCAACTTCTCTATGAGGAAAACTTTGCGGATGCAGATGTCCGTGAAGACCTCATCGAGGTCTTAAATGACGATCTGGGCTATGTGATTGAGCCTTCTCTAACCTTTACCAAGCTGGTTCAGTCTATCTACGAAGGAACCTTCCAGCTAGAATCCCTAGCCCAAAGTTTCCGTGATATCGAGCAGGCCAATGAAAAATTTGAAAATCTCTTCGAAGATATCGACCTCTATGCGAAAAAGCTAGGCAACACCCCACAAAAGCAAAACAAGACCATCTCTGAAGTCATGAAACAGCTCAACGACCTTAATGTTTCTGGTCATGCTGGTGATATCTTGGGTGATGCTTATGAGTACTTGATTGGCCAGTTTGCCAGTGATTCTGGGAAAAAGGCTGGAGAGTTTTATACACCTCAAGCAGTCTCTCATCTCATGACTCAGATTGTCTTTTCAGGGCGCGAGCATCAAAAGGGCATGTCGGTTTACGACCCGACCATGGGTTCTGGTTCTCTCTTGCTCAATGCCAAGCGCTATAGTAAGGAAGCTTCGACTATTTCTTACTACGGTCAAGAATTGATTACTTCGACTTTCAACCTTGCTCGCATGAATATGATGCTTCATGGGGTCGCGATTGAGAACTATCACCTCAGCAACCACGATACCCTAGACGAAGATTGGCCAACTACGGAGCCTACAGACTTTGATGGGGTTTTGATGAACCCACCCTATTCACTGAAGTGGTCAGCAGATAGTGGCTTCCTACAAGATCCTCGCTTTTCAAGTTATGGAGTTCTTGCACCTAAGTCTAAAGCAGATTTTGCCTTCCTTCTTCACGGTTTTTATCATCTCAAGCATAATGGTGTCATGGCCATCGTTCTTCCTCACGGAGTTCTCTTTAGAGGAGCAGCCGAGCAAAAGATTCGCCAGCACCTGCTAGAAGAAGGCGCTATTGATACAGTTATCGGCTTGCCAGCAAATATCTTCTACAACACCTCTATTCCGACAACTATTATTATCCTTAAAAAGAATCGCACCAATAAGGATGTCTTCTTTATCGATGCCTCAAAAGAGTTTGAAAAAGGGAAAAATCAAAACAATATGACCGAAGACCATATTGCCAAGATTTTGGAGACCTATCAAAAACGCGAGAATGTCGAGAAGTTTGCCCATCTAGCCAACTTTGAAGAGATTGTCGAAAACGACTACAACCTCAACATTCCACGCTATGTCGATACCTTTGAGGAAGAACCCGTTGTTCCCCTTGTCGACCTCGCAGACCAGCTCGCAGAGATTGATAAAGAAATTTGTCAAGTAGAAGCCAGACTTGCACAAATGCGCAGCCAACTAGTAGGCACAACACCAGAAGCCCAAGCAGAATTAACCGCCTATCTCGAAAAGTTGAAAGAGATTTAGAGAGTAGGATAATGATGAAAACATCTCGTATAGATTGTACGAGGTGTTTTTGGATTTCGCTGTATTATACATCATGTATAGTATAGGTAAAAAATGATGCTAAATGATAAAAAATTGTAGCTTTAAAAATCTCATTTGGATAATATGTATTTTTTATCACAATGATAGTCAAAATCTATTGGAAAGAGAAATTTAAAAATTTTTAGGAAATTTAGTTGACAAATGTAGATTTTAAGAGTATACTGGTGATTGTAATTGACAAATGTAGATTTTGGAGGTGTGCTGATGCAGATTTCGGATGCAGAATGGCAGGTCATGAAGATTATATGGATGCAGGGGGAGCAGACTAGTACTGATCTCATAAAAGTATTAGAGAAAAGGTTTAGCTGGTCTAAATCCACGATCCAGACACTCTTGGCTCGTTTGGTGGAGAAAGAATGTTTGACTCGGGAAAAACAGGGTAAGTCCTTTGTGTATTCGTCCCTTTTAACTCCAGATGATAGTAGGGGCTTAATGGTTCAGGATATCAAAGACAAGCTTTGTTCTCGAAGAATAAAGCTCTTGCTAGCTGATTTGATTGAAGAATGTGATTTCACCCTAGCTGACTTGGAAGGCTTGGAAGAAGTGATTTCAAAGAAAAAAGCAAGTGCTGTAACAGAAGTAAGATGTAATTGTATGTAAAGGAGACGCTATGTTAAATCTATTTGTATCTATTGTTGTTTTAGGAATGATTGCTTTTATCCTCTTTTGGTTTTTCAAAAAACCGCAAGAAGATGCTAAGAGAGCCCAGCAAAAAAATGGCTATCAGGAGATTCGAGTGGAGGTCATGGGAGGATATACTCCAGAAACCATTATCCTTAAAAAATCGCAACCTGCTCGTATTATTTTTGATCGAAAAGATCCTTCACCTTGCTTGGACCAAATCGTTTTTCCAGACTTTGGAGTGCATGCAGATCTGCCTATGGGAGACCAATATGTGGTTGAAATCACTCCTGAAGAAGCAGGTGAGTATGGTTTCTCTTGTGGCATGAATATGATGCACGGTAAGATGATTGTAGAATAGGAGAATGTTATGACTGAAATTGTAAAAGCAAGCCTTGAAAATGGTGTGCAAAAAATTCGTATCACGGCAGACAAAGGCTACCATCCAGCCCACATTCAACTGCAAAAAGGGATTCCTGCTGAGATTACCTTTCATCGTGTGACACCTTCAAACTGTTATAAAGAGATTCTCTTCGAAGAAGAAGGGATCCTAGAACCAATCGCTCAAGATGAGGAAAAAGTCATTCGTTTTACTCCTCAAGACCTGGGTGAGCATGAATTTTCATGCGGCATGAAGATGCAAAAGGGGAGTTATACCGTAGTTGAAAAAAATAAAAAGTCCCTCAGTCTTTTTCAGCGTTTTTGGATTACTAGTATCTTTACTGTACCTCTTGTGATTCTCATGATTGGGATGTCTACAGGAGGAATTAGTCACCAAGTCATGCGTTGGGGCACCTTTTTAGCCACAACACCCATTATGCTGGTAGCTGGAGTTCCATATATCAGAAGCGCCTGGGCTAGTTTTAAAAAGCACAATTCCAACATGGATACCTTGGTTGCTCTGGGAACCCTAGTGGCCTATTTCTATAGCTTAGTTGCCCTCTTCACTGGTCTGCCCGTTTACTTTGAAAGTGCTGCATTTATCCTCTTCTTCATTCTTTTGGGAGCAGTTTTTGAGGAAAAAATGCGAAAAAATACTTCGCAGGCAGTCGAAAAATTATTAGACCTACAAGCAAAAACAGCAGAGGTTTTGCGTGATGATGTTTATGTTCAAATACCTCTAGAACAAGTCAAAGTTGGGGATCTCATTCGCGTTCGACCAGGTGAAAAAATTGCCGTTGATGGTATTGTCTTAGAAGGTGAAACGAGTATTGATGAATCAATGGTGACTGGGGAAAGTATTCCAGTCGATAAATCAGTTGGAGATGCTGTCATTGGTTCAACCATCAATAATAGTGGTACGATCATTTTTAGAGCCGAAAAAGTGGGCTCTGAGACTATGTTGGCTCAGATTGTGGACTTTGTGAAAAAAGCGCAAACGAGTCGTGCTCCTATTCAAGATTTGACCGACAAGATTTCTGGGATTTTTGTACCAGCAGTTGTCATTTTAGGACTTCTTACTTTTTGGGTCTGGTTTGTCTTGCTTGGTGAAAGCTTTGTGACTTCCCTCCTCTACGGAGTTGCAGTCTTGATTATTGCCTGCCCTTGTGCTCTAGGACTTGCGACACCGACAGCACTCATGGTTGGAACAGGACGAAGTGCCAAGATGGGGATTCTTCTCAAAAATGGTACAGTTTTACAGGAAATCCAAAAAGTCCAAACGGTTGTTTTTGATAAGACAGGAACCTTGACCGAAGGGAAGCCAGTAGTGACAGATGTTATCGGTGATGAAAGAGAAGTGCTAAGTTTGGCTGCTTCACTGGAAGATGTATCTCAACACCCGCTAGCTCAAGCTATTGTTAATCGTGCATCTGAACTAGGAATTAGCCTTTACCCCGTTGAAAACTTTCAAGCCTTGCATGGAAAAGGTGTGACTGGGATTATTAATAGTAAACAAGTCTTGCTTGGGAATGCCAAACTCTTAGCTGACCTTGCTATTCCACATGATTATCAAGAACGATTTGATTTGCTTGAGAAAGAAGCAAAAACAGTTGTCTTCCTATCCGTGGATGGTGAGTTAAAAGGCTTAATTGCCTTGCAGGATGTCCCTAAGGAAAATGCTCGAGAAGCTATTGCCAAATTGAAAAAACGTGGCCTTAGAACGGTCATGCTTACTGGAGATAATGCTGGAGTAGCCCATGCGATTGCAGAGCAAATTGGGATAGAAGAAGTGATTGCAAATGTCTTGCCAGAGGAAAAGGCACATGAAATTCACAAGCTTCAAAAGAATGGCAAATTGGCCTTTGTTGGAGATGGTATCAATGATGCGCCGGCCCTCAGTGTAGCCGATGTCGGAATTGCCATGGGCTCTGGTACAGATATTGCCATTGAATCAGCAGATCTTGTCCTTACAACCAACAATTTACTAGGATTGGCACGTGCTTTTGATATGAGTAAGAAGACCTTTAATCGTATTCTACTCAATCTTTTCTGGGCTTCTATCTATAACCTCATTGGTATTCCGATTGCAGCAGGAGTGTTTTCTGGTCTTGGTTTGGTACTCAATCCAGAACTTGCAGGATTAGCCATGGCCTTTAGTTCAGTCTCTGTTCTGATCAGCTCTCTCATGCTTAATTTTACTAAAGTCGATTAAAAAGGCGGTCTTAACCGCTTTTTTTGCTATTCTAAAACAGATTTTCAAAACGTTTTCAATCTGTACTGTAATAGAGAATGAAGTTTTGTGAGCACATTCTTATGAAACTATAAGTAAATGTGATAAATTAGGAGTGTAAATTTACTGAATCGTTTTCAAAAAACATATAAAAGCGCTTTTATTATTCATCAAATTAACTTTTAAGGAGAGTTATCATTATGACTCAAGGGAAAATTACTGCATCTGCAGCAATGCTTAACGTATTGAAAACATGGGGCGTAGACACTATCTACGGTATCCCATCAGGGACACTCAGCTCACTTATGGACGCTTTGGCTGAAGACAAAGATATCCGTTTCTTGCAAGTTCGCCACGAAGAAACAGGTGCTCTTGCAGCGGTTATGCAGGCTAAATTTGGCGGTTCTATCGGTGTTGCAGTTGGTTCAGGTGGTCCTGGTGCGACTCACTTGATCAACGGTGTTTACGATGCAGCTATGGATAACACTCCATTCCTCGCTATCCTTGGATCACGTCCTGTTAATGAACTCAACATGGATGCCTTCCAAGAATTGAACCAAAACCCAATGTACAACGGTATCGCTGTTTACAACAAACGTGTAGCTTACGCAGAGCAATTACCAAAAGTAATCGACGAAGCTTGCCGTGCTGCCGTTTCTAAAAAAGGTCCAGCGGTTGTTGAAATTCCAGTAAACTTCGGTTTCCAAGAAATCGACGAAAACTCATACTACGGTTCAGGTTCATACGAACGTTCATTTATCGCTCCTGCTTTGAACGAAGTTGAAATCGACAAAGCTGTTGAAATCTTGAACAACGCTGAACGTCCAGTTATCTACGCTGGTTACGGTGGTGTTAAAGCTGGTGAAGTGATTACTGAATTGTCACGTAAAATCAAAGCCCCAATCATCACAACTGGTAAAAACTTTGAAGCTTTTGAATGGAACTACGAAGGTTTGACAGGTTCTGCATACCGTGTTGGTTGGAAACCAGCCAACGAAGTGGTCTTTGAAGCAGACACAGTTCTTTTCCTTGGTTCAAACTTCCCATTTGCTGAAGTATACGAAGCATTTAAAAACACTGAAAAATTCATCCAAGTGGATATCGACCCTTACAAACTTGGTAAACGTCACGCCCTTGACGCTTCAATCCTTGGTGACGCAGGTCAAGCAGCTAAAGCTATCCTTGACAAAGTGAACCCAGTTGAATCTACTCCATGGTGGCGTGCAAACGTGAAGAACAACCAAAACTGGCGTGATTACATGAACAAACTCGAAGGTAAAACTGAGGGTGAATTGCAATTGTATCAAGTTTACAATGCTATCAACAAATACGCTGATCAAGACGCTATCTACTCAATCGACGTAGGTGACACTACTCAAACATCTACTCGTCACCTTCACATGACACCTAAGAACATGTGGCGTACATCTCCACTCTTTGCGACAATGGGTATTGCCCTTCCTGGTGGTATTGCTGCTAAGAAAGACAATCCAGATCGCCAAGTATGGAACATCATGGGTGATGGTGCCTTCAACATGTGCTACCCAGACGTGATCACAAACGTTCAATACGACCTTCCAGTTATTAACGTGGTCTTCTCAAATGGTAAATATGCCTTCATTAAGGACAAATACGAAGACACAAACAAACACTTGTTTGGTTGTGACTTCCCTAATGCTGACTATGCGAAAATCGCTGAAGCGCAAGGTGCTGTAGGATTTACAGTTGACCGTATCGAAGATATCGATACAGTCGTTGCAGAAGCTGTTAAATTGAACAAAGAAGGTAAGACAGTTGTGATCGATGCCCACATCACGCAACACCGTCCACTTCCAGTAGAAGTACTTGAGTTGGATCCAAAACAACACTCAGAAGAAGCAATCAAAGCCTTCAAGGAAAAATACGAAGCTGAAGAGCTTGTACCATTCCGCCTCTTCTTAGAAGAAGAAGGGTTGCAATCACGCGCAATCAAATAATTTCTTTCGTGGAACTTAAAAAGATCGGAGCAATCCGGTCTTTTTTTTATATAAAGCAATCACATATAAATAATTGACAACGCTTTCCTAAAATCTTATAATAAAAATGTAATAATAGAAAATGTGACAGATATAGAAAAGAGGATTTTTTTAATAGGTGTGGTAAGTAGATTTTCTTATTTCATTAGAAATAAAGGATGATTATAACATTCAGTTCATTACTCTTTTTTATGGCTTTGAGAAGTCACATAATGACCAATGAAACTTGGGATTGAAAGTATCTCAATAAGTAGATATTAGGAGGAAAGATATGGAAAAAAAGGATATTTATCTAATCTGTATTACCATGATTATCTGTTCAATTATTCTAGGATTGATTATAGGAAGTTTTATTTTTCATGGTCTTGAACTTATTGCTCAAATAATTTCTAACGGCTTATTTACTATCAATCAATCGATTCATTGATAAGGAGTATTCGTTTTCTAATATTTTTATAGAGGAGAGTAAATGGATTTAAATCAATTAGATATTATTGTTTCAGATGTTTCCCAAGTGTGTTCTGACTTTGAGCGACTTTTGGATAAAAAGGCTGACTATGTTGATAACAGTTTTGCTCAGTTCACGATTGGCAGTCACTGTCTTATGTTGTCTCAACATCATTTGATTCCTTTGGAAGATTTTCAGTCAGGAATCATTCTTCACATTGAGGTTGAGGATCTAAATCAGAATTACCAACGTTTAAAAGAGATTGATGTCGAGATTTTACACGGTCCTTGTGAAACGGATTGGGGAACAGAGTCCTTATTAGTTAGAGGCCCTGCTGGTCTAGTAATTGATTTTTATAGAATGAAATAAGGGCGCTTAGTCATTTGAAGTTAACCTTAATGATTCTTAAAACAGAATGTGAGAATATAAACTATTGAAAGATCGGAGTCATCCGGTCTTTTCTTTATTTTTTTCGATATGAAGGGGTTATCAAGTTTCAGATTCATTTAAAAATTTAGTGGTATAATAAAAGTAGTAAATCAAGTGAGGTAAAGTGATGACAGAAATACTACAATTTCCAGAGGGGTTCCTCTGGGGTGGTGCTACGGCAGCTAATCAATGTGAGGGGGCTTATAATTTAGACGGTCGTGGATTGGCCAATGTTGATGTCGTCCCCATCGGTAAGGATCGTGAAGCCATTATCACAGGTCAGAAAAAGATGTTTTCGTTTGAGGAGGGCTATTTTTACCCAGCCAAAGAAGCCATTGATATGTACCATCATTACAAGGAAGATATTGCTCTTTTTGCAGAAATGGGCTTTAAGACTTATCGACTTTCCATCGCTTGGACTCGGATTTTTCCTAAGGGCGACGAAGCGGAGCCAAATGAAGCTGGTCTAGCCTTTTATGAAGACTTATTTAAGGAATGCCAAAAGTATGGGATCCAACCTCTGGTGACTATTACGCATTTTGACTGCCCCATGCACTTAATTACTGAGTATGGTGGTTGGCGCAATCGTCGTATGTTGGACTTCTATGAGAATCTCTGTCGCACACTCTTTACCCGTTACAAGGGTTTGGTCAAATACTGGCTAACATTTAATGAAATCAACATGATTCTCCATGCCCCCTTTATGGGAGCTGGTCTCTGTTTTGAAGAAGGTGAAAATCAAGAACAAGTCAAATACCAAGCAGCTCACCATGAGTTGGTAGCTTCAGCTCTAGCGACTAAGATTGCCCACGAAATTGACCCAGAAAACAAGATTGGATGTATGTTGGCGGCAGGGCAGTATTATCCTAACACAGCCCATCCGAGAGACTACTGGGCTGCTATGGAGGAAGACCGTAAGAGTTACTTCTTCATTGATGTTCAGGCGCGTGGGGAATATCCAAATTATGCCAAGAAGCAGTGGGAGCGTGAAGGAATTGAGATTGAAATGACGGCAGAGGATCTAGACTTGTTGAAGAATTACACTGTTGACTTTGTTTCCTTCTCTTACTATGCAAGTCGAGTGGCCTCAGGTGATCCAGAAGTTAAAGAATTAACAGCTGGAAATGTTTTTGCCTCTCTCAAAAATCCCTATCTAGAATCCTCAGAATGGGGATGGCAGATTGACCCACTTGGGCTTCGAATCACCCTCAATACCATCTGGGATCGTTACCAAAAGCCCATGTTCATCGTAGAAAATGGCCTCGGTGCTATGGATACCCCTGATGAGAATGGTTATGTGGAAGATGACTATAGGATTGCTTATCTAGAGGCCCACATCAAGGCTATGCGAGATGCTATTTATCAAGATGGAGTAGACTTGCTTGGTTATACAACTTGGGGCTGTATAGATCTGGTTTCAGCTGGAACAGGTGAAATGAATAAACGCTATGGCTTTATCTATGTGGATCGAGATAATGCTGGTCATGGGACTCTCAAACGCAGTAAAAAGAAATCCTTCTACTGGTACAAGGACGTCATTGCCAGCAATGGTGCAAGCATTGAGTAGAACACATTTATTCACTATTTTTACAAAATCTTCTCCCTACTTTATAAGATGTGAAAAAGAGTTCAATTAGACCTAGCTTTTTGCTATAATGAGGGGAGAAAAATCAGACAGGAGATCAAGATGTCAGAACCATTATTTTTACAATCAGTTATGCAAGAAAAAATCTGGGGTGGGACTAAACTACGTGATGAGTTTGGCTACGACATTCCAAGTGAAAAGATTGGTGAGTATTGGGCAATCTCAGCTCATCCAAATGGAGTTTCTAAGGTAGCCAATGGACGCTATCAAGGAACAGACCTCGCTACTTTATATGCGAAACACCGTGAGTTGTTTGGCAACCGTCCAGAACCAGTATTTCCACTTTTGACCAAAATCCTTGATGCTAATGACTGGCTCAGTGTTCAAGTTCATCCAGATGATGCTTATGGACTAGAGCATGAGGGCGAACTCGGAAAAACAGAGTGCTGGTACATCATCGCCGCAGATGAAGGTTCAGAGATTATTTACGGTCACAATGCCAAGTCAAAGGAAGAACTCCGCCAGCAAATTGAAGATAAAAACTGGGATGCCTTGCTGACAAAGGTTCCTGTTAAGGCTGGGGATTTCTTCTATGTTCCAAGTGGAACCATGCACGCTATCGGGGCAGGTATCTTGATCCTTGAAACGCAACAGTCTAGTGATACAACCTACCGTGTTTATGACTTTGACCGTAGGGATGATAATGGCAACTTGCGTGAGCTTCATCTTGAAAAATCCATCGATGTTTTAAATATCGGTGAGCCTGCAAATAGCCGTCCTGTGACTGTCAAAGCAGATGATTTACGTTCAACTTTACTTGTCTCTAATGATTTCTTCGCAGTTTACAAGTGGGAAATTACTGGAAAAGTTGACTTTGAAAAAACAGCTGATTACAGCTTGTTAAGTGTCTTGACTGGTCAAGGTCAGCTCATTGTAGACGGTAAGGAATATCCAATCCAAAAAGGTAGCCACTTTATCTTGCCAAGCGATGTTGAAGCATGGACTTTGGAAGGTCAAGATCTAGAATTGATTGTTAGTCATCCATAAAAAGAAAGGGCCTGAGTTCATTACTCAAGTCCTTTTTTGTATTTACATAAATTGGGCGATAAAGACCACAATGATGATAATTGGGATGATGAAACGAAGAAGGAAGAGCCAGACTTGGAAAAGTCCTTGTTTCAAAGGTGTTTCATCAAGATGGAGTTCCTCCATAGCAAGAGCCTTTTTAAAGATATAGCCTGTAAAAAGTGAAAGACAGAGAGCTCCAAATGGCATGAGGAGGTTGGAAACCAAGAAATCCATAGCGTCAAAGAAGGTCTTTCCAAAGATTTGAACATCCGCCATGACACCGTAGGATAGGGCCGAAGGGATACCAAAGATAAAGGTTAAGATACCTAAAATAAGACTCCATTTATTACGTTTTTCGTTATCTTGGCCAGTGATATTTCCAACATTAATCTCAAGCATGACAACTGAAGAGGTTACTGTTGCAAAGAGGAAAAGTAATAGGAAGAGAATATAGAAAATACTTCCAAGAGGCATCTTGTCAAAGAGTTGGGGCAAGACGATAAAGAGGAGACTCGGACCACCTTCAGACTGGATATTAAATGCTGACATAGCTGGGAAAATAGCTAGTCCTGCCATGATCGATACAGAAATGTTCATGGTAACGATAGACATACCTGATTGGACTAGATTGGTTTTCTTATCTAGGTAAGAAGCATAGGTCAACATGGCAGTAACACCGAGAGATAAAGCAAAGAACGACTGTCCTAGAGCATAGAGGAAACCAGCACTTGTCAGTTTTGAAAAGTCAGGTTTGAGGAAGTAAACCACACCTTCCATGGCATTTGGCAAGCTGAGAGAGCGCCCGATAATAATGACAAAGATGATAAATAGCAGGGGCATCATGACCTTAGATGCTCTTTCAATCCCTTTTTGGACTCCCTTAGATACGATAAAGATATTGAGGAAGATAAAAAGAGCTTGAGACCCAAGGGCAATCCAAGGATTTGAAATGATGTCTGTAAAGAGTTGGGCATAATCACTGCTAATCCCAACTTGGAAGGCTTTAGCAATAGCGATACCTAGATACACTAAAACCCATCCCCCAATAACACTATAAAAAGATAAGAGGATGAAAAGGGCAAAGGCACCGATCCAACCGATAAAATTGTACTTGTTATTGTTGCCAAGTTTTCCAAAGGTTTTGATTGCTGACACGCCAGCGCTCCGACCGAGGGCAAATTCAGCCAAGAGAAGTGGAAATCCAATCAATAGTGTCGAGATGAGAAAGACCAGTAAAAACCCTCCCCCACCATTGGCAGCGGTCATATAAGGGAACTTCCAAACGGCTCCAAGACCAATAGCAGAACCAGCAGATGCAAGGATAAAGCCCAGTTTTGAGCCCCATTGCGATTTTTCAGACATTGTTAAACTCCAATCTAGTTTTCTAAATAAGAAAAGGCTACTTGAGTTGTCAAATAGCCCTCTCTCAATTGCTCTTTAAGAGCCTTTTATTTGATTAATAGACTTGATTATCCTATCATGATTTTTCAAGCCTGTCAAGAAAGCGATTTTCATGTTTTCATAAAAAATATGATAAAATACTTGACTCTACCCTAAGGTAAGGGGATATACTATTCATGTGAGGAGGAAATCATGTACCATATCAAAGAAGCTGCGCAACTTTCAGGTGTCTCCGTCAAGACCCTCTACCATTATGATAAGATAGGACTCTTGGTTCCGTTAAAGTCAGAAAATGGCTATCGAACCTACAGTCAAGAGGATTTAGAACGACTTCAGGTTATCCTCTATTACAAGTATCTAGGCTTTTCTTTAGAAAAAATAGCAGAGTTATTGAAGGAAGATACGACAGATATATTGTCACATTTAACTAGACAGTTGGATTA
The DNA here is from genome assembly GCF_041432415.1 of Streptococcus sp. 27098_8_22. Lineage (NCBI taxonomy): Bacteria > Bacillati > Bacillota > Bacilli > Lactobacillales > Streptococcaceae > Streptococcus > Streptococcus sp. 27098_8_22. The sequence continues at coordinate 573,053 of NZ_JAPVZP010000001.1, read as the reverse complement.
TTTAACCCAGGAGAGGCAACATCTAGACACCTTGATTTCAACCTTACAAAAAACCATTCAAGAACAAAAAGGAGAAAGAAAAATGACTATTGAGGAAAAATTCACTGGATTTAGCTACCAAGACAATCAAAAATACCACCAAGAGGCGGTAGACAAATATGGCCAAGAAGTCATGGATCAAGCCCTTGATCGTCAAAAAGGACGAGAGGATGAAGCTACAACAGCCTTTAATCAAATCTTTCAAGCCTTGGCTCAAAATCTCAAAGATGGTCTACCTGCAACAGCATCTGAAAATCAAGAGGAAGCAGCCAAGCTCTTACAAGCTATTCGTACTTATGGATTTGACTGCTCTATGGAAGTCTTCGGTCATATCGGAAAAGGATATGTCTATAATCCAGAGTTTAAGGAAAATATTGACAAATTTGGGCCAGGAACAGCACAGTACACATCAGATGTCATTGCCCACTATGTAGGCACACAAACTCGATAAAACTCAAAGACCAAGCTAGAACTGAAAAAGCCAGTAACAGAATTTTAATTGGAGGACACAGACCTAGCTTGAAGATTAGACAAGCTAAAAATCGGCGGAGATACCTCTGCCGATTTACTGTTATTTGAGTTGGTAAGACCAGTCTTCCCCATCCTTATAGTAAAAGAACTCACTGAGATCTTCTTCAAGAAAAACACGAAGCATATCAGACATATCCTCAGTAGCCAGTTTAAGATGAGATAGATTTTCAAAAGCCTCCCACCAGACTTTTCCTTCGTCTGAAGATTGGAGCTCACCAGTAAAGTGTTCTGCTTTGTAAAAGAGGACAACATAACGATAGTCCTCGTCATCATACCAATCTTTGATACCACAGAGTTGAGGCTTAGAAATGGTCAGACCAGTTTCTTCCTTCACTTCGCGAATGACAGCATCGACAAAGGATTCGCCACGTTCAACATGGCCACCAGGAAAAGTAATGCCAGGCCAGTTAGGACTAACTCGGTCTTGAACTAGGACCTTGTCCCCATTTTTAATCAAGCACATGTTGACAAATTCGACTGATTCTCTTCTGCTCATATTATTTTTCCTATTTTGTTAGTAATGTTTCTACCACGTTTAACTTTCGCATGGTCAAATCAACGCCGAACAGCTTTTCAAGATAGTTGGTATTAAGCTTTTTTCGTTTTGCAGTTCTAGGGAGATAGAGGTAAAGACAATGGTTGCCGATACAAATTTCTTCTTCACCATAGTCACTATCCAATTTTTCTAATGGTAGACTTTGGATATCATTTTGAAAAAGGATCACATGTATTCGGTCAAAAAGATAGTGTTTTCCAAATGGGTTTTCTTGGACAATTTTTGCAAAATCATTTTTGTTCTTGATTACCATTTTTAAATCAGCACCAATTTTTTCCTTTATTAGAGTGTGAACCTGTTCTCGTATTTCTTCCAGAGATAAGTCACTTTCAAGAATGATATTCCCACTTTGAATATAGGTTCGAACGTGTTGAAAATCAGCCTCTATCAAGATATCTACTAGATAAGACATTTTAGGGATAGCATTTTTTCCATTAGGAGTAACTCCCCTTAGTAAGATAATATGTTCCAAAGTAGTTCCTTTCTTATCTAACATCCTTAGATACTAAATCATTTATAGATTAAGTTTGAGCCTGCCACCCAGCCAGTACAGAGGGCAGAAGTGATGTTAAAGCCACCCGTGTGGGCGTTGATATCTAGGACCTCTCCTGCAAAGTGAAGGCCAGGAACCAGTTTACTTTCCAGCGTTTTAGGATTGATTTCCTTGAGACTAACACCTCCTTTGGTAACAAAGGATTTAGCCAAGGACATTTTTCCTGTCACAGGGATTTTGAGTGCCTTGATAGACTGGAGAAGTTGATCGCGTTCTCTTTCAGTTAGTTGTTTGACTTTTTCAGGATATCCTTGCACAAAAAATTCTGCCAAGCGTTCAGGGAGTATAGCTTTTAAGGCATTTTTCAAGGATTTTTCACGGTTCTCTTCTAAAAAGTCAACTAAGTCACCTTCTGAAAGTTGTGGCAAGACATCTAGAGAGGGAATTTCCCCACCCTTGACAAAGCTAGACATGCGTAGCGCAGCAGGACCTGACAAACCAAAGTGGGTAAAGAGTAGGTCATGAGTGATGACATGCTTGCCATAGCTTAGGGTCACATCGTCTAGGGAAATCCCCTGCAAGGCCTTATGCGGGAAATCAGTCAACAATGGACTTTCAGCAGCCTCAAGCTCGGTAATGGTGTGTTTGAAATGGCGAGCAATCTCATAACCAAAACCAGTAGAGCCAGTAGAAGGATAGGATTTTCCACCTGTTGTGACAATGAGTTTATCACAAGTGAAGGTTTGATCTGTAGACTTCAGGACAAACTGGTCGTCAATCTTTTTAACCGAAACAATCTCTGTTTGAGTGGCAACTTGCCCACCTAGCTCCATGATTTTCTTTTCCAGTGCTTCGATAATGGTCCGAGATTTGTCACTGGCTGGAAAGACGCGGCCATGGTCTTCGACCTTGAGTTTTACGCCATTTTCAGTAAAAAAGTTGATGATATCATGGTTGTCAAACTGGGAAAAGACACTGTATAGAAAGCGGCCATTTCCGGGGATGCCAGCTAATAGGTCATCCAGAGTTCCATTGTTGGTCACGTTGCAACGACCACCACCAGTACCAGCTAATTTTTTTCCAAGTTTTCGATTTTTTTCGATGAGAAGTGTTTTCTGCCCATAAAAGCTACTTGAAATCGTAGCCATCATACCAGCCGGGCCTCCCCCGATTACAATAGTGTCAAAATATTTCATAAAAGTATTGTATCATAAAAAAGACGGAGGGGCAGAAATCGATAGATCAAGTTTTGCATGATAGTACCTAGTCCCGTGAATCTTTATCAAACCGGTGGCTTCTTCAAACTTATGTATTGACAAGATGAAATTATCAGTACAAAAGTCTACTCAGCTACAGTAGAAAAGATAATTGCTGATAAAAATTGAGGTCGGGACATTGAATCCCGACCTCTGTCTTATATAAATTAGTCAATTTCATATCCCATGAGGAGTCCACCTTCTTCAGCATAAAAACTGCAGAGTCCAGAGGTTGGGATAATTTTGATTTCAGCTTGTGGGAATTTTTCACGTAAGAGCTCTGAGAGCTGTTGGCAGAATTTATCATTACTGCGGTGAGCCATAACGATACGTCCACCAGCATAGCCGGCTTTAATTAATTCTTCATAGGCAGCTTGAAGAGATTTTTTAGCACCACGAGCCTTTTGGAGAAGTTCCAAGGTTCCAGTTTCACTTGCTTCCCCAACCATACGAATATTGAGGAGCCCAACAACTGTACCGATCAGTTTACTCAAGCGACCATTCTTAACCAGATTATCAACCTTAGCGAGAACGAACAATAACTTAGTTTTTTCTTGGTAAGCAGTAATAGCATTAACCACTTCTTCAAAAGAAAGTCCTTGGTCAATCAAATCATTGATTTTCTCAACGATTAGATCAACTTCCCCACCAGCAGACAAGCTGTCAATAACATGAATCTGAGTATCAGGATGTTCTTCGAGATAGAGATTCTTAGCTAATTGAGCGCTGTTTTGACTACCAGAAAGAGTTCCGGTAATGGTCACTACAAAAATATGTTTTGCCCCTTCAAATGCTCGCAAGTAATCATCAGGGCTAGGACAAGCTGATTTTGAAGCTTCAGAAGTTGCATACATGGTTTCCATCATTTTGTCAATATCAAGACTAGCATCGTCAATAAAGACTTGATCAGCCACTTGAATGGTTAAGGGAACACTGATGAATTCAGTATCAATTGCTGGATTTGCCAGTTGACGATAATCACAACCAGAGTCAGCTACAATCTTCCAAGTCATAGAAATTCTCCATCTTTATCACTTATACATTGACAAAGGTTCTGTCTTTTTTTACAATTATATCATGAAAAATCTTAAAACAAAAGTCTCGTCACTCTGTTGTCACAAGTAGAAAGGAAGTGTTATGGCCGAACGAAGAATTTCTGAAAATTCACTTGAAAATCTCAGAAAATCCAATCAAGAATCCAATTTACTGACCAGAGAAGCTATTGAAACAGCTCTCTTGCAACTTTTGGAGAAAAAGGAATTGACAAAGATTAGCATTTCCGAATTGGTCAAACGTGCTGGTGTTTCCCGTGCAGCCTTTTATCGAAACTATGACTCCAAAGAAGAGATTTTAGAAAGTGTCTTTAAACGAAGCGTCCATAACATTATGGAGCAATTGAGTCATTACGATGTTAAAACGGACCTCTATCTGGTTTGGGTTCGCCTCTTTAGAGAAGCCAAGAAAGAGGCGAAGGTTATTCAGCTTGCCTTGGACTACCACTTGGAAAAAATCTTTGTGCAAGCCATGCAAGAATTTTTAGAAAAATACTATGGAAAATCAAAAGGAGTCAGCTCTTACCTGCATTCTTTTTGGAGTTCGGCCATCGTATCAGTTTTGCTTAAGTGGATCAAGGATGGAATGAAGGTTCCGGCTGAAAAAATTGCAGATTTACGCCTACCATTTTTCAAAAAATAAACCAAGAGGAGAGAAGATATGACAGAAAAAAGACTGGCTTGGGATGAGTATTTTGCTGCTCAAGCTCTATTGATTGCCAATCGTTCAACCTGTAAACGCGCTAAGGTAGGAGCTGTTTTAGTCAAGGATAATAAGGTGATTTCAACAGGATACAATGGTTCTGTATCAGGAACGGAGCATTGTATTGACCATGACTGTCTGGTGATTGAGGGCCACTGTGTACGCACTCTTCATGCAGAGGTAAATGCTATACTACAAGGGGCAGAACGTGGCGTTCCAAAAGGATTTACAGCCTACGTTACACATTTTCCATGCCTCAACTGTACCAAGCAATTGCTTCAGGTAGGTTGTGAACGTGTCGTTTATATTAATCAGTACCGTATGGACGACTACGCCCAGTATCTCTATCGTGAAAAAGGGACAGAGTTGACCCATTTACCACTTGAGACAGTACAAGCAGCTCTTCAAGAAGCTAACTTGATTTAAAAATTAAAAAAAAGATGGTTTAGAAGGATTTTTAAACCATTTTTTGATATAATAAGAAGAGTAAATTGAAAGAAGGAATTCAAAAAATGGGAAAACTTGAAGTCATTAATCATCCGCTCATTCAACACAAATTGTCAATCTTGCGTCGCACAGACACTTCTACAAAAGCTTTTCGTGAGTTAGTAGATGAAATTGCTATGTTGATGGGATATGAAGTGCTTCGTGATCTTCCGCTTGAAGACGTTGAAATCGAAACACCCATCACAAAAACAGTCCAAAAACAATTGGCTGGTAAAAAATTGGCAATTGTTCCAATCTTGCGTGCGGGTATCGGGATGGTCGATGGGCTGTTGAGCTTGGTTCCAGCAGCCAAAGTTGGACATATTGGTATGTACCGTGACGAAGAAACTCTTCAACCAGTAGAATACTTGGTTAAATTACCTGAAGATATCGACCAACGTCAAATTTTTGTGGTTGACCCTATGCTTGCAACAGGTGGTTCTGCAATCTTGGCTGTTGATTCCCTCAAAAAACGTGGAGCCTCAAACATCAAATTTGTCTGCCTTGTATCTGCTCCAGAAGGTGTAAAAGCTCTTCAAGAAGCTCACCCAGATGTAGAAATCTTTACAGCAGCTTTGGATGAACGCTTGAACGAACATGGCTATATCGTTCCAGGTCTTGGTGACGCTGGAGACCGTTTGTTCGGAACTAAGTAGAATTCTAAGCTTACCCTAAAACTGTCCATTAGTTTTAGTCTAGAAAGGAGGTTGAATTTTTGTGTCTGTTTTTAGGATAGAGCAAAAATTTGACCTTTTTTGACCAAAAAGATATAATAGTCCTGTATCAAGTCGCTTGACTAGGAAATTTAGAAATCAGAAGGAGAAATGAATGATTCCTGTAGTTATTGAACAAACAAGTCGTGGAGAACGTTCATATGACATTTACTCACGTCTTTTAAAAGATCGTATCATTATGTTGACTGGACCAGTCGAAGACAATATGGCCAATTCAGTTATCGCCCAATTGCTTTTCTTGGATGCCCAAGATAGTACAAAAGATATCTACCTTTATGTAAATACTCCAGGTGGTTCTGTATCAGCTGGTTTGGCAATCGTTGATACTATGAACTTTATCAAGGCAGATGTCCAAACCATTGTTATGGGGATGGCTGCTTCAATGGGAACAATCATTGCTTCAAGTGGAGCAAAAGGCAAGCGTTTTATGCTTCCAAATGCCGAGTACATGATTCACCAACCGATGGGTGGTACAGGTGGTGGTACACAGCAAACAGATATGGCCATTGCTGCTGAACACTTGCTTAAAACTCGTAAGACTTTGGAGCAAATTCTTGCAGATAATTCTGGTAAATCAGTTGAGCAAATCCATGCAGATGCTGAACGTGATTACTGGATGAGCGCTCAAGAAACACTTGAATATGGTTTCATTGATGAAATCATGGCTAATAATTCTTTGAATTAATTTTTTGAAGCAAACTCGACTGAGTTTGCTTTTTTTGATATAATAGTAAGAAGATTGTTAGAAGGAAGTTGTAATATGTTTCAAAAAGAGAATCGGTCTGGTCTGATTATCTACCTATACTATAATCGCGATGCTAAAAAACTCGATCATTATGGTAATATTTGTTACCACTCTAAAAAACACCGTTATCTGCAACTTTATGTCCCAACAGAAGAAGTGGAAGAACTGGTTAGCCGTTTAGGAAAAGAGAAATTTGTCAAAAAAGTGAGACAATGTCATATCCAAGAATTGGAAACTCCCTTTGTTGGTAGTCTCTACAGAAATAACGAAAACGTTATCATGTAAAAATTTAGATAAATGTGTTGACAATTTTCAGATAATTCGGTATATTCTTAACATGCTATTTATTTAAGAAAAAAGGAGACAAAAAAGATGAAGAAAAAATTTGCCCTATCGTTTGTGGCGCTTGCAAGTGTAGCACTTCTTGCAGCCTGTGGAGAAGTGAAGTCTGGAGCGTCAAACGCTGCTGGTAACTCAGTAGATGAAAAGACAATCAAAATCGGATTTAACTTCGAAGAAACTGGTGCCGTAGCTGCCTACGGAACATCTGAACAAAAAGGTGCCCAACTTGCCGTTGATGAAATCAATGCCGCAGGTGGTATCGATGGAAAACAAATCGAAGTAGTTGATAAAGATAACAAGTCTGAAACAGCTGAGGCAGCTTCAGTTACAACTAACCTTGTAACCCAATCTAAAGTATCAGCAATCGTAGGACCTGCGACATCTGGTGCAACTGCAGCTGCGGTAGCGAACGCTACAAAAGCAGGTGTTCCATTGATTTCGCCAAGTGCTACTCAAGATGGATTGACTAAAGGTCAAGATTACCTCTTTATCGGAACTTTCCAAGATAGTTTCCAAGGAAAAATCATTTCTAACTATGTTACAAACAAGTTGAACGCTAAGAAAGTTGTTTTGTATACTGATAACTCAAGCGACTACGCTAAAGGAGTTGCAAAATCATTCCGTGATTCATTCTCAGGCGAAATCGTAGCAGATGAAACGTTTGTATCAGGTGATACTGACTTCCAAGCAGCTTTGACAAAAATCAAAGATAAAGACTTTGATGCAATCGTATTACCAGGTTACTACACAGAAGCTGGTAAGATTGTAAACCAAGCTCGTGGTATGGGAATTGATAAACCAATCATTGGTGGTGATGGATTCAACGGTGAAGAGTTTGTACAACAAGCAACTGCTGAACGCGCATCAAATATCTACTTCATCTCAGGTTTCTCAACTACTGTAGAAATTTCAGCAAAAGCAAAAGCCTTCCTTGATGCTTACCGTGCTAAGTACAATGAAGAACCATCAACATTTGCAGCCTTGGCTTATGATTCAGTTCACCTTGTAGCAAACGCAGCAAAAGGTGCTAAAAACTCTGGTGAAATCAAGGATAACCTTGCTAAAACAAAAGACTTTGAAGGTGTAACTGGTCAAACCAGCTTCGATGCAGACCACAACACAGTCAAAACTGCTTACATGATGACTATGAACAATGGTAAGGTTGAAGCAGCAGAAGTCGTAAAACCATAATTATAGATATTGTAAATGGGGAATGAGCTTTTACTCACTCCCTGTTTCGGTATTTATGAAAGGATTATTTTTTTTTAAAAATCCTAAAAATAATAATTAGAAAGAGTGAACCATATGCTTCAACAACTTGTCAATGGTCTAATCTTGGGTAGTGTCTATGCGCTACTAGCCCTAGGTTATACTATGGTTTATGGAATTATCAAGCTCATTAACTTTGCTCATGGTGATATTTACATGATGGGTGCTTTCATGGGTTATTTTTTGATTAATTCCTTGCAATTAAATTTCTTTGTTGCCTTGATCTTATCGATGATCGGTACAGCGATTCTCGGTGTTATCATTGAGTTCCTAGCTTATCGTCCATTACGTCATTCAACTCGTATCTCTGTATTGATTACAGCTATCGGGGTATCCTTCTTACTGGAGTATGGAATGGTCTATCTGGTAGGTGCTAACACACGTGCCTTTCCTCAAGCAATCCAAACAGTGCGTTATGACTTAGGACCAATCAGTCTAACAAATATTCAATTGTTGATTTTGACTGTCTCACTTGTTTTGATGGTTCTTCTACAACTCATCGTACAAAAAACCAAGATGGGGAAAGCTATGCGTGCTGTTTCTGTAGATAGTGATGCTGCTCAGCTGATGGGGATTAACGTGAACCGTACAATCAGTTTCACCTTTGCATTGGGTTCAGCTCTAGCTGGTGCAGCGGGTGTCTTGATTGCGCTTTACTATAACTCTCTTGAACCATTGATGGGAATGACTCCAGGTATAAAATCATTCGTGGCTGCCGTTCTTGGTGGTATCGGAATTATTCCTGGTGCAGCTCTGGGTGGCTTTGTTATTGGTCTTTTGGAGACATTTGCTACCGCCTTCGGAATGTCAGATTTCCGTGATGCCATTGTGTACGGAATCTTGCTCTTAATCTTGATTGTTCGCCCAGCTGGTATCCTCGGTAAGAATGTGAAAGAGAAGGTGTAAACAATGAAAGAAAATTTAAAAGTTAATATTCTATGGTTATTCCTTTTGTTGCTTGGATATGGTTTGATTAGCCTATTGGTTTCTGTAGGAGTCTTGAACCTTTTCCATATTCAGATTATTGAACAAATCGGTATCAACATTATTCTAGCAGTAGGTCTTAACCTTATCGTTGGGTTTTCTGGTCAGTTTTCACTTGGACATGCTGGATTTATGGCTATTGGTGCCTATGCAGCAGCCATTATCGGATCAAAATCTCCAACCTATGGTGCATTCTTTGGAGCTATGTTGCTCGGTGCAATCATTGCTGGTCTGGTTGCCTTGGTCGTTGGAATTCCTACCTTACGCTTGAAAGGGGATTATCTTGCGGTTGCGACACTTGGTGTTGCTGAAATTATTCGTATCTTCATTATTAATGGTGGAAGCCTTACAAACGGTGCAGCTGGTATTTTGGGGATTCCTAACTTTACAACTTGGCAAATGGTATATTTCTTTGCTGTGATTACAACGATTGCTACTCTCAATTTCCTTCGTAGTCCTATCGGGCGTTTAACTTTATCTGTTCGTGAAGATGAGATTGCTGCTGAGTCAGTAGGGGTAAATACTACAAAAATCAAAATCATCGCTTTTGTTTTTGGTGCTGTTACTGCAAGTATCGCTGGTACTCTTCAGTCAGGATTTATCGGATCAGTCGTACCAAAAGATTATACGTTCATCAACTCTATCAATGTATTGATTATCGTTGTATTTGGTGGTTTAGGATCCATTACAGGGGCAATTGTTGCTGCAATCGTGCTTGGAATCTTGAACATGCTCCTTCAAGACGTGGCCAGCGTTCGTATGATTATCTATGCTTTGGCCTTAGTACTCGTTATGATCTTCAGACCAGGTGGTCTTCTTGGGACATGGGAATTGAGCCTATCACGTCTCTTTAAAAAAGGTAAGAAGGAGGGACAAAACTAATGGCATTGCTTGAAGTAAAAAATTTAACCAAACATTTTGGTGGTCTGACAGCCGTTGGGGACGTCACTCTCGAATTGAACGAAGGTGAACTTGTTGGTTTGATTGGACCGAATGGTGCTGGGAAAACAACCCTCTTCAACTTGTTGACAGGTGTTTATGAACCAAGCGAAGGAACAGTAACCTTGGATGGTCACTTATTAAATGGCAAGCAACCCTATAAAATCGCATCTCTTGGTTTAGGGCGTACCTTCCAAAATATCCGCCTTTTTAAAGACTTGACAGTTTTGGATAACGTTCTGATTGCATTTAGCAATCATCATAAACAACATGTTTTTGCAAGTTTCTTGCGCTTACCAACTTTTTATAAGAATGAAAAAGAATTGAAAGCTAAAGCCTTAGAATTACTAAAAATCTTTGATTTGGATGGAGATGCTGAAACTCTAGCTAAAAATTTAGCCTATGGTCAACAACGTCGCTTAGAGATTGTTCGTGCTCTTGCTACAGAACCTAAAATCCTCTTCTTGGATGAGCCTGCAGCGGGTATGAATCCACAAGAAACTGCAGAATTGACTGAGTTGATTCGTCGTATTAAGGATGAATTCAACATTACTATCATGCTGATTGAACATGATATGAACTTGGTTATGGAAGTTACGGAGCGTATTTATGTTCTTGAGTACGGCCGTTTGATTGCTCACGGGACACCAGATGAAATCAAGAGTAATAAACGTGTTATCGAAGCTTATCTTGGAGGTGAAGCCTAATGTCTATGTTAAAAGTTGAAAACCTCTCAGTACACTATGGTATGATTCAAGCTGTACGTGATGTGAGCTTTGAAGTAAATGAAGGAGAAGTTGTTTCCCTTATCGGTGCAAATGGTGCTGGTAAAACAACCATCCTTCGTACCTTATCAGGCCTTGTTCGTCCAAGTTCTGGTCGGATTGAATTTTTAGGACAAGAAATCCAAAAGATGCCTGCACAAAAAATTGTGGCATCAGGACTTTCTCAAGTACCAGAAGGACGTCACGTCTTCCCTGGTTTGACAGTTATGGAAAACTTGGAAATGGGAGCCTTCCTTAAGAAAAATCGTGAAGAAAATCAAGCAAATCTGAAAAAAGTATTTTCACGTTTCCCGCGTTTAGAAGAACGTAAAAACCAAGATGCAGCTACCCTATCAGGTGGTGAACAGCAGATGCTTGCAATGGGACGTGCGCTTATGTCAACGCCTAAACTTCTTCTCTTAGATGAACCATCAATGGGGCTTGCTCCAATTTTTATCCAAGAAATTTTTGATATCATCCAAGATATTCAAAAACAAGGTACGACCGTTCTTTTGATCGAGCAAAATGCCAATAAGGCACTTGCCATCGCAGATCGAGGCTATGTACTGGAAACAGGAAAGATTGTCCTATCAGGAACAGGTAAAGAGCTCGCAGCATCAGACGAAGTCAGAAAAGCATATCTAGGTGGCTAAAAAGGTCCGGGGGACCTTTTTAGTCGGCGGATAGAGATTGCTTGGCAATCATCAGAACCAGTGGATTGTTTTAGTCGGCAGATAAAGATTGCAAAGCAATCCACATTAGTCCGGAGGACCTTTTTAGTCGGCAGATAAAGATTGTCTTAGTCTGCGGGAAAGATTGCCAAACAAATTACATAATCATAAGATTGAGGGCCCTAATATAGGGCTCTTTTTATAGTATTTCAGAGTTTTCAGAATCTTGAAAAAGAGATGAAAGCGTTTGATTGATTTTCGTAAAAAGTGTATAATAAAGCTATAAACATAAAGGAGAGTTCCTATGGCAGTTAAAGATTTTATGACACGAAAGGTCGTATATATTAGCCCAGATACGACTGTAGCACATGCAGCAGACTTGATGCGCGAACAAGGTTTGCATCGTCTTCCTGTTATTGAAAATGATAAATTAGTTGGTCTAGTAACAGAAGGAACAATTGCTGAAGCCAGTCCATCAAAAGCAACGAGTCTTTCAATCTTTGAGATGAATTACTTGCTTAATAAAACAAAGGTAAAAGACGTCATGATTCGTAATGTTGTAACTGTCTCCGGTTATGCAAGTTTGGAAGATGCAACCTATCTTATGCTGAAAAATAAGATTGGAATCTTGCCAGTTATTGATAATGAACAAGTTTATGGTGTCATTACTGACCGTGATGTATTCAGAGCATTTCTTGAAATTTCTGGTTATGGCGAAGAGGGAATCCGTGTTCGTTTTATCACAGAAAATGAAGTTGGGGTACTTGGTAAGATTGTTTCTTTAATCGTTGAGGAAAATCTTAATATCTCTCATACTGTTAATATTCCACGTAAAGATGGTAAGATTGTTATCGAAGTTCAAATTGAGGGAACGGTTGATCTAGCTAACTTTAAACAGAAATTTGATTCTGAGAATATTCAGGTTGAAGAAATTGCACAAACTTCTGCAAAAAAACTGTAAAAAATAAAATAGAAGCATTTTTTACTTGCGAAAAAAATTTTTTTCTAGTATAATAATTTATTGTGAGCAAACCTCACTTACCCCTTGCAAAGTCTTGGGGTCATTAGACCAAAAGGAGGAACATATCAATGGCTAAATACGAAATTCTTTATATCATTCGTCCAAACATTGAAGAAGAAGCGAAAAACGCTTTGGTAGCACGTTTTGACTCTATCTTGACTGACAACGGTGCAACTGTTGTTGAATCAAAAACATGGGAAAAACGTCGTCTTGCATACGAAATCCAAGATTTCCGCGAAGGACTTTACCACATCGTTAACGTTGAAGCAAATGATGATGCAGCTCTTAAAGAGTTTGACCGTCTTTCAAAAATCAACGCTGACATTCTTCGTCACATGATCGTCAAAACTGACGCGTAAGAAGGTAGATTATGATTAACAATGTTGTACTTGTAGGGCGTATGACTCGTGACGCTGAGTTGCGTTATACCCCATCAAATGTAGCAGTTGCGACTTTTACTCTTGCAGTAAACCGTACATTTAAGAGTCAAAATGGCGAACGTGAGGCTGATTTTATCAATGTCGTTATGTGGCGCCAACAGGCTGAAAATCTTGCTAATTGGGCAAAAAAAGGCTCACTTATCGGGGTGACAGGCCGTATTCAGACTCGTAGTTACGATAACCAGCAAGGACAACGTGTCTACGTGACGGAAGTCGTGGCTGAGAATTTCCAAATGTTGGAAAGCCGTAGTGTGCGTGAAGGACATACTGGTGGAGCTTATTCTGCACCAAGTTCAAACTATTCAGCACCTACTCAATCAGTGCCTGACTTTTCACGTGATGAAAATCCATTCGGAACAACAAATCCTTTGGATATTTCAGATGATGATTTACCATTCTAATGGACAATTAATACTATAAAGGAGAAAAAAACATGGCTCAACAACGTCGTGGCGGATTCAAACGCCGTAAAAAAGTTGATTACATCGCAGCAAACAAAATTGAATATGTTGATTACAAAGATACTGAGCTTCTTAGCCGTTTCGTTTCAGAACGTGGGAAAATCCTTCCTCGTCGTGTAACAGGAACTTCAGCTAAAAACCAACGTAAAGTAACAACAGCTATCAAACGCGCTCGCGTAATGGCTTTGATGCCTTTCGTAAACGAAGATTAAAAAAAGGGGTCCGGTGGACCTCTTTTTCATGAGCCCGAAAATAAGGAAGCGAATTAAAACCCGGGTGGGTCTTTTTTTCACGAGCTTTGAAATGAGAGAGCGAGTTTGGGTCCAGTGGACCTCTTTTTCATGAGCTTGAAAACAAGAAAGCGAATTAAGACCCTTACGAGTCTTTTTTTCACGAGCCTTGAAATGAGAGAGCGAGTTTGGGTCCGAGTGGACCTCTTTTTCAGACCCGGTTGGGTCTTTTTTCACGAGATAGTTTTTTTCTGACCTTGGCGTGCTATAATGGTAATAGTAAGAGTGAAGGTGGGTAAGTCAAAGATGAATTGTACGATTAGAAATATGATTAAGTCTGATATTGAATCCTTATCTCATGGATTTATGAATCAAGGTTGGCCTGGTAGAGAGGAAATTTTGGCTAGATATTTTCTGGAACAGGAAAGTGGGGAGAGAGAAGTCTTAGTTGGAGAGATTGATGGTGTTGTAGCGGGCTACGTTACCATTTTGCCCTCTGCTAAACATGGTCCTTTTGCAGAAGTCTATCCAGAATTATCAGATTTTAATGTGTTTGAGCCTTTTCGAAATCAAGGGATTGGGAATCAACTGCTAGAAGAAGCAGAAAAACGAGTCAAGTTTGTCTCGAGTAAGGTCACTCTTGGTGTAGGTTTGCACTTAGGCTATGGCCCTGCCCAGAGATTGTATATCAGACGGGGCTACATTCCAGATGGGACAGGTGTCTGGTATCGAAATCAACCCTTAGAAATGAATGCAACTAGCCAAAATAATGATGATTTGGTTTTGTATCTAGTAAAGGAATTCGGATAAGAGACAAGGATTTTATTGGGGATGTGGGATTTCTCTACTTTATGGTATAATGGAAAGAGTGAATTGAAGGAGGCAATGAGATGGATGCGAAATTAAGATATAAGGCAAAAAAGATAAAGATTGTTTTTTTTGATATTGATGATACTTTGCGAAACTCAAAGACTGGTTTTATCCCAACCTCAATTCCAACAGTATTTCAACAATTACGTGAAAAAGGTATTTTAACTGGGATTGCGACTGGTCGTGGAATTTTCGGTGTCGTTCCAGAGATTCGCGAACTTAAACCTGACTTTTTTGTTACTCTGAATGGTGCCTATATTGAGGATAAAAAAGGCAATGTGATTGATAGTAACAAAATCTCTAAAGATAAGGTTGAAAGCTATATTGCTTGGACTAAGGAAGTGGGGATTGACTATGGTTTAGTTGGTAGTCATACTGCTAAACTCTCCACTAGAACTAAGTTGATTAGTGAGGCCATTGATCCAATTTATCCTGACTTGGATGTTGATCCTGATTTTTATGAAAAAGAAGACATCTATCAGATGTGGACTTTTGAGGATCAGGGAGATGACCTGACTTTGCCTGAAAGTTTAGCATCGACTTTGCGTATGGTACGTTGGCATGAACATTCGTCAGATATTGTGCCGATTTCAGGTTCAAAAGCAGCTGGTGTAGCAAAAGTTGTAGAACATTTAGGTCTTAAACCAGAGAACGTCATGGTTTTTGGGGACGGACTTAACGATTTAGAGCTCTTTGATTATGCAGGCATTAGTGTCGCTATGGGTGTTTCTCATGACAAAATCAAAGAAAAAGCAGATTATATTACAAAAACATTAGAAGAAGATGGCATCTTTGATGCCTTAGAAGGATTTGGTATGGTAGAAAAAGAATTACATTTTCCACAAGTAGACATTGAAGCAGTAGAAGGTCCAATTGCGACTATTAAGACAAATCACGGGGATATGCGTATCAAACTTTTCCCTGATCACGCACCAAAAACAGTAGCCAACTTTATTGCTCTGTCTAAAGACGGTTACTATGACGGGGTAATTTTCCACCGTATTATTAAAGATTTTATGATTCAAGGTGGAGATCCAACTGGAACTGGTATGGGTGGCGAATCAATCTATGGTGAGTCATTTGAGGACGAGTTTTCAGAAGAACTTTACAATATCCGCGGAGCCCTTTCTATGGCTAATGCTGGGCCAAATACAAATGGTAGCCAGTTCTTTATCGTGCAAAATCAACACTTGCCATACTCTAAGAAAGAAATTGCTCGTGGTGGTTGGCCAGAACCAATTGCGGAAATTTATGCGGAACAAGGTGGAACTCCTCACCTTGATCGTCGTCACACAGTTTTTGGACAGCTTGCAGATGAAGCTTCTTATGAAGTTCTGGATGCAATTGCAGGTGTAGAAACAGGTGTAATGGACAAGCCAGTTGAAGATGTCGTTATCGAAACGATTGAAATCGAGGACTAGGATGAAAATAGGTGATAAGCTAACAGGGCGAATTACAGGGATTCAATCTTATGGAGCCTTTGTGGAGTTAGAGACTGGTATCACAGGCTTGATTCATATTTCTGAGATTCGTACAGGATTTATCGAGAATATCTATGATGTACTGAAAATCGGTGAAGAAGTTCAAGTCCAGGTTGTCGATTTGGACGAATATACAGGGAAAGCAAGTCTTTCTATTCGGACTTTGGAAGAAGAGAAACATCAATTACCGAGACGGAGACGTTTTTCAAGTGACCGTGTCAAATACGGATTTGCTCCTTTGGCTCGCATGATGCCTATCTGGACCAAGGAAGCTATTTCTAATCTAAATAAGAAAAAGTCTTAATTGATTTTTTCTCTCTTGAAATGTTAATATAGTTTGTTATAATAGAAGTATGGTAGAAGAATTATTAAAATCAGGAGAGAGAATCAATCAGCTCTTTTCTACAGATATCAAGATTATTCAAAATAGAGAGGTTTTTAGCTATTCGGTGGATAGTGTACTTTTGTCACGCTTTCCTCGCTTTCCTAAAAATGGCTTGATAGTGGATTTTTGTGCGGGTAATGGAGCTGTTGGACTTTTTGCCAGTAGTCGTACTAAGGCGAAAATTCTGTCTGTTGAAATCCAGGAACGATTGGCGGATATGGCAGACCGGTCAGTCCGATTAAATGGCTTAGAAGAACAGATGCAGGTCATTTGTGATGATTTGAAAAATATGCCTGCTTACATTCAGGGGAGTAAGGTTGATTTGATTTTATGCAATCCTCCCTATTTTAAGGTGGACCCAAATTCTAATCTGAACGAGAGTGAGCACTATTTGTTGGCTCGGCACGAAATTACGACCAATCTTAAGGAAATCTGCCGTAGTGCCCAGAGTATTCTCAAATCCAATGGGCGTTTGGCCATGGTCCATCGTCCTGATCGATTGTTAGATATTTTAGACACGCTTCAACAGCATAATCTAGCTCCAAAGCGTCTGCAATTTGTTTACCCTAAACGGGAGAAAGAAGCCAATATGCTTTTGATCGAGGCTATCAAGGACGGCTCCACTAGTGGTTTTAAGGTTCTGCCACCACTCATTGTTCATAATGATGATGGTTCCTATACTCCAGAAATTCAAGAGATTTACTATGGATCATAAGGCTTACATGTATGTGGTAGAATGTTGTGATGGTACCTACTATACTGGCTATACAACGGATGTTAAAAAAAGAATCGCCGTTCACAATAGTGGTAAGGGAGCCAAGTACACACGAGCTCGGTTGCCAGTAAAACTTATCTATGTAGAAGGTTTCGATAGTAAAGAAGAAGCCATGTCGGCTGAAGCGCTTCTAAAACGTAAGAAGAGGCCACAGAAGGAAAGATTTTTATCTGAAAACCAAGAAAAAAATTTAATCAGTCATTTTGAAGACTAGAGGGGAGTTCTTTGACTCCTCTTACTTTTGTCAAAAATTGAAAAAAATGCTACAATAAAGAGAATAAAGAAACGAGGTATTATCATGTCTAAGATTCTAGTATTTGGTCACCAAAATCCAGATTCAGATGCTATTGGTTCATCTGTAGCCTTTGCCTATCTTGCAAAAGAGGCTTATGGATTGGATACAGAAGCGGTGGCTCTTGGAACTCCAAATGAAGAAACAACTTTCGTATTGAACTATTTTGGTGTGGAAGCACCGCGCGTTATCACATCAGCTAAAGCAGAAGGTGTAGAACAAGTCATTTTGACTGACCACAATGAATTCCAACAATCAGTTTCAGATATTGCTGAAGTTGAAGTTTATGG
Organism: Streptococcus sp. 27098_8_22; assembly: GCF_041432415.1. NCBI lineage: Bacteria > Bacillati > Bacillota > Bacilli > Lactobacillales > Streptococcaceae > Streptococcus > Streptococcus sp. 27098_8_22. The sequence continues at coordinate 555,244 of NZ_JAPVZP010000001.1, read as the reverse complement.
TGTGGTGGATCACCACCGTGTGGCTAACTTTGAAACTGCCAGTCCACTTTACATGCGTTTGGAACCAGTTGGATCAGCATCATCTATCGTTTACCGCATGTTCAAAGAACACGGTGTAGCTGTTCCAAAAGAAATCGCAGGTTTGATGCTATCAGGTTTAATTTCAGATACTCTTCTTTTGAAATCTCCAACAACACACCCATCTGATAAGGTGATTGCGCCTGAATTGGCTGAATTAGCTGGTGTGAACTTGGAAGAATACGGTCTTGCAATGCTCAAGGCTGGTACAAATTTGGCAAGCAAGTCAGCAGAAGAATTGATCGACATCGATGCAAAGACTTTTGAATTGAACGGTAACAACGTACGTGTTGCCCAAGTGAATACAGTTGATATTGCTGAAGTCTTGGAACGCCAAGCTGAAATCGAAGCAGCCATCCAAGCCGCAAATGCAGCAAACGGCTACTCTGACTTTGTTTTGATGATTACAGACATCGTCAACTCAAACTCAGAAATTCTTGCACTTGGTGCCAACATGGACAAGGTAGAAGCAGCTTTCAACTTCAAACTTGAAAACAACCATGCTTTCCTTCCAGGTGCTGTTTCACGTAAGAAACAAGTGGTACCACAATTGACTGAAAGCTTTAATGCATAATGATAGATGGGGAAACCCATGATAAAAAAGGAGTTTCGACTCCTTTTTTGCTAGGAGGAGATCATGTTAGAAAATGGCGATTTGATTTTTGTGAAAGATGATTCGGATATAGGACAGGGCATCCAGGAATCTACAGGTAACTACAGTCACGTGGCTATCTTTTTGGACGGACAGGTCTATCATGCTACGGTGGAAGGTGGCGTCCTTGCCCAGGCTCCTGAGGATTTCTTTGAAGCTGAGAAAGTATATGACCTTTATCGCTATCCAAAAATGGATCAAAAAGAAGTCAAAAAGCTGGCAGAGAGCCTTTTAGGCGCTCCCTACAATGCTTCCTTTTATCCCGACGGAGCTGGTTTTTACTGTTCTCAGTTTGTAGCAGAAATTCTTCCTATTTTTGAGACCATTCCCATGAAGTTTGGGGATAATATACAGGAAATTAGTGATTTCTGGAGAGAATATTATCGAGATTTGGGACTTCCTGTACCTCTGAATCAGCCTGGCACTAACCCGAGTCAATTAGCAGTATCACCACTTTTAGTTTGTAAAGAAAGGAATCTTCATGATTCAGATTTTTAATCCATCTCGTTTGACGCGACAACCATTCTTTAGAGATTTGGTAGACTATCTTGATCAGCATGATGATGTTATCCTGCGTGAAATCAAGGCTCAGTTTCCAGATCTTCCAGTTGACAAGTATTTGGAGGAATACATTAAGGCGGGTTTGATTTTGAGAGAAAATAAACGCTATTATCTCAATCTTCCCTTTCTAGAATTTACAGAATCTCTTGAACTGGACCAAGAAGTCTTTGTGAGAGATGATAGTCCAATCTATCAAGAAATCCTGGAGAAAGATTTTCAGACCGAATTGCGAAATCAAACCAATGCAGCAATCTTAAAAGAATATACCGATTTTGCAAGAGAAAAGATGACACTGTCTAATTATTTTTATAAGGTCAAACATCAGTATCCTTTGACGGAAGAACAGCAGGCGCTCTATGGAATTTTAGGGGATGTCAATCCTGAGTATGCCCTTAAGTATATGACTACTTTTTTGCTCAAGTTTCTTAAGAAAGATCAACTCATGCAGAAACGCAGAGATATTTTCGTTGATAGCCTAGTCTTATTAGGTTACATCGTTCAAAATGAAGATGGAAAATATGAGTTGACTGTAGAATTTGATAAAGAAAGACTCATCTTTATAAAAAAATAGAAGAAGGCTAGGAAATTTCCTAGCCTTCTTTAAATTTACTATAGATAACGTTCAGCGATGGCTGCATCACCTGGATAGTCTTCTTTCTTGCCTTGGATGATTTGGTAGCAGTCAGCTCCTTTACCAGCGATAATGACAGCATCCAGTTCTTGATCTGTAACAGACATCGCAGCCTTGATAGCTTGCTCACGGTCAGCAATCTTTTCAACAGGATGATGGATGTAGCTACTGATTTCATCTGCAATGGCCATCGGATCTTCGTAGTTTGGATCATCAGCCGTTAGAAAGACTTGAATTTCAGGGTGTTGATTGAGAAGAAGTCCAAAGTCCTTACGACGGCTTTCTCCCTTGTTTCCAGTTGAGCCAAGTACTAGAGCAATTTTTCCAGTCTGATGTGTTTCAACAACTGAGATTAGTTTTTTAAGACTGTCACCATTGTGGGCATAGTCAATGAAAACTTTTGCGCCATTTTTCTGAGTGAGAACTTCCATACGACCAGGGACGCGAGTAGACGCAATCCCTTTTTTGATATCTTCAAGACTAGCACCTAAACGAAGACAGGCAAGTCCAGCAGCGACTGCATTTTCTTGGTTGAAATGTCCAATCAACTGGATATCATAGTCTCCAGCTAATTTACCAGTAGCTGAGAAGCTAAAGGCTTTGGAGTTTTCGATCTGGTTATTTGACTGGCTACCGTAGAAGTCATGCTCTTGGTTCACAACTTGTTCTTTCAGAACAGAGAAGTGGTCCATATCGCTATTAATGACAACTGCTCGGCTATTTTTCATCAAGAGACGCTTGTGGTAGAAGTAGTCTTCAAAGGTTGGATGCTCAATAGGACCAATATGGTCAGGACTGATATTGAGAAAAACTCCTACATCGAAAGTGAGACCGTAGACTCGTTTAACCAAGTAGGCTTGGCTGGAAACTTCCATAATAAGGTGTGTTCTTCCATGCTTAACAGCCTGTGCCATCATATCAAAGAGGTCGATACTTTCAGGAGTTGTTAGAGCAGATTTAAAGAAAGTCTTACCGTCCAAGGTCGTGTTCATGGTTGACAACATAGCTGGACGATGTTGTTGACTTAAGATGTTGTAGGCAAAGTAAGCTGCTGTTGTTTTTCCTTTAGTGCCAGTGAAAGCAAGGATTTTCAGTTTCTCCTGAGGGTTGCCATAAAATTCCATGGCAATCAAACTCATGGCCTTCTTGATATTGTTAACAACAATAACAGGAATTCCAACTTCATAATCCTGTTCAGCCACGTACCAACCAAGCCCTTGTGCGATAGCTGAAAATAGATATTCTTTTTTAAAGGCAGCTCCTTTTGCAAAAAATAGAGTATTTTCTTTGGTTGTTCGGCTATCGTAACTGATGTTGTCAAAAATAACATCGTTGTAGTTGTAGTGGTAATGTCCTTGGTCGATAATCTCACGGAAGAGACCATCTTTCTTTAAAATATCTAATATAGTTTCAATCTTTATCATACTTTCTATTGTAAACCGAAAGTCTGAATTTTACAAGTAACAAGGAAAAGTTTATAATGGAAGATAAGGAACATTTCCGTTATTAAAATTGAATGAGGAAGTTATGTCTAACGAAAATAATCATCAGCAGGCCCAGATGTTACGCGGAACTGCCTGGCTAACGGCTAGTAACTTTATCAGTCGCCTGCTCGGGGCCATTTACATCATCCCTTGGTATATCTGGATGGGGACTTATGCTGCTAAGGCTAATGGTCTCTTTACTATGGGTTACAATATCTATGCTTGGTTCTTGTTGATTTCGACAGCAGGTATCCCTGTTGCAGTCGCAAAGCAGGTTGCCAAGTATAACACTATGCAAGAAGAAGAGCATAGTTTTGCTCTGATTCGGAGTTTCCTGGGCTTTATGACTGGACTAGGTCTTGTCTTTGCTTTGGTCTTATATCTCTTTGCGCCTTGGTTGGCAGATCTTTCTGGTGTCGGTAAGGACTTGATTCCCATTATGCAGAGTCTAGCTTGGGCTGTCTTGATTTTCCCGTCTATGAGTGTTATCCGTGGATTTTTCCAAGGGATGAATAATCTCAAGCCTTATGCCATGAGTCAAATCGCTGAGCAAGTTATCCGAGTTATTTGGATGCTCTTAGCAACCTTTATCATCATGAAGCTTGGTTCAGGAGACTATCTAGCAGCGGTTACCCAATCTACCTTTGCGGCCTTTGTGGGAATGGTAGCTAGTTTCGCAGTCTTGCTTTATTTCCTCTATAAAGAAGGAATGCTTCAAAAAGTCTTTGAAACACGAGATAAGATTGATAGCAAACATCTGTTAATGGATACGATTAAGGAAGCTATTCCTTTTATCATAACAGGTTCAGCTATTCAGCTTTTCCAAATTTTGGACCAAATGACCTTTATCAATAGCATGAAGTGGTTTACCAACTACAATAATGAAGATTTAGTTGTCATGTTTTCTTATTTCTCTGCCAATCCTAATAAAATCACCATGATTCTCATTTCTGTTGGAGTTTCGATTGGTAGCGTTGGGCTGCCTCTCTTGACAGAAAACTATGTCAAGGGGGATCTGCCAGCAGCAGCTCGTTTGGTTCAAAATAGTATCACCATGCTTTTCCTATTCCTCTTACCTGCAACGGTTGGAGTAGTCATGGTAGGAGAACCACTCTATACAGTCTTTTACGGTAAACCAGATAGCTTGGCGATGGGCTTGTTTGTTTTTGCAGTTTTGCAGTCAACCATTCTTGGATTGTACATGGTCTTGTCCCCTATGCTTCAGGCTATGTTTCGTAACCGCAAGGCAGTCTTGTATTTTGTTTATGGATCAATTGCTAAGATTGTTTTACAATTACCATCAGTAGCGCTTTTTCATAGTTATGGTCCTCTCATTTCAACGACCATCGGTCTTATCATTCCAATTGTTTTAATGTATCGCGAGATCTGTCAGATTACAGGGGTTCATCGAAAGATCATCCTAAAACGAACAATCCTAGTGATCATTTTAACTCTTGTCATGTTTATCTTGGTAGGCTTCTTACAATGGATGATAGGATTTGTCTTCCAACCAACTGGACGTTTTTGGAGCTTCATCTATGTCGCCCTAATCGGAACAATCGGTGGTGGACTCTACGGATTCATGAGTCTCTATACTCGTCTCTTAGATAAGGTTATTGGACAGGCAAAAGCTGACCAGTTACGAGCACGATTAAAATTATCATAATGCTTTATAAATAAAATGAACAATTTGAACTTTCAACTCTAAAAAAGTTTAAATTGTTCATTTTTTATTTAAAAAAGAGAGAAAAAAATAAAAAATGTAGAAAAAAATGAATTTTTAGAGAATTATTACTTGACTAAAAAAAACAATAGCTGTATAATGATACAAATATTTAAATTTGGAGGTTCTGTTTATGAAAAAGTCTAAGGCAAAATACCTGACGCTAGCAGGCGTCGTCTTAACTGCTGGTTTGCTCTTGGGAGCTTGTGGTAACTCAGCTAGCTCTTCAAAATCATACAACTATGTATATAGTAGCGATCCATCTAGTCTAAACTATCTCTTAGAGAATCGCGCAACAACAGGTGATGTTGTCACAAACTTGGTAGATGGTTTGATGGAAAATGACCAATACGGGAACTACATTCCTTCATTAGCTGAGGATTGGACAGTTTCCCAAGATGGTTTGACTTATACTTACAAACTTCGTAAGGACGCCAAATGGTATACAGCAGATGGTGAAGAGTACGCTCCAGTTACAGCACAAGATTTTGTGACTGGTTTGAAATATGCGGCTGATAAAAAATCTGAAGCTCTCTATCTCGTTCAAGACTCTGTTGCTGGCTTGGATGACTATATCAACGGAAAAACAACAGACTTTTCAACAGTTGGTGTAAAGGCTATTGACGACCAAACAGTTCAATATACCTTGACTCACCCAGAATCTTACTGGAACTCAAAAACAACTGCAACCATTTTGTTCCCAGTTAATGCTGATTTCTTGAATTCCAAAGGGGATGACTTTGGTAAGGTGGACCCAGCAAATATCTTGTATAATGGTCCTTTTATTCTTAAATCATTCACCTCTAAATCTGTCATGGAATACAAGAAAAATCCAAACTATTGGGATGCTAAAAATGTATTTGTAGATGATGTTAAATTAACCTACTATGATGGTAGTGATCAAGATTCTCTAGTTCGTAGCTTTAGCGAGGGAGTTTATAGCTTTGCTCGTCTCTATCCAAATAGCTCAAGCTTCTCAGGTGTGAAAGAGAAATATAAAGATAACATCATTTATAGTATGCAGAATGCGACATCCTACTATTATAACTTTAACCTAGATAGAAAATCATATAACCACACATCAAAAACGACAGATGCTGAAAAAACAGCTCAGCAAGAAGCAGTCTTAAACAAATCATTCCGTCAAGCTATCAACTTTGCCTATGACCGTACTGCTTATGGTGCCCAATCTCAAGGGGAAGATGGAGCAACTAAGATTATCAGAAACTTGCTCGTTCCACCATCATTTGTAACACTTGATGGTAAAGATTTTGGTGATGTCGTTGCTTCTAAGATGGTTAACTACGGTAAAGTTTGGGATAATATGAACTTTGCTGATGCCCAAGATGCTTACTATAATGCTGACAAGGCCAAAGAAACTTTTGCACAAGCCAAGAAAGAATTGGAAGCCAAAGGTGTTCAATTCCCAATTCACCTGGATTTACCAGTTGACCAAACCTTTAAAAAGGGTGTCCAAGAGGCAAGCTCTTTCAAACAGTCTATTGAATCTGTCCTAGGTTCAGATAATGTCGTTATCGATATTCAAATGCTGACTACAGAAGAAATGGATAGTATTGGTTATCTAGCAAATACGGCAGCGCAAAAAGACTATGACCTCTATAACGGTGGTTGGGGACCTGACTATCAAGATCCATCAACCTACCTTGATACTCTAAGTTTAACAAGTGGTGGCTCATTGCAAAACCTTGGTCTAGAACCAGGAGAAGCAAATGCCAAAGCAACAGCTGTTGGTTTGGATGTCTATACTAAGATGTTAGAAGAAGCTAATGCTGAACAAGATTTGAACAAACGTTATGATAAGTACGCTGAAGCTCAAGCCTGGTTAGTTGACAGTTCGCTTGCTCTTCCAAACGTTTCTCAAGGAGGAACTCCTGGATTGAGAAGAACTGTACCATTCTCTGCTGCCTTCTCTCAAGCAGGAAATAAAGGTGTTGAATCATACAAATACGTCAAATTGCAAGATAAAGTAGTCACAACGGCTGAATATGAAGCAGCTAGACAAAAATGGCTGAAAGAAAAAGAGGAATCTAACAAAAAAGCCCAAGAAGAATTAGCTAAACACATTAAATAATCAGTCTATTCAACAGGAAAAACGATAGTTTCTTAAGAGGCTATCGTTTTTATATAGTTTGAAACTATAACTAGCTCTTGAAAACAAGAAAACGAAGGATCCAAAATAAGTGGTACAATAGTTACTATAGATTTGGAGGTATTGTATGAGCAAAGAATTTCACATTAACACAATTTTAGCACAAGCGGGAATTAAGTCTGATGAAGCAACAGGTGCTTTGGTTACACCTATTCACTTTTCAACGACTTATCAGCATCCAGAATTTGGTCAATCAACTGGATTTGACTATACCCGTACCAAAAACCCAACTCGTAGCAAGGCAGAGGAAGTTTTGGCAGCAATTGAATCAGCCAAGTATGCTTTGGCGACTAGTTCAGGTATGTCTGCGATTGTGTTAGCCTTTAGCGTTTTTCCAGTAGGAAGCAAGGTTTTGGCTGTCCGTGACCTTTACGGTGGCTCTTTCCGCTGGTTCAATCAAGTTGAACAGGAAGGACGTTTCCACTTTACCTATGCCAACACAGAAGAAGAGCTAGTTGCTGAGCTAGAAAAGGATGTGGATGTACTCTATATTGAAACACCAACCAACCCTTTGATGTTGGAATTTGATATTGAAAAATTGTCAAAATTAGCTCATGCTAAGGGTGCTAAAGTTGTCGTCGACAATACCTTCTATAGCCCGATTTACCAACGTCCAATTGAAGATGGAGCAGATATTGTCCTGCATTCAGCGACAAAATACCTTGCAGGCCATAATGATGTTCTAGCTGGTGTAGTTGTGACAGATAATGCTGATTTGTACGAAAAACTTTTTTACAATCTCAACACGACAGGGGCTGTTTTGTCACCATTTGATAGTTATCAATTGATTCGTGGTCTTAAAACCTTATCACTTCGCATGGAGCGCTCAACAGCTAATGCTCAAGAGATTGTATCCTTTTTGGAACAATCACCTGCTGTCAAAGAAGTTTTGTATACAGGACGAGGGGGAATGATTTCCTTTAAAGTGGCAGATGAAAAACGAATCCCTCATATCTTGAATACTTTGAAAGTATTCTCTTTTGCTGAAAGTTTGGGTGGTGTAGAAAGTCTAATTACATATCCAACCACTCAAACCCATGCAGACATTCCGGCAGAGGTTCGTCATTCTTATGGATTAACAGATGACCTTTTACGCTTGTCTATTGGTATTGAGGATGCTAGGGATTTGATTGAAGATTTGCGTCAAGCCTTGGAAGGATAAGACTATGGGAAAATATGATTTTACGACTCTGCCCAATCGTTTTGGACACCATACCTATAAATGGAAAGAAGCAGAGACTGACCGTCAAGTATTGCCGGCCTGGATTGCTGATATGGACTTTGAAGTCTTACCTGAGATCCGTCAGACAGTTCATGATTATGCAGAGCAATTAGTCTATGGCTATACCTATGCTAGTGATGGATTGATTGACGCAGTTCAAGACTGGGAAGAAAAACACCATGGTTATCGTTTTGATAAGGATGCTCTAGTCTTTATCGAAGGAGTAGTACCAGCCATTTCAACAGCCATTCAAGCTTTTACCAAAGAGGGTGAAGCAGTGCTCATTAACACACCGGTATATCCACCTTTTGCTCGGAGCATTAAGCTCAATAATCGTCGATTAATCACCAACTCTCTAGTAGAAAAAGACGGACTTTTTGAGATTGACTTTGATCAATTGGAGAAAGCCTTTGTCGAAGAGGATGTGAAACTCTACGTTCTCTGCAATCCTCATAATCCTGGTGGACGCGTTTGGGAAAAGGAAGTCTTAGAGAAGATTGGACAACTTTGTCAAAAACATGGAGTCTTGCTGGTATCTGATGAGATTCACCAAGATTTAGCCTTGTTTGGAAATAAACACCAGTCATTCAATACGGTAAATGAAGATTTTAAAGAATTTTCACTGATTTTAAGCAGTGCGACCAAGACCTTCAATATTGCTGGAACCAAGAATTCTTACGCCATTATCGAAAATCCCAAGTTGAGAGTGGCTTTCCAAAAACGCCAGCTGGCTAATAATCAACATGAAATCTCAGGGTTGGGATATTTGGCAACAGAAGCTGCCTATCGCTATGGGAAGGATTGGTTAGAGGAACTCAAGCAAGTCTTTGAAGACCATATTAATTATGTGGTAGATTTATTTGAAAAAGAGACTAAAATCAAGGTCATGAAGCCGCAAGGAACCTACTTGATTTGGCTTGATTTTTCAGCTTATGACCTGACTGATGAAAAATTACAAGAGCTTTTGAAAAATGAAGCCAAGGTTATCCTCAATCCTGGTTTGGATTATGGGGATGAAGGAAGTCTTCATGCCCGCCTCAATGTAGCCATGCCTAAATCTCTACTGCAAGAAGTTTGTCAACGAATTCTAACCACTTTCGCTAACCTTTAACAAGCTAGCCTTCTGGGGGAAAAGTACCCTAGAAGGCTATTTTCATAGGCGAAAATATGGTATAATTAGGAGATAAAGAAAAGGGGAACATATGGCTAAATTGATTCCAGGTAAGCTTCGAATGGAGGGAGCTCAACTCTACGAAACTAGTCAGATTGAAATTATCAAAGAGAAAGACCATCGTCTCTATGCGCGTGTAGCAGATGAAGAAATTCGCTATAGCCTGGATGATGATTTGGTTTTTTGTGCTTGTGATTTTTTCCAAAAAAGAGGGTTTTGTGTGCATTTGGCAGCACTAGAACATTACCTTAAAAATGATCCGATTGGTCAGGAACTCTTAGGAAATCTGGAAAATGTGCACGAAAAGAAAGAAGAAGTTGAAACTCAGGTTACTTTTGGAGGAAAGTTTTTAGAATCCATTCAAATTCCGAAACTTTCTGAAATCTATCAGTTGTCTGCTCAAGGGCAGGTTGAAGCAGGGACTAATCGTATTATTTGGACTTTGAGAGTCGGTCTTATTCAGACACAGAAATTCTATGTAATCCGAGATATACCCCTTTTTCTGAAGGTTTTAGAAACTAGCAAACCCTATATGATTGGGAAGTTATATGAAACTTCCTTGAATATTCGTCAGTTTGATGAAAGTAGTCAATTTGTTCTAAATTTCCTTCAAGGAATTGTAGAAGATGAGGCTGAAAATGCCCTCTTTTTCCAAAATCAAGGTCGTCATCTTTATTTCCCGCTGTCTTTTTTTGAGCAGGGTGTTAGTCTGCTGATGGGCTTAGATGCATTTCAATTTGACCATCAGATTTCGAATTATCACCACCTTGTATTTCAAGATTTTGATGGTCAAGCAGGTTTGTTTACCTTTCAAATTGAAGAAAAGTCCAACTATTTTGAGATGGAAATTGTTCAACAGGTAGGGCTTAATTCGTTTTATAAGGGACAAGTCTTGTTTACTAAAGGTACATTTTACCTTCTGTCTAAAGAACAAGCTAGACTTATAGAAAAATTAAAAAAAGTATCTATCGATAAGAGTGGTAGAAAGATTTTACAATTTGATACCAGTGATCGAGACCTTTTAGCTTCGACCTTGTCGCAGTTTAAAGACATAGGAGAGGTAAAAGCCCCTGATGCGCTTCAAATTCAGTCTTTCCGTCCTTCTTTCTACATGGAAGGAGAAGAAGACGGTTCTATTCGTTTGGATATGCAGTTTCAGTATGAAACTTGCCTAGTAAGGAATTGTAATGAACTAGAGAATCTTCCTTTTGCTAGCGATATTCAACTAGAGAAAGAGATTTTTCAACTAGCTCTATCAGCTGGATTTGAAGCAGATTTTCGTTCATGGCGTCAAAGTTTGAAAGCTGATGCAGTCCATGCCTTCTTCCAGGAAGTTTTGCCAGCCTTTGCAGCACTTGGAGAATTAAAGATTTCTGAGAGCTTGCAAGACCTTTATCAGGTTCAGAAGCCTCAAGTTCACATCTCATCCAAGGGAAGCCTATTAGAAATTCAATTTGATTTTCAAGATATAGATCAAGAAGAAATCGATCGAGCGATGAAAGCACTAGTTGAGAAGCAGGATTATTACATCAGCTCTTCGAATCAGGTTTACTATTTCGATGATCAGACCAAGCGTATCCGTCAGGATTTAGAAGAATTAGGGATAGAGGACCTACAAGATGGAGCTTTTCGAGCTCGTAAATCCCTAGCTTATACCCTATCTCATCTATTTAAGGACCAGGATCAAATTTCTTTCACCGAAGAATTTCGCAATCTGGCCCATGATTTGACGCATCCAGAAGATTTTCCGATGAAAGTGCTGAATATCCAAGCAGAACTTAGAGACTATCAGAAAAAGGGAATTCAGTGGCTTCAAATGCTTCACCATTATGGCTTTGGTGGGATTTTAGCAGACGATATGGGACTTGGGAAGACCTTGCAAACCATCGCCTTTTTAAGTAGTCAGGTTCAAACAGATACTAGTGTCCTAATCCTTGCTCCATCTGGCTTAATCTATAACTGGGCTGATGAATTTCAAAAGTTTGCTCCAGATTTGGATGTAGCGGTTGTGCATGGCTTAAAATCTCATCGAGAGTCAATTTTGGCAGAAAATCATCAGATTTATGTGACAAGCTATGCTACTTTCCGTCAGGACAGTGAGATTTATCGAGACCTATCTTTTGATTTTCTTTTTCTAGATGAAGCTCAAGTGATGAAAAATGCACAAACGAAGATTGCTCAAAGTTTGCGACGATTTGTGGTTCCATCCGTCTTTGCACTATCAGGAACACCGATTGAAAACCATCTGGGAGAACTCTGGTCGATTTTTCAGATTGTCTTACCAGGCCTCTTACCTGCTAAGAAGGAGTTTATGAAACTATCAACTGAGAGAGTGGCTCAATTTATCAAACCCTTTGTCATGAGACGCAAGAAAGAAGAGGTTTTGACAGAGTTGCCTGACTTGATTGAAGTCGTCTATAAGAATGAACTGGAGGATCAACAAAAAGCTATCTATCTTGCTCAGCTGCAACAGATGCAGGAGCGTCTGGGACAGGTAAGCGATTCGGAATTTCAACGAAATCGCGTCGAAATTTTGACTGGTCTCATGCGTCTGCGTCAGATTTGTGATACACCTGGGCTCTTTATGGAGGACTACCAAGGAGAGAGCGGGAAACTGGATAGTTTACGAGATTTGCTGGTTCAGATTGCTGAAGGTGGACACCGTGTACTTATCTTCTCACAATTTAGAGGTATGTTGGATCGGATTGAGCAAGAGCTACCTGACTTAGGCTTGACTTCCTTTAAAATTACGGGTTCAACTCCTTCTCAAGAACGTCAGGAAATGACCAAGGCTTTTAACCAAGGAGAGCGCGATGTATTCTTGATTTCTCTAAAGGCTGGTGGGGTTGGACTCAATCTCACTGGTGCGGATACGGTCATTCTAGTAGACTTATGGTGGAATCCTGCAGTTGAATCTCAGGCTATCGGTCGAGCCCATCGTATGGGGCAAGAGCAGGCTGTTGAAGTTTATCGCCTTGTGACTCGAGGTACAATTGAAGAAAAGATTCAAGAATTACAAGAGAAAAAGAAAAATCTTGTTTCTGAAATCTTGGATGGAACAGAGTCTCGAGGAAGTCTGAGTCTAGCTGAAATACGAGAAATTTTAGGGATTTCATGAGCCTATACTTGAAAAATCAAGACATTACGCTATAATGGAGTATTGAAAGGAAATAAATATGACACAAAAACGATTTCCAATAGTGGCAGATGATGAAGTCATGTTGACAGAAATGCCAGTTATGAATCTCTACGATGAGTCTGATTTCATCAGTAATATCAAAGGTGATTATCAAGATAAAAACTACTTAGAGTGGTCTCCAATCACTGAAGAAAAAAAGCAAGAGAAAGCCAAGCCTCTTGTAAAACCGATTGAGAAAAAAGAAAAATCCTATGCTGAATTAGCACGTGAAGAAGCTCGTGCGGATTTGAAAAAGAAGCGCTCGGCTCGATATTTGACTCAGGATGTGAGTCATACGAGACGTCAAACGAAACCAAGCCAGGTGCGTCCAGCAAATCAACCGACAGCACCTTTTCAAAAGGAAAATCCAGGAGAATTTGCGAAATATAGTCAGAAGTTAGGTCAATCTCACTATATTTTGGCAGAAACAGTTTCTCAAGTGGAACATCCAATTTCAGACGGTGAAACAAGTCGTTCCAAGAAAAACAATTATGACTTTTTAAAGAAAAGTCAAATTTATAACAAAAAAAGTAAACAAAAAGAACAAGAACGTCAAGTGGCCCAAGAGCTTAACTTGACTAGAATGAGCGAATAGAGGGGAAGAAAATGGCAAAAACCTATCATTTTATCGGAATCAAAGGATCAGGTATGAGTGCCTTGGCTTTGATGTTGCATCAAATGGGGCACAAGGTGCAAGGTTCTGACGTTGAAAAGTACTACTTTACACAACGTGGACTAGAGCAAGCAGGAATTACAATTTTACCTTTTGATGAAAAAAATCTTCAAGGCGATTTAGAAATTATCGCTGGTAATGCCTTCCGTCCAGATAACAATGTTGAAATTGCTTATGCTGATCAAAATGGTATCAGCTACAAACGTTACCATGAGTTTCTTGGTAGCTTTATGCGTGACTTTATCAGTATGGGAGTTGCTGGTGCCCACGGTAAGACGTCAACGACTGGTATGCTTTCTCACGTCTTGTCACACATCACTGATACAAGCTACTTGATCGGAGATGGTACAGGTCGTGGTTCTGAAAATGCCAAGTATTTTGTCTTTGAATCAGACGAGTATGAGCGCCATTTCATGCCATATCACCCAGAATATTCTATCATTACGAACATCGATTTTGACCACCCTGACTATTTCACAAGCTTGGAAGATGTCTTCAACGCCTTCAATGATTATGCTAAACAAATTACCAAAGGTTTGTTTGTCTATGGTGAAGATGCTGAGTTGCGTAAGATTACAGCAAATGCCCCAATCTATTATTACGGTTTTGAAGCAGACAACAATGACTTTGTAGCTAGCGATTTACTTCGTTCTACAACAGGTTCAACCTTTACCGTTCATTTCCGTGGTCAAGAGTTGGGCCAATTCCACATTCCAACTTTCGGTCGCCACAACATCATGAATGCCACTGCAGTAATTGGTTTGCTTTATACTGCTGGCTTTGATTTGAATTTGGTACGTGAACACTTGAAGACTTTTGGTGGAGTGAAACGTCGCTTTACAGAAAAGATTGTCAATGATACGGTTATCATCGATGACTTTGCGCATCACCCAACTGAAATCATAGCAACTCTAGATGCCGCACGTCAAAAATACCCAAGCAAGGAAATCGTCGCTATCTTCCAACCGCATACCTTTACTCGTACAATTGCTTTGTTGGACGATTTTGCCCAAGCCTTGAATCAGGCTGATGCGGTTTACCTCGCACAAATCTACGGTTCAGCTCGTGAGGTGGACCATGGTGATGTCAAAGTAGAAGACCTTGCCAATAAAATCAACAAGAAACATCAAGTTATCACAGTTGAAAATGTTTCTCCACTCCTAGACCATGACAATGCTGTCTATGTCTTCATGGGAGCTGGCGACATCCAAACGTATGAATATTCATTCGAACGTCTCTTGTCTAATTTGACAAGCAATGTTCAGTAAGGAAGATCATGGAATTTCCAATTAAAATCAGGGAAGCTCAGCAATCAGATATTGATCAGATTTGCTTGATACAAGAAAGTATTTCAAGCTCCCTAGAAATATTGAATAGAAAAATAATAGAAGAACGTATCCGCAACCATGCGGGTACGTTTCTCTTAGCTAGCCTGGATGATCAAGGGATTGCTTATATCACTGCGACGATACTTCCTTTTCCCTCTTTAAGAAAATGGATGCTTGAGATTGGAGGTGAGAAATTCATTAATGAGAACTCAATCATCCTTGAAGATTTAGCTGTTCATCCAGATTACCAAGGGCAAGGTTTTGGAACTTTGTTGCTAGCAGCTTTGAAGGAAGTTACCCGTCAGCAAGATAGACTAGGTATTTATCTGCTTTGTGAGGATGAGTTGTTAGCCTACTTTGAAATGAATGGATTTGTAGAACAGGGGATTGTAGATGGAGAAAGGAGCAGTGAAGTTGCCTTTCTCATGCGTTGGCAGAATCCCTATTATTAGGAGGAAATATGATTATTAGACCAGCGAGATTGACAGATTTAGATCGTATCTTTGAAATTGAACTAGAAAATTTTTCAATTGAAGAAGCCATTCCTCGCCCTGTTTTTGAAGCTCATCTGAAGGAAATTAAGACTAGTTTTTTAGTGGCTGAAAAAGAGGGGGAAATACTAGGCTATATTGAGGGACCAGTAATCCCTCATCGATATTTACAAGACAAGTCCTTTACAGAAGACATTAAAGATTATAGCCATCAAAAAGGTGGCTATATCTCTGTTACTTGTCTATCCATTGCTAAGAAAGCTCAAGCTTTAGGTGTCGGACGAAAATTATTGACCGCCTTAAAAGAGATCGCTCTTGAGCATGAGCGTGAGGGAATCAATCTGACCTGTCATGACTATCTTATTGGTTATTATGAGAAACATGGTTTTGTGAATGAAGGAAAATCTAAGTCGACTTTTGCTGGGGAAGAATGGTATGATATGGTCTGGGAAAACACGAATTAGGCATCAGAAAGGCATCTATGGTTGCTTTTCTTTAGTTTTTAAGATATAATATTATGGATTATTAACAAGGAGGTAACACCTTTGAGCGAAAATTCTCGAGAAGAAGAAAAGTTAAGTTTTAAAGAACAAATTTTAAGAGATTTAGAAAGATTAAAAAGAGAAGACGGCATCGCGAATACTAAAAGTAGCAGCGATGATTTGTTTTCAAATTTAAGTAATAGTTCAGAAGCGGAAAAACCAGTGGAAGAACCTTCTGTAGAAGACTTGATGACCAATTCTGTTTCACTAGTGGATGAATTGCTTGCTAATGCACCAACAGTTCCACCACGTCCAGTATTACAAGATGATTCTGTTGGAACTTCTGTTGCTTCAGAACCAGCTGTAGCTCCAGATCCTCTACCATCAACAGAACCTGCTGAACCCGTTAAGCCTCTTGAACCTACTCAACCAGTGGAAGAAGAGAAAGAGTTCAATGCTATTTCGACAAGGATTCCAGTTTCTTATCGTACGAATCAGGCCAAACCAAGTCCTGCTAGAAAGAATATTAAACCTCAACCGAAACCAACAGTTCTTGCAAAAGAAACTCCAAGTCAAGAACCAGTTGCTCCAGTTGAAACTGGAACTGAACTTCCTAGAAGAAGTCGTAAAGAATCAGTGAAACCAATCAAGAAAAAGAAAAAATCACGCTTGAAAGGATTTTTCGTAACAGTATTTGTTTTATTGGTTTTACTAGGTGTGGGTGGTTTCTTTGGTTACCGTTATGTCGAATCTGCACTCCAACCAGTTGATGCAAATTCAAAACAGTATGTCACGGTTCAGATTCCAGAAGGAGCTAATCTTCAGCAAATTGGTGATACATTAGAGAACTCTGGATTGGTAAAACACGGATTTATCTTTAGCCTTTATGCTAAGTATAAAGACTATTCTGATTTAAAATCTGGTTACTACAATTTGCAAAAGAGTATGAGTACAGATGATATCATCAAAGAATTGCAAAAGGGTGGAACTCCTCAACCTCAAGAAGTTGCACTTGCAAATCTTACAATTCCTGAAGGTTATACCCTTGATCAAATCGCACAAACAGTTGGTCAGCTTCAAGGAGACTTTAAAGAACCCTTGACTGCGGATGCCTTCTTGGCAAAAGTTCAAGATGAAACCTTCATCTCTCAATTAGTTGCTAAGTACCCAACCCTTCTCGAAAGTCTACCAACTAAAGAAAGTGGTGTTCGTTATCGTTTAGAAGGATACTTATTCCCAGCAACTTATGCTATCAAAGAAAGCACGACTATTGAAAGCTTGATTGATGAAATGGTGGCAGCTATGGACAAAAACTTGTCAGGGCATTATACTGCAATCAAAGAAAAGAACTTGACAGTGAATGAACTCCTCACCATTGCATCACTTGTGGAAAAAGAAGGGTTGAAAACTGACGATCGCAAACTGATCGCTGGAGTTTTCTATAATCGTTTGAACCTTGGTATGCCACTTCAGAGTAATATTGCTATTCTCTATGCAGAAGGTAAGCTAGGACAAAATATTAGCTTGGCAGATGATGCAGCAATTGATACAACAATCAATTCACCTTATAATGTTTATACAAACCTTGGCTTAATGCCTGGCCCAGTAGACAGTCCAAGTCTGGATGCAATTGAAGCAAGTATCAATCAAACTAAGAGTGACAATCTTTACTTTGTAGCCAACGTACAAGATGGCAAGGTTTACTTTGCAACGACACGAGAAGAACATGATCGAAACGTTGCAGAGCATGTCAACAGTAAACTGACACAATCAAGTAGTTCAAACTAACTCTTAGAACAAGATTTGCTATTAAATCCGTAAAAAGAAGAGATTCTCTTCTTTTTACAGGAGTAGCAAGTCACACCAGTCTTTCCGCTATGATTAGAAACGCCTGAAATCTATAAGTTTTAGGCGTTCGGAAATTGCGAAAGTAAAAGCTTACCTCTTATTTGAATCTGAGTCTAGAAGTGATAGAATCATTAGGTTTAAGCACAGATTTTAAAAGGTCGATACTGATTAAAATCATTTAAGGAAAGCTCTAAAAAGACTTTGTCTTCATTGTAAAATTATGTGGTTTACCACATAATTTTGCTTTACTACCTAAAGAAATTTAAATTTATTCAAAAGAAAGTTGAGAAAAATGGCAGAAAAAACATATCCAATGACCCTTGAAGAAAAGGAAAAACTCGAAAAAGAATTAGAAGAGTTGAAACTAGTTCGTCGTCCAGAAGTTGTAGAACGCATCAAGATTGCGCGTTCATACGGTGACTTGTCAGAAAATAGTGAGTATGAAGCAGCTAAGGACGAGCAAGCCTTCGTTGAAGGACAAATCTCTAGCTTGGAAACAAAAATTCGTTATGCTGAAATTGTCAATAGCGATGCGGTTGCTCAAGATGAAGTTGCTATCGGGAAAACAGTCACTATCCAAGAAATTGGTGAAGACGACGAAGAAGTATATATCATCGTGGGATCAGCGGGTGCAGATGCCTTTGCAGGTAAAGTATCAAATGAAAGCCCTATTGGGCAAGCCTTGATTGGTAAGAAAACAGGTGATACCGCTATGATTGAAACACCTGTAGGAAGCTATGATGTTAAAATCTTAAAAGTAGAAAAAACAGTTTAATCGGAATGAAAAGAAGGAGTAGATACAGGGAAAGCGCTTCCCATCACTCCTTTTCTTAATTCTAAAAACTAGAGGAAACTATATGAATTCAGAAAATAAGCATAAAAAGAAAAATAAAATGGAACGTGGGTTAACCAATCGCCATGTTCAGGTTATGGCCATTGCTGGTACAATTGGAACAGGACTGTTTCTTGGAGCTGGTCGGTCTATTAGTTTGACAGGCCCGTCAATCGTCTTGGTCTATATGATTACGGGTGGCTTCATGTATCTTATGATGCGCGCTATCGGGGAAATGTTGTACCAAGATCCGGAGCAACACACCTTTATCAACTTTATTACGCGTTATCTTGGTCAGGGATGGGGTTACTTCTCAGTCTGGTCATATTGGCTCTCAGTAGTCTTTATCGGAATGGCCGAGATTACGGCTATTGCTCACTATGTTCAGTTTTGGTTTCCATCTTGGCCCTCTTGGTTGATTCAGGTTGTATTTCTGACAATACTCGGTTTGGTGAACTTGATTGCTGTTAAAATCTTTGGTGAGGTGGAATTTTGGTTTGCTATGATTAAAATTGTGGCCATTCTTGCCATGATTGCAACAGGTGTTTTTCTAGTTTTGACTGGCTTTGAAACGCCTTATGGTTCAGCAAGCCTTGCCAATATCAGTGATCATTTCTCCCTTTTCCCAAATGGAGGTATGAACTTTGTCATGGCCTTTCAAATGGTTTTCTTTGCTTACTTGATGATTGAGTTTATCGGTGTTACAACATCTGAAACCAAGGATCCTCGAAAAGTATTGCCTAAGGCTGTTAAGGAAATTCCTTTGCGAATTATCTTTTTCTACGGTGGAGCTCTCTTAGCCATCATGTCTATTATTCCTTGGCGTGAGCTTTCTGCGACAGATTCACCATTTGTAACGGTATTTGAACTTGTTGGTCTTAAGTGGGCAGCAGCCTTGATTAACTTTGTTGTCTTGACTTCCGCTGCGTCAGCCTTGAATTCAACCCTTTACTCAACAGGTCGTCACTTGTACCAAATTGCCCATGATTCACCAAATCGTTTCTTGAAAGCTATTAAGGCAGACACACTCTCACGCCACAACGTTCCTCAGAATGCAATCATTGCTTCTGCCGTATTGATTGGTTTTGCAGCCTTCATCAATGTACTTCCTGGCGTATCAGATGCCTTTGCTTTGATTACAGCTTCTTCATCAGGTGTTTATATCGCCATCTACATCTTGATCATGGTAGCCCATCTTAAATATCGTAAGTCTAAAGACTTTATGTCGGATGGCTATCTCATGCCTCAATATCGCTTGCTAAATCCTCTGACCATGATCTTCTTTATCTTTGTATTTGGTACACTCTTCTTACAAGAGTCAACTGTAATGGGAGCTAGAGGTTCAGCTATCTGGATTGTTGCATTTGGTATTTATAGCCAATGGAAATTTAGAAAATAAGTTTTACTCTCATCAACTTAGGTTGGTGAGTTTTTTTAGTTTGACAGTTCTTCAAAATAGGAATATAATCAAGGCGTGAGTGTCTTTGAGGAGGTTTTGATGCACATTCGATTGGATAATACAGAGTCTCAGAAAGCACAGGAAATAGGGGACTTGATTCGCTCCTATAATCGTTCTAAGAGAGAAGCAGCTGAAAGTGAGCCCCTTAACCTTTATGTCGAAAATGATAATGGTCAACTTATGGCTGGTTTAGTAGCAGAGACTTTCGGGAATTGGTTAGAAATCGAGTATTTATTTGTAAAAGAGGATTTGCGAGGACAAGGAATCGGCTCCCAACTATTGCACCAAGCAGAAAGTGAAGCTAAAAAGAGAAACTGTCGCTTTGCTTTTGTGAATACCTATCAGTTTCAAGCGCCAGCCTTTTATCAAAAGCAGGGCTACAAGGAAGTCTTTACCTTAAAAGATTATCCCTACATTGGACAAAGGCACTATTATCAAAAGGATTTGAAAACATAGAACTCTCTATCATGTAAGTGGTAGAGTTTTTTGTAAAAAAAATCGCACAAAATGACAGATATATATTGCGCAATGTAAAATATATGATATAATAAAGTTGAAAAAAGAAGAGCGACTTTTAAAATTATGGAGGAGGTAACAAGTGGTTAAGAATTTAAAATTAAAACTAGCTCGAGTAGAGCTTGATATGACGCAGGGTGATTTGGCAGAAGCTGTGGGTGTCACTAGGCAGACTATCGGCTTGATAGAAGCTGGAAAGTACAATCCTTCGCTTTCACTTTGCCAATCCATTTGCAGATGCCTAGGGAAAACTCTAGATCAATTATTTTGGGAGGAAGAAGATGAAAAATAGATTTTTTTATTATCAATTACTAGACGAAAGAGAAGAACAACTGATGAATAAAGCGGGGGCTGAAAGTTTCTATATCTCTATAGCTTTCTTGCTTTTATCTTATATGATTGCAGTATTAGCACCAAGTCTTTTTAATCCGAGAATGATTCTCATCATTATCATTATTGGAACTTTTTACTTTTTCGGCCGTGCTCGAGATTTGGGTGTGAACTACTATAGTCGTTTTCATTTTACAATTTTAGGATGCCTGTTATTAACTCTAGTGATTACAGCTACCTTGATGCTGCAAAACTACCAGTTCAATATCGAAATTTACCAGCACAGTCCTTTGAACGTTAAATACTTGTCTGCTTGGGTCATTACCTATCTCCTTTATCTTCCTTGGGTCTTTATTGGAAACTTAGGTTTGAAAAGTTATGGTGAATGGGCTCAGAAAAAGTTTGAGCAGGATATGGATGAACTTGAGAGTATGGAATAGCTTGTTAGCTTTTTCTCCATCTTGGTAAAATGTGTTATAATAGTACTAATTTATGAGAAAAGAAGAAATATTTTCTTCTTTTTACAAATAAGGAAGAAGGACAGTATATGTACCCAGATGACAGTTTAACATTGCACACAGATTTGTATCAGATTAACATGATGCAGGTTTACTTCGACCAAGGAATTCATAACAAGAAAGCAGTTTTTGAAGTTTATTTCCGCCAACAACCGTTTAAAAATGGTTATGCTGTATTTGCAGGTTTGGAACGAATTGTAAAATACCTAGAAAACCTGCGCTTTTCTGATAGCGATATAGCTTATTTGGAGTCACTTGGTTATCATGGTGCCTTCCTGGAATATCTCCGTAATCTCAAGTTAGAGTTGACGGTACGTTCTGCTCAAGAAGGGGACTTAGTATTTGCTAATGAACCGATCGTTCAAGTGGAGGGACCTTTGGCTCAGTGTCAGTTGGTTGAAACAGCACTTTTAAATATCGTCAACTTTCAAACCTTGATTGCGACCAAGGCTGCTCGTATTCGTTCAGTCATTGAAGATGAACCTTTGATGGAGTTTGGTACACGTCGTGCGCAAGAGATGGATGCAGCTATCTGGGGAACTCGTGCCGCTGTCATTGGTGGTGCCAATGGAACTAGTAATGTGCGTGCAGGTAAGCTCTTTGGGATTCCGGTTTTAGGGACTCACGCCCATGCCTTGGTTCAAGTCTATGGGAATGACTATCAGGCTTTCAAGGCTTATGCCTCAACTCACAAAAACTGTGTCTTCCTAGTGGATACCTACGATACTCTTCGCATCGGTGTTCCAGCAGCAATTCAGGTTGCGCGTGAACTTGGTGACAAGATTAATTTCCTTGGTGTTCGTATTGACTCTGGAGATATCGCCTATATTTCTAAAAAAGTTCGTCAACAGCTGGACGAAGCAGGATTTACTGATGCTAAGATTTATGCATCAAATGACCTTGATGAAAATACCATCCTTAACCTCAAAATGCAAAAAGCTAAGATTGATGTCTGGGGTGTAGGAACTAAGCTCATCACAGCCTATGACCAACCAGCACTTGGGGCAGTATATAAGGTTGTTGCCATCGAAGATGAGAATGGTCATATGCGCAATACCATTAAACTTTCAAACAATGCAGAGAAGGTTTCAACACCAGGTAAGAAACAAGTTTGGCGCATCACCAGTCGTGAAAAAGGCAAGTCAGAAGGTGATTACATTACCTATGACGGTGTCGATGTTGCTAGTATGACTGAAATCAAGATGTTCCATCCAACCTATACTTACATCAAGAAAACTGTCCGTAATTTTGATGCTGTTCCTCTCTTGGTAGACATTTTCAAGGAAGGTAAGCTAGTCTATGATTTACCAAGTTTATCTGAAATTCAAGCCTATGCTCGTAAGGAATTTGACAAGCTCTGGGACGAATACAAACGTGTTCTTAACCCACAACATTACCCTGTCGACTTGGCTCGTGATGTGTGGCAAGATAAGATGGACTTGATTGATAAGATGCGTAAGGAAGCTCTAGGTGAAGGAGAAGAAGAATGACCTTACAAGAAAGTATTATTCAACAATTAGGAGTAAAACCTGTGATTGATTCACAGGAGGAAATTCGTCGTTCGGTTGATTTTTTAAAGCGATATTTAAAAAAGCATCCCTTCCTTAAAAGTTTTGTATTGGGCATTTCTGGTGGTCAAGACTCGACTTTAGCTGGTCGCCTTGCCCAACTAGCTATGGAAGAAATGCGAGCTGAAACAGGTGATGACAGCTATAAATTTATCGCTGTTCGTTTGCCTTATGGAGTGCAAGCTGACGAGGATGATGCGCAAAAAGCACTAGCTTTTATCCGACCAGATGTGAGCTTGGTCGTTAATATCAAGGAATCTGCTGATGCTATGACAACAGCAGTGGAAGCAACAGGAAGTTCTGTTTCAGATTTCAACAAGGGAAATATCAAGGCTCGCAGTCGTATGATTGCCCAATATGCACTCGCAGGAGCTCATAGCGGAGCTGTTATCGGGACAGACCATGCTGCGGAAAATATCACAGGTTTCTTCACCAAGTTTGGTGACGGTGGTGCAGATATTCTCCCACTTTATCGCCTCAATAAACGCCAAGGAAAACAACTTTTGAAGGAACTTGGAGCTGATCCAGCCCTCTATGAAAAAATCCCAACAGCAGATTTGGAAGAAGAAAAACCAGGTATTGCAGACGAAGTAGCTTTAGGAGTTACTTACAATGAAATTGATGATTACCTCGAAGGTAAGCAAGTCAGCCCAGAAGCCCAAGCAACCATTGAAAAATGGTGGTACAAAGGCCAACACAAACGCCATCTACCAATCACCGTATTTGATACGTTTTGGGAGTAAAAACCTCTGGGGGAGGTTTTTACCCCAAGCCTGAAAATAGAAAAGCGAGGAAAGTCCGGGGGACCTTTTTACCTTCTTGCCTAGAAATTAGAAAGTGAGAGTAAGTCCGGGGGACTTTTTTACCCTCTCATCTAGAAATAAGAAAACTAAGAAGGTCCAGTGGACCTTCTTAGCTTGAACATTCAAATAGAAAGCGAGTTACGATTATGAAAGCACTAGGTACACAAACTATTGAGACAGAACGTTTGATACTGAGGAGATTTGTGGAAGGTGATGCTCGAGCCATGTTTGATAATTGGGCTTCACGCTCAGAAAATCTAACTTATGTGACTTGGAATCCACACCTGAATGTCGAACAGACTCGAAATTCTATTGGCAATTGGGTAAAATCCTATGACGATCCAAATTACTACAAATGGGCCATTAGTCTCAAAGAAAATGCAGACTATGTCATTGGAGATATTAGTCTGGTCAGTGTGGATGAAGAAAACTTTAGCTGTGAGATCGGATATATCTTAGGGATGGACTACTGGGGGCGAGGACTCATGACAGAAGCCTTGAAGGCAGTTTTATCATACTGTCTGGATGAGATTGAATTTAAAGAGGTTGATGCTTGCTATGTAAGTCTAAATCCTGCATCTGGTCGTGTGATGGAAAAGGCTGGAATGACTTTTTGGAAGACAATTCCAAATGCAGTTGAACGAAAAGGTTATATAGCTGATAAAATTTATTATCAAATCAAAAAATAAGATGGAAAGTTAAGCTTTTCCATCTTATTTTTTGTAATATACTTTTTAATCAAAATAAAGCAAATCTTTGCTGGTACTTGTAAAGAGGTCGAAACCATCTTTGGTAACAACACCACAATCTTCGATGCGGACACCGACTTTACCAAGGATGTAGATACCAGGCTCAACTGAGAAGCACATGCCTTCTTCGATAACCATGTCGTTTCCTTCCATGATGGAAGGAAATTCGTGGACGTCCATACCAATACCGTGACCGAGACGGTGGTTGAAGTACTCACCGTAGCCAGCTTTTTCGATCACTTCACGAGCCGCACGGTCAACCTCATGAGCTGTTACACCAGGTTTGATAAAGTCAAGGGCAGCTTGTTGGGCTTCGAGGGTCAAGTTGTAGATATCTTTCTTAAATTGGTCAGGTTTACCAACAGCGACTGTACGAGTCATATCTGATGCATAACCATTGACCATAACTCCGAGGTCAAAGAGGAGAAGAGCATCTTTTTCAACCTTGTTAGCTCCAGGGATACCATGAGGATTTGCGGCGTTATCACCTGTCAAGACCATAGTATCAAAGCTCATTTCATAGCCTTCGCGTTTCATGGCAAAATCAATCTGCGCAATGATATCTGTTTCAGTATTGTCAAGAGAGATATTGTCAAAACCAACTTTAACAGACTTATCGGCGTAAACACCCGCAACCATCATCTTTTGCACTTCGTCAGCTGATTTAATCAAGCGCATGCGTTGGATCAATGGAGTCAAGTTCTCAAACTCAGCACTTTCAAAGACAGATCTTAAACCATGGTATTTAGTCAAGATGAGATTATCAAACTCAACTGCTACACGTTTGAAATCAAGCTGTGGCAAAGCATTTTGGATTTTCTTCCAAGGGTTTTCAGAGTCCACATAACCAACAACTGGGAATGAGACAGTGCTAGTTGCACGCTCAACCTCAAGGGCTGGAACGAAGAGAAGTGGTTCTTGGTTTCCAAGGACAAAGAGGAACATCTGGCGTTCGTGGGGATCACTGTAAAAGCCAGTGAGGTAATTGATTGTGACGGGGTCAGATACGACAGCGACGTCTAGCTTTTCTGATTCAAGATAAGTTAAGATTTGTTGTAATTTAGACATATGCTACCTTCTTTCTACCCCTCTATTTTTGCAAAAATTAGTAGAAAATGCAAGGGAGAAGGGGAAAAGAGCCTAAAAAAATTCCAACAGCTAATAGCATGTTGGAAATGGAAGTTTAGTTAAATTCTGCCTTGCTTTTCACATCGCTGTATTCTTCAGGGACTTCTTGGCTCAGAATATCCTCATAAGCTGGAAGGACGATGTCCTGACCATACTTTTTCTTAAGTGCAGTAGTGACCAAGCGATAGGCTAAGTTTGCATTACGGGATAAAATAGGCCCGTGGAAATAAGAACCAAAGACATTTTTATAGTGAACGCCTTCACCGATTTTCTCTTCATTATTTCCGTTTCCGTATACGACCTGCCCCAATGGTTTTTGGTCATCTGAGAGGAAGGTACGGCCTTGGTGGTTTTCAAAACCATAGTAGGTTTCATCAAACTCTTCATTATGAATTTTAATGTCACCGATGAAGCGGTTGTTGGTTTGATTAAGGGTATAGTGTCCCATGACACCGAGGCCTTCAATGCGTCTTCCAGAAGCTTCAATATAGTATTGGCCTAATAGTTGGAATCCACCACAAATAGCAAGAACGACACCATCATTTTGGATAAAGTTGTCGATACTTTCTTTTTTGGCAGGCAAGTCATCAGCAATGATACTTTGTTCAAAGTCTTGGCCACCACCGAAAAAGGCAATATCGTAGTGATGTTCATCGAAATCATCATGAAGTGAAACGATGTCAACTGTTACGTGAGCCCCCAGCTTTTCAGCGACGTACTTGAGCATGAGGATGTTTCCATTATCTCCGTAGGTGTTCATGAGATTCCCATAGAGGTGGGCGATATTTAGTTGGTAAGGATAATTGCCGTCTTTTGAGGAAAGTGAAGTATAAACCATTAGTTCATCTCCTTTCTAACAAGCTGACGATTGGCTAGTAATTCTCGGAATTCTAGCATAGCCGTATAAGTCGCAAGGATATAGGCATGCTTGCAGTCTTGAGCTTCGATTGTTTTGAGAACTTGTTCCAGGCTACTTGTTTCAGTGATTTTATCAGCTGGATAGCCAGTTACTCGAAGACGACGAGCAATTTCAGAATGACGAACTCCACCCGCATTGATTTCTGGAATATCCATGTCAGTTATCTGTTCAAAATCCGCATCCCAAATCCAGCTGGTATCTATGCCGTCTGCATAGTTAGCATTAAGGAGAATCGATAGACTAAATGGATAAGGAGCCAATTTAATCATTTCAATGGCTTGGGTTGCACCAACAGGATTCTTGATGAGGACAAGGGTACATTCTTTGTCACCAATCTGAAAGGTTTCTTGGCGTCCAAAGACAGCACGGCTCTTGTCAAAACCTTGCTTGATAAGTTGTGGCTCAGCTTCGAGGAAGCGAGCAATAGCAACCGCAGCCAGAGCATTGTAGATGTTGTAGAGACCACCGATTTGAATACCATATTCCTGACCGTCAATAACAAAGCGAGAGCGATTGTTGGTCAATTCAACCAGTTCAGTCAGACGATAATCCAGCTCAGGACGCTTGCATCCACAATTATCACAGATATAAGCTCCCAAGTTGGCATATGTATTTAGCTCATATTTCAAAATACTTTGACATTCAGGGCAGAGGATACCTTCAGTATTGTAGTGAGCAAGCTTTGCTGGACCTTTTTCCAAATCAAAACCAAAATACTGAACAGGATTTGGAATTGTTGGTTTGTAGAAAAGAGGACTGTCACCATTCAGCAGAACAGTAGCAGTAGGAACTTTCCGAATAGCATCCAAAATCATGTTGTAGGTCGTATAGATCTCACCGTAGCGGTCCATTTGGTCACGGAAGATATTGGTGATGACGAAAAGGCTAGGCTGAATATAGTCACAGATACGTGAGAGACTAGCTTCGTCGATTTCAAGTACTGCAATATTTTTTCCAGTTTTTGAAGATTTTGCAGTCAAGAAGGTGGTTGTAATCCCTGTGATCATGTTGGCACCACTTGGATTGGTCAAAACTTGACCATAAATTTCCTTTAGGATACCAACAGTGAGAGCGGTCGTCAAGGTTTTTCCATTGGTACCAGTAACCACAACAATCTCATAGTTCTTCGCTAAATGTTGTAAAATATCTTTATCAAGTTGAAGGGCAAGTTTTCCTGGGAGAGTACTTCCACGTCCAAGACGACTCAAAATAAAATGAGAAGAACGCCCAGCAAGAAGGCCCAAAGTAGTTTTTAATTTCATGTTTCTATTATATCATAAATGCTGAAAAAGACAGATTTGAGATTTTAGAAAAAGAAAAACAGCCTAAGGAGGGCTGTTCGATGCGATGAAATTTCAACTTAAATCGCAAATAAGTCATTCAAGTTCTCAGCCAAGGTTGGGTGAGTGAAGATTTGTTTTGTGAAGTAAGTGTATGGGATTTTGTTGTCCATTGCAACAGTAATGATGTTGATGATTTCTTGTGATCCTTCAGAGAAGATAGTTGCACCGAGAATTTCTTTAGTTTCAGTATTGACAACAGCTTTGAAGGCTCCACGAAGGTCTCCGTTTACGTGACCACGAGGCATAGCAGCGACAGGAATTTCCTTAACAGCATATGGAAGTTTCAAATCAGCTGCTTGGCTTTCAGTCAAACCAACTTGTGAAAGGGCAGGTGTGATAAACATAGTGTTTGGCACATTGAGACGATCTTCAAGTGTGTAGCTGCCATCACCAGCAAGGTAGCTGTAAACAACACGAAAGTCATCTAGTGAAATGTAGGTAAATTGAAGTCCACCGTTGACATCTCCAACTGCAAAGACACCAGGAACGTTTGTTTGACAATGTTTGTCCACCTTGATAGCACCACGTTCAGTTAGTTCAATATCCGTATTTTCAAGTTGAAGTGGTTCCACATTTGGTTTACGTCCTGTTGCGTAGAGAAGGGCATCGAAACGGTAGGTTTCATTTTCAGTCACAACAAGAACTTGGTCACCATCGTTTTTGATTTTAGTAGTATGGATGTTTTGAAGCAATTCAATACCATCTTCTTCCATGTATTTTTTAGCAAGAGAAGCGATGGAAGGTTCAGCGCGTGGTAAGAAAGTATCTAAAGCATCTAAGACTGTTACCTTGCTGCCAAGTTTATTGTAAAGACCTGCAAATTCAAGACCGATATTACCACCACCGAGGATACCAAGTTTTTCTGGTAGTTGTTCCAAGTTTTGGATACCTGTTGAATCAAAGACATTTTTGTTAGTTGCTAGACCTGGGATTGGCAATACGTTTGAAACAGCACCAGTGTTGATGACAATTGTTTCAGCAGTTAGTTCTTGTTTTTCGTCACCAGCTTGAATTTCGATGACTTTATTGGAAACAAAGTGGGCTTCGGCATCAATGATATCAACTCCAGTACCAGCGATCGTAGCATAGTTTTTACCATTGAGGCGTGTAGTAACCGTATTTTTTGTTGCCATGACCTCGTCAAATGACAGGTCTTTTTCTGCAGCAACTAGCAAAGTTTTAGTTGGGATACAACCGATATTGATACAAGTACCGCCGTACATAGCTTTGCTACGTTCAACGAGGGCAACTTTTTTACCAGCTGAAGCTAGTTTTCCAGCAAGCGTCTTACCTGCCTTACCAAATCCTATTACAATTAAATCGTATGTTAACATTTTTATTCCTCCTGTTCGATTTTCATTCTAGCATAAGAAAAAAACTTTTGCACAAATCTGCTACGGAAAATAGTTTCAGGAACCGAATGCTCTAACAAATACTTTTTGAGTGAAGCAAATCGAAAGAAAATCGTTTACATGATTTAATCGGGAGGTTAGACTATCTTTTGCCCCTCTCTTATGTTATACTAGATAGGTTGCAAAGAAAGCAGTACTTTTCTTTTGTGGAAAAGAAGCAACACGGTCTTTCATAAAAACTGAAAGTACGTCATGACAAGAAAAGTATAAACTAAGCGCTATAGGATGGCTTCGCACCATCTTTAGAAAGAAGAATAACGTGAAATTTAATGAATTTAATCTTTCTGCTGATTTGTTAGCAGAAATTGAAAAAGCAGGATTTGTAGAAGCAAGTCCTATCCAAGAGCAAACCATTCCTTTGGCTCTTGAAGGGAAAGATGTTATCGGACAAGCTCAAACCGGTACAGGGAAAACTGCAGCCTTTGGCTTGCCAACCCTTGAAAAGATTCGTACAGAAGAAGCAACTATCCAAGCTTTGGTGATTGCCCCAACTCGTGAACTTGCAGTTCAAAGCCAAGAAGAGCTTTTCCGCTTTGGTAGAAGCAAGGGTGTAAAAGTTCGTTCAGTCTATGGTGGTTCAAGTATTGAAAAACAAATCAAGGCTCTTAAATCAGGGGCTCATATCGTAGTAGGAACGCCTGGTCGTCTCCTAGACTTGATTAAACGCAAGGCCTTGAAATTGCAGGACATTGAAACTCTCATCCTTGACGAAGCAGATGAGATGCTCAACATGGGATTCCTTGAAGACATCGAAGCCATCATCTCTCGTGTCCCAGAAAATCGTCAAACCTTGCTCTTTTCAGCAACTATGCCAGATGCTATCAAACGTATTGGTGTTCAGTTCATGAAAGAACCTGAGCATGTGAAGATTGCTGCCAAGGAGTTGACCACAGAACTAGTTGACCAGTACTATATCCGTGTTAAGGAACAAGAAAAATTTGACACTATGACTCGTCTTATGGATGTTGAACAGCCTGAGTTGTCTATTGTCTTCGGTCGCACCAAACGTCGTGTAGATGAGTTGACTCGTGGTCTGAAGATCCGTGGCTTCCGTGCAGAAGGAATTCATGGAGATTTGGACCAAAACAAACGTCTTCGTGTCCTTCGCGATTTTAAAAATGGCAATCTGGATGTCCTCGTAGCAACGGACGTTGCGGCTCGTGGTTTGGATATCTCTGGTGTAACACATGTCTACAACTATGACATCCCACAAGATCCTGAAAGCTATGTTCACCGTATTGGTCGTACAGGTCGTGCTGGTAAGTCAGGTCAATCTATTACCTTCGTTTCACCTAATGAAATGGGTTACCTCCAAATCATTGAGAACTTGACTAAGAAACGTATGAAAGGTCTCAAACCTGCAAGTGCAGAAGAAGCCTTCCAAGCTAAGAAGCAAGTAGCTCTTAAGAAAATTGAACGTGATTTTGCAGATGAGACAATCCGTGGCAACTTTGAGAAGTTTGGCAAGGATGCTCGTCAATTAGCCTCAGAATTCAGCCCGGAAGAATTGGCTATGTATATCCTCAGCTTAACTGTTCAAGACCCAGATAGTCTTCCTGAGGTTGAGATTGCACGTGAAAAACCGTTACCATTTAAACCATCTGGTGGTGGCTTTGGTGGCAAAGGTAAGGGAGGCCGTCGTGGAGATGACCGTCGCGATCGAGATCGCCGTCGCGACAATCGACGTGGTGAACGTCGAGATGACTTCAAAAAAGGCAGTCGCAAAAACGACCGCTTTGAGAAGGAAAACCGTTACCGTAAGGATAATAAAAAACCACGCAATACTTCAAGCGAGAAGAAAACTGGTTTTGTAATCCGTAACAAGGGTGATAAATAATAAAAAAAGCGGTTCACTGAGGTGGATCGCTTTTATATATAAGGAGACCGAGAGTCAAGAAAAGTTTAATACGAGAAAATAGATTTATATATTTGTTATCTTGTGATATTATCTTATCAAAAATTTAGGGACTTGTCAATAAGAAAATTTAAAAAACTAGTAAAAATTTTCGAACAGTCATGAATTGCAATTCAATAAACAATTTTCAGATAATTATTGAAATAATGGCCATTTTATGATATAATGGAAGCGATTAAATACGAGGTGAAAAATGGCACATTTATTAGAAAAAACGAGAAAAATTACGTCTATCCTGAAGCGTGCAGAGGAGAAATTACAAGATGATCTTCCATATAATGCCATCACACGCCAGTTAGCGGATATTATTGATTGCAACGCTTGTATCCTAAATAGTAAGGGACGTCTTTTAGGATATTTTATGCGCTACAAGACTAATAATGATCGTGTAGAGCAATTTTTCCAATCAAAAATTTTTCCTGAGGACTATATTCAAGGTGCAAATATGATTTACGATACAGAAGCAAATCTGACTGTAGATCACGAATTAAGCATCTTTCCAGTTGAGAGTCGTGCAGATTTCGCAGAAGGTTTGACAACCATTGCTCCAATCCATGTTTCTGGGATTCGTTTGGGATCTTTGATTATCTGGCGTAATGATAAGAAATTCGAAGATGAGGATTTGATTCTTGTTGAGATTGCTAGTACGGTGGTTGGTATTCAGCTTTTGAACTTCCAACGTGAAGAAGACGAGAAAAATATCCGTCGTCGTACAGCCGTAACGATGGCAGTCAACACCCTTTCTTACTCTGAGTTACGAGCAGTATCAGCTATTTTGGGTGAATTGAAAGGCAATGAAGGACAATTAACTGCGTCAGTCATTGCAGACCGTATTGGTATTACGCGTTCTGTGATTGTCAATGCCCTTCGAAAACTCGAATCAGCAGGAATTATTGAAAGTCGTTCACTGGGGATGAAGGGAACTTATCTTAAGGTCTTGATCCCAGATATCTTTGAAGAAGTGAAAAAGAGGGACTATTAATGGCTAAGGCTTTAATTTCGATAGACTATACAGAAGATTTTGTAGCGGATCATGGAAAATTGACAGCAGGAGCTCCTGCTCAAGCAATATCAGAAGCGATCAATCAGGTAACTAGATTAGCATTTGATCGTGGAGATTATATTTTCTTTACCATTGATGCTCATGAGGAAAATGATGTATTTCATCCAGAAAGTAAACTATTTCCCCCTCATAATCTGATTGGGACTAGCGGGCGTAATCTATATGGTAAGTTAGCTGAATTTTATCAGGAACAGGCCCAGGATAGTCGTGTTTTCTGGATGGACAAACGTCACTATTCGGCTTTTTCTGGCACAGATTTGGATATCCGTCTGAGAGAGCGTCGCGTGGATACAGTTATCTTAACAGGTGTTCTTACAGATATCTGTGTATTGCATACGGCTATCGATGCCTATAATCTTGGGTATCAGATAGAAGTTGTCAAGCCAGCAGTCGCATCTATTTGGCCTGAAAACCACCAGTTTGCACTTGGACATTTTAAGAATACATTAGGAGCGAAACTCCTTGATGAAAATCTAGTTGAAATCAAAGAATAATGTATTCAACAAAACTGAAAAAAATCTGAAAAAAGTGTTGACAAAGTTTGTGAAAGTTGATATACTAGTAAAGTAATCAACGCGGGGATGGCGGAATTGGCAGACGCGCAGGACTAAGGATCCTGTGACCGCTTTAGGTCGTGAGGGTTCAAGTCCCTCTCTCCGCATAGGATAAGAGTTAGCTTCGGCTAGCTCTTTATTTTTTGAAATAGGTATAGTGAAAAACATACAAGATAGTTTTTTGTATGTTTTTTGTTTTCTTTTAAAAAGTGTTACAATATAGATAGAAAAGAAGGAAAAGAAATCAGTATTAAAAAAATATAGAGAGTAGTGTAGAAAAGTTTAATCTATCCTAGTTTATAACGGTTATTATCGGGAAAGCTTTCATAGTTAAAGACTTGTATTTCCTGATTTAAAATAGGTATTTCAAAAATGTAAAGGAGGATTACGATGGTTAATGAACTTCAACGAATCATAAGTGCCTTTGTTCAAATTCTCTTTATTATTTTACTACCTTCTATCTGGTGGTTTCTGACTGTGAGGGGGAAAGTCCCATTTATTGAATGGATTGGTTTAAAATCTATTAAAAGGGTTAAAGATTCTGATCTGATCTCATGGATAATTGGTGGATTTCTCTTGTTTACCATTTTTTATATGTTTATCTTTCCTCTAACACGTAGTATAGAAACGGCTACTTCGGCTTTTTCTGGTATGGGCTATAAGGCTTTACCAAGTATTCTAATTTACAGTATTTTGCAAACATCTTTGCCAGAGGAACTGCTATTTAGAGGATTTCTACTGAAACGAATGGCAAATCACATGCCGTTTGTCTTTGCAAATACGATACAGGCTATCGCTTTTGGATTGCTTCATGGAGTATTATTTGCTTCAGTAGTAAGTTTAGAAGTCACTTTTTTCATTATATTTTTTACTGGAGCAATAGCAGCTTATCTTGGTTTTGTTAATGAAAAGAAAGCTGGAGGGTCCATTTTAACAAGTTGGATCATCCATGCACTAGCTAACATCCTGTCTGGTTTAGTTGTTGCATTTTCTCTATTTTAATCTGGGGGATTTATAAATATAAAGTCAGTAGAAATACTGGCTTATTTTATTTCAAAAATTTTTCTTATTTCATAAACATTTCATATTTGGATATTATAATAGTCTTACAAATATGGAGGTGCTATATGAATCCCACTCAAAGAGCTTGGGCTTACGTCAGCAGAAAACGACTGAGAAGTCTCATTTTATTCTTGATTCTATTTGTCTTATTGGCTGGAATATCGGCTTGTCTGACGCTTATGAAGTCCAACAAAACAGTAGAAAATAATCTCTATCGCTCATTGAATACGTCTTTTTCTATTAAAAGAATAGAAGCAGATCAGATTTTTCAACTGTCTCAACTAGATGACCTTAAAAAAATAAAGGGTCTTGAGGAGATTTTCCCAGAGCTTGAGACAATAGCTAAGTTGACTGACAAAGAAGTGGTAACTGGAGAACAAAGTATCCAAAGGGATGATTTGACAGAGGCTGAAAAAAATCTTATCAGTTTAATTGCTTTGGAAGATTCTTCCAAGGATGTTTCTTTTACAAGTTCTGCCTTTACCCTTAAAGAAGGAAGACATATCGAAAAAGGGGATCGTAAAAAAATCTTAATCCATGAAGATTTAGCCAAGAAAAACAATCTAAAGCTAGGAGATAAGATTAACTTAAATCCTGGTCAAGTAGAAGGAAATAGTGGACAAAGACTAGACTATGAAATTGTAGGTATTTTCTCAGGTAAGAAGCAAGAGAAATTTACCGGTCTATCATCAGACTTTAGTGAAAACACGGTCTATACAGACTACGAAAGTAGCCAAACTCTTCTTGGAAATAAG
This sequence comes from Streptococcus sp. 27098_8_22, assembly GCF_041432415.1. Classification (NCBI taxonomy): domain Bacteria; kingdom Bacillati; phylum Bacillota; class Bacilli; order Lactobacillales; family Streptococcaceae; genus Streptococcus; species Streptococcus sp. 27098_8_22. Next base: position 520,626 of record NZ_JAPVZP010000001.1, on the reverse strand, counting down.
GAAGCTCAAGTTACTGCCGCTCGTTTCTATCTAGAAAATCCAAAAGATATGGATAGTATTATTCAAGAGGTTGAAAAGTTATCTCTTGAAACGAAAGGTTATCAAGTTGAAAAGGAAAATAAGGCTTTTGAACAAATCAAGGATTCAGTTTCGACCTTCCAAACCTTCCTCCAAATTTTCCTCTATGGCGTTATGATCGCTGGGGTAGGAGCGCTGGTCTTGGTCTTGTCACTTTGGTTACGAGAGCGAGTCTACGAGGTTGGTATTTTATTGGCACTAGGTAAGGGAAAAGGAGCAATCTTTAGCCAATTCTGCCTAGAAGTCATTCTGGTTTCATTGGCAGCAATTCTACCAGCATTTCTTGCAGGAAATGCCATTACTTCCTATCTTTTAAAAACTGTACTAGCAAGTGGCGATCAAGCTGCACTACAAGATACGCTAGCAAAAGCAACTAATCTTTCAACAAGTCTTCTTTCATTTGGAGAATCTTATGTCTTTCTCCTTGTGATTAGCTGCTTGTCAGTTGCACTTTGTTTTATATTTTTATTTAGAAAATCACCGAAAGAAATTTTATCATCTATTAGTTAATAAAGGAGAAATCATGACTTTACTACAATTACAGGATCTTACTTATCGTTATAAAAATACTGCAGAAGCAGTCTTGTATAAAATCAATTACGATTTTGAACCTGGAAAATTCTATAGCATCATTGGAGAATCAGGTGCTGGGAAGTCAACACTCTTATCTCTATTAGCAGGACTTGATAGCCCAGTCGAAGGTGCTATCCTATTCGAAGGCAAGGATATTCGTGAACAAGGTTATTCTTATCATCGTATGCACCATATCTCTTTGGTTTTCCAAAACTATAACTTGATTGATTATCTTTCTCCATTGGAAAATATCCGTTTGGTTAATAAAAAAGCTAGCAAGGATACCCTTCTTGAACTTGGTTTAGATGAAAGTCAAATCAAGAGGAATGTTCTCCAATTATCAGGTGGGCAGCAACAACGTGTTGCCATTGCTCGTAGCCTTGTATCTGAAGCACCAGTGATTTTAGCAGATGAACCAACCGGAAACCTAGACCCTAAGACAGCTGGGGATATCATCGAGCTCCTCAAATCTCTTGCTGAGAAAACAGGTAAGTGTGTGATTGTTGTGACCCACAGTAAGGAAGTGGCACAAGCATCAGATATTACACTTGAATTGAAGGATAAGAAACTGACTGAAAAATAGAGTCTACTTCTTAAACTTTTGGAATTGCTTTAGTAAACTATTAAGGAATTATAAACGAAGTGATTCTTAAACAGTTATTTCCCGCTATAGTGGTATCCTAGATAATAACTTTGTTATTATCTAGGACGGGATTTTTGAGACAGATGGCTCAAAAATTAGGGATGAAATTCTAAAATGAAGTTGCTCCCGTCCGCACTATTTAAGGGAAATAAAGAAATATAAAAACATATAAGCGAAGTAAATCTAGAAAGGAATCTTATGTTACACAACGCATTTGCCTATGTCACAAGAAAATTTTTCAAGTCGCTTGTGATCTTTCTTATCATTCTCTTGATGGCTAGTTTGAGTTTGGTCGGCTTGTCTATCAAGGGTGCGACAGCCAAGGCTTCTCAAGAAACCTTTAAAAATATCACCAATAGTTTCTCCATGCAAATCAACCGCAGGGTCAATCAAGGAACTCCACGTGGTGCGGGGAATATCAAGGGTGAAGATATCAAAAAAATTACAGAGAATAAGGCCATTGAATCCTATATTAAACGAATCAATGCTATCGGTGATTTGACAGGCTATGAACTGATTGAAACGCCTGAAACCAAGAAAAATCTAACGGCTGATCGGGCTCAACGTTTTGGAAGTAGCTTGATGATAACAGGAGTCAATGACTCTTCTAAAGAAGACAAGTTTGTGTCAGGCTCTTACAAACTAGTCGAAGGTGAGCATTTAACAAACGATGACAAATACCAGATTCTCATGCACAAAGACTTGGCTGCTAAACATGGCTGGAAGGTAGGAGATAAGGTCAAACTGAACTCCAATATCTACGATGCAGATAATGAAAAAGGAGCCAAGGAAACAGTAGAAGTAACGATCAAAGGACTTTTTGATGGACATAACAAATCTGCTGTAACCTACTCACAAGAACTCTATGAGAATACAGCTATCACAGATATTCACACAGCTGCCCAACTCTATGGTTATACAGAAGATACAGCTATTTATGGAGATGCTACCTTCTTTGTAGCTGGAGATAAGAATCTAGATACTGTCATGCAAGAATTAGGCTCTATCAACGGCATCAACTGGAAAATGTATAGCTTGATTAAGAGTTCATCTAACTATCCTGCCCTTGAACAATCTATCTCAGGCATGTACAAGATGGCTAATCTTCTCTTCTGGGGTAGCTTGAGCTTCTCTGTTCTTCTACTTGCTCTCTTACTTACACTATGGATTAATGCCCGTCGTAAAGAGGTTGGAATTCTCCTTTCAATTGGTCTAAAACAAGCAAGTATTCTAGGACAATTTATCACAGAAGCAGTTATGATTGCAATTCCAGCACTAATTTCAGCTTACTTCTTAGCTAACTATACTGCTCGTGCCATTGGAAATACTGTTCTTGCAAATGTCACATCAGATGTGGCTAAGCAGGCTAGTAAGGCAGCACAAGCCTCTAATCTTGGTGGTGGTGCAGAAGTTGATGGATTTAGTAAGACACTTTCAAGTCTGGATATTTCCATTCAACCCACAGACTTTGCTATCATTTTTGTACTTGGCTTAGTTCTTGTAGTATTAGTTATGGCACTTGCTTCAAGCAATCTCCTCTTTAAACAACCAAAAGAACTCTTGTTGGATAGTGAATAAAAAACCTGCTACCTATTCTCATTCAAATGAGATATAATATAGGTAGCATTTTTGATAGAAAAGGATTTATATGAAAATTCTAATTGTAGAAGATGAAGACATGATCCGTGAGGGAATTAGTGACTATTTGACGGATTGCGGCTATGAAACCATTCAGGCAGCAGATGGCCTTGAGGCATTGGAACAATTTTCCAATCACCAATTTGCCCTGGTTCTCTTAGATATTCAAATGCCAAAACTCAATGGTTTAGAGGTCTTGTCAGAAATCCGAAAAAGTAGCCAAGTTCCGGTCTTGATGTTGACAGCCTTTCAGGACGAAGAATATAAGATGAGTGCCTTTGCTGCATTAGCAGATGGTTATTTGGAAAAGCCTTTTTCTCTATCTTTGTTAAAAGTACGAGTGGATGCCATTTTTAAACGCTATTATGATACTGGTCGTATTTTTACCTATAGGAACACCGAGGTAGACTTTGACAGCTATAGTGCTAAAGTAGTTGGTCAAGAAGTTGCAGTGAATGCAAAAGAACTGGAAATTTTATACTATCTGGTTAAAAATGAAGGTCGAGCCTTAACACGGTCGCAGATTATCGATGCTGTATGGAAGATGACAGATGAGGTTCCTTTTGACAGAGTGATTGATGTCTATATCAAGGAACTACGGAAAAAATTGGATTTAGACTGTATTCTTACCGTTCGCAATGTTGGTTATAAATTGGAGAGAAAATGAGACGTTCAGGTTTATTTAAAAAAATTTTTATCTATACCTTCTCGGTATTTTCTACCTTGGTCATTTGTTTGCATTTGGCCATCTATTTTCTCTTTCCTCCGACCTATCTCAGTCATCGACAGGAAAGCATTGGGCAAAAGGCTACAGAAATTGCCCAGTCTCTCCAAGGCAAAGATAGTCAAGCTATTCAGGAAGTCCTTGAACTTTATTCTAAAAGCAGTGATATTAAGGGAGCTGTTAAGGGAGAGATGACTCAGGATAAGTTGGAAGTCAATGATAATCTTCCCATTGATAAACAACGACAGACGGCTTCCTTGGTCATTGAAGAAAGAGAAGTTCAAATCAAGGATGGTCAGACTATGACCTTGCAATTCTTGGCATCTATGGATTTGCAGAAAGAAGCAGAAGACATCAGTCTTCAATTTTTGCCTTATACTTTATTAGCTTCTTTCATCATTTCGCTTCTCATCGCCTTTATCTATGCTAGAACCATTGTTGCTCCTATTTTGGAAATCAAACGAGTGACTCGACGAATGATGGATTTGGATGCAGAAGTGAGGTTGCGCGTGGATTCTAAGGATGAAATTGGCGATCTCAAAGAACAAATCAATAGCCTTTATCAGCATCTCTTGACGGTGATTGCAGATTTGCATGAGAAAAACGAGGCTATTCTCCAGCTGGAAAAGATGAAGGTTGAGTTTTTACGAGGAGCTTCCCACGAACTGAAAACACCTCTAGCTAGCCTAAAGATTCTTCTGGAGAACATGAAAGCCAATATCGGACGCTACAAAGATAGAGACCATTACCTTGGAGTTTCTCTAAGAATTGTGGATGATTTAAGTTACCATGTCCAGCAAATTTTATCCCTTTCTTCAGTGCAGGAGTTGCGAGATAAGAAGGAAGTAATCAACCTTTTTGATATGACCAATCTCCTATTGAAGGACTATGACTTGTTAGCCAAAGAGAGAAAAATCACTGTAGAAAATCAACTGACTGACCAACAAACTTATCTAAATCCTTCAGTCCTAAAGCTGATTCTTTCCAATCTTGTCAGTAATGCTGTGAAACACTCTGTTCAAGGTGGTTATCTGAAAATTGGAGCAAAAGATGGCTGGGTTTTCATTGAGAACGCCTGTACACCTGAGGAGCAAGATAAATTTGAACAATCCTTCACATCCTCTAGTCGACAAAGTAAGGGAGCTGGTTTGGGACTCTTCGTTGTCAAAAGTTTATTAGAAAATGAAGAAATTGACTATCGATTTGAAAGACATGATGATCACTTGGTATTTTATATGAACTTGCCTCAGAACAAGGAATAGAGCAAGTGGGAAAAGGTTTACATATCTGAAAATAGAAGAAATTCAATCGAAACCACGGGAAAAACTAGCTTTTTTTGTGAAAAAGTGATAAAATGAACAATGTAAATGGGATGTCCCATAAAAATATACAGGAGGCCTGATAAAATGGCAATCGTTTCAGCAGAAAAATTTGTCCAAGCAGCTCGTGACAACGGTTATGCAGTTGGTGGATTTAACACAAACAACCTTGAGTGGACTCAAGCTATCTTGCGTGCAGCAGAAGCTAAGAAAGCTCCAGTACTTATCCAAACTTCTATGGGTGCTGCTAAATACATGGGTGGTTACAAAGTATGTAAAGCCCTTATTGAAAACCTTGTAGAATCAATGGGTATCACTGTACCAGTTGCTATTCACCTTGACCATGGTCACTACGACGATGCTCTTGAATGTATCGAAGCTGGTTACACTTCAATCATGTTTGACGGTTCACACCTTCCAGTTGAAGAAAACCTTAAATTGGCGAAAGATGTCGTTGAAAAAGCTCATGCTAAAGGTATCTCAGTAGAAGCTGAAGTTGGTACTATCGGTGGTGAAGAAGACGGTATCATCGGTGACGGTGAATTGGCACCAATCGAAGACGCTAAAGCAATGGTTGCTACAGGAATCGACTTCTTGGCTGCAGGTATCGGTAACATCCACGGTCCTTACCCAGCAAACTGGAAAGGTCTTCACCTTGACCACTTGCAAAAATTGACTGAAGCTGTTCCAGGATTCCCAATCGTATTGCACGGTGGATCAGGTATCCCTGATGATCAAATCCAAGCAGCGATCAAACTTGGTGTTGCGAAAGTTAACGTTAACACTGAATGCCAAATCGCATTTGCAAATGCTACTCGTCAATTCGTACGTGAATACGATGCAAACGAAGCAGAATACGACAAGAAGAAACTCTTCGACCCACGTAAATTCTTGAAACCAGGTTTCGAAGCAATTACAGCAGCTGTTGAAGAACGTATCGACGTATTCGGTTCAGAAGGTAAAGCTTAATTAGGCTATAGATAGAAAATCTCGCTACGGCGGGATTTTTCTTGTATAATGAATCTAGGAAATGTCATACGGAGGCAATGAAAAGATGAACTTCAAAGAGAGAATATTTAGTGTTGTCATTGATCGGCCGGTGGGGTTTGAAGATTCTTTTGGGAATGTCTATCCGATTAACTATGGCTACATACCTGAACTGATGGGGGGAGATGGCGAAGAGCAAGATGTTTATATTGTTTCCCATGATCAGCAACAGCTTCTGGAAGTCTTTACTGGAAAGTTGGTTGCTATCATTCGACGTCGTGATGATATAGAAGACAAGTGGGTTTTAGCACCCTTGGATGAGAAGGTTAATAAAGGTTTGATTGTAGAGCAGACCTATTTTATGGAGCAGTATTTTGATTCTTGGATTGAAATGGTGGAGGAGAATAATGATTTAAGTAAGGGAGGTTATAAATAAGGATGAAAAATCTTTTCTTACGGCAGAAATTCTAACTGATTTGCAAAGTTGTTTGGAATTCATGAAACCTCCGGAGCATATATTGATGACTCTTTAATTGCAGTTTTAGCTACACTAGGTTCATTTGGAAAGCTTGTTGACATTGGAGTGCTAGCGATTATTGGTTTTTCGATGTTTAGGTGTGAGAAGATTACAGTACTTGTGAAAGGAAAAATAGCCATGATATTCGATCAGTCCTTGCAAGCTTACATACATGAAGTAGATGATGTTCTTGTAGCTTGGGAAGAAAAACCAAGTGGAAACTTTGAGATGGAAGCTCAGTTGCTTGCAGCCAATTACCATAAAAATCTTTACCGTATTCTTGCATTTATACTGCCTCATTTACAAGAATTTTATGGGTATTTCACAGATGAAGAAGCTACTGAAAAATTGGGTAAACCTATCATCGAGCCAGAAAGACAAACCGTTACTTTCTGCGATCAAACTTTTGATGATATTCATATCTTTTCTTTTGACTATCAGGGTCAGGCATTTGAGAGTCTGGAGAATTTTGCCATTGATGGTTAAGGTCTGTTTTCAGTTTTAAAAAGAAGGAGAGAGATTGATGAGTACTGCTGATTTTGTCTTTATTGAGAGTAAAGACCCCATATTCCTAGATTTACAAGCCTTTTGTACTGCTTTGAGAGAAAAATTCCCAGGTATTTTGATCAGAGAAAGGACTAATCCTGAAAAAGCTTACTTGCTTTCTTGGGATTATCAAAGTCCTCAGCTTACCTTGGAAAGTTCACTGAGTAGCAAGAAAAATGTTTTTGTGATTGATTACTTTGATTCAACGAACAGGTTACAAGATTATGCCTCCTATATCATCTGGCTTCGGAAATGGTTTCCACCTGAAGAGAAAGTTTCCTTTTGTGATGAAGGTTATGAGTATGTGTTTGAACTTCCTAGTGATTTATCCCAAAAGGAGTTGGAAAACTACTTACGAACAAGCTTTGATGAGTGAAGAAGAAGTTCGAAAACGAATCTGGTGTGAGCTAGAAAAGAAAACAAGGAGAATCAGATGCTTACTAAAGATGATATGTTAGTTGCTTTGCATGATGCAATTACTGAAGACCAAGAATTTGAGTTGGCAGACGAGATTGTAGATGCCATGGAGGCTTACCCTCAACCCTTTGATTTGGTTGACCCCGTCTTAGACTTTATTTCCAAGCATCCAGAAGTAGATTTTGGGGCTCCAGGTGAGTTGGTTCACTTTGTGGAACGATTTTATCATCAAGGCTATGAGGAATTATTGATGGAGTCAGTTCTAAAAAGTCCAACTGTGCATAACATCTGGATGCTTCATCGATGCTATAATGACAATGATCCAAATCTAGTCCGGAAGATTCAGATTTTGGTTGGAGAACTGAAGAAGGATAAGACCCTTGATTCACAAGTAAGAAGCATGATTGAAGACTTAACTTGGTAGAGGGAGGTGATGCAGTATCACCTTTTTATCTTTTCTTAGAGATAAAAATTTTCAATTTCACAAATTTTAGGCAAACGCTTGCATTCCTATTTTTATTAGACTATAATAGGTTGGTATAAAGCCTTCTGTAATAATAATGAGAAAGTGTAGAAAGTAAGGATTTAGAATATTTGTAGTCAAAAATACAATGTTGTTTCTTACGATAGGGAGATAGATATGGCAATGATAGAAGTGCAACATCTTCGGAAAAATTTTGTGAAGACAGTTAAGGAGCCGGGGGTAAAGGGAGCTTTGCGCTCCTTTATTCATCCTGAAAAGCAGACCTTTGAAGCGGTCAAAGATTTGACTTTTGAAGTTCCAAAAGGGCAGATTTTAGGATTTATCGGGGCAAATGGTGCTGGGAAGTCAACCACCATCAAAATGCTTACAGGGATTTTAAAGCCGACATCTGGCTATTGTCGGATTAACGGCAAGATTCCTCAGGATAATCGCCAAGATTATGTCAAGGATATTGGAGTCGTTTTCGGACAACGCACCCAGCTATGGTGGGATTTGGCACTGCAAGAGACCTACACGGTCTTGAAGGAGATTTACGATGTGCCAGACTCGCTTTTCCATAAGCGCATGGACTTTTTGAATGAAGTCTTGGATTTGAAGAACTTTATCAAGGATCCTGTGCGGACTCTTTCACTAGGTCAACGGATGCGGGCGGATATTGCGGCTTCCTTACTTCACAATCCCAAAGTTCTCTTTTTAGATGAGCCGACTATTGGTTTGGATGTGTCGGTCAAGGATAATATTCGTCGGGCCATTACTCAGATCAATCAAGAGGAAAAGACAACTATTCTCTTGACTACTCATGATTTGAGTGATATTGAGCAACTCTGTGATCGGATTTTTATGATTGATAAGGGGCAAGAGATTTTTGATGGAACGGTTAGCCAGCTCAAGGAGACCTTTGGCAAGATGAAGACTCTTTCCTTTGAACTGCTACCAGGTCAAAGTCATCTTCTTTCTCACTATGAAGGTTTTTCGGATATGACTATTGATAGACAAGGAAATAACCTAACTATTGAATTCGACAGTTCCCGCTATCAGTCGGCAGATATTATCAAGCAAACCTTATCTGATTTTGAAGTCCGTGATTTGAAGATGGTAGATACGGATATTGAAGATATTATCCGTCGCTTCTATCGAAAGGAGCTCTAAGATGGTCAAATTGTGGAGACGTTATAAACCCTTTATCAATGCAGGGATTCAGGAGTTGATTACCTATCGAGTCAACTTTATTCTCTATCGGATTGGTGATGTCATGGGGGCTTTTGTGGCCTTTTATCTCTGGAAGGCAGTCTTTGACTCCTCCCAGGAGCCTTTGATTCAGGGCTTCAGTATGGCAGATATCACCCTCTACATCATCATGAGTTTTGTGACTAATTTATTAACTGAGTCAGGTAGCTCCTTTATGATAGGTGATGAGGTAAAAGATGGCTCGATTATCATGCGTTTGCTGAGACCAGTACATTTTGCAGCCTCTTATCTTTTCACAGAGCTTGGTTCCAAGTGGTTGATTTTTATCTCTGTTGGACTGCCATTTTTAAGTGTCATTGTTTTAATGAAAATCTTATCTGGGCAAGGTATTGTAGAAGTGCTAGGATTAACTGTCCTTTATCTCTTTAGCTTAACTCTGGCTTATCTGATTAACTTTTTCTTTAATATCTGTTTTGGATTTTCAGCCTTTGTATTTAAAAATTTATGGGGTTCCCAAGTATTTAAGGCTTCACTAGTATCCTTTATGTCTGGCAGTTTGATTCCTTTGGCTTTTTTTCCAAAGGTGATTTCAGATATTCTCTCCTTCTTGCCTTTTTCATCCTTAATTTACACTCCGGTCATGATTATTCTTGGGAAATACGATACCAGTCAGATTCTTCAAGCACTTTTGATTCAGTTTTTCTGGCTTATAGTGATGGTGGGCTTGTCTCAGTTGATTTGGAAACGAGTCCAGTCATTTATCACCATTCAGGGAGGTTAGTATGAAAAAATATCAACGCATGCATCTGATTTTTATCAGACAATACATCAAGCAAATCATGGAATACAAGGTGGATTTTGTGGTTGGCGTGTTGGGAGTCTTTCTGACTCAAGGACTAAACCTCTTGTTTCTCAATGTCATCTTTCAACACATCCCCTCGCTAGAAGGTTGGACCTTTAAAGAGATTGCCTTTATCTATGGATTTTCCTTAATTCCAAAGGGATTAGATCATCTCTTTTTTGACAATCTCTGGGCTTTAGGTCAACGACTAGTTCGAAAAGGGGAGTTTGACAAGTATCTGACTCGTCCTATCAATCCTCTCTTTCACATCCTCGTTGAGACCTTTCAGATTGATGCCTTGGGTGAACTTTTGGTCGGTGGAATCTTACTAGCGACAACGGCGACTAGCATTGCTTGGACTCTTCCAAAATTCCTGATTTTTCTAGTTTGTATTCCTTTTGCGACCTTAATTTATACTTCCTTGAAAATTGCGACAGCCAGCATCGCTTTTTGGACCAAGCAGTCAGGAGCCATGATTTACATTTTTTATATGTTTAATGACTTTGCCAAGTACCCGATTTCCATTTACAATTCGCTCCTTCGTTGGTTGATTAGCTTTATTGTACCTTTCGCCTTTACGGCCTACTATCCTGCCAGCTATTTCTTGCAGGACAAGGATGTCTTCTTTAATATTGGTGGTTTGATTCTGATTTCTCTTATCTTCTTTTGCATCTCTCTAAAACTTTGGGACAGGGGGTTAGACGCCTACGAAAGTGCTGGTTCGTAAGAGGTAAAGTAGGACTAAAATCAAGAAAGGAACTTATGATGTTTGTAATTAAAGAAGTCAAGTATGAAGATCAAAAAATGGTAGTTGTCGCTGAGATTTTAAAGGATTTGCCAGAATGGTTTGGAATACCAGAAAGCACGCAAGCCTACATCGAAGGAGCCAAGGACCTGCAAGTGTGGGCCGCCTATCAGGAGAGTGATTTGCTTGGCTTTGTATGTCTCTCCTATTCTAGTAAAGATTTTGCAGAGATTGATTGTCTCGGTGTAAAAAAAGCTCATCAAGGTAGAGGGATTGGGAGTCAATTGCTTGCTGCTTTAGAGAGTGAAGCACGCAAAAACGTTGATTATTTACAAGTGAAAACAGTAGCAGAAGGCTCTAATAAAGATTATGATCGAACAAATGTCTTTTATAGCAGTCTTGGCTTTAAAAAATTAGAGATTTTTCCACAACTTTGGGGGCCTCAAAATCCTTGTCAGATTTTGATTAAAAAGATGGGTTAAGAATCCCTTGACATCCTTTCTTATAGTGCTATACTATAAGTGGAATCGCCGATTTAGCTCAGTTGGTAGAGCACCGCATTCGTAACGCGAAGGTCACAGGTTCGATCCCTGCAATCGGCATTTTTAGTAATGTAAAGAAAGATAAAGAAAATTCAAAATGTTTATTTAAAGGCAATTATTACAAGTTTATTTTTAAAAATAATTTAGTATTTTTTGTCTTTTTGACCAAAAAGGGAAGATTGAATAAAGTAGATTAGATTGATTTACTCTTTAGTAATATTCAAAAAAGTTTCTATAAAATTTTTTATCTGTATTTGAAGAGTGGTATAATCTATGTGATAGATTACCTTTATACAAATATTATAGATTGGCATCAGAAAGAGTAAAACTACAATAGCTGATTAGAATTATCAACATATATTAAAAATAGGAGGAGTATCATGAACAAGAAAGAACGGATAAAACAAGTAGATAAGACTCACGGTCGAAAAGGAACTTCATCTAGATTGGCAGAAACCCTTTCTACAATTAAAAATATAAAAATGTATATCGGTCTTGCCATAACAGCTCTAGTTATAATCATTGTTGCTAGCATCTTTTTAAATTCACCTAATCTCAAGCAAGAAGCAAATCAAACTTCTTCCTCATCTAAGACTGAAGAGACGACAAAAAGTCAGGGGAAAGAGGATGATAAGGATAAGGTAAAGGAAGAGGAAATTCAAAAGCTAAAGGAGCAATTGGCTGATTTGGATACCAAGATCTCAGAAGCGGAGCAGCATGTTAGTCAATTAAAAAAAGAAGCTTCTGTTCCCAAATTAGATATTGAAGCCCTCAGAAATAATGATTTATCAAGTTTAGAGGGTACTTGGCGGACACAGTCTGGTAATGAATATATCATTAATGATTCAGGGGAAGTCCAATCTTCTTGGATATACAATGATCAAAAGCATGAGTCTATTGTTGAATTGAAAGTATCAAAAAGTCAGAATGATCGCAACCCAGAAACAGTAGCCCTTGGTGCTTGGGCAAAAGGTTCTCAGGCGGGAGGGTTTGTGGTAGTCGCTGTACCGAGTGGTGTAGTCATGGAACCTGGTGATGATGGTAAAATAACAGACAATTCCAATCACACTGAGGATAGACTCTTTGCAGGACAACAATATGAAGGAATGTTGATGCATCCAGAAAATGTTTACTATCATGTTAAACCAGATACGAGTCAATTAGAATCTGCAGAGAAGAATTTAGCGAAATTGAAAGCTGATCGTGATGCCATCAAATCAGCTTTAGAGTCTAAAAAAAATAAAAAATGAATGAAAAGAAGCCAGCAATGGCTTCTTTTTTAGAAAAATTCTGACCACATAGTCTATCATGTCTGCCACATAGACAAAAACTATTGTTTGCGATTTTTATTTCTGTTATAGTTGTAATTGTTAAAGGAGATAAAACTTTCTTACAAAATAGAAAATGAGGTCGTATCATGAAAAAAGTAGCAGGTATCGGATTTTTAGTCGTTGCAGCAGCAGTTTTGTATTTTGGTTTAGTTGGATGGCCAAGTTTGGATGTTAATATCTGGGCCCTCTTTCCAGTAGGTTTATTCCTATTTTTTACCCTTGAGAATTTGGTGAAAAAAGATTACAAGGCCAGTCTCATGAGCTTGATGATTACCTTTATCATCGCTAATGCCATTTTTGATATCTTGCCACTTTCAAGCGGTTTGGTTATCGGTGCTGGATTCTTGGCTTGCGTTGGAATTGGATTTCTTTTTCCTGAAGCCAACAAGTAAGAAAAATAATACAAAAAAATCTCGAGATATTCTCGAGACTTTTTCTTTATTGACCTGCGTAATATTTTTGAATCCCTTTTACAATACCTGCAACCAATCTGTTTTGGTAGGCATCACTGCGGACTTGTTGATTCTCATTGAAATTGTCAATATATCCCAATTCCAATAGAACGGCTGGTTTATTAGTTTCTCGAAGGACAGCAAAGCTCCTTCGTAGACGACCTGCATCCTTAGCACCAGTTTCAGCTAATAGTGAAGAGTGGATGTCTGCCGCAAGTCGATTACTTTCACTGATACGGTCAGGATGGTTATGCCAGTATGGATTAATCTTAGAAGGATAACTAGAGTCTGCTTCATAAGAATAAGTCTGAATCCCAGCCGTATTTGAAGCTGGATTTCCAGTAGCATTGAAGTGAATACTGATAAAGATATCTGAGTCAGTATTATTAACCATTCTTGAACGTTCGGTGACATAGTCTACAAAGACATCACTGTCTCTTGAAGAAAGAACTGTATAACCAAGTCCCTCGAGTTCCTTGCGAAGTTTCTTGTAAACTAGCATAGTGAGGTCTTTTTCATTAGTGTTATAGTAAACGGCACCAGGGTCTTTACCACCATGACCTGGATCTAGGAAGATGATATTGTTGTATTTCCCTTTTTCAAACCCGTGGCTTGTAGAAGCTTCGCCAAGCCATTTTCCATCACTTTGAAATTGCTGGTCTTTTCCATCGATTTTATAGGTACCTGTAACATAGACTCCATTTTCATCTACATAGTAGCGAGCTTTATAGTAGCTGTCGTCAATCCATTCGCTCTTAGCCATGTAGCCACCTGCCTTGAGGTAGTAGGAGCCAATCCATTCACGTGCTGCGTAAGCACCACCAGATTTCAAGTAGAACCAGCTATCATAATTTTTATCGAAAATCCATTCTTTTTCAGCCATAGCACCGCTAGCTTTTAGGTAGTAGCTACCTTGCCATTGGTTGCTTGCCATAGTAGCATCTTTGTTAAAGTAGTACCAGGTACCACTAATTTTGTCCCACTTGTTTTTGATTAATTTACCAGAAGCAGAGGCATAATACCATTGCCCATCTTGCTTGACCCAAGAACTCTCAGCCATGGCACCACTATTAGTAAACAGATAGTCGTCAAAAATCGTGTTGCTGAGCATGACACCGTCTTGATCAAAATAGTACCAGACACCACCGATCTTTTCCCATTTTTGTTGAGAAATTTTTCCATAAGCGTTAGCGTAATACCATTTTTCTTGGAGTTTACTCCAACCAGAATCGACCATTGCCCCACTACTAGTAAGGATATATCCATCAAAAATAGTATCACTCAGCATGATTCCATTTTTGTTGAAGTAGTACCATTTTCCTTGAATTTTTTTCCAGTTAAGAACAGGGGCATTATTTTCATAGAAGCGCCAGTGGTTTTCCTCTAATACCCAACCTTCTTTTTGGACTTCAGGAGCCTTGTCTTCTTCTTTCTTAGCTGGATTTGTCGTTTGATTGGCATTTGCTTCAGTTGAAGGTTCAGCTTCCTTGGCTGGGAGACTGTTTTTCTCCACTTTGTCAGTAGAGGTTTCACTGTGTGTTGTTTCTACTGGGGTTGACTGTACTTTGTTCTCCTCAGCATAGCTAAGGTTGGTTGTTAGACCAAATACTGAAAGCGTAATGGCGCTTGCCAAGAGCGTTTTTTTCACTTGATTAATCTCCTATTTTTATTTTTTTATAATTTTATCAGAAAAGTGCCGCATATGGAACATTTAGTGACCAAGATCGAGGTGCTGGTGGACTGTAATGCTATAGTTGACTATTTCATCACGAAAATTTGAACAATCATGATGATATAGATGAGCAGTGTTAGTAAAAATCCAGCTCGCCAAAAGAATTTAATAAATTTTGGATAATAAAAACTACGTTTTTTATTTAAGAAGAAAAAGACTAACACAATTGCTAGTATTGATAAGGCCGTTACCAATACTGGAAGTTGATTGTGTGTGAACATCTTAGCCGTAATCAAATAGTATTCAAAAATTAGAAAAGGAAAAGCTAAATCAGCAGCATTGATGCCCCTTTTTTTTAACTTAAAGAGTCTGCTTAAAATAATCGCCAGAGCTAAGGTTAGTACCAAAAGCAAGATGGAAGCAAGTTTCATTAAAATCATACCATTATTGTATCATAAAATTTAGAGAATAGAAAAGTAAATTCCTTGATTTATCACTGTTTTAGCAAAAAATCATTGGTAAGAAACAGATTTTATAATTCCTGCTTGATCAGAATAAATCATGTGTTCGATACAATGATAGTTTGAGTCCTCAATATAAATCTTTTTTATGTTCACCATAGAAAATATATATTAGTCAGAAGTGAAGAATAGTAGAATGAGTAGCAAATAAAACAAAGGAGTTTCTTATGAAATTAGTTACGTTATGGTCAAAACTCTCACTTGGTATCCAATTATTGGTGGCTTTGGTCTTGGGTGTGATTGCTGCGGTCATCTGGCCACAATTTGCAGGTTTTTATCAATTTTTAGGTCAAGCCTTTATTAAATTGATCAATATGGTTATCATTCCTTTAATCTTCCCAACTATCGTTGTTGCGGTAGCTGGTGTTATCGGGAAAAAATCTTTTGGGAAAATCTTGACCAAGAGTTTGGTTTACTTTTTCGCAGTAACAACTGCTATTACTCTTTTGTTTGTATTTGCTAGTTACTATTTAGGATTTGGTCAAGGAGTGAATATCGGTCAAACTGGTGGTAACCTTGATGGAATTGCCAATAATGTAAAATTCAGCGAATTTTTGCTTGGTTTCATTCCATCAAATATCGTTAAATCTCTTTCAGATGGCGCTCTATTGCCAATTATCGTGTTTGCCATCTTTCTTGGTTACGGAATTGGGAATCTTAAGTCTGATAAATCTCAGAAAATTATCCAAGGTTTCCAAATCTGGATTGAAGCCATCTACAAGATTGTTGCAGTAATTATCAAATTATCACCGATTGGAATTTTTGGATTTATCGCCAAAGATGTTGCCACTACTGGCCTTGATAAATTGATTGGACTTGGTCAATTTGTAATTGGAACTTATTTGGCTTATGCTGTTTCGGTTCTCCTTATTTTCCCTTTGATTGCAGTCTTCTTTAAAGTTCCGTATTTGTCAGCCTTTCGTGAAAATTGGAGCCTCTTGGCCCTGGCCTTTGTTACGGGTAGTTCTAGTGTTGTCTTGCCATCCCTTCTTAAAGATTTGAAAAAACAGGGGTATGACGAGCATACAATTGATTTAGTTGTTCCTTTAGGATATACTTTTAACTTAGAGGGAGCAGCAGTTTATTTCTCAGTAGCGACAATCTTTATCGCCCACGCCTATGGCATTCAATTTTCATTATCAAGTCTCTTGTTTACTGTTTTGCTTTTGACCTTGATTGGAAAAACTGCAGCAACCGTACCATCAGGAGCTATCGTGGTTCTACTAGCTGCAGCACCTCAGTTAGGCTTGCCAGTAGAAGGAGTAGCCTTGATTTTTGCAGTTGATTTCTTTGTCAATGCTGGCCGTACTATGATTAATGTTTTGGGTCAAATCTTAACAGTCAGCGTTATCGAAAAAACAGAAGGATATATTTTAGAAGAAGAAAAGGAAAGCCAATTATCAGTCAGCTTTTCTTAAGGAGTTTATAAGTAATGAGTGAAGCAAAAGTTTATGTAATTCATGAGAATCTTGAATGGACCCAGCATTTGGTCAAATGGTTGGAAGAACTAGAAGTCCCTTATGTACTGTGGGATTTATCTAGTGGGATATTGGACCTTCAAAGCCCACCGCCACAGGGTATCTTTTACAATCGCATGTCTGCCTCTTCTCACACAAGAGGACATCGCTATGCTCCAGAATTTACAGAGCAGGTGATTACTTGGTTAGAAGCACACGGACGCAAGGTTGTGAATGGAACAGGTGCTATCAACCTAGAAATCAGTAAAGTCAAACAATATTTGAAGTTAAACGAGTCGGGCATTGAAACTCCCGCGACAGTTGCAGTTTTGGGTCAAGAAAATATCATTGAAGCAGCAAGAAAATTGAACATTTATCCTTTGATTACCAAGCATAATCGAGCAGGTAAGGGCTTAGGGGTTCAACTCTTCCAAAATGAAGAGGAACTGGCAGCTTATGTCAAAAGTCCCCTTTTTGAACCATCAGTGGACGGGATTACCTTGTTACAAGCTTACATCAAACCAAGTGATGGACGTATTCGTCGTTCAGAGTTTATAAATCAAAAGTTTCTATACACTGTTTCTATCGATTCTTCAGATGGTTTCCAACTTTGCCCAGCAGATGGTTGCCAAATTGGCAAGAGGCCAGAGCAACTGGAAACGTCTGAGAAATTCCAGATTACAGAACCTCTACCAGATGATCGAAGAGAAGCTTATGAAAACTTCCTTAAAAATGCTCAGATTGAAGTTGCAGCAATTGAATGGGTTCAGTCAGAGAGCGGTGATATTTATGTTTATGATGTAAATACCAACACAAACTACAATCCTACCGCAGAAAAAAATGCCAATATTTTTGCCCACCAACATTTGGCTCACTATCTAAAAACAGAATTGCAAGCCCTAACGAGTGGACAATAAAGTACTAAAGAAAATCCCCCAGTATTAAATGACTGGGGGATTGATTTGTTTATACTCTTCAAAAATCTCTTCAAACCACGTCAGCTTCCATCTGCAACCTCAAAATAGTATTTTGAGCAACCTGCGGCTCGCTTCCTAGTTTGCTCTTTGATTTTCATTGAGTATTAATCAATAAAAAATTATTGATTTGCTTTAAAGTCCGGGTCTTTTAGGCTTTGAACACTGGCATTGATCACTGCACCGATAATTAATATCTTGGCAATAATTATAAACCAGAACATCATGACAACAACGATGATGGAACTAAAAAATCGAACGTCGACTAGATAGTTAACATAATTGTTGAAATAAGCTGAAAAGATTGTTAATAGAGATATGAGAGTAAGAAGTACGAATAGACTTCCAGGAAGGACGTAACGAATACGACCGACTTTCACATTCGGAAGGAAATAATAGAGCATGATTACGATTGCAAAAAGAAAGGCATAAATCAGCGGACCTGTAAAATCCTGTAGATAAGAAAATAGAGTGCTTTCGGATTTCCAGTAGTTTTTTAACAGATCCAATAACATATGACCAAACATACTTAGGAATAGAGCAAGTGCAAAGAGAATCTGTAATCCCAAACTAACCAGGAGACTCATCAGTTGATGGGAAATAAGCCCTCTGTTTTTAGCGATTCCATAAGCTTTATTAAAAGATTTTTGGAGGAAATTCATGGATTTTGAAAATGTCCAAAGAGCTGATATTACCGCAAAACTCAAGAGTCCAGCAGATGGTTGTGTCAGCACTTCACGAGCAATCTTTGCTACTACATCATAGATCGTATCTGGTAAAAATTCCTTTAGTGTGATCAAGAAATCGGAGATTGGAATTTGAAAATAAGGCAAGATATTGACGGCTATCATAATTAAGGGGAAGATTGAAATCAACCAATAATAGGCCACAGCTACACTGGTTAATTCAATATCTGAAACACGATAGTAGTGCAAAAAAGCTTTCAATAAAGGCCTATTGGTTAGTTGTTTCCACAACTTTTTCATTGTATAATCCTCCACAATAATAACCTAAATCTTAATTTCTGCGAACTAATTCCATCATATCATAAGGTAGTGTGTTGGCTGCTTCTTTTAGAGAATAGGTTTCTAGGTTGTTTACATTTTGTCGTAATTTTTTGGCATACTGGGCTGAGATGAGTTTTTGTTTTTCGTATTCAAAGATAGACTTACGTTCTAGATAGTAGCCTCTCAACATTTCATCGATGTTATTGGGTTTGATACGATTGATAACCCGTTCCACAAAGGCACCACTGGTAATATGACTGGTTTCACGGAGACGTGATTCCTGCATAAAGCTAATCAAGGAACTCTTATAAATCCCTTTCAGGTTTTCCAAACTTTCGATGATGATTTCAGTGTTGGTTAGGTAGAGCTCTGCAATCTGATCATAATCGATGGCTAGTAGTCTTTGATTTCCTTTGTCTCTCCAAGAACGGAAGGTTTTTCCAAATGTGAGCAATTCATGAAGGAGAAAACGCACAATCCGGATAGAAACAAGGAAGTAGTAGGTTAGGCGAGAAGCAAAGTTTCGCTTAATATTATTCTCCATGCTTTTCAAGTAGCGTTGGTAGACACGATAAGCACGATCTCCAATCTTTCCTTCTTCATAGGCCTGTTCCAAACCATCGTTCTCGATACTGAGAATCAAGAGTTTAAGAGCTTCCCAGTCTTCTTGGATTTCTTTGTTTTCTTGACTGAGGATGAGATTTTCAATCCGTCCGTGATAATTATCGATAGCCGCATAGAGGGGAACCTTGTTTTTAGTATGTTCCAAATCTTTCTCTAACTCCATGGCAACATCGTTTAGGATAGCGATGTGCATGAGATGATCCTTAGATGGTTCTTGCTCTTCAGAAAGGTGTGGTAAGACCAATAATCCAGTAAGGAAACTGACCAGGGTTACACCGGCTACGAGGAAGAGAAGGAGCGGATATTCCTGCTCCAGATTAGAAGGTATCAAGAGGATGGTGGCAATAGAAACAGTTCCTTTAACGCCAGAGAATGTCAAGAGGAGCATATCTTTGACATACTTGTGGAGGCTTTTTTGAAGTTTCTTTATTCGAAACGCGTAAAAGCCGTAAATCATGAGAAAGCGGATGGCAAAGAGTAGGAAGGTTAAGAGGAAGATAGTGATGAGAAGGAGCACATTGTTATAAAAAGCACTCTTCAGAATTGGCTCCGCAATCATCTCCAGTTCCATTCCCAAAATAACAAAGACAGAACCATTAAGCATAAAGGTTACTGTGTGCCATACAGTCTCTGTAACAGTATCAACTTGGGCTTCAAGCAGATTTATTTTCTTGAAACGACTAGCTTTTAAAATACCAGCGACAACAACCGCAATAATTCCAGAAACATGAATCTCTTCAGCTATGAAGAATGTTAAAAGTGGTAAACTGAGATCCAGCAAGAGTTCACTGGCGATATCAGTAGCCCGTACGCTGAGGAGAAAAGAGTGGAGGGAGCGATTGATGAAGGCGGTTATAAGGCCAACTGCAAAACCTCCAACGATGGAAATAGCTAGGGAAATTCCTGCTTGAGCGATTGAAAAGGTCCCAGTTGTCCAAGCAATGAGAGCTACACGAAAGGCTACTAGACCAGAAGCATCATTCAGAAGTCCCTCCCCTTTTAGGATATTAGAAACTCGCTTTGGAAAGGTGAAGCGTTCCGAGAGGGAAGCGAAGGCAACCAGGTCAGTAGGACCTAAGGCAGCACCAACTGCTAGGCAGGCGGCTAGAGGTAAGCTAACCCAAAGGACATGGGCAAGTCCTCCCATACTTAGAGTTGATACAAAGATGACAGGGAAAATCAAGTAGAGAACGATTCTCCAGTGCTTTAGGATAGAAGTTATATCTGCTTCTTGAGCTTCGCGAAAGAGAAGCGGGCCAATTACTAAAGCTAGAAATAACTCAGTATCTAAGTGATATTGGTTGTTAGGTAAGCAAAGCCCAATTCCAATCCCTAATAAAATTTGAATCAGGGGCATGGGTAAAAAGGGAAGAAGTTTATTGGTCGTGCTAGAAACAATAAGAACTAGTAAAAATACTAAGAGATAAAAAAGTAAATTCATCTTCTACCTCCTTATTTTTGTTTGCGACAAGCTTCAAAAAGTTCCTTTTGTTCTTGGATTTTTTGATCAATCTTCGAGCAGTCCTTATGCTCGATTTTCTTCTGACAACGTTCCATTTCAAGTGAAATCATTTTTTTCTTGATTTTCAGCATCTTCTTGCTCATATGAGCTTCATCTAACATACCAACTGCCCGTTCATGTTGGGTTGACTCGACAAAGTTGTGACGAAGAGCTTCGATTTTATCTCGTAGGTATTGTTTATCCATGTCGATACCTTTCTAATTTTTCAATCATGACTAAAAACGGTGGATTGTTGATCTGGTTGAGAGTGCGATAGATCGCAGCAGTATATTCTTCTTGTGGTAAGTGACTGACAAAATCCATGACTGCATCTCGTTCTATATCTCCGCCTTCATGCCCGTAATAAATCATGATGGCTATTCGTCCACCCTTAACCAGCATATGGCAAAGTTTATCCAGTGCTTCAATAGTTGTTTGAGGTTGGGTGATAATGCTTTTATCAGCTGAAGGAAGATAACCAAGATTAAAGATGGCTGCCTTAACTTCCCTTACAAATTGATCTACGGTTTCATGACCTTGTAGGATTAATTCTACATTGGTCAAATCAGCTTCTTGGAGACGTTGGCTAGTCTTTTCTAGAGCTTGTTCCTGTATATCAAAAGCGTAGACTTGTTTAGCTAACTTAGCTAGAAAAAGGGTATCATGACCATTTCCCATGGTCGCATCAACGACAATATCCTCTTGGGTGATGACTTGGGCAAGAAAATCATGCGCCATTTCAAGTGGTCTTTTCATTCATAAACTCCTGTTTTATAGCCTTGCATCCTTGAACACTCCCTCGACGTCTCATTTCAGCCTCAATGCTATTTAGAACTTCCCATTTATTGAGACTCCACATAGGACCAATCAGCATATCTCTAGGCGCATCACCCGTAATCCGATGGATAACGATATGTTTGGGAATGATTTCTAGCTGATCACAGATGACCTTGACATATTCATCCTGACTCATAAGCTGTAAACGACCTTCATGATAATCACGTTGCATCCGAGTATTGGTCATGAGGTGAAGTAGGTGAAGTTTAATCCCTTGAATATCATTATCCGTCACACAGCGACGAACATTTTCCACCATCATGTCATGAGTTTCCCCTGGCAAGCCATTAATCAAATGGGCAACAATTTCAATCTTGGGATATTTTCTCAAGCGTTTAACTGTCTCCACATAGAGTTCATAGGAGTGGGCACGGTTAATCAATTCAGAGGTAGATTCATATGTTGTTTGTAAGCCTAACTCTACAGTAACATGCATTCGCTCTGATAATTCTGCCAAGTATTCAATTGTTTCATCAGGAAGGCAATCTGGTCGAGTTCCGATATTGATGCCGACAACCCCTGGTTCGTTGATAGCTTGTTCATAGCGCTCGCGAATCACTTCAAGTTTTTCATGTGTATTGGTAAAATTTTGGAAGTAAACCAAATACTTTTTAACATCTGGCCACTTACGATGCATAAAGTCAATTTCCTTATAGAATTGCTCGCGGATAGGTGCATCAGGAGCAACGATTGCATCTCCAGAACCAGAAACCGTGCAAAAAGTACAGCCCCCATGTGCTACAGTTCCATCTCGGTTTGGACAATCAAAGCCAGCATCAATAGGGACTTTAAAAGTCTTTTCTCCAAATAAATTTCGATAGTAATCATTCAAGGTATTATAGGATTTCATAGCTAATATTATATCAGAAAAGACTCGCAAACTCAAAGTCAGCAAATAAGTGAGAGATATTGAAATGATTGGACAGAAAAAAATTTTTAAAAACCCCTTTACAAAAAAATAAAAAGTGGTATAATTAAGTCACAAACAAGTGCAAACGTTTTCGTAAAACGTTTGCCTAATAAATATAAAAGGAGATTTGAATGATGAAAGATACATTCAAAAATGTCTTGTCTTTCGAATTTTGGCAGAAATTCGGTAAGGCTCTAATGGTGGTTATCGCTGTTATGCCAGCGGCTGGATTGATGATTTCAATCGGTAAGTCACTTGCAATGATTGACCCAAACCTTGCTCCCCTAGTTATTACTGGTGGCGTACTAGAGCAAATTGGTTGGGGAGTTATCGGTAACCTTCATATTTTGTTTGCCCTCGCTATTGGAGGAAGTTGGGCTAAAGAACGTGCTGGTGGTGCTTTTGCGGCAGGTCTTGCATTTATCCTTATTAACCGTATCACTGGTACAATCTTCGGTGTATCAGGGGATATGTTGAAAGATCCTAACGCTATGGTTTCAACACTCTTTGGTAACTCTATCAAGGTTGCTGATTACTTCATTAGTGTACTTGAGTCACCAGCCCTTAACATGGGGGTATTTGTAGGGATTATCTCAGGTTTTGTTGGAGCGACTGCATTTAACAAATACTATAATTTCCGTAAACTTCCTGATGCCCTTTCATTCTTTAACGGGAAACGTTTTGTACCATTTGTAGTTATTCTTCGCTCAGCAATCGCTGCAATTCTTCTTTCAGCTTTCTGGCCAGTTGTTCAAACAGGTATCAACAACTTCGGTATCTGGATTGCTAATTCACAAGAAACAGCACCAGTTCTTGCACCATTCTTGTATGGTACTTTGGAACGCTTGCTCTTGCCATTTGGTCTTCACCATATGTTGACTATCCCAATGAACTATACAGCTCTTGGTGGTACTTACGATATTTTAACTGGTGCAGCAAAAGGCACTCAAGTATTTGGACAAGATCCACTTTGGCTTGCATGGGTAACAGACCTTGTAAACCTTAAAGGTACTGATGCTAGCCAATACCAAACATTGCTAGATACAGTTCATCCAGCTCGTTTCAAAGTTGGACAAATGATTGGTTCATTCGGTATTTTGATGGGTGTGGCTGCTGCGATTTACCGTAATGTTGAAGCAGACAAGAAACACCAATACAAAGGTATGATGATTGCGACAGCTCTTGCAACTTTCTTGACTGGTGTTACTGAGCCAATTGAATATATGTTCATGTTCGTTGCAACACCTCTTTACCTTGTCTACGCTGTTGTTCAAGGTGCTGCCTTTGCTATGGCTGATATTGTTCACCTGCGTGTGCACTCATTCGGTTCGATTGAATTCTTGACTCGTACTCCACTAGCTATCAATGCTGGTCTTGGTATGGATATCATTAACTTTATCTGGGTAACAGCACTATTTGCAGTTATCATGTACTTTATCGCCAACTTCATGATTCAAAAATTCAACTATGCTACTCCAGGACGTAACGGAAACTACGAAACTGCTGAAGGTTCATCAGAATCTGCTGCTTCTGGTGAGTCAAAAGTTGCAGAAGCTTCTCAAGCTGTTAACATCATTAACCTTCTTGGTGGACGTGCTAACATCGTCGATGTAGATGCTTGTATGACTCGTCTTCGTGTAACAGTTAAAGACGGTGATAAAGTTGGAACAGAAGAACAATGGAAAGCTGAAGGAGCTATGGGACTTGTCATGAAAGGACAAGGTGTCCAAGCTATCTACGGACCTAAAGCTGACGTTTTGAAATCAGATATCCAAGACCTTCTTGACTCAGGTGAAGTGATTCCTGAAACTCTTCCAAGTCAAATAGCAGCAGCTCAACAAGATGCTGTTGTATACAAAGGTGTGACTGAAGAAGTATACTCAGTTGCTGACGGTCAAGTGATTGAATTGGATCAAGTGAAGGATCCTGTATTCGCACAAAAAATGATGGGTGATGGATTTGCAGTAGAACCATCAAACGGAAACATTGTATCTCCAGTATCAGGTACTGTATCAAGTATCTTCCCAACTAAACACGCTCTTGGTCTTGTGACTGAAGCAGGCCTTGAAGTACTTGTTCACATTGGTTTGGACACAGTAAGTCTTGAAGGAAAACCATTTACAGTTCGTGTTACTGAAGGACAACAGGTTGCTGCTGGTGATCTTCTTGTCACAGCTGACTTGGGTGCTATCCGTGAAGCTGGTCGTGAAACTACAACTGTAGTTGTCTTCACAAATGGTGATGCAATCAAATCATTTAAATTAGAACAAACAGGTTCTCTTGCAGCTAAAACAGCAGTTGCAAAAGTAGAATTGTAATATTTAGGAGGTTGGAAACTGTTTCCAACCTCTTGTTTAATAGGAGAAAAGCATGAAGTTTTTAACACTCAATACCCATAGTTGGATGGAAAAAAAACCTGAACAAAAGTTTCAACTTTTACTTCAAGATATCCTTGAAAACAGTTATGATTTGATTTGTTTTCAGGAAATCAACCAAGAAATCACTTCAGCGCAAGTAGAAGCTGGCCCACTTTATCAGCCATTACCATCAGCTGAGCCGATTCATCAAGACCATTATGTGCGACTTTTGGTAGAGAAGTTGGCTGAGCATGGTCAAAATTATTATTGGACTTGGGCCTACAACCATATCGGTTATGATCGTTACCATGAAGGTGTTGCAATCCTATCTAAAACACCAATTGAAGCGCGTGAAATTTTGGTTTCAGATGTAGATGATCCAACAGACTATCATACTCGTCGAGTTGCTTTAGCAGAAACAGTAGTTGAAGGCAAAGAGCTTGCAGTTGCCAGTGTCCATCTCTCTTGGTGGGATAAAGGCTTCCAAGAGGAATGGGTACGCTTTGAAGCGGTTCTGAAAGAATTGAACAAGTCACTCTTACTAGCAGGTGATTTCAATAATCCTGCAGGCCAAGAGGGTTACCAAGCTATTCTAGCTAGTCCACTAGTCTTACAAGATGCATATGAAGTTGCAAAAGAAAGAAGTGGAAGCTTTACTGTTCCGCCTGAAATTGATGGTTGGAAGGGGAACAGCGAACCACTTCGAATTGATTATGTCTTTACGACAAAGGATATGCAGGTAAAAAACCTTCACGTCGTCTTTGATGGTAAAAACAGTCCACAGGTGAGCGATCATTATGGTCTCCAAGCAACACTAGCTTGGAAAGACTAAATAAGGTATTTTAGTAAAAACACTCAAGCCCCCCCTTCTACAAACAGAAGGGGGAATTTAATTTAAAGAGTTAATATAGTTAAAGTTTTTTATTGAATAACTTGTAAAAAAAGATAAAATCCTTTAAAATAAAAAGTGTTGGAGGAATTTATGATTGTAAATCAAATAAAGCGTATGATCCCGACGCTAAAGGTAAATAATAGAAATTTAAATGAATCATTTTATATTGAGACTTTGGGGATGAAACCCTTGCTTGAAGAGTCAGCCTTCTTATCTTTAGGAGACCAATCAGGTATTGAAAAGTTAGTTTTAGAAGAATCACCAAGTATGAGAAGCCGTAAGGTTGAAGGGATTAAAAAATTAGCTAGACTACTTGTAAAGGTAGAAAATGCATCTGAAATTGAAGCCTTACTAGCTAGAATGGAAAAACGTCCTCGCCTCTATAAAGGAAACAAGGGCTATGCTTTTGAGGTTCTTTCTCCGGAAGGAGATTGTGTCCTTATCCATGCGGAAGATGATATCAAAGATTTGAATAAAGTTGAGGAAGAAGTCACTTTTTCAAAAGATGACAAGATGAGATATTTGACAGCCTTTGAAATCTCGGTGGAAATTAACTTGCCAGAAAAGACAGCTAGTCTACTCGAAAAAGAAGAAATCGAAAATCGACTAGCTTTTAATCAAGCTCAAGGTAGTGATTTGCTGGTTGAAAATAATGTAACTTGGGACTTGTCCATGTTGAAATTTCAAGTAGAGAATTTAGATTTGCCTGTATTGCGTCAGCGTTTTGAAGAAGCTGGTTACTTTATTCCAAAATCTGAGAAGTTTTTCCTAACTAAGGATACCAACAATATTGAATTGTGGTTTGAAGCAGTATGAAACAAAAAATCATTCAAAAAATAAAGCAACAAATTGAGGCAGGGATTTATCCTGGTGCCTCTTTTGCATATTATCAGGATGGCGTTTGGTCTGACTGGTATCTAGGAGAAGCAAATCCAGAAATTGGTGAGCAGACTCGTGAGGGTTTGGTCTATGATTTGGCAAGTGTCAGCAAGGTTGTTGGAGTTGGAACAGTCTTATCTTTCTTGTGGAAGGAAGGTAAGATTGAGCTAGATAACTCCATAAGAGATTATCTTCCAGAAGTGGATTATCCAGACATCACTGTTCGACAATTACTAACGCATGCGACAGATTTGGACCCCTATATCCCCAATAGGGATCAGCTTTCAGAAGACCAGTTGAGGAATGCCATGTATCATTTGAATCGCCGAGAGAAGAGAGCCTTTCTCTACTCGGATGTGCATTTTCTCTTGCTAGGTTTTCTCTTGGAAAACTATTTTAAAAAGGACTTGGATCAGATTCTACAAGAGCAAGTTTTGAATCCTTGGGGAATGAAAGAAACTCAGTTTGGTCCAGTTAGCTGTGCTGTTCCAACGGTCCGTGGACAGAAAGCAGGAGTGGTCCATGATCCCAAGGCTCGTTTGCTTGGAAAGCATGCTGGTAGTGCAGGCTTGTTTTCAACAGTTCATGATTTAAAAATCTTTCTAGAGCATTATTTGCAGGATGATTTTTCTACAGACTTAAGTCAGAATTTTTCGGATCTGAATGATAAAGAACGCTCATTGGCCTGGAATCTTGAAGGTGATTGGCTGGACCATACAGGTTATACTGGGACCTTTATCATGTGGAATCGTAAGAAACAAGAAGCTGCTATCTTTTTATCCAATCGAACTTATGAAAAAGATGAGCGTGCCCAATGGATATTGGACCGTAATCAGGTCATGGACTTGATTCGAGAGGCAGACTAGGGAGGAAGTATGTCAAAAGTTTTAAAAGGAACTCTTTATACTGTAATTGCAGGTATTTCCTGGGGCTTATCGGGAACCAGTGGTCAGTACTTGATGGTTCACGGGATTTCAGCTCTCGTTCTGACCAATATCCGTTTGATAATCGCTGGATTACTCTTGGTTCTTCTGGCTTATACTAAATCAAGGGATAAATTTATGGCCTTTCTGAAGGATAAATCAAGTCTGTTTTCTCTCTTGCTATTTTCTTTATTTGGTCTTTTTCTAAATCAATTAGCTTATCTTTCAGCTATTCAGGAGACAAATGCTGGGACAGCGACAGTTCTCCAGTATGTCTGTCCAGTTGGAATCCTTGCTTACACTTGTATCAAGGATAAGGTGGCTCCGACGCTTTCAGAAATCATCTCTATGTTTTTAGCTATAGGTGGGACCTTTCTTATTGCAACCCATGGGCAATTGGATCAACTCTCGATGACTCCAGCTGGTTTATTTTGGGGTTTGTTCTCGGCCCTAACCTATGCTCTTTATATCATTTTACCCATAAAATTGATTCAAAAATGGGGGAGCATTTTGGTTATTGGTGTTGGAATGACCATCTCAGGTATACTAGCAGTACCTTTTACGGGGCTTATCGGGGCTAGTATTCCTATATCTTTTGATATCTTTCTAGCTTTTGCCGGCATCATTCTGATTGGAACGGTCTTTGCCTATACAGCCTTCCTCAAGGGAGCTAGTATGATAGGACCAGTCAAGTCTAGTCTTTTGGCTTCTATTGAGCCTATCTCGGCAGTATTTTTTGCCTTCATGATTATGGGGGATATCTTTTATCCTGTAGATTTTCTTGGTATGGCAATGATTTTATTAGCCGTGACTATCATTTCATTGAAGGATTTAATGTTGGAGAAGAAACATTACTTAGTTTAATTTACATGAACAGTCTTTGATAAGGCTGTTTTTTAATCTTCTAGCAAGATGGTTCATATAACTTTAAGAATGAATGGTTATAATTAATCCATACATTTAAAGATAAGGAGGAAATATGAATTTGCTACAAAGTATTAATCCTGCTAAACCTCTAAGATACTTAAAATGGTTCGATATCCTCATCATCACTGTTTTAATGTTTGGAGAGTTTATCATTCGTTCTACCCAGCAATTTATGGAGAGTTTATCGCCTTCAACTCTTACTAGTGTCGCAGAAACTACGACAAATGTAGCAAGTGATGGAGCAGCTTATTCTAGTAATTTCAATTTTCAATTGATGATGTTAGGGATTACCTTCCTTTATCTTGTGATTCGAAATTATGATTTTAAACAACTTCCTATACGTTGGAACTGGTCTGTTTTAATTTGGGTTCCCCTTATCTTTGCTGTAGTTGGGATATTCGGTGATATCATTACAACACTTAGTGGTGAGTATAATTATTTTAATCCTCAGTTGATTCCTTTTATAGACCCTATGGAAATCATTCGAAAATTCATGGCTTTAACGCCAATGGCGATTTGCTATGCTTTACTAAATGGTTTTTATGAAGAATTTTTCTTCTTAGGCTTACTGACTTCAGTAAAAGAAAAGCACAAGTGGTTAGCTCTAGTCTACTCGGTAATTATACGGATTTCTTTCCATACCTATCAAGGATTGCTTTGGGCCTTGGTTATTGGGCTTGTTTATGGTCTCTTTTATTATTTCTTGTACAAGTATGTAGTCAAGAATTTACTGCCATTCTTTCTCATGCATGCTCTCGCAGATATGTTTGGTTCAAGTCTCTTGTATCTCTTGATTGCTTGGGGAAATTAAGAAATCAAACTTTTTGACAACAGTCCAATGAGTCACTGTATCAAAGGTTTCTTGTTCATAAAAACGAGGTCGGGATTTTTGGTCCCGACCTCTTGTTGATTCTATATGGATTAGTCTTTGTTTTCGTATGGCAAGATCAAGTTTAGGATGATACCTGTCATAGCTGATAGGGCAGTACCTGAAAGGGTAACTGGTCCAAGTTTAAGGATAGCACCACCAAGTCCAAGCACCAACATAGCACTTGCGATGATAAGGTTACGCATTTGGCTAAAGTCAACACGTTCTTTGATCAAGACTTTCAAACCGTTACTTGCGATAACCCCGTAAAGAAGGATAGACATACCACCAAGTACAGCGTTTGGAATTGTTGAAATCAAGGCAGTAAATTTACCAAGGAAGCTAAGGGCAATTGCGATAAAGGCAGCGTTACGGATAACTGAGACAGAAGCGATACGAGTCATACCGATAACCCCTGTATTTTCACCGTAAGTTGTATTGGCTGGTCCACCAAGGAAGGCAGAAACTGAAGTTGCGATACCATCACCAAGAAGAGTACGGTGTAGACCAGGTTCTTTCAAGAATTGGCGTCCACAGATTTGACTTAAAACGGTATGGTCTCCGATATGTTCAGAAATCGTTACGATTGCGATTGGTAAGATGGCAATTGTTTCAGGACCGAAGTAAAGGTTGTATTGTTTGAAGGCACCACCTGTATTGAATGGTAGGTAGAAACCAGGGATTTCAAACCAGTTTGCTTCAAGAACAGGAGTGAAGTCAACCAATCCAAGTGCTAGGGAAAAGAGGTAACCACCGATAATGGCAAATAGGAATGGGATGATTCGTAAGAAGCCTTTTCCTTTTGTATTAATAAAGGCAGCAATCAAGAAAGTAACAACGGCTACAAGAGCGTTTTTCCAATTTCCGTCCGCTACAAGACCAGCGTTGGTAACAGCTGAACTAGCAAGTCCAAGACCGATAACGATGATCATAGGACCGATAATGATTGGAGGTAAGAGTTTGTCGATCCACTTTGTACCTGCAAAGCGAACACTTGCAGCAACAAGGACATAAACAAAACCAGTCAGAATAACCCCTGTCTGAGCAGCAGATACATCGCCACCCATTTCTTTCATGGCAAGTGACATAGCTGTGATAAAGGCAAAAGAAGAACCCAGATAAACTGGAACTTTAAAGCCAGTAGAGATCATGTAAATGAGTGTTCCTACACCTGAAGCAAAGAGGGCAACGGATACAGGCATTCCCAAGATCAAAGGTACCAAGATGGTTGCACCAAACATAGCAAAAACGTGCTGGAAGCTGAGAAGAATTCCCTTACCAGCAGAAGGACGTTGGTCGACGTCTAATAACAAATCAACAGTTGATTCTTGTTTCATAAATACCTCACTTTTGGGCATCAAAAAAAGAGCCCATTATTTTGCAGCAATAGGCCCTCAGAGTAAGACTTTTTAAAAAATGGCTATCTTTTAAAAATTTATATAAATCTGCGCCTTCGTCACCTCACAGGATGACATTAAAAACCTTTGCTTAGGATAGTATAGCAGAAAAAATTCGTTTTGTAAACGAATTTTTCCCGAGTCGAGAAACAAAAAAGCGAGGCAGATTTTGTAAATCATTTTTTCCCGAGCCTAGAAATAAGAAAGCAAGGTTGGTTTTGTAAACGAATTTTTCCTGAGCCTTGAAATAAGAAAGCGAGGTTGATTTTGTAAATTGTTTTCTGAACTTTAAACAAGGGTGCACCATTGTTTAAAGCGGGCGTTTATTTGGCATACCTGCTTTTCTTGGGTATTTATTTGGAGTTTCTTTTTTCTTTTCTACTATAGTAATATAGCGAGGGTCTCCATTGGGAAGAGTATAGCTGATGTTGTCCTCAACTTTGCTAAAGAGAAGGTTAAGAGCATTTTTTGCCTCTGTCAATTCCTCGGGTACATTGCTTGCCTTGAGTGCTAGTAATTTTCCACCGACTTTTAGAAAAGGAATGGTTAATTCAGATAAGACCTGCAGACGAGCAACTGCTCGAGCTGTGACGATATCAAACTGAGCACGAAAATTCTTGTCTTGACCGAAATATTCTGCACGTCCATGATAGAAGTGAACATTTTCTAACCCTAGTTCTTGGGCTAATAGATTCAGAAAGTTGATTCGTTTATTGAGGGAATCAATAATGGTCACATCTAGTTGAGGATAGAGGATCTTCATCGGAAGGCTAGGAAAACCTGCTCCAGCACCAATATCTAAGAGTTTAATGGGCTGGTTTTCAATCAATCCCTGTAAAATAGGAGCGATGGAATCATAGAAGTGTTTGAGATAGACTTCTTCTTTTTCTGTAATAGCAGTTAGGTTGATTTTTTCATTCCATTCGACCAAGAGTTCAAAATAACGCTCAAATTGAACTTTTTGCTGGTCAGAAAGATGGATATCTTGTTCAGCTAGCAGTTGATAAAATGTTTCTGGTTTCATAGTAGTTTCCTTCTTTAGTATCATCTTATTTTACCACAAAAAGATGGAAATTTGATATACTGGTACTAATCTAAAAGCAGAAAGGAATTATATGATGACTTGGATTATTCTTGGAGTTCTTGCTCTTATTGTTATTTTCGTAATTGTTAGTTATAACGGTTTGGTTAAAAATCGCATGCAAACCAAGGAGGCTTGGAGCCAGATCGATGTTCAGCTGAAGCGTCGCAATGATCTCCTTCCAAACTTGATTGAAACAGTCAAAGGCTA
The DNA here is from genome assembly GCF_041432415.1 of Streptococcus sp. 27098_8_22. Classification (NCBI taxonomy): domain Bacteria; kingdom Bacillati; phylum Bacillota; class Bacilli; order Lactobacillales; family Streptococcaceae; genus Streptococcus; species Streptococcus sp. 27098_8_22. The sequence goes on along the minus strand of NZ_JAPVZP010000001.1, from coordinate 488,564 downwards.
TGCGAAATATGAAGGTTCTACCTTGGAAAAAGTGACAGAACTTCGTAGACAAGTAGCCGTAGCAACGTCACCAGCTGAAGCTATGAAGGCTAGTGATGCCCTTACTCGCCAGATTTCTGGTATCTTTGCAGTAGCAGAGAATTACCCAGACTTGAAGGCTAGTGCTAACTTTATCAAATTGCAAGAAGAGTTGACCAATACAGAAAATAAAATTTCCTACTCTCGCCAACTCTACAATAGTGTTGTTAGCAACTATAATGTTAAATTGGAGACTTTCCCAAGTAATATCATCGCGGGACTATTTGGCTTTAAAGCTGCAGACTTCCTTCAAACACCTGAAGAAGAAAAGGCAGTACCAAAGGTTGATTTTAGTGGTTTAGGTGACTAGGATGTTGTATGATCAAATCGCGAGTAATAAGCGAAGAACTTGGATTTTACTACTAGTATTCTTTTTACTTTTGGCTTTGGTTGGATATGCAGTTGGTTACCTCTTTATGCGGTCAGGTCTTGGTGGCTTAGTTATAGCTCTGATTATCGGCTTTATCTATGCCTTGTCCATGATTTTTCAATCGACAGAGATTGTCATGTCCATGAATGGTGCGCGTGAGGTAAATGAGCAGACAGCACCAACTCTCTATCATGTCGTGGAAGATATGGCTATGGTGGCGCAAATCCCTATGCCACGTGTCTTCATCATCGATGATGCCAGCTTAAATGCCTTTGCTACGGGTTCAAATCCCCAAAATGCAGCGGTAGCAGCAACGTCAGGACTCCTTGCGATTATGAATCGTGAAGAGTTAGAGGCGGTTATTGGTCATGAAGTCAGTCACATTCGTAACTATGATATTCGGATTTCTACGATCGCGGTTGCCCTCGCCAGTGCTATTACACTTTTATCAAGTATGGCTGGACGCATGATGTGGTGGGGAGGTGCAGGCCGTGGTCGTAGAAGTGATGACCGTGATAGTGGTGGACTTGAAATTATTATGCTAGTTGTTTCTCTTCTTGCAATTGTTTTGGCTCCCCTAGCAGCAACCTTGGTACAACTAGCCATCTCTCGTCAACGAGAATTTTTAGCAGATGCTTCAAGTGTGGAGTTGACTCGTAATCCTCAAGGCATGATCAATGCTCTTCGAAAGCTGGACCATAGTCAGCCTATGAGTCGTCATGTGGATGATGCTAGTAGTGCTCTCTATATCAACGATCCTCAAAAACGAGGTGGGTTACAAAAACTCTTTTATACCCATCCGCCAATCTTAGAACGGATTGAGCGTTTGCAACATATGTAAAAACATCCAGAGATTTTCTCTGGATGTTTACTATTATGTGACTTTTAGTCCGTCTCGCTCCGTTAGGTGCGAGACAAAAGAACCACCCGCTATGCGGGTGCGCATCGAAGGTTATACCAAAAAACTCCAAACGCGATACAATTAAGGTGTTCAAGCCAATTGTAAAGCGAAAGGAGAAAAATATGGCTCAAAAAGCACATAGTTTATCACACACAAAATGGATGTGTTATATCACATTGTGTTCACCCCTAAGTATAGACGAAAAGTGATCTATAATCAATATCGAAGTAGTTTGGGAGAAATATTCCATAGATTATGTAGTTATAAAGGTGTTGAGATTATCGAGGGCCATTTAATGCCAGATCATGTTCATATGTTGGTAAGCATTCCACCTAGAATTAGTGTTGCAAGTTTTATGGGATATTTAAAAGGGAAAAGTGCTCTAATGATGTTCGATAAACACGCCAATCTGAAATATAAGTTTGGGAATCGACATTTTTGGGCAGAGGGCTATTATGTTAGTACAGTTGGCCTCAATGAAGCCACAATAAAAAAATACATTCAGGAACAAGAGCGAAAAGATATTGCTTTAGATAAGTTGAGTGTAAAAGAATATGAAGATCCCTTTAGGGATGGTGGCAAGTAGTACGTACGCCTCTTTGAGAGGGTTGTGACGAGTCAAATGCAATAAGGCTTGAACAAAGTAAAAGCCAGCGTCTTTAGGCGCTGGCTAGTTATCTGGGCTTATAACCCTTGTACAAACCACCCGTTTGACGGGTGGTCATGATTTTCTACATTTATAAATCTTGTAAATCAACTATTTCTAAACCATTTTTTGTCAATCGATAGATGCTATTACAGACCTTTTTTAAGAAACGTCGATCATGCGAAACAGTAACCAGACCACCGGGATAATTGGCAAAGAGTTTTCTGATTTCTGGTTGAGAAGTTGGAGAAAAATTTCGTGTCGGTTCATCTAGAAGGAGAAAGTTTGGTTTTCGCAGAACTAAATTCAAAAGAAGGAGTTTACCTTGTTGACCACCAGATAAGGAGTGGATATGGTGGTGCATCTCTGGATAACTGAAATTGAGACTGGCTAAGTGAGATTGAATTTTCTGTAATTCCTCTTTGTGTCCAGTTTGGTTAAGAAATTCTACTGGAGAAAGATCCAAATTCAATGTTTCTTGGTAATCTTGTGGCATAAAACCAAGCGAAATATCTCTTTTGTCGCTTATTAGTTGCTGCAACTTGGCTAACAGAGTTGATTTTCCAACACCATTTGGCCCGATGATGCCGATTTTTTCTTGACCACGGATAGTTAATTGTAGCCCTTGAGCTAAAACACGCTCACCAATGGATAAAGTCTCATTTTCTAGTCGAAGTAAGACTTTAGAAGCCGCTAATGGTTGTATATCTGAGAAGAAAAGTTGGATTTGTTCCTCTTCAAGTGGCTTTTGGGTCATGGACTGAGCTGCTTTTTCGTAGCGTTTTTCTTGAGAGAGAACATTTTTCATCTTTTTAGCTAGTAGGCGCCCAGCAACATCATTTTTAGTGTTTCGCAAGGCATTTTCTACATTTTGCTTAACTCGGCGATGTTTTTCCATGGTTTTGTCATAGGCTCTCTGGTCGTTAGCAGCTTGCTGACTTTGTCTTGCAAAATTAGCCTTTCTCTGCTCACTATAGCGATCATAGTCTAAATGCTCGACTAGCGTTTCTGCTTCTTTCCGATGCTTGACCAGTCGCAAGTGGACAATAGTATCTGCCGTTTGAGAGAGGAAGTCTTCATCATGGGAAATGAAAATAACAGTTTGCCTGGTCTTTTGAATCTGACCTTTTAGCCAATCAACCGTCTCAAGGTCTAGGTCATTTGAAGGTTCATCTAAAAATAGAATCTCAAAAGGTTTTGCTAACTCATGGATGAGCTGAATTTTCAAAGCTTCGCCCCCCGAGAGACTCCCAATTTCTTGGTTGCTAGCAAAACGGTCGCTATCAAAATGCGACTCCTCAGCCAAGCGATAGAGAATACTGTAGTCTAATTCAGTAGAATCCCAAAAGAAGTAGTCGTGTAGAGATTTTTTCTTCAGTTCTTCAGGGAGATGTTGGGGAATGTAGGCCATGGCCTGAAGGTCAGACTGGATTTCTCCCCTGATAGTGAAATCAGCTAATCTTTCTCCCATTAAAGCTCGAAGCAAGGTTGATTTGCCATTTCCTTCTTCCCCAATAATAGCAACCTTCTCCCCGTCTTGGATAGTCATGGTTAGGTCAGATACAAGATCTCGGAGATCTTTGTTTTGTGTGATGGTTAGATGATTAATTTTTATCATATTATTGCCCTTTCTAGAATGTCCACATTGCATAACAAAAAGCTCTACTTTACCTAGTAGAGCCCAAAGTCTATGTCAAAAAAACTCTTTTAATACTCTTCGAAAATCAAATTCAAACCACGTCAGCGTCGCCTTACCGTACTCAAGTACAGCTTGCGGCTAGCTTCCTAGTTTGCTCTTTGATTTTCATTGAGTATAAAATGCCAGAAGAAAGAGCATAAAAGAGCACACAAAAAGAGACAGAAACAAGATCTACTAAATAAAGGTTCTTTATTTGATAGACTTAGTTGTTCATGTCTCCCTTACCTCCGAGTATTGTTGCAATCATCATACTCTTTTTGAGAAATTTTGTCAAGATTAAGCCAGAAAATCCTCTATTTTTAAAAACCAAAAACAGGTCCATAGAGTGTCAAAACGTGCTTAACTTGATCGTAGTGGAACTTGTCATAGTTTCGCCAAGCAGTGCGAGTTTGCTCATTCAGTTTAAGTGTGCCAAGACCAATCAAGAGACTGGTACGTTCGTAAAATATCTCAAGATCAATTAAGATAGAGTTATCTAGTTTCTCAGCCTTTTTGAGTTGATTGAGAAGCTGGTCAATAATTTGTTGCAAGCGTAGATCATCAGGCAATCCTTGTTTGCAGGTTTGGTAAGCTTTATTTAACTCGGAAATGAGTTGATAAGCTTCTAAGATTAGTTCTTTGTCTTCCATATGAGCGTCCTCCTTTGCTCATGTATTGATGTCTATAGTATAGCACAAAAAATAAATTTGTCATAATAAATATATAAAAAACTAATAATATTTAAAACAAGGTCTGCAGCGATTAAATTAAGTGATTTCATGGTATAATCAAGATAGTAAATCTTTATGGAGGAAGTATGAAATTAAATATTCAAGAAATTCGTAAGCAGCCTGAAGGCTTGCACTTTGAGCAGACTTTAGACTTAGCAGCTGACTTGCGTTCCCGTAATCAAGAAATTTTAGATGTAAAAGATATTGTTACGGTAGGAAAGGTTCAGTACGAAGACCGTATGTTTTTCCTAGACTATCAATTGTCTTATACAATCGTTTTAGCTTCTAGTCGTAGCATGGAACCGGTAGAATTGAAAGAGTCTTATCCAGTAACGGAAATCTTTATGGAAGGTGCTACCAATCAACTGGACCAAGAAGTTCTAGATGATGACTTGGTTTTACCGATTGAAAATGGGGAAATCGACCTGGCTGAAAGTGTTTCAGATAATATCTTGCTCAATATTCCAATCAAGGTCTTAACAGCTGAGGAAGAAGCTGGTCAGGGATTTGTTTCTGGAAATGACTGGCAAATTATGTCTGAGGAAGAGTATCTAGCTCAACAGGCAGTCAAGAAAGAAGAAAATAGTCCTTTTGCAGGTTTACAAGGACTGTTTGACGGAGACGAATAGATGGTTTTATCCAAGAAACGTGCCCGTCATGTCATTGAGGAAATCATCGCTCTTTTTCCAGATGCAAAACCAAGTCTAGATTTTCGAAATCATTTTGAACTTCTGGTTGCTGTTATGCTGTCTGCTCAGACGACAGATGCGGCAGTCAACAAGGCTACACCTGGACTTTTTGCGGCCTTTCCAACCCCGCATGCTATGGCAGATGCAAGTGAGAGTGAGATTGCCTCGTATATTTCTCGTCTTGGGCTTTATCGAAATAAAGCTAAGTTCCTTAAGAAGTGTGCCCAGCAACTACTGGATGATTTTGATGGTCAAGTCCCTCGGACTAGAGAAGAATTAGAGAGTTTGGCAGGAGTTGGGCGTAAAACAGCTAATGTAGTAATGAGTGTAGGATTTGGGATTCCAGCCTTTGCGGTGGATACCCATGTGGAGCGCATTTGCAAACACCATGATATTGTTAAAAAATCAGCTACACCATTAGAAGTTGAAAAACGTGTCATGGATGTCTTACCACCAGAAGAATGGTTGGCAGCCCATCAGGCTATGATTTACTTTGGTCGTGCTATTTGTCATCCGAAAAATCCAGAATGCGAACACTATCCACAATTGTATGATTTTAGTTCATTATAAGGACGAGTATTGAATGTTTTTACTTGCTTTGGACTAGGCTTTGTGATATAGTAATGACAATAAAATATTCCTTTAAACCTGTCCCGTGAGGCAGGCAAGGAGCTCGATTAAGTAGAAGGGTAAGTCTATACTGTTTACAGTAAGGCTCGCTTAGTTATACATTCTCAAGTCTCCTTGAAAAAGGAGACTTTTCTTTTTGGAGGTTTGTCATGAAGACAAAAGAAGTTGTAGACGAATTAACCGTCAAGCGAGCGATTACTCGGATTACCTACGAGATTATCGAGCGAAATAAAGATTTAAACAAGATTGTATTGGCTGGGATAAAAACACGTGGTGTCTTCATTGCTCACCGTATCCAGGAGCGTTTGGAACAACTGGAAAATATCTCTGTTCCCATTGTAGAATTAGATACCAAACCTTACCGTGACGATGTCAAAAGTGGTGAAGATACTTCCTTAATTTCTGTTGATGTGACAGATCGCGAAGTCATTTTGGTGGATGACGTACTTTATACAGGTCGTACAATCCGAGCTGCTATCGATAACATTGTCGGACATGGTCGCCCAGCGCGCGTGAGTCTTGCGGTACTGGTTGATCGTGGACATAGAGAATTGCCAATTCGTCCAGACTATGTTGGGAAAAATATTCCAACTAGCCGTTCTGAAGAAATCATCGTTGAGATGACAGAACTTGATGGCCAAGATAGAGTTTTGATTACTGAAGAAGCTTAATAGCTAAAGGAGTAGCCATGTCAGAAAATCAACAAGCACTCAAACATGTGGTGTCCATGGAAGATCTCACTGTGGATCAGGTTATGAAATTGATTAAACGAGGGATCGAGTTTAAAAACGGTGCTCAGTTACCCTACGAAGACCATCCGATTGTTTCAAATCTTTTCTTTGAGGATTCTACACGAACGCATAAGTCCTTTGAAGTGGCAGAGATTAAATTGGGATTGGAACGACTTGACTTTGATGTAAAGACAAGTTCAGTCAACAAAGGTGAGACACTGTATGACACCATCCTGACTTTGTCAGCACTTGGTGTAGATGTCTGTGTCATCCGACACCCAGAGGTGGATTACTACAGAGAGTTGATCGATAGTCCGACGATTACGACTTCGATTATCAATGGTGGGGATGGCTCAGGACAACACCCTAGTCAGAGCCTGCTTGATTTGATGACCATTTATGAAGAATTTGGCCGTTTTGAAGGGCTCAAGGTTGCAATTGCTGGAGATTTGGATCATTCACGTGTTGCCAAATCCAATATGCAGATTTTGAAACGCTTAGGTGCAGAACTTTACTTTGCAGGACCTGAGGAATGGAGAAGTCAAGAATTTGCTGACTATGGCCAGTTTGTAACTATTGACGAGATTGTTGACCAGGTGGATGTTTTGATGTTGCTTCGAGTTCAACATGAACGCCACGAAAGTGGAGCAATCTTCTCAAAAGAAAGCTATCATGCTCAACATGGCTTGAACCAAGAGCGCTATAATCGCTTAAAAGAAGAAGCAATCATTATGCATCCAGCTCCAGTGAATCGGGATGTGGAAATTGCCGATCATCTTGTTGAAGCTCCAAAATCACGCATTGTTCAACAAATGACCAATGGAGTCTTTGTTCGAATGGCAATCTTAGAATCCGTATTGGCAAGTAGAAAAGCCAAAAAAGACACAAAACGTTAAAAGACGCCAGTGAGCGTCCACGAGAGGTGAGAATATGACAAAAAGACTTCTAGTTTTAGAAGATGGCACCATTTTCGAAGGTAAGGCCTTCGGAGCAGATATTGATGTAACAGGGGAAATCGTCTTTAACACAGGGATGACAGGTTATCAAGAATCCATTACAGACCAGTCTTATAATGGACAAATCTTGACCTTCACTTATCCACTGGTAGGGAATTATGGGATTAACCGTGATGACTACGAATCTATCAGCCCTACTTGTAAAGGTGTTGTAGTATTTGAAGAAGCTCGTAGAGCCAGTAACTGGCGCAACCAGATGACGCTGGATGAGTTTTTGAAGTCTAAGAAAATCCCTGGTATTTCAGGTATTGATACACGTGCTTTGACAAAAATCATTCGCAAACATGGGACTATGAGAGCGACTCTGACACATGTGGGAGATAGTATCGATCACATCACAGATCAGCTTCAAGCAACTGTTCTACCAATTGACAATATCAAACAGGTTTCTACAAAAACTGCTTACCCAGCTCCAGGAGTAGGTTTGAGCGTGGTACTTGTAGACTTTGGTCTCAAGCATTCTATCTTAAGAGAGTTGTCTAAGAGAGATTGTAATGTAACGGTCGTTCCTTATACTACAACAGCAGATGAAATTCTACATTTGAATCCAGATGGTGTGATGTTGTCAAATGGTCCAGGTAATCCTGAAGATGTTCCACAGGCACTTGACATGATACGTGGAATTCAAGGTAAAATTCCGATTTTTGGAATTTGTATGGGCCACCAACTCTTTGCCATGGCTAATGGTGCTAAGACCTATAAGATGAAGTTTGGTCACCGTGGTTTTAACCATGCTGTTCGCGAGATTGCAACAGGGCGCGTGGACTTCACGAGTCAAAACCATGGATATGCAGTGAGTCGTGAAGATTTTCCAGACCATTTGATGATTACTCATGAAGAAATCAATGACAAGTCAGTTGAAGGTGTACGTCACAGATACCAACCAGGTTTCTCTGTGCAATTCCACCCAGATGCTGCACCAGGTCCGCACGATGCAAGTTATCTATTTGACGAGTTCATCGAGATGATGGAAGCCTTCAAACAAGCAAACTAAGAACGAGTAAAATCTCGTCGGAGAATTTATGTAACTGAACACGGACGGAAAGCTCGGAATTTAGAGAAACCAACTTGGATTGTCAATCCTTCCTTGGTTTCCTAAAATTCAATCGCTTTCTATTCGTCCTTTGTATCTTATTTAATGTCGCTCTGTGAGGCGACGAATAGAAAGGCAGGTCGTTTCTTTTAGTCGCTATCAGGCGAACTAAAAACTCCCTGCACTAGATTTTTTACCGAAAAGTATCGTTTCGCTAAAAAATCGTCGGAGAATTTATTTAATGTCGCTCTGTGAGGCGACGAATAGAAAGGAGAAGGGTGAGCCGTATTTGCTGAACTGAATACGGGCTACGGACGGTGCTAAAAAGATAGTTATTCCTAGAACTGACAGTTCTTCGTCATAACTCCTATTTTAGCTTTGTCCGCTTGACGCCCTTAATATCTTATAAATGCCTAAACGTACTGATATTCAAAAAATTATGGTGATTGGTTCTGGTCCGATTATTATTGGTCAGGCTGCTGAGTTTGACTATGCTGGGACTCAGGCTTGCTTGTCTTTGAAAGAGGAAGGTTATGAGGTTGTCTTAGTAAACTCAAACCCTGCAACTATCATGACTGATAAGGAAATTGCAGACAAGGTTTACATTGAGCCAATCACACTTGAGTTTGTAACTCGTATTCTCCGTAAAGAACGTCCAGATGCCTTGCTACCAACTCTTGGTGGGCAAACAGGGCTTAACATGGCCATGGAATTGTCTAAAAATGGCATTCTTGATGAATTGGGAGTAGAACTTCTCGGGACTAAATTGTCTGCTATCGACCAAGCAGAGGACCGCGATCTCTTTAAACAATTGATGGAAGAATTGAATCAACCGATTCCAGAATCTGAAATTGTTAACACTGTGGAAGAAGCCGTTGCCTTTGCAGCGACAATTGGCTATCCAGTGATCGTCCGTCCAGCCTTTACCCTAGGTGGTACTGGTGGTGGTATGTGTGCTAACGAAGAAGAATTGCGTGAAATCGCTGAAAATGGTTTGAAGTTGTCACCTGTTACCCAATGTTTGATTGAGCGTTCGATTGCTGGTTTTAAGGAAATCGAATATGAAGTCATGCGTGACTCGGCTGACAATGCCCTTGTTGTATGTAACATGGAAAACTTTGACCCAGTCGGGATCCATACAGGGGATTCCATCGTATTTGCCCCAGCGCAAACCATGTCAGACTATGAAAACCAAATGCTTCGTGATGCCAGCTTGAGTATTATTCGTGCCCTCAAGATTGAAGGTGGATGTAATGTTCAGCTAGCTCTTGATCCACACAGCTTCAAGTACTATGTCATCGAAGTAAATCCTCGTGTATCTCGTTCGTCAGCTCTTGCCTCTAAGGCAACAGGTTATCCAATCGCTAAATTAGCTGCTAAGATTGCAGTCGGTTTGACCTTAGATGAGGTCATCAACCCAGTTACAGGTTCAACTTATGCCATGTTTGAGCCAGCCCTTGACTACGTGGTTGCCAAAATTCCGCGCTTCCCATTTGACAAGTTTGAAAAGGGTGAACGCCGTCTTGGTACTCAGATGAAGGCGACTGGAGAAGTCATGGCTATTGGTCGTAACATCGAGGAATCTCTTCTAAAAGCCTGTCGCTCTCTTGAAATTGGTGTCCATCATAATGAAATGTCTGAACTTGCAGCAGTTTCGGATGATGCCTTGATTGAAAAGGTTGTCAAGGCCCAAGATGACCGTCTCTTCTATGTATCAGAAGCCATTCGCCGTGGTTATACACCAGAGGAAATCGCTGAGCTTACAAAAATCGATATCTTTTATCTGGATAAACTCTTGCATATCTTTGAAATTGAGCAAGAATTGGGCGCACATCCACAAGATGTAGCAGTCCTAAAAACAGCAAAATTGAATGGTTTCTCAGATCGTAAAATCGCTGAACTCTGGAATACTACAGCTGATCAAGTTCGCCAACTTCGTTTGGAAAACAAGATTGTCCCAGTTTACAAGATGGTTGATACCTGTGCGGCAGAGTTTGAATCAGAAACCCCATATTTCTATTCAACTTATGGTTGGGAGAATGAATCCATCAAGTCTGATAAGGAATCTGTACTAGTCCTAGGTTCTGGTCCAATCCGTATCGGTCAAGGAGTTGAGTTTGACTATGCGACTGTTCACTCTGTTAAGGCAATTCAAGCTGCTGGCTACGAAGCTATTATCATGAACTCGAACCCAGAGACAGTTTCAACCGACTTCTCTGTATCGGATAAACTTTACTTTGAACCATTAACATTCGAAGATGTCATGAATGTCATCGATTTGGAGAAACCAAAAGGTGTTATCGTTCAGTTTGGTGGTCAAACAGCTATCAACCTTGCTGAGCCATTAGCAAAAGCAGGTGTGACTATCCTTGGTACGCAGGTTGCTGACCTAGACCGTGCCGAAGACCGTGACCTCTTCGAACAAGCCCTCAAAGACTTGGATATTCCACAACCTCCTGGACAAACAGCAACCAATGAAGAAGAAGCAGTACTTGCTGCACGTAAAATTGGTTTCCCAGTTCTCGTTCGCCCTTCATATGTTTTGGGTGGACGTGCTATGGAAATCGTTGAGAATGAAGATGATCTCCGTTCTTACATGCGTACTGCGGTTAAGGCAAGTCCAGACCACCCTGTTCTTGTTGACTCTTATATCGTCGGACAAGAGTGTGAAGTCGATGCCATTTCAGACGGACAAAATGTCCTCATCCCAGGTATCATGGAGCATATCGAACGCGCTGGTGTCCACTCAGGTGACTCCATGGCGGTTTATCCTCCTCAAACCTTGTCGCAAAAGGTTCAAGAAACCATTGCAGACTATACTAAACGTCTTGCAATCGGCCTTAACTGTCTTGGTATGATGAACATTCAGTTTGTCATCAAGGATGAGAAAGTATACGTCATTGAAGTTAACCCTCGTGCCAGCCGTACCGTACCTTTCCTTTCTAAAGTAACCAATATCCCTATGGCACAGGTAGCGACTAAGTTGATTCTTGGTCAAAGTCTTGAAGAACTTGGTTACCAAGATGGACTTTACCCAGAAAGTAGTCGCGTTCATATCAAGGCACCAGTATTCTCCTTTACCAAACTAGCTAAGGTAGACAGCCTGCTTGGACCTGAAATGAAGTCAACAGGGGAAGTCATGGGTTCTGATACCACTCTTGAAAAAGCGTTGTACAAGGCCTTTGAAGCTTCTTACCTTCACTTGCCAACATTTGGGAATGTTGTCTTTACCATAGCAGACGATGCAAAAGAAGAAGCTTTGGAATTGGCTCGTCGTTTCCAAAATATTGGCTACGGAATCCTTGCTACTCAAGGAACAGCGGAGTTTTTTGCAAGTCATGGATTAAAAGCTCAAGTTGTTGGTAAGATTGGTGATGATGAGCATGATATCCCAAGCTACGTTCGCAAAGGGAAAATCCAAGCCATCATTAATACAGTTGGTACTAAGCGAACTGCTGATGAAGATGGTGAACAAATCCGCCGTTCAGCTATTGAACATGGAGTTCCTCTCTTTACAGCTTTGGATACAGCAGATGCTATGCTTAAGGTACTTGAAAGCCGTAGCTTCGTTACAGAAGCAATTTAGTTTCTTGGTAAATGATCTAAGTATCTTTTATCCAGCGTCAAAAGACGCTGGTTTTTCCTCTTTCATAGAGAAATCGAGTTAGAAAAAATAGTTACAGTTCGTCATTAAATGCCAAAGTTTATCAATAGATTTATCATTAACGTTAAGTGAGTAGACTTATTCTGACTTTCCCTAAAATTTTGTTGAATTTTATGATATAATAGGGGTAAATTGAGAAAATGAGCAAGTATTTTCATAAATCTTTTCAAAAAGTCTCTTAACTTTTGGATATAAGTTAGTGAACTCGGATTCTCAATATTTGAATAGTAGGAAAAGACAAGATTAGAAAGAGGTAAGTATCTATGTCTTCTCATAAAAAAGTGTCACTCTCTGAGATCAATCAATCTATCGATACTCCAAATAACAATCATTTCTGGCAAAATTTAAAGGCCTTCTTGGGTCCAGGTGCCCTCGTGGCAGTTGGTTATATGGATCCAGGAAACTGGATTACCAGTGTAGTCGGTGGTGCTTCCTATAAGTATAGTCTCTTGTTTGTCATCTTGATTTCATCTCTCATTGCCATGCAACTTCAGCAGATGGCAGGAAAGTTAGGGATTGTAACTCAGATGGACCTGGCTCAAGCAACAGCTCATCATTCACCTAAATGGCTTCGTTATAGTCTATGGGTGATTTTGGAGTTGGCCTTGATGGCGACAGATTTGGCAGAAGTTTTAGGTTCAGCCATTGCCCTAAATCTTCTCTTTAAAATTCCGATTATGATAGCTATCCTCTTGACAGTTTTAGATGTCTTTCTCTTATTGCTCCTGATGAAGTTTGGCTTTAAAAAGATAGAAGCTATCGTTACCACGCTAATTTTAACCATTCTAGCAATCTTTACCTATCTGGTAGCTTTGTCACATCCAAGCTTCCAAGGAATCGTTGAAGGTTATCTGCCAAATGCAACCTTATTTGAGAGTCCTTTGCCTGGGCATGAAAGTCAATTAACCTTGGCGTTAGGTATCGTGGGTGCGACAGTGATGCCCCACAACCTCTATTTGCATTCTTCCTTGTCTCAGACTCGGAAAATCAATCACAAAGACAAGAATGATGTTCGAAAAGCCGTGCGCTTTATGACCTGGGATTCTAATCTCCAATTATCCTTGGCCTTTGTGGTTAACTCCCTTCTTTTAATCTTAGGGGCGGCCCTCTTTTTCGGACATGCATCTGAGATTTCTGCCTTTTCTCAAATGTATAACGCCCTGCAGGATTCAACCATCGCGGGAGCTATAGCTAGCTCAACCTTATCAACCTTGTTTGCCTTGGCCCTATTAGCCAGTGGTCAGAATTCGACTATCACAGGTACCTTGACAGGACAAATCGTTATGGAAGGTTTCTTGCATATGCGATTGCCTCAGTGGTTCATTCGTTTGGCGACTCGTCTCTTTGCCTTACTGCCTGTTATGATAGTAGCGGTTCTGTTTGGTCATCAGGAAAAAACCTTGGATCAGTTATTGGTTTATTCACAGGTCTTTCTTTCAATCGCTCTTCCATTTTCAATCTTTCCTTTGATTTATCTAACTTCTAAGAAATCACTGATGGGAGAATTTACCAATGCCAAGTGGAATACTATCCTTGGTTATATTGTTTCCATTATCTTAACTGTTCTCAATGTGAAATTGCTATTTGATATTTTTTAAGACCTTTTAACATGAAGTAGAAAAAATCACCCTAGAGTTAAAGTCTGGGTGATTTTTTTCAATCCTAATCTTAGACGAAAATCCATTATAAAAAGAGGCTGGGACAAAAGTCCTAGCCTCCCAATTGTCTTTGGATTGTCGAGCAAGACGCAGTGGTTGAGTGGGCTCTACTACGCTGATTTCATCAGCTTTTACAGCCCTACTCAACTGTGCGGAGGTGGGACGACGAAATCGAATTCTAACGAATTACCGATTTCTGTCCCACTCTCTACACTATAGCAACGGAAGACATGGGATTCGAACCCACGCACGCTTTCACACGCCTACCGCGTTTCCAACACGGCCTCTTAAGCCTCTTGAGTAATCTTCCAATACTTACTAAAATAGTTTAACATAAAGGGAACTATCTTGCAAATAAAATTCAAACAATTGGCAAAATGATAGAAAATGAAAGAAAATGATAAAAAGTGCTTGACTTTGCTATTTTTTGTGGTAGAATGATTATTGTAATCGTTAACAGGAGGTGAGTAAGTGCTAAAAACTGAGAGAAAAAAGTTGATTTTAGAGGAGCTAGGCAAACATAAAGTCGTTACTTTAGAGAAATTAGTAGGCTTGCTAGATACTTCAGAATCAACAGTTAGACGCGATTTAGATGAATTGGAGTCTGAAAATAAACTTCGCCGAGTGCATGGAGGAGCAGAGTTGCCTCACTCTTTGCAAGAAGAAGAAACCATTCAAGAGAAATCTGTCAAAAACCTTCAAGAAAAAAAATTAATTGCGCAAAAGGCAGCTTCCCTCATCAAAGAAAAAGATGTTATCTTTGTGGATGCAGGAAGTACAACAGCCTTTCTCATTAAGGAATTGGAGCGAAAAGACATTACTGTTGTGACTAACTCCATTCACCATGCGGTTCAATTAGTGGATAAGCAAATCCCAACAGTCATTATCGGTGGTGGAGTCAAGATGACGACTGATGCCAGTATCGGTGGTGTCGCGCTTAATCAGATTAACCAGCTTCACTTTGACCGTGCCTTTATCGGAATGAACGGTGTGGATGAAGGTTATTATACAACTCCAGATATGGAGGAGGGAGCTGTTAAGCGTGCTATTCTAGAAAATGCCAAACAAACCTATGTTTTGGCGGATTCGTCTAAGGTTGGTCAGTCTTGTTTCGCTAAGGTCGCCCCTATAAAACGAGCTATTGTGATTACAAGCAAGGGTCACGAACTCTTGCCAGCTATCAAAGAAAAAACGGAGGTTATCGAAGTATGATTTATACAGTCACACTAAATCCATCTATTGACTACATTGTCCGTCTGGATAAAGTGGAAGTTGGTAGTGTCAATCGTATGGACAGTGATGATAAGTTTGCTGGTGGTAAGGGAATCAATGTTAGCCGTGTCTTGAAACGCTTGGATATTCCAAATACAGCGACAGGCTTCATCGGTGGCTTTACTGGAAAATTTATCACAGATACTTTAGCTGAAGAACAAATTGAAACGCAATTTGTCCAAGTGGCAGAAGATACGCGTATCAATGTCAAGATCAAAGCAGACCAAGAAACAGAAATCAATGGGACTGGTCCTACTGTTGAAGCTGAACAACTTGAAGAGTTAAAAGCTATTCTTTCAAGTTTAACAGCAGAAGATACAGTTGTCTTTGCGGGTTCGAGTGCAAAGAACTTAGGCAATGTTATTTACAAAGATTTGATTGCCTTGACTCGTCAGACGGGCGCTCAAGTGGTTTGTGACTTTGAAGGTCAGACCTTAATCGATAGTTTGGATTATCAACCTCTTTTGGTCAAACCAAATAATCATGAACTTGGAGCTATCTTTGGAGTCAAACTTGAAAGCTTAGATGAGATTGAAAAATATGCTCGTGAGTTGCTGGCTAAAGGTGCTCAAAACGTTATTATCTCTATGGCTGGTGATGGTGCCCTTCTGGTAACATCAGAGGGAGCTTACTTTGCTAAATCGATTAAGGGAACCGTGAAAAACTCAGTGGGTGCTGGTGACTCGATGGTTGCTGGATTTACGGGTGAGTTTGTCAAATCAAAAGACGCAGTAGAAGCCTTCAAATGGGGAGTGGCTTGTGGAACAGCAACAACCTTCTCAGATGACTTGGCGACTGCAGCATTTATTAAAGAGACTTATGAAAAAGTTGAGGTAGAAAAAAGATGAAAATTCAGGATTTATTGAGAAAAGATGTCATGTTGCTTGATTTGCAAGCAACTGAAAAAACAGCAGCTATCGAAGAAATGATTCATAGCTTGGTAGAGCACGGATATGTGTCAGATTTTGAAACTTTTAAAGAAGGAATCTTAGCGCGTGAAGCTTTGACTTCTACAGGTTTGGGTGATGGTATTGCAATGCCACACAGTAAAAATGCTGCTGTAAAGGAAGCAACTGTTCTATTTGCTAAGTCAAACAAGGGTGTTGACTACGAAAGTTTAGATGGACAACCAACTGACCTCTTCTTTATGATTGCTGCTCCAGAAGGTGCAATGATACTCACTTGGCTGCCTTAGCAGAATTGTCTCAATACTTGATGAAAGACGGCTTTGCTGACAAACTTCGTCAAGTAACATCAGCTGATCAAGTTATTGAACTCTTTAACCAAGCTTCAGAAAAAGCTCAAGAACCAGTACAAGTTTCTGCGAATGAATCTGGTGACTTTATTGTTGCTGTAACTGCTTGTACAACAGGAATTGCCCACACATACATGGCACAAGAAGCTCTTCAAAAAGTGGCCGCGGAAATGGGTGTCGGTATCAAGGTTGAAACCAATGGTGCTAGCGGTGTTGGCAACAAATTGACATCAGAAGATATTCGTAAGGCTAAAGCTGTTATTATCGCTGCGGATAAGGCAGTTGAAATGGATCGTTTCGATGGCAAACCATTGGTGAATCGTCCAGTAGCAGACGGTATCCGTAAGACAGAAGAGTTGATCAACTTGGCTCTTTCTGGAAATGCTGAAGTTTATCATGCTGCTAACGGAGCACAAGCTTCAACGGCATCTAACGAAAAACAAAGTCTCGGTGGTGCTTTCTACAAACACTTGATGAGTGGTGTATCACAAATGTTGCCATTCGTTATCGGTGGTGGTATCATGATTGCCCTTGCCTTCTTGATTGATGGTGCTATGGGTGTACCAAACGATAGCCTCGGAAATCTTGGATCTTACCATGAACTCGCTTCTATGTTTATGAAAATCGGTGGAGCGGCCTTTGGTTTGATGCTTCCAGTATTTGCAGGATATGTTGCTTACTCAATCGCTGAAAAACCAGGTTTGGTAGCAGGTTTCGTAGCTGGAGCTATTGCCAAAGAAGGTTTTGCCTTTGGTAAAATCCCTTACGCTCAAGGTGGTGAAGCAACTTCAGCTCTTGCAGGTGTATCATCAGGTTTCCTAGGAGCCCTTGTTGGTGGATTTATCGCTGGTGCCTTGGTACTCTTGGTTAAGAAATACGTGAAGGTTCCCCGCTCACTTGAAGGTGCTAAATCAATCCTTCTCTTGCCACTTTTTGGAACAATCTTGACAGGATTTGTTATGCTGGCTGTGAACATCCCTATGGCTGCTATCAACACCGGTATGAACAACTTCCTTGGTGGTCTTGAAGGTGGTTCGGCTGTCCTTCTAGGAGTCGTTCTTGGAGGAATGATGGCTGTCGATATGGGTGGACCTGTCAATAAAGCAGCTTATGTCTTTGGTACTGGTACGCTTGCAGCAACAGTGTCAACAGGTGGTTCAGTAGCTATGGCAGCAGTAATGGCTGGAGGAATGGTTCCACCACTTGCAATCTTTGTCGCAACTCTTCTTTTCAAAGATAAATTCACCAAAGAAGAACGTAACTCAGGTTTGACTAACATCGTTATGGGCTTGTCATTCATCACTGAAGGTGCGATTCCGTTTGGTGCGGCTGACCCAGCTCGTGCTATCCCAAGCTTTATCCTTGGTTCAGCGGTAGCAGGTGGACTTGTTGGTCTTGCAGGAATCAAACTGATGGCACCTCACGGAGGAATCTTCGTTATCGCTCTTACAACAAATGCCCTTCTTTACCTTGTCTTTGTCTTGGTAGGAGCACTTGTTAGTGGTGTAGTTTATGGTTACCTTCGTAAACCATTAGAAAAATAATCACAAATAGATTCAAATGACTGAACACGAAAGTGGGCAGTCATTTTTTTGATAATGAAGTTAGGGAGACCTATCTTTAAAGTGATATAATAGCAGTAAATATTAGAGAATTTTTCTTCATCCAAATGATAGAATGCTAAAGTTCTACAAATACCTTAGAGGAGAAAAGTGTCATGAGTTATTCTGGAAAAGAAACAATCGACAAATTAGTGAAAGAAAATATCCCTCACCAAAATCTTGCAAAAGAAGAGTTACAGAAGGTATATGCCAGCTTGGTGGAGGAGAATTTTCCTGATTCTAAACGAATTCATTTTATCGCTGATTTAGGCAGGAGTCCAGAAATTGCCTTTCATTTTGAGCTCATTTGCAACGATTGGGAGGAAGAAACTGACCTGAATTTTGAAGCGAGTTTTGACCAGCATGGACAGGAGGGAATAGACTATCTTTTAGAAACTCTCAATCAAGAGAAAGCAGAGAGACAACGCGTTTTGATTGTATATCTTCTAGCGAAAATCCTTTCCAAAGTTCGACATAGAGATTTTTATGCATCTTCTTGCAAGCAAGTACTTCCTGTTCTAATCTCTCTTTTAGCTAGTTCAGAAGCTTCGAATCGTAGAAAGCTAATCATTGCCCTAGGTTGGATTGGTTCAATAAGTGAGATAGAAATCTTAGGGCGACATCTCTTGACTGACAAAGATGCACTTTGTCGTGCCTGGTCTGCCAGTAGTTTGATGCAATTATCTTTTCATCAAGTTGAAAAAGAAGTCTTGATGGAGAAAACGAAGGATTTGTTTTGTGAAGCAATTGCAGAAGAAAAGGACTTTCGGGCTTGTGCTCTGATGATAGAAGCAGCTCAAGTTTTATTTGGGAAAAAATGGATTCCTACATCTGCTGTAGAGAAGTTGGAAATCGAAAAGATTGAGAAGGCAAGAAAATCAGCAATTAGATTTTTAAAGAGGTAGTGAGACAAGATTGTTGAAAAATCATATAGAATAGAAAATTCAGAAATATCAACGCAAGATGATTGTGTCTAGTAGATGCAGTCATTTTTTTGATTTCTCTAGATGTTTCTGAAATATGGTATAATAGAAGTATGGCAAACAAAAATACAAGTAAAACAAGACGGAGACCGTCAAAAGCTGAATTAGAAAGAAAGCAAGCTATCCAAAGGATGTTAATTTCCTTAGTCATAGCTTTTTGCTTAATGTTCGCTGCCCTGAAATTAGGAGCAGTGGGTCTCACCCTCTATAATCTCATTCGTCTATTAGTAGGAAGTCTGGCCTATCTGGTCATTTTTGTCGTTCTAGTCTATCTTTTTTTCTTCAAATGGATTCGAAAGCAAGAAGGTCTGATCTCAGGTTTTCTTTGCATTTTTTCAGGCTTATTGCTGATTTTTGAAGCTTATCTTGTATGGAAATATGGCTTAGAGCAGGCTGTCTTTAAGGGAACTTTAGCCCAAGTTTTGACAGATTTGACAGGCTTTCGTGTGACTAGCTTTGCTGGAGGAGGGCTGCTAGGTGTTGCCCTTTATATTCCAGTCGCCTTTCTTTTTTCAAATATTGGTACTTACTTTATCGGAGCCATCTTAATCTTAATCGGTGCTCTTCTAGTCAGTCCTTGGTCTGTCTATGATGTCGCTGATTTTCTTGGAGCACGTTTTGCACTTTGGATGGAGCGACGTGAGCAGAAGAAACAAGAACGCTTCATCAAACGGGAAGAAGAAAAAGCGCGTAAGGAGATAGAGGAGCAGGAGAGACTAGAAAAAGAACAAGCAGAGCAAGCCTTATTGGATATACCTCCTGTTGATATGGAAACTGGCGAGATTTTAGAAGCTTCCCCTGTTCACTTTGATGATTTACCATCCCTTCCAGAGGAAGAATGGATAGAACCTGAAATTATTCTCCCGCAAGCAGACTATGATCTTCCTAGCGAAGTTGATATTCCAGAGGAAGCTGAGTTCTTAGATGATGAGGATGTTGAAGTAGATTTTTCTGCTAAAAAAGCCTTGGAATACAAACTTCCAAGCTTGCAACTCTTCGCACCTGATAAGCCAAAAGACCAGTCAAAAGAAAAGAAAATCGTACGAGAAAATATCAAAATTTTGGAAGAAACCTTTGCGAGTTTCGGTATCAAGGTAACAGTTGAACGTGCTGAAATCGGACCATCAGTTACCAAGTACGAAGTAAAGCCAGCAGTTGGTGTTCGTGTCAATCGCATTTCCAATCTAGCAGATGACTTGGCTCTGGCCTTGGCTGCGAAAGATGTCCGTATCGAAGCTCCAATTCCAGGGAAATCCTTGGTCGGGATTGAAGTGCCTAACTCTGAAATTGCGACCGTATCTTTCCGAGAACTCTGGGAACAATCGCAAACTAAACCTGAAAATCTGCTAGAAATTCCCCTTGGCAAAGCCGTCAATGGTACAGCTCGCAGTTTCGACCTGGCTAAAATGCCTCACTTACTTGTGGCTGGTTCGACAGGTTCTGGTAAATCTGTTGCAGTCAATGGTATCATTGCAAGTATTCTCATGAAGGCACGTCCAGACCAAGTCAAGTTTATGATGGTGGATCCGAAGATGGTTGAGTTGTCAGTCTATAATGATATTCCTCACCTCTTGATTCCGGTCGTGACTAACCCTCGTAAGGCCAGCAAGGCCCTTCAAAAAGTCGTAGATGAGATGGAAAACCGTTATGAACTCTTTGCCAAAATTGGGGTTCGTAATATTGCTGGTTTCAATGCTAAAGTGGATGAATTCAATGCTCAGTCTGAGTACAAACAAGTACCTCTTCCTTTGATTGTTGTGATTGTCGATGAGTTAGCTGACCTCATGATGGTGGCCAGCAAGGAAGTAGAAGATGCCATTATCCGACTCGGACAAAAGGCGCGTGCAGCTGGTATTCACATGATTCTTGCGACTCAGCGTCCTTCAGTAGATGTTATCTCTGGTTTGATTAAGGCCAATGTACCGTCACGTGTAGCATTCGCTGTTTCTTCAGGAACGGATTCGCGAACTATCTTAGATGAAAATGGTGCTGAGAAATTGCTTGGTCGAGGGGACATGCTCTTCAAACCAATCGATGAAAATCACCCTGTACGCTTGCAAGGTTCCTTTATCTCGGATGATGATGTGGAACGTATTGTTAGCTTTATCAAGGCTCAAGCAGATGCTGATTATGATGAAAGCTTTGATCCCGGAGAGGTTTCTGAGACAGAAGGTGAGTCTGGCACAGGAGATGAAGGTGGAGATCCGCTATTTGAAGAAGCAAAGGCTTTGGTCATTGAAACTCAAAAAGCGAGCGCATCCATGATTCAACGTAGACTATCAGTTGGTTTTAACCGAGCAACTCGCTTGATGGAAGAATTAGAGATGGCTGGGGTTATTGGTCCAGCAGAAGGAACGAAGCCACGAAAGGTTTTACAACAATAAAAAACGTAAAAATAGTATAAAAATGCATGGAAACTTTATTGAAAAGTTAGTCAAAATGGTCTAACTTTTACGATGAAGTTTCCTTTTTTATAGCTATTTCTTTAGAAATAAGGCTATCTGAAAATCGTTTCAGACTTGCCTAATAATCGGATTTTACTTTTACTAGTTTTACCTATTAAACTATTGATTTTTTAAACTGTTTTTGATATATTAATTTGGTATAGAAAAAATTATATGTTTATCCAGAAGTGTTTAAAAATTGAGGAGGATATTTTTTTAAAATAAAATGCAAACGCTTACTTGGTAAACTGAAAGGAACAAAAAAACCGATGGATAAAGGATTATTTGAAAAACGTTGCAAATATAGTATTCGGAAATTTTCATTAGGGGTTGCTTCTGTTATGATTGGTGCAGCTTTCTTTGGAACTAGCACTGTTCTCGCAGATTCTGCACAAACAGGTTCAACAGCGACTATGCCAGCTGATTTGGCGGCAGCTCTTGCCAATGCTAAAGAGGATGATGGGCATGACTTTGAAGCACCAAAACCTGGTGAAGACCAAGGCTCTCCTGAAGTAACTGAAGGACCAAAGACTGAAGAAGAATTGCTGGCAAAAGAAAAAGAAACTGCAACAAGCTCAGCAGCTTCAGATACTCTTCCTGAAGAACTACGTGGAAAACTTGATAAGGCTGAAGAAAATGGCCGCACTGCCTCAAAAGAAGAACTAGAAAAAGAAGATAAAAGCTTAGTCCCAGAAGATGTTGCTAAAACAAAAAATGGAGAATTAAACTACGGTGCGACTGTCGAAATTAAAAGCCCTGCTGGGCTCGGTAGTGGTATCGTTATCGGGGAAAATCTCGTTTTGTCTGTTTCTCATAACTTTATCAAAGATGTTCCGGATGGCAATAATCGTAAGGTAGCTGATAATGTTGAAAGTGATGAAGATGTTTACACAATTTCTTATCAAGGGGCACCAGACGTTAAATTCAGTAAAAATGATGTGAAACACTGGGATCGTGAAGGATTCCTCAAAGGGTATAAAAATGACCTGGCAATCGTTAAGCTTCGTACACCTCTCGCAAATGCGCCTGTTGAAGTGACTGATAAGCCTGCGACAACTAAGGTAGGAGATAAGGTCCATGTATTTGGATATCCAAAAGGAGAGCTTGATCCGATTCTGAATACAACTGTTGAGGATATTAATAATCACGGAGAAGGTGTTCGTGGAATTAGCTATCAAGGAAGTGAACCAGGTGCCAGTGGTGGTGGCATTTTCGATGAAAATGGGAAATTGATTGGTATTCACCAAAATGGTGTATCTGGTAAACGTAGTGGTGGTATACTCTTCTCACCTGCTCAGCTAGAATGGATTCAAAACTACATCAAGGGTATTGAAACAACGAAACCAGCTGGTCTAGATGCTCTCGATAAACAAGTTGAGGACAAGGAAGAAAAACCAAAAGAGGATAAACCTCAAGAAGAAAAACCAGCTGACAATAAGCCAGCAGAAAACAAACCAGCAGAAAATAAACCTGCTGAATCAAAAGAAGTGACTCCAGAATGGAAAACGGTTGAGAATAAAGACCAACAGGGAACAGTAACAATCCGTGAAGAAAATGGAGTTCGTTATAACCAACTAGCTTCAACTGCTCAAAATGACAATGGTAAGAAACCAGCCTTGTTTGAAAAAGATGGTTTGACAGTCGATGCTAATGGGAATGCCACAGTTGATTTGACCTTTAAAGAAGAATCTGAAACAGGCAAGTCTCGTTTTGGTGTCTTCATGAAATTTAAAGATACTGATAACAATGTTTTTGTAGGGTATGACCAAGGCGGATGGTTCTGGGAATACAAGACAAACGGAAGTGGACTTTGGTACCAAGGTGGACGTGTTGCAGCACCGGTAAATGGTTCTGTTAACCACTTGACGGTCAGCCTTAAATCAGATGGACAACTCAATGCAACTAACAATGATGTCAAACTCTTTGACACAGTGACCTTGCCATCTGCAGTAAATGACAAACTCAAAGATGAGAAGAAAATTGTTCTTAAAGCTGGAACTTATAACAGTAGCGAACGAACAATTGTCAATGTCAAAACTGATGACCAAGAAGGTGTGAAAAACAATCAAGAAGCCGCTGAAAAAGAAAAGGGCGACACAGTAGATGATAGCAATGTCAAGTACGACACTATCGAATCTACAGTATTGAAAGCAGTCATTGACCAAGCCTTCCCACGTATTAAAGAATATGTCCTTAATGGCAACAAACTTCCAGGTCAAGTGCAACCGATTAATCAAGTTGTGATTAACAAGCACGCCGTAACTCCTGAAGTTACCTATAAGAAGGTCAATGCAACGACTGCTGAGTATGAAATGAAACTCCGTGATGAGGAAAATCTCATCAATGCAGATATGACCGTTCGTTTGCAAGTGGTAGATAACCAACTTCATTTTGATGTGACTAAGATTGTCAACCATAACCAAGTGACACCAGGACAAAAGATTGATGACGAACGTAAATTACTTTCTTCCATCAGCTTCCTAGGAAATGCCTTGGTATCTGTTTCTAGCGACCAAGCAGGAGCTAAGTTTGATGGGGCAACCATGTCAAACAACACTCACGTCAGTGGTGATGACCATATCGAAGTAACAAATCCAATGAAAGAATTAGCCAAAGGCTATATGTACGGATTTGTTTCAACAGATAAACTCGCTGCTGGTGTATGGAGTAACTCGCAAAATAGCTATGGTGGTGGTTCTTACGATTGGACACGTTTGACAGCTTACAAGAATACGATTGGCAATGCCAACTATGTGGAAATTCATAGCTCTGAATGGCAATGGGAAAAAGCCCACAATGGAGTTGTATTCCCAGCCTACACTCAAGAACTTCCAAGTGCAAAAGTTGTCATCACTGAAGATGCCAATGCTGACCATAAGGTTGACTGGCAAGATGGTGCGATTGCTTACCGTAGCATCATGAACAACCCTCAAGGTTGGGAAAAAGTTAAAGACATTACAGCTTACCGTATCGCTATGAACTTTGGTTCACAAGCGCAAAACCCATTCCTCATGACCTTGGATGGTATCAAGAAGATTAACCTCCACACCGATGGTCTTGGTCAAGGTGTACTTCTTAAGGGATACGGAAGTGAAGGACATGACTCTGGTCACTTGAACTACGCGGACATCGGTAAACGTATCGGTGGTGTTGAAGACTTTAAGACTCTTATTGAGAAAGCTAAGAAATATGGTGCCCACCTTGGTATCCACGTTAATGCTTCAGAAACCTATCCTGAGTCTAAATACTTTAATGAAGATATTCTTCGTAAAAATGCAGATGGTAGCTATAGCTACGGTTGGAACTGGCTTGACCAAGGTATCAACATTGATGCTGGTTATGACCTCGCTCATGGGCGTCTAGCTCGTTGGGAAGAGTTGAAGAAAGAGTTGGGCGAAGGTCTAGACTTCATCTACGTCGATGTATGGGGTAACGGTCAATCAGGTGACAACGGTGCCTGGGCAACTCACGTTATTGCGAAAGAAATTAACAAACAAGGTTGGCGCTTTGCTATTGAGTGGGGCCATGGTGGTGAATATGATTCTACCTTCCAACACTGGGCAGCTGATTTGACCTACGGTGGCTATACAAATAAAGGTATTAACAGTGCTATTACTCGCTTTATCCGTAACCACCAAAAAGATTCTTGGGTTGGTGACTACAGAAGTTATGGTGGTGCAGCTGACTACCCACTTCTAGGCGGTTATAGTATGAAGGACTTTGAAGGATGGCAAGGACGAAGTGACTATAACGGTTATGTAACAAACTTGTTTGCTCATGACGTTATGACTAAGTACTTCCAACACTTCACAGTCAGCAAATGGGAAGATGGCAAACCAGTAACCATGACTGACAATGGTAGTACCTATAAATGGACTCCAGAAATGAAAGTCGAGTTGGTCGATGCTGCAAATAACAAGGTTGTTGTAACTCGTAAATCCAATGATGTCAACAGTCCACAATATCGTGAACGAATTGTTACGCTTAACGATCGTGTGATTCAAGATGGTTCAGCCTACTTGACACCTTGGAACTGGGATGCAAATGGTAATAAGCTTGAAAGTGACAAGGAAAAAATGTACTACTTCAATACTGAAGCAGGTGCAACAACTTGGACACTTCCTAGCGACTGGGCAAATGGTAAGGTTTACCTTTATAAACTAACTGACCAAGGTAAAACTGAGGAAAAAGAAGTTGCCGTGAAAGATGGTAAGATTACCCTTGACCTCACTGCAAATCAGCCATATGTTCTCTATCGTTCTAAACAAACAAATCCTGAAATGTCATGGAGTGAAGGAATGCATATCTATGACCAAGGATTTAACAGTGAATCTTTGGATCATTGGAAGATTTCGGGAGATGCTTCTAAGGCTGAAATCGTGAAGTCTCAAGGTGCAAACCAAATGCTCCGCATCCAAGGCAATACAGAAAAAGTTAGTCTCACTCAAAAATTGACTGGCTTGAAGCCAAATACTAAATACGCAGTCTATGTCGGTGTAGACAACCGTAGTAATGCTAAAGCAAGTATTACTGTTAATACTGGTGAAAAAGAAGTAACCAACTACACCAACAAGTCACTCGCTCTCAACTATGTAAAAGCCTATGCTCACAATACTCGTCGAAGCAATGCAACGGTTGATAACACAAGTTATTTCCAAAACATGTATGCTTTCTTTACAACAGGTTCAGATGTATCAAATGTAACCTTGACCTTGAGTCGTGAAGCAGGCGATGAAGCAACTTACTTTGATGAAATCCGTACTTTTGAAAATGAATCAAATATGTACGGTGACGGTCATGATACTGCAACAGGCGTTTTCAAACAAGACTTTGAAAATGTCGGCCAAGGTATCTTCCCATTTGTCATCGGTGGTATCGAAGGTGTTGAAGACAACCGTACTCACTTATCTGAAAAACATGGTCCATACACACAACGTGATTGGAATGGCAAGAAAGTTGATGACGTTATCGAAGGAAATTGGTCACTCAAGACAAATGGTCTCGTAAGTCGTCGAAACTTGGTTTATCAAACAATTCCACAAAACTTCCGCTTTGAAGCAGGCAAGACCTACCGTATCACATTTGACTATGAAGCTGGTTCTGACAACACTTATGCCTTTGTAGTCGGCAAGGGAGAATTCCAATCTGGTCAAACGAGCAATATGGAAGTGCATGAATTGCCAAATACATGGACAGATTCTCAAAAAGCGAAACGTGCAACCTTCCTCGTGACAGGTGCTGAAACTGGCGATACATGGGTAGGTATCTACTCTACAGGCAATGCAAGCAACACACGTGGAGATTCTGGTGGTAATGCTAACTTCCGTGGTTACAATGACTTCATCATGGATAGACTTCAAATCGAAGAGATTGTCTTGACTGGTAAGATGATGACAGAAAATGCTGTCAAGAACTATCTTCCAACTGTAGCCATGACTAACTACACCAAAGAAACAATGGATGCTTTGAAAGAAGCAGTCTTCAACCTCAGCCAAGCAGACGATGATATTAGTGTCGAAGAAGCTAAGTCTGAAATTGCTAAGGTCAATGCTCTTAAAGACGCTTTAGTGATGAAGAAAACAGCTCTTGTAGCAGATGACTTTGCAAGTCTTACAGCTCCTGCTCAGGCTGGTGAAGGTCTTGAAAATGCCTTTGATGGCAACGTGTCAAGTCTATGGCATACATCATGGAGCGGAGGAGATGTTGGCAAACCAGCAACTATGGTATTGAAGGAACCAACTGAAATCACAGGCTTCCGTTATGTTCCACGTGGTTCAGGTTCAAATGGTAACTTGAAAGATGTTACTCTTGTAGTAACGGATGAAACAGGTAAGGAACATACCTTCAATGCAACCAATTGGGCTAACAATAATAAACCAAAAGATATTGACTTTGGTAAGACTATCAAGGCTAAGAAGATTGTTCTAACTGGAACAAGAACCTACGGTGATACAGAAAACCAATATCAATCAGCTGCAGAATTGATCTTTGCTCGTCCGCAAGTTGCTGAAACAGGTCTTGATACAGCAGCCTATGAAGCGGCCTTGGCTAAAGCTCAAAAATTGACTGATAAGAGCAATCAAGAGGAAGTAGCAAGTGTTGTTGCCAGCATGAAATTTGCAACAGATAATCATCTCTTGACAAATAGAATGCTTGAATTCTTTGCAGATTATCTCGACCAGTTGAAAGACCAAACACCTACCCCAACTCCAGATCCAGAACCAACTCCAGAACCTAAACCTGAAACTCCAACATCAAGCAAGGGAGACGAAGCTGCGCCAGTTGTTGACCTTCCAGAATTCACAGGTGGTGTAAATGGCGCTGAAGCAGCTATCAATGACCTTCCAGAGTTTACTGGAGGAGTGAACGCAGCTGAAGCCGCTGTTCATGAAGTTCCAGAGTATAGTGAAGTTGAAGGAACCGCAGGAAATGAAGTGGCTATCCATGAAGTTCCAGAATTTACTGGAGGTGTGAATGCAGCTGAAGCCGCTGTACACGAAGTTCCAGAGTATACAGGTGCAATCGGAACAGCAGGTGACCAAGCTGCACCTACAGTAGACAAACCAACTGAAGGTGTTCGAGTCTTGTCAGATAAGACTACAGGAGTTGTAGTTGCAGGACTTGCAAGAGATTTGGCTACAGATCTTAATCTTAAAGTTCAAAAAGTAACAGACCAAAGTCTACAAGGTGTGAAATTTGATGCTTATGCTCTTCATTTAGTTGATAAAGATAAGCATGAAGTTCAAGCGAAGGGTGTAGTGCTCGTTCGACTTCCAGTTTCTGGTGAAGTAGCTGGAGTATATTACACTGCATCGGGTGAAGCAGTAAGCTTTACAAATGGTCAAGGTGTAGTTGAGTTTACAACTAGTCAGCTAGGACACTTTGCAGTAGTTTATAAACAAATTTCTAAACCACAAACGCCATCAGTAGGAGAGCCAGGGCATAAACCACAAACTCCATTAACTGAGGAACCTGGAAGTCAAGTACAGACTCCATCAACAGAGAAACTGGATCATAAACCACAGGATGCTGCAGTACAAAAACTTGATCAGAAATCAGTTGATACTGCTAAACCAGAAATGAAGGAAGTAGCAGCTAAACAAGAAGCGAAGGATAAACTTCCAGAAACTGGTACAAGCAAGTCAGAGCATCTCTTCTTCCTTGCCAGTCTCAGTCTAGCAATGTCTGCTCTATTTCTTGCAAAAAGAAAAGAAGATTAAAATACAAAAAAGTTTTCATTAAAAGAGAGCTTAGATTCCACATTTATTGTAGTGGAGAAAAAGGAAACCCAGAGAGGACCCTCTAGGTCCTCTCTTTTTCTAAAGGGGAATGAGAACGCTTACTCTTGTGAGCGTGTGAAAGGAAATAGGAAAAAATGGGAAAACATTTTTTTGAGAAACGGTGTCATTACAGTATACGTAAATTTACAATCGGCGCAGCTTCTGTTATGATTGGTGCCAGTATCTTTGGAGCTGGTATGGTTCAAGCTGCTGAAACAGAAGGAACTGCTGAGACAGAAGGAACAATAACACAAGCTCAGCCTCTGGATAAACTGCCAGCAGATATAGCAGCAGCTATTGAAAAAGCAGAAGCAAGTGCTGGAACTGTAGATGGTCAACCTGCAGCGTCAGAAACTGAAGCAACTGCAGCTGAAACAACTACTCCAAAACCAACTGAAACTCCTGCTCCTAAGGAAGAAGCAGCTCCAAAACCAGCAGCAACTCCAAAAGAAGAAGTAGCTCCAGCAGCTAAACCAGCTGAAAAGCCAGTAACCAAAGATTTGGTCGAAACACCAGATGTCAATCATTTAGAAAAAGCTTCTGCTACAGCATCAAACCATGAAGCCAACACACAATACACAGCAGAAAAGGCAATTGACGGAAAACCTGAAACTCGCTGGGCTACTGATCAGAACGTTGAGAAACCAACCATCGAATTTACACTTGAAAAGACAACAGTGATTAAGCATGTGGAGATTGATTGGGACCGCCGCGTTCGTGGTGAACAAAATGATCCAAATATCAAATCATGGAACCTCTATTACGCTGGCCAGGATGATGTGAATGGATCAGGAGTTAAAGAATGGAAGTTGGCCTATCAAAGAACAGGAAATCCTCTTCTTGATGAAAAAATTGACTTGAAAGAAGCTATCCAAGCCAAATACCTTAAACTTGAAATTACAGATTATCAAGCAGGTACAATGAACTGGAAAAATGTTGGGATTCAAGAAATTCGAGCTTACTCAAACGTTCCAGACGCTAGCAAACCAACAGATATTCGCCAAGTGACAGAATTAGCTGTTGCTGAAGATGGGAAATCACTTGTCTTGCCTAAGTTACCTGGTCAAGTTAGCTTGATTGGTAGCAACAAACAGGGAGTTGTTGATCTTAATAACAAAATCTATAAACCCTTAACAGATCAAACTGTTAAGGTCATGGTCCAACAAGTCAAGGATACGCATACTTTCACAAAAGAATTTGAAGTAGTCATTAAAGGCTTGCATACAGACGAAGGCGTTGGCAATAAACCAGCAGTTGCTCCAGCAGTTCAACAATGGTATGGAACTGAAGGTAAAACTTCAATTACAGCAAATTCAGTAATTTCTCTGGGTGATTCAGGTTTTGATCAAGCAGCATATATGTATCAGTTAGACCTTACTAGTCGTGGTCTAGAACTTGCTCTTGGTGGTCAAGAAGCTGAGAAACGGATCGAATTTAAAAAGGTTGAAGACAAGGGCTATGGCAAGGAAGGCTATGGTATCACTGTTAAAGATGGAGTTATCACCGTAGAAGCTGCGACCAATGCAGGAGCATTTTATGCTACACGTACCCTTCTTCAAATGGGCGAAAATGATTTGCAAAATGGAGAAATCCGTGACTTCCCAAGCTTTAGCCATCGTGGTTTTATGCTAGATACAGGTCGTAAGTTTATCCCTTATGATACGCTTGTAGATATCATGCTAAACATGGCCTACTACAAGATGAACGACTTGCAGTTGCACTTGAATGATAACTATATCTTCTTAAAAGATCATTTAGCAGGGAAAAATCTTACTCCTCAAGAGGAACTGGATTATGTTCTTAAAAATGCTAAGACAGGCTTCCGTGTAGAGACTGATGTTGTCGGTGAAAATGGTGAAAAATTAACATCTGACGAGTATTACACTAAGGAAGAAATGCAAGAAATCATCAAGTTGGCAAAAGCTTTGCATATCAACCTTGTTCCTGAAATTGACACACCAGGTCACGCCCTTTCATTTGTTAAGGTCCGTCCAGACTTGATGTACAAGGGTCAACTTAGTGCGAGAAAACACAATGTAGAACGTGTAGCTATGTTGGACTTAGATAACAAGTACGAAGAAACGCTCGCTTTTGTCAAATCAGTCTATGATAAATTGCTCGATGGTGAAGACGCACCGCTTCATGGCGTATCTACAGTTCATATCGGTACAGATGAGTACTATGGAAGTCCAGAAAGCTATCGTCGCTATGTCAATGATATGATCCAGTACATCAAAGGCAAAGGCCTAACACCTCGTATTTGGGGTTCACTCAGTGCCAAACAAGGAACTACGCCTGTTGATTGGAAAGATGTAGAAGTTGATATCTGGAGTATTGGTTGGCAACGACCAGCAGCTGCCATTGCTCAAGGTGCTAAAATTATCAATATCACAGATATTCCAACCTATAGTGTTCCAAGTGGAAGCAATAGTCAAGGTGGTTATGGGGATTATGCAAACTATGAAACTCAATATAATCGCTGGACACCAAATGACTTCTCAACAGGGGGAGGCCCACGCCTAGAAGCCTCTAATCCAAATATCCTTGGTGGTGGTCATGCGGTTTGGAATGATAATATTGATCTCCATGAAACTGGACTCACTTCTTACGATATCTTTAAACGTTTCTTCAAGAGTATGCAGTCTACTGCAGAACGCACCTGGGGTTCAGACCGTGCAGCAAAGACCTATGCAGACCGTATTCAACCAGCAAGTGTTTATGCACCTCAATCTAATCCAGATAAGACCGTAGCTGAAGAAGACTTGTTCAAGATTAATCCTGAGACTGTCAAAGATTATCTTGCTAAGAAAGTACAGAAGACTGAAGCAGGTTTGAACTTCGAAAAAGATAGCACTATCGAAGGCCTAGTTGGTGATGCTGGACCAAGTCATGTCTTGAAATTGGATGTGACTGTGACTGGTGATGGCCAACAAACCTTCTCAACAAGTGGAAACAACCAACTCTATCTTGCGGATAAGGATGGTTATCTTGCCTATACTTTTGAACAATTCCATATCCAATTCAACAAGAAACTTGAAAAGAATAAACGCTATCAAATTTCTGTTGTAACCAAACCACAAGTAACAGAAGTTTATGTGGACGGTGAAAAGGTTGAACGGATTGCAAATCCAGCCAATCCACGTTTGGCTCACAATAGCTTGGTACTTCCACTTGAAACAATCGGTGGCTTCAAAGGAATCTTGCATAGTGCTGAGTTGTCAAATGAAGCATTCGTCAATCCACGTTTGATTCCAAATGATCATTTTACAGTTTCTGCAACTAGTCAGGAATTACCAGGTACCAATGCAGAAGGTCCAGTAGAAAAAGCCTTTGACAATGATCCAAATACCTTCTGGCATTCAAAATGGTCTGGACATCAAGCCCCATTCACAGTTGCAATGAACTTGAAAGCAAGTGAAACAGTCAATGGTTTGACCTATCTTCCACGTCCAGGTGGTGGTAACGGAGTCGTGACATCTTACGAAATCTATGCTCAAAAAGATGGTCAAATGGTTAAAGTTGCTTCAGGAACTTGGGAAAACAATGCTAAAGAGAAAACAGTTAACTTTGATGCCATTGAAACCGATAAGGTAGAATTTAAAGTTCTAGCAGGTGCTGCAGGATTTGGTAGTGCTGCAGAAATTCAACTTCTGAAACCAGTTTCTACTAACAAAGCAGAAGAACCAGTTAGTCCAGAAAAACCTGTGACACCAGAAAAACCTGAAACTCCAGAAAAACCTAAAGTTGAGGAAATGGGTGATGGGACAACTGAACTTGCTGATAGCTTTGTAGCTACGAAACCTACAAGCGACGAGGCAGTTGCTGCAGCAGCCCAAAGTCAAGATTATCTCAAGAAAGAGTACAAGGTCTTCCCAACACCACAAAAAGTAACTTACGATGAAGGTGTTACGAAACTCCATAAACAAGTTAATCTTGTCATGGGCGATCAATTAGATATCTATACTCGTAACCGCTTGAAGAGTGTCCTACAAGATCATCAAATCTCTTACACAAGCAGTCAAACAGCAGTGGCAGGTGCTACCAACATCTACCTTGGTGTTCATGGTCAAAATTCACAGGCTGAAAAAGAAGTGTCTGGCATTTCTCAAGGACTCTTTGATAAGATTGATGCCTATGCCTTGTCTATCAAGAACAATACAATCTCTATCGTCGGTAAGGATACAGATGCTGTCTTCTACGGTTTGACAACTCTCAAACACATGCTTAATGAAAGTGAAGCTCCAGTCTTGCGTAATGTAACAGTTGAAGACTTCGCTGAAATTAAGAACCGTGGCTTTATCGAAGGATACTATGGTAACCCTTGGAGCAATGCTGATCGTGCTGAATTGATGCGCTATGGTGGTGACTTGAAGTTGACTCAATACTTCTTTGCACCAAAAGACGATCCATACCACAACAAGAAATGGCGTGAACTTTATCCAGAAGAAAAATTAGCTGAAATCCGTGAATTGGCACGTGTCGGAAACCAAAACAAGACTCGTTATGTTTGGACCATCCACCCATTCATGAACAACCGTATCCGTTTTGGCAACGATGCTGATTACCAACAAGATTTGGAAACCATTAAGGCTAAATTCACTCAATTGATGGATGTCGGTGTCCGTGAGTTCGGTATTCTAGCCGATGATGCTCCAAGTCCAGTTGGTGGCTACAATAGCTACAACCGCTTGATGAAGGACATGACAGATTGGTTGACTGAAAAACAAGCAACTTATGTTGGTCTTCGTAAGGAAATGATTTTCGTCCCAGGTCAATATTGGGGTAATGGACGTGAAGATGAGTTGAAATCACTCAACGAAAATCTTCCAAGTTCAGCATCAATGACCCTTACTGGTGGTAAGATTTGGGGTGAAGTGTCTGAAAGCTTCCTCTCTAACCTTAAGAATAACCTGACTGCAGGAGGTAAGACCTACCGACCAGTTTCTCTATGGGTAAACTGGCCTGTTACAGATAACTCTAAACAGCACTTGATCTTGGGTGGCGGTGAGAAATTCCTTCATCCAAATGTAGACCCAAGTCTCCTCTCAGGTATCATGTTGAACCCAATGCAACAATCTGAGCCTTCTAAGATTGCCCTCTTCTCTGCAGCTCAGTATGCATGGAAACAATGGAAGTCTGAAGAAGAAGCTAAGAAAGTAAATGACATCGCCTTCAACTTTGTTGAAACTGGTAAGTTTACAGATAGCGAAGCATCAGTTGCCTTCCGTGAGCTTGGTAAACATATGATCAACCAAAACATGGATGGTCGTGTTGTGAAGTTGGAAGAGTCTGTTGAACTTGCACCGAAATTGGATGCCTTCATGGCTAAGCTAAAAGCAGGTCAAGATGTCGGTGCAGAGCGTGAAGGCTTGCGTGCAGAATTTGCTAAACTAAAAGCTGCAGCACAACTTTATAAAGCATCTGGTGATGAAAAGATGCGTGCTCAAATCCACTACTGGTTGGATAATACTATTGACCAAATGGACGCCTTGAGTGCTCTTCTTGATGGTACAGAAGCTATTGCTACGAATGATTCTGCAAAACTTTGGGATAGCTATTACAAGGGCTTGAAACTCTACGAACAATCACAAACTCATACCTTCCATTATGTAGACCATGATGAGAGAGCTGAGTTGGGTGTTCAACATATCCGTCCATTCTTGCTTGGACTTCGTGAAATCCTTGCAACAGAAGTTCAAAAAGCCTTGCATCCTGACCAAGTCATTAGTACCTTTATCACAAACCGTACCGGTGTCGAAGGTGGACTTGCTGAAGTAACTGACGGAGATTTAGGAACACATGCCCTTATCAAATCACCAAACAGCATCCAAACTGGTGACTATATTGGTTTGAAATTTAATAAGGCTGTTTCAGTTCAAAACTTGACCTTTGCAATGGGAACTCAAGCAAATCCTCGTGATACCTTCAACAACGCTAAGGTTGAGTATCTCAATGAAAATGATGAGTGGGTAACCCTTTCAGAACCAAGCTACACTGGTAATGAGCCTCTGCTTAAATTTGAAAACCTCAACATCAACGCTAAAGCTGTTCGCATGATTGCGACTTCAGATCGTGGAAACACTTGGTTTGCGGTAAGAGAAATTGCTGTTAACCGCCCTGTAGAAGTTACTCGTGCTAAACAGTCAGCTACTGTGACTATCAGTCCAAATCTTATGTACAAGTACAACACAACAGTTGGACAGATTACAGATGGACGTGATAATACTGAAGCCATGCTTGCAAATGCTGATAGAACAGACACAACTCCAGTCAATGGTTGGGTACAACTTGACTTGGGTGAAGTTAAACCTGTGACCAAGGTTCGTCTGGTTCAAGGATCAGGAGATAAATTAGCAGAAGGTGTTCTTGAATATTCTGCAGATGGTAGCTCATGGCAAGAATTGGATCGCTTGACTGGTGAACAAACAAAAGAAATCGAAACTCCAATTTCAGCTCGCTACGTTCGTGTTCGCAACACCAAGAATATCAATCTATGGTGGCGTATCGCTGACTTCTCAGTTGAAACACGTGCAGGCAATAGCGAATTGACTGATACAAACGTTGAAAGCTTGAAGTCAACTCCAGTTTATGACAGCCTAGGCCGTTATGACCTACAAATTCCAAGCGGAACTAAGCTTCCAGCTAATAGCTACTTGGGTATGAAACTTGATCGTCTGCACCAAGCTGAAAGCATTCAAGCACTTGGTACAGAAAATCCATCCCTCAACTTGGAATACTCTCCAAATGCTCAAGAATGGTATCCAGCTGATCAAGTGACAGATAAGTCCTTGGTACGTTATGTTCGTTTGATTAATAAAACTGACCAAGAACAAGCAGTGACAGCGACATCACTACTCGTTCAGACAAAAGAAGTTCAACCAACAACACTTGATTCTACATCAATGGGAATCCACCCAACATACGGTCGAAATGACGTTCGTAAGATCAAGAACTTGGATCAATTATTCGATGGTGTTTACAATAACTTTGTAGAGTTTTCAGACTATGCTCGTAAAGACGGTCATATCACCTTGAAACTTGGTAGCGAACGTGACATCAAGAAGATTAGAGCTTACATCCAAGACGGCACTCAAAACTATCTCCGTGATGGTAAGATTCAAGTCAGTCAAGATGGTAAGACTTGGACAGATGTTGTGACAGTTGGTGACGGCCTTGCTAATGAAACACGTGATGATTCCTTGACAGATGGCTGGACACATGATTCTAAGATGCCAGGAAATCGCTATATCGAGGGTGAACTTTCAAGCCCAGTTAAAGCCAACTATCTCCGTGTTCTATTTACAGCAGACTATGATGCTCGTTTTGTAGGCTTCACTGAGTTGGTGATCAATGATGGCGAATTCGTAAAACCAATCAATGACCCTACTGTAGAAGGAAACAGCGGTGAAAGCCAAGGCAACCTTTACACTAATATTGTTGATGGTAAAGTCTTAACAAGCTACAAGGCTGAGAAAGAACAAGGAGAACTTGTTTACCACTTGTCAGAACCGACAGCTGCTAACCATATCCGACTTGTTTCAAGTATTCCTCAAGGAGTGAAAGCTCGTGTGCTTGCTCGCACTTTGAAAGCAGATAGAGACGGAGCTTGGACAGATCTAGGAGCAATTACCTCAAGCTTCCAAACATTTGCAGTGAGAGAAAAAGCGCCATTGTTGGATGTCAAACTCGTTTGGGAAGGTGGCAAACCTGAGTTTTACGAAATGACGACCTTCCACCAAGAGCTTCCAGAAGAACCAGAGAAACCAGCTCCAACTACAAGTAAGGGTGACGAACCAGCACCAGTAGTAGAAATCCCAGAATTTACTGGTGGCGTAAATGGTGTCGAAGCAGCTGTTCATGAAGTTCCAGAGTACACTGAAGCTATTGGCACAGCAGGTGATGAAGCAGCACCAGTAGTAGAAGTCCCAGAATTCACAGGTGGCGTAAATGGTGTCGAAGCGGCTATCCATGAAGTACCAGAGTATACTGAAGCTACAACAGAAGCAGACAAGATTCCAGCACCAGTAGTAGAAGTCCCAGAATTCACAGGTGGTGTCAATGGAGCAGAAGCAGCTGTTCATGAAGTTCCAGAATATACTGGTGGGGTGAATGGTGCCGAAGCAGCTGTTCATGAAGTCCCAGAGTTTACTGGTGGAGTGAATGGTGAAGCAGCAACTGTTCAAGAAGTAAGTCCAGAATTCACAGCTGGTGTTAATGGGGCAGAAGGAGCAATCCATGAAATTCCAGAATACACAGATGAGCAGTCTCTTGTAGCTCTTGCTATGTCACAAGATAAGACCTACCAAGCACCTGCAAGTCATCCATACAAGCTCCCAGAGACAGGTACTAAAGAAAATGCTGGCCTTGCAGCCGTAGGTCTTGTAGGAGCATTACTTGGTCTCTTTGCAATGGGAAAGAAAAAAGAAGACGAATAAAATGATGTTATAGCATCCAAGTCATAGAGATTGGATCAAGAGACTAATCTCGATTATAAAAAGCGGACAAAACTAGTTTTCTGATAAACAGAATCTGGTCTTGTTCGCTTTTTTATGGGATTGATAATGAACCATGAAAAAAACCAGCGATTCAATCACTGGCTGTTATACTCAATAAAAATCAAAGAGCAAACTAGGAAGCGAGCCGTAGGTTGCTCAAAACACTGTTTTGAGGTTGTGGATAGAACTGACGAAGTCAGTAACAAATATACGGCAAGACGAAGCTGACGTGGTTTGAAGAGATTTTTGAAGAGTATTAGATAGTTCTTTTAGGAAGCTCCATTAGTAGTAGACGTTTTTGTATCTGTTGTTTGAGTGCTAGAAGAAGGAGCAGTCGGTTGTTCTTGTTTACTGCTAGTATCTTCTTTCTTGCTTTCTTCACTGCTACTAGATTGAGTTGTTGTTTCTTCTTGTGTGTTTTCTTTTGTAGAAGTATTATCCTTGTTGGGAGTAGTGTTCTCTTGAGGGGATTCCTTTTGAATCTCTTTTATGACAGTTGTCTGGGTTGTCGTAGTTTCTTTTTTAGAGTTATTATTGTTGTTATTGTTGTTATTATTCATAGCATTCATGATGGTGATGCTTGCAGTAATTAGCCCCAGAATACTACCGATAGTAGCAATCGTTTTTTGAAAGACAGTAAATCCTTTTTTGATGTGTTCCGTTTTAGGTTTTGATGTTCTACGATAATTAGACATAATATCTCTCCTTTACTAAAATTCATTATACCGAAAATCTTTAAAAAAAACTTAAATGAACCTGAATTGCCTTTCTTGTCGCCTGAACTGTTTCGTGATACAATAGAAGGAGTGATTTTAGAAAGCGTGAGAAACCATGATTTACTTTGATAATTCGGCAACGACCAAGCCATACCCTGAAGCGTTAGAGACTTATATGCAGGTTGCTTCAAAGATTATAGGAAATCCTTCAAGTCTCCATCGTTTGGGAGACCAATCTAGCAGAATTTTAGAAGCTTCTCGACAGCAGATTGCAGATTTGATTGGCAAGAAAAGCGAAGAAATCTTCTTTACCTCTGGTGGGACTGAAGGGGATAATTGGGTTATCAAAGGTGTGGCTTTTGAAAAAGCGCAATTTGGTAAACACATTATTGTGTCAGCTATTGAGCACCCAGCAGTCAAGGAGTCGGTTCTCTGGCTCAAGACTCAAGGGTTTGAAGTGGATTTTGCACCTGTAAATGAAAAAGGATTTGTAGATGTAACTGCTTTAGAAAACCTACTTCGTCCTGATACAACGCTAGTCTCTGTTATGGCAGTCAACAATGAAATCGGCTCAATCCAGCCTATTGAAGCTATCTCAGAACTATTAGCTGATAAACCAACGATTTCCTTCCATGTTGATGCGGTTCAAGCTTTAGCTAAGATTCCGACAGAAAAGTATTTGACTGACCGAGTGGATTTTGCGACCTTCTCTAGTCATAAATTCCACGGAGTTCGTGGTGTTGGATTTGTCTATATCAAGTCTGGCAAGAAAATTACACCGCTTTTAACTGGTGGTGGCCAAGAGCGTGACTATCGTTCAACAACTGAGAATGTAGCAGGAATTGCAGCAACAGCCAAGGCACTGCGTCTAGCTATGGAAAGATTGGAATTGTTTTCTAACAAAACGAGTCAGATGAAGGAAGTCATCCGTCAGGCTCTTCTTGATTATCCAGATATTTTTGTTTTCTCAGGTGAGGAAGACTTTGCTCCTCATATTCTGACCTTCGGAATTAAGGGAGTTCGTGGGGAAGTCATCGTTCATGCTTTTGAAGACTATGATATTTTCATTTCTACAACATCAGCTTGCTCGTCCAAGGCTGGGAAACCTGCTGGGACCCTGATTGCCATGGGGATTGAAAAGGATAAAGCCCAGTCAGCAGTACGCCTCAGCCTAGACCTAGAAAATGACATGAGTCAAGTTGAGCAATTTTTGACTAAACTAAAATTAATTTACAATCAAACTAGAAAAGTAAGATAGGAGCATTCATGCAGTATTCAGAAATTATGATTCGCTACGGAGAGCTTTCAACCAAGGGTAAAAACCGGATGCGTTTCATCAATAAACTACGTAATAATATCTCAGACGTTTTGTCCATTTATCCTCAAGTCAAAGTGACAGCAGACCGCGATCGTGCCCATGCTTATCTAAATGGTGCCGACTACACAGCAGTTGCCGAGTCACTCAAGCAAGTTTTCGGGATTCAAAACTTTTCGCCAGTATACAAGGTTGAAAAATCTGTAGAAGTTCTGAAATCTGCTGTCCAAGAGATTATGAAGGACATCTACAAGGAAGGTATGACCTTTAAAATCTCAAGCAAGCGAAGCGACCACAACTTTGAGTTAGACAGTCGTGAGTTGAACCAAACTCTTGGTGGTGCAGTATTTGAAGCCATTCCCAATGTACAAGCACAAATGAAAAATCCTGACATCAATCTTCAGGTGGAGATTCGTGAAGAGGCGGCCTATCTTTCTTATGAAACCATTCGAGGAGCTGGTGGTTTACCGGTTGGAACTTCAGGGAAAGGCATGCTCATGTTGTCAGGTGGGATTGACTCACCAGTAGCTGGTTATCTAGCTCTAAAACGTGGAGTGGATATCGAAGCTGTTCACTTTGCTAGTCCACCATATACCAGTCCAGGTGCCCTCAAAAAAGCCCAAGATTTGACCCGTAAATTGACTAAATTTGGTGGCAATATCCAGTTTATCGAAGTACCTTTCACGGAGATTCAAGAAGAGATTAAGGCTAAGGCTCCAGAAGCTTATCTCATGACTCTGACTCGCCGCTTTATGATGCGCATTACGGACCGTATCCGTGAAGTGAGAAATGGTTTGGTCATCATCAATGGTGAAAGTCTTGGTCAGGTGGCAAGCCAAACCCTGGAGAGTATGCAGGCTATCAATGCGGTGACTAATACACCAATTATCCGTCCAGTTGTGACTATGGATAAGCTAGAAATCATTGACATTGCGCAAGAAATTGATACCTTTGAAATTTCTATCCAGCCCTTTGAAGATTGTTGTACGATTTTTGCACCCGATCGTCCGAAGACAAATCCAAAGATTAAGAATGCAGAGCAGTATGAAACACGTATGGATGTCGAAGGTCTGGTTGAACGTGCAGTAGCAGGAATCATGATTACTGAAATTACGCCTCAAGCTGAGAAGGATGCAGTTGATGAGCTAATTGACGATCTCCTCTAATTAGAAAAACCAGAAGAATAGAGAAAATAAGTAGAAAAAGTTAGTTTTTTGTTCTAAATTTAGACGGAAACTGACTTTTTTTCTATTTTTGTGCTATAATAAGATAAAATTTTGAATATAGAGAGTTTTCTGACAATGAATCAATCTTATTTTTATCTAAAAATGCGAGAGCATAAATTAGTGGTTCCTTACACAGGTAAGGAGCGCCGGGTACGTGTTCTCCTCCCCAAAAACTATGATAAAGACACGGATAGAAGCTACCCAGTTGTGTATTTTCACGATGGACAAAACATCTTTTATAGTAAGGAATCTTACGTTGGACATTCTTGGAAGATTATTCCTGCCATCAAGCGAAATCCAGATATCAGTCGTATGATTGTTGTGGCTATTGATAATGATGGACTTGGACGGATGAATGAGTATGCGGCATGGAAATTCCAAGAGTCCAATATTCCTGGCCAACAATTTGGTGGTAAGGGAGTCGAGTACGCTGAGTTTGTCATGGAAGTGGTCAAACCCTTTATCGACGAAAACTATCGGACAAAGTCTGATCGCAAGCACACTGCTATGGTTGGATCTTCTCTAGGTGGCAATATTACCCAGTTTATTGGCTTGGAGTATCAGGATCAGATTGGATGTTTGGGAGTTTTTTCATCAGCTAACTGGCTTCACCAAGAAGCCTTTGATCGCTATATCGAGCGAAAAAAACTATTGCCTGACCAGCGTGTCTTTATCTATGTTGGTACGGAAGAAGCAGATGACACAGATAAGACTCTCATGGCTGGCAATATTAAGCAGGCCTATATCGATTCTTCCCTTCGCTATTATCATGATTTGATAGCGGGAGGAGTGCAGTTGGAGAATCTTTCACTCAAGGTTCAGGCTGGAGCCATTCACCATGAAGTGCCATGGTCAGAAAATCTTCCAGCTTGCCTACGCTTTTTTGCAGAAAATTGGTAATTAGTATAAAGGAGACAGGATATGAATATTGAACATCTTAGCCACTGGAGTGGTCATCTTAACCGTGAAATGTATGTTAATCGTTACGGACACGCAGGTATCCCAGTGGTTGTCTTTGCTTCCTCAGGTGGTAGCCACAATGAATACTATGATTTTGGCATGATTGATGCATGTGCATCCTTTATCGAGGAAGGTCGAGTGCAATTCTTTACCCTTTCAAGTGTCGATAGTGAAAGTTGGCTAGCAACATGGAAAAATGGTCATGACCAAGCTGAAATGCACCGTGCTTATGAGCGATACGTTATTGAAGAAGCCATTCCTTTTATCAAGCACAAGACAGGCTGGTTCGACGGCATGATGACGACAGGCTGCTCTATGGGAGCCTATCATGCACTTAACTTTTTCCTTCAGCATCCAGATGTCTTTACCAAGGTAATCGCCCTCAGTGGTGTCTATGATGCGCGTTTCTTTGTAGGTGACTACTACAACGATGATGCTATCTATCAGAATTCACCAGTAGACTATATCTGGAATCAAAATGATGGTTGGTTTATTGACCGTTACCGTCAGGCTGAGATTGTGATTTGTACTGGCTTAGGTGCTTGGGAGCATGATGGCCTGCCTTCTTACTACAAGTTAAAAGAAGCCTTTGACCAAAAACAAATTCCTGCCTGGTTTGCAGAATGGGGGCACGATGTTGCCCATGACTGGGGATGGTGGCGCAAACAAATGCCATACTTCCTCGGTCACATGAGTCTATAAAAGGAGTCGCTTATGAATTATCTTGTAATTTCACCCTATTACCCACAAAATTTCCAACAGTTTAGTATTGAGCTAGCCAATAAAGGAATCACCGTTCTAGGGATTGGGCAAGAACCCTATGAACAACTAGATGAGCCACTGCGCAATAGCTTGACTGAGTATTTCCGTGTTGATAATCTTGAAAATATTGATGAAGTTAAACGTGCAGTTGCCTTTCTCTTTTATAAGCATGGTCCAATTGACCGTATCGAATCTCACAATGAACACTGGCTAGAGTTGGATGCTGCTCTTCGTGAACAGTTCAATGTTTTTGGTGCCAAGCCAGAAGACCTTAAGAAGACTAAGTTCAAGTCTGAAATGAAGAAATTCTTCAAGAAAGCTGGAGTTCCAGTGGTTCCAGGTGCTGTCATTGAAACAGAAGCAGATGTTGACAAAGCCGTGAAAGAAATCGGCCTTCCTATGATTGCCAAACCTGACAATGGAGTGGGAGCGGCAGCAACCTTCAAGCTTGAAACAGAAGAGGATATCAATCATTTCAAGGCAGAATGGGACCATTCAACCG
Organism: Streptococcus sp. 27098_8_22; assembly: GCF_041432415.1. Taxonomy (NCBI): domain Bacteria; kingdom Bacillati; phylum Bacillota; class Bacilli; order Lactobacillales; family Streptococcaceae; genus Streptococcus; species Streptococcus sp. 27098_8_22. The sequence continues at coordinate 445,928 of NZ_JAPVZP010000001.1, read as the reverse complement.
TTTATTTCTTTGAAAAATTTGTCACCTCTAGTGAAATCTGTACCTTCGATGGTTTGGTAGATAGAAATGGAAATATCGTCTTTTCTACGACCTTTGACTATGCCCACACACCGCTTGATCTCATGATTTATAAGATGGACAATTCTTATTACGTTCTCAAAGAGATGGATCCAAAACTTCGTAAATATGGTGAGGCTATTGTCAAGGAATTTGGTATGAAAGAACGATTCTTCCATATCGAGTTCTTCCGTGAGGGTGATGATTATATTGCCATTGAGTATAACAACCGTCCAGCGGGTGGCTTCACCATTGATGTTTATAACTATGCCCATTCTTTTGATTTGTACAAGGGCTATGCAGCGATCGTTGCGGGTGAGCCATTCCCTGCTTCACAATTCGAGCCCCTGTACTGCTTGGCAACATCTCGTCGCGCCAATGCCAACTATGTTTATTCAGAAGAAGACTTGCTCGCCAAATACGGTCAGCAATTTAAGGTTAAGAAAATCATGCCTGCAGCCTTTGCTGAATTGCAAGGAGACTTTCTCTATATGCTAACGACACAAAGTCGTGAGGAAATGGATCAGATGATTAAGGACTTTGGTCAGCGTCAAGAATAATCAAAATTTTGACTTAACAAACTAGGTTTGTTAGGTCTTTTTTTAAGAACCAAAATAAAAGCGTTTTCCCGCAGTATTCTTTTAGAAAATCTGTTGCTAAAAGGCTTAAAAATTGATAGAATAGGGATTGTCTAAAAAATATTAAGGAGAATCTATCAATGGATTTCACATGGGCAGTCAAATATGCCACTGAATTTTTGGGAACAGCCATCTTGATCATCTTGGGAAATGGTGCAGTTGCCAACGTTGAACTTAAAGGTACGAAAGGTCACCAAAGTGGCTGGCTCGTTATCGCTGTTGGTTACGGTATGGGGGTTATGATCCCTGCCTTGATGTTTGGTAATGTTTCTGGTAACCACATCAACCCAGCCTTCACTCTTGGTCTAGCAGTTAGCGGACTTTTCCCTTGGGCACAAGTAGTACCATACATCGTTGCACAAGTCTTGGGAGCAATCTTCGGACAAGCCTTGGTTGTTGCAACTCACCGTCCATACTACTTGCAAACTGAAAAAGCAAACAATATCTTGGGAACATTCTCAACAATTTCAAGTATTGACCAAGGTACAAAAGAATCACGCTTTGCAGCAACAGTTAACGGTTTTATCAACGAGTTTGTTGGTTCATTCGTTCTCTTCTTTGCAGCACTTGGTATGACAAAGAACTTTTTTGGTGCTGAAGTGCTCCAATACATGAAACAGATGGCTAGCCAATCTGGCCAAACACTTGACTTATCACAAATCGCTGTTAAAGCACAAGTGGCACCACATACAGCTGCAGGCCTTTCTGTAGCTCACTTAGGACTAGGTTTCTTGGTTATGGCATTGGTTGCCTCTCTTGGTGGACCTACAGGACCTGGTTTGAACCCAGCTCGTGACTTTGGACCACGTCTCCTTCATGCCTTCCTTCCAAAATCAATCCTTGGTCAACACAAGGGTGATTCAAAATGGTGGTATGCTTGGGTACCAGTAGTTGCACCGATTGCAGCTGGTATTACAGCAGTAATGCTCTTCAAGTTCCTTTATATGTAATCATTAAAAAACTGGGAATTCCCAGTTTTTTCTTGTTTTAAAAATGGAGTAACCTTCAGCTAATCAATGCTAAAATCGTCAGATTTTTTTCATTTTAATACTAAAGGTGAAAATGTGGCGAAAATATGGTAGAATAGAGTATTAAGTAATCGTTGAAAAAGGAAGATTATGCGTAAAGAAATTGCACCCGAATTATATAATTACAATAAATTCCCTGGTCCCGAATTTCAACTGACTGGAAACAGAGTGGAAGCTGAAGATTTTGTTTTTACTCTAGTTGAAAATAGCAAGGATGCTTTTGATGCAACAGCTTTTACTCAACGTTTTTCAGAAGTTTTGACCAAGTTCGACTATATCGTAGGAGACTGGAGTAATGAGCAGTTACGCTTACGGGGATTTTATAAGAATGAACGAGCTGAAGAGTCTTTAGAAAAAATTAGTCGCTTGCAAGACTACCTACTTGAGTATTGTAGCTATGGTTGTGCCTATTTTGTTCTAGAAAATGAAGCTCCTAAACGAGCACCATTTGACCAAAAAATGCGTAAAAAAGAGGAAGAAAAGGACTCTCGCAAAGGGAAAAAGACTTCTCAAAGTAAGAAAAAAAATCATACAGATAAGAGAAATAGACGCCGTTCAAAAGAACAGAAATCTCAGAAAGAAGATAAGGGGCAACGTCATTTCGTTATCCGTAAGAAGGACTAGAAAATAAGGAGAAAAGATGAAACCATCTATTTATAGTTTAACACGTCAAGGAATGCAAGAGTGGGTCTTGGAGAAGGGAGAAAAGAAATTCCGTGCTGATCAAATCTGGGAATGGCTTTACCGTAAACGTGTTCAATCATTTGAAGAAATGACCAACTTGTCTAAGGATTTGATTGCCAAACTCAATGATCAATTTGTGGTAAATCCTTTGAAACAACGCATTGTGCAAGAGTCAGCCGATGGTACTGTGAAGTACCTCTTTGAGTTGCCTGATGGTATGTTGATTGAGACTGTACTGATGCGCCAGCACTACGGTTTGTCAGTTTGTGTAACCACTCAGGTAGGCTGCAATATTGGTTGTACCTTCTGTGCATCAGGCTTGATCAAGAAGCAACGTGACCTCAATAATGGAGAAATTGTTGCGCAGATTATGTTAGTCCAAAAATATTTCGACGAACGTGGACAAGATGAACGTGTAAGCCATATCGTTGTAATGGGTATCGGAGAGCCATTTGATAACTACAATAACGTCTTGAACTTTATCCGTACTATCAACGACGATAAGGGAATGGCTATCGGTGCTCGTCATATCACTGTTTCAACTTCTGGCTTGGCTCACAAAATCCGTGAATTTGCTAATGAAGGAGTACAGGTTAACCTTGCTGTTTCTCTTCATGCTCCAAACAATGAACTGCGTTCAAGCATCATGAAGATTAACCGTGCCTTTCCGATTGAAAAGCTCTTTGCAGCTATCGAGTATTACATCGAAACAACCAACCGCCGTGTAACTTTTGAGTATATCATGCTAAATGAAGTCAATGACGGAGTAGAACAGGCACTTGAGTTGGCAGAATTGCTTAAGAACATTAAGAAATTGTCTTATGTCAATTTGATCCCTTACAACCCAGTTAGTGAGCATGATCAGTATCGCCGAAGCCCTAAAGAGCGTGTCATGGCCTTCTATGATACACTCAAGAAAAAAGGTGTCAACTGTGTCGTTCGCCAGGAACATGGTACAGATATCGATGCGGCTTGTGGACAGTTGCGTTCAAATACCATGAAGCGTGATCGTCAAAAAGCAGTAGCTGAAGTAAATCCATAAGATGAATCGAAAAACATTACTAAGCTTTGGAGTGATTTTATACAGTCTTAGTATCGTCTGTTTTTGCTTTACTCCCCAACCTCAACTTCCTACAGGAGTGGAAACTCCAGGTATTCAACATCTTGGACGCCTGGTTTTTCTTTTGACGCCTTTTAACTCCTTTTGGAAACTTGGAGAAGTAACCAGCCTTTTACAGCTGTTTTGGATTTTTTTGCAGAATGCCTTAAATATCCTCTTGCTTTTTCCATTGATTTTCCAGCTTCTCTATCTCAATCCTAGATTAAGAAAAACGAAGAAAGTGATTTTGTTTAGCTTTTTATTGAGCTTGGGAATCGAATGCACACAGCTAGCTTTAGACTTTTTCTTTGATTTTAATCGGGTCTTTGAGATTGATGATTTGTGGACCAATACCTTGGGTGGCTACCTAGCTTGGATCCTCTATAAACTACTACATAAAAACAAGATAAGGAATTAAAATGAGTATCTTAGAAGTTAAAAATTTGAGTCACGGTTTTGGTGACCGTGCGATTTTTGAAGATGTATCTTTCCGCCTCCTTAAAGGTGAACATATCGGCTTAGTTGGTGCCAATGGTGAAGGAAAATCAACCTTTATGAGCATCGTGACTGGTAAAATGTTACCTGATGAAGGTAAGGTGGAATGGTCTAAATATGTGACAGCTGGCTACCTAGATCAGCATGCGGTGCTTAAAGAAGGCCAAACTGTGCGTGATGTTCTCCGAACAGCCTTTGACGAATTATTCAAAGCCGAAGCACGAATCAATGAACTCTACATGGAAATGGCAGAAGAGGGCGCTGATATTGATGCATTGATGGAAGAAGTTGGAGAACTCCAAGACCGTTTGGAAAGTCGTGACTTCTATACCTTGGATGCTAAGATTGATGAAGTAGCGCGTGCTCTTGGTGTCATGGACTTTGGTATGGATACAGACGTAACAGCCTTGTCAGGAGGGCAAAGAACCAAGGTACTTTTGGCCAAACTCCTTCTTGAAAAACCAGATATCTTGTTGCTTGACGAGCCAACTAACTATTTGGATGCTGAGCATATCGACTGGCTCAAGCGTTATCTTCAAAACTATGAGAATGCCTTTGTCCTCATTTCTCACGATATTCCATTCCTCAACGACGTTATCAATATCGTCTATCACGTTGAAAATCAACAGTTGACACGCTACTCTGGAGATTACTACCAGTTCCAAGAAGTCTATGCCATGAAGAAATCGCAATTGGAAGCAGCCTACGAACGTCAGCAAAAAGAAATTGCAGACCTCAAGGATTTTGTGGCTCGAAACAAGGCGCGTGTCGCAACTCGAAACATGGCCATGTCCCGCCAGAAGAAATTGGATAAGATGGATATTATCGAGCTTCAAAGTGAGAAACCAAAACCGTCCTTTGATTTTAAACCAGCTCGTACACCTGGACGCTTTATCTTCCAAGCCAAGGACTTGCAGATTGGTTACGACCGCCCACTTACAAAACCATTAAATCTTACCTTTGAACGCAATCAAAAGGTTGCCATCATCGGTGCCAATGGTATCGGGAAAACAACCCTCTTGAAGAGTCTTTTAGGAATTATCCCACCAATTGCTGGGGAAGTTGAACGTGGTGATTACCTAGAACTTGGCTACTTTGAACAAGAAGTGGAAGGAGGCAATCGCCAAACACCACTAGAAGCGGTATGGAATGCCTTCCCAGCGCTCAATCAAGCAGAAGTTCGTGCAGCTCTTGCCCGCTGTGGTTTGACAACGAAGCATATCGAAAGCCAGATTCAAGTCTTGTCAGGTGGGGAACAAGCCAAGGTGCGCTTCTGTCTCTTGATGAATCGTGAGAACAATGTCCTTGTACTAGACGAGCCTACCAACCACTTGGATGTAGATGCCAAGGACGAACTCAAACGAGCTCTGAAAGAATACAAGGGTTCTATCCTTATGGTTTGTCACGAACCAGACTTCTATGAAGGCTGGATGGACCAAATCTGGGACTTCAATCAGCTGACATAAGTTGTCATAAAAAAGCCAAGTCTGGGTGACTTGGCTTTTTGGCTAGTAATTCAAATAGGTCTCAATTTCAGATTTTTGGATTTCTTTGCCGTAGTGACAAATCGGGCAAGAAACGAAATAAGTTTTTCCGTAAGGAAAGAGTGGAATCCAGTAAAGGGTAAACTTACGTCCAGTTTCTGAAATTTCCCAAGTGTCGGTGTTGTTACAGTGACCACACTCGATAGTGGTTTGAGTATGTCCTAAGACCTTTTGGTAACCTTTCGAACCCCAGAATAAAATCATTTTCACATCTCCTTATTTTAGGGTCATCCTATTTTTTACTGAAATCGCAGTCCTTAACAATTTCAATGCTGTCAATAGTAATAGCAGTAGTTGGTTTGTCTTTTTCGTCTTTTTCAGCCTTGGCAATCTTGTCAACAACATCCATACCGTCGATGACTTGACCAAAGACAGGGTGCTTACCGTCTAGACTAGGATTTCCACCTTTTTTGTAGGCTTCGATAATTTTCTTTGGATAGCTATTCGTAGGGAGTTTGGCAGAAATATCCGTCGTATTTTGGTTGATGAAGAACTGGCTACCATTTGAATTTGGTTGACCAGTATTGGCCATAGAGAGAGAACCACGAATGTTATAGAGATACGGAGAAATTTCGCTCTTGAAACCAGTTCCCTGGTCTTTAGTCTTGTCCTTATCATGCCAGATGGATTCACCACCAGTACCATCCCCTTTTGGATCACCAGTCTGGACCATGAAGCCATCGATCACTCGGTGGAAGGTAACACCATTATAGTAGCCTTCTTTTGCGTGAGTTAGGAAATTTTCAACCGCAAGTGGAGCTAGCTTTGGAAAGAGTTTGATGCGGATATCTCCTTGACTGGTGTGGAGAATGACTTCAGCTTCGTCTTCAGCAACTTCCTTAGAGAGTTGTGGGAAGTTAGCATTCTCATTTGTCAAGGCGTCTTTGAGATCCTTGGCAGATTGGGCAGCTGCTTTGGAACTTTCTTCAGCAGCCAAGCTAGAATCTACATAGTCATCCCCTCGGAGACTACGTTGGATACTGCTACATCCAGCAAGGGCAAAAGTTGAGATTAATAGAAGTGTTGCTATTTTTTTCATGGTAATCCTTTCAAAAATCATTTCTACCATTGTACCCTAATTGAAAGTGGATTTCAAATATTCAATTGTGATCATTCCGATAGTACATACAATTTTATAGCCTTGCTTACACCATTTTGATCATTAGAATCTGTTACTTTATTTGCACATACTTTAACATCTGTAGGAGCATTTCCCATTGCAACACCAAGTCCAGCGGTCTCAATCATTGGAATGTCGTTATAATTATCTCCAATACTCATAATTTCAGTGAGTGATAGTTGATAATAGTTGGCTAATTCTAACAGAGCTTGTTTTTTTGAGACTTGATTATGTGTGACTTCAAGATAGTTATCCTTCGAGAGGTAAAAGTCAGTTTGAGGGAAATCCATGGTTGCTAATGTCTCTTTAAGTTTCTGGATAGTAGCTGCGTTATCTATTAGTAAAAGTTTATGAATAAGATTCTTTTCTTCCTGAAGAAAATCTGCTAGTGAAGTAACTTTGGGGCTCTCTCCAGTAATCTGTGCTTCAATTTCTACCCATTTATCTAAAGTATTTACGTACCAATATTTTCCAGAATAAACATTAATTGAAACTGTCGGAAATTCTTTTGTTAAAAAATCATGTAGTAAGAGTAATTCCTTTTTATTAATAGTATGCTGACTCAGAATTTTATCTCCTATACTAATGAGAGCACCATTATAACTTGCCATTGGAAAACTTGTAATCCCCAGTTCTTTCGAAATTGGCGCTATACCGAGAGGAGATCTAGCAGAAGCTAAAACAAAAGGAATTTCACTTTGTTTCAAAAGTGGCATAAGCTCTAGTAAATGAGAGTCTAATTGGTGATTTTGGTCTAAAATGGTACCATCGATATCACTCATGATTAATTTTATTACTGACATATGTTTCTCCTTTTTAAAATAGAATAGTTGTTTTACCATCTAAAGATTGTTGAATTTCTATGTCGGGTTCTTTGTCTGTAATCCAATAATCAAAATCAGTAAGTTCGGAAAGAATATAATGAGAATGTTTGTTTATCTTGCTGGTTTCAGCTAACAAGACGCGAATTTTACTGGTTTTAAATGCTCTTTTTTTCATTAGAACATCTTCTTGATCTTCAAAACTAACTTGTCCGTCTGAAAGACTAGCTGCACCAAAAAATGCTAAGTCAAATTTAATTCTATTCAAAGATTCGGATTCTTCTAATGAGTAATAGAAACGATTCTTTTTATGAAATCGTCCACCGATAATGTGAAAATCGACATTTTCATTTTCTCCTAAGACAAGTGCATTATCCAATGAATGGCTAAAAATAGTAACTTTTTTATCTGTTATTTTTGCTAACTCAAGTACAGTTGTTGAAACATCATAGAAAATTAATTGTGAATCAGAAATGAGTTGGGTAGCTAAATGAGCAATTTTCTCTTTTTCTTTGGAAGACTGTTCTGCTCGACCTTTATAACCAAGAATCCTTTGCTTTTGGATTGGCAACAAACCTCCGTGAGTTCGTTGCGCTCGCTTTTCCTTTGCGAGAATAGCAAAATCTCTACGGATGGTATCTTTGGAAACATGAAAATGGTCAACCATTTCTTTTGCTGATAGACTTCCTCTCTCTTCTAAAAGTTTTATGATTTCTTCTAATCGTTGTTCTTGGTACATAGGAAATCCCCCTTTTAATACTAATATACCTCTTCTGTAAGTGGTTGTCAACAATTGTAATGTTTTATAAGCGTTTTAAATGATTTATAAAAAAATCAACCTGACTTGGTTGATTAAAGATTCTTATTTGGATGGCGGTCAATGATTGCTTGATGGTCTTTGAGAGCTTGTTCACCTTTTGGAGTTAGTTTATAACCGCGAATTGAAAAGTGACTAGCTAATTCCTCTTCTGAAAAATGGTCATGAAGGGCTTGATCCAAGTCGGCAGCCTTCATTTTGGAAAGTCCAGTAACCCCCTTCTTCTTCAGGATATTCTTTTTCATGGTGCTATTTAGATGATCCAGCGAATCAAAAGCAGTTTCAACAAGAGCATAGCCTTTTTCAACAAGCGTTTCTAAATGTTTTGGGGCATCAATGCCATAAGTATACTCAAAGTATTTTGGAAACCAAGTTTCTGTGGTAAAGGTACCAAACTGAATTCGCCAGAGGAGGATAATATCTCCTGCCAGAAGATTGTCTTCCAGTAATTCCATATTTCGCTTGGGAACAGGCTTGGGATTTAGTAGCCAAGCCTCTATATCACGATCAGGAGAGATATAAGGCTTAACCTGATGGTCTTTGTAAATGTTCTCTAGACTAGTATTCATAAATTTTCTCTTTCTAATTTATCCCTATTAGCCTAACAAATTTCTAAAAACATTAAAAATTTTAAAGTCTGTCAAGTTTTTTTCTTGACACCTCTTAGAAATCTGCTATAATAGAACATGTGCTAAATAGCTCAGCTATTTCACCGAACTAAAAAATAAAAGAAAAGAGATATTAAAAATGGCAGTTAAAATCCGTTTGACTCGTATGGGTTCTAAGAAAAAACCTTTCTACCGTATTAACGTAGCAGATTCACGTTCACCACGTGATGGACGTTTCATCGAAACAGTTGGAACTTACAACCCACTTGTTGCTGAAAACCAAGTAACTTTGAAAGAAGACCGCGTTCTTGCATGGTTGGCTGATGGAGCTCAACCTTCAGATACAGTACGCAACATCCTTTCAAAAGAAGGCGTATTGAAGAAATTCCACGATTCTAAATTCTCTAAATAATTCTAAAGTAGGTTGACAGATGGATACGATTGAAAATCTCATTATTGCAATTGTGAAACCTTTGATTTCACAACCAGATGCCTTAACTATCAAGATTGAAGATACACCAGAATTTTTGGAGTATCATTTGGATCTTGACCAAAGCGATGTGGGTCGTGTGATTGGTCGTAAGGGTCGCACTATCTCTGCGATAAGAACGATTGTCTACTCTGTCCCAACTGAAGACAAAAAAGTAAGAATCGTTATTGACGAAAAATAAGAAAAGCGGGACAAGGTCTCGCTTTTTTTGCAAGGAGAAGGAATGAGAGATTTAACAGTTAGACAACTAGAGGAATACTTACTTGATCATTACCAACAATCTAGAACAGAAGAAGGACTTTTTATCAAGTTGGTAGAAGAAGTTGGGGAAGTAGCTGAAGTTTTAAATGGACGTTCAGGTCGAAAAGAGGGGGTTCAAGACTCGAACGAGGAATTGGCAAAGGAGTTGGCAGATATCATTCACTACACAGTGGCAATCGCAGCTATCAACCATATCGACCTAACGAAGACCATTTTTGAAAAAGACAAGAAGGCAGCCATCAAGTATCAGCATGAACGAGATTTGGAAGGCTTTTTAGCAAGAAACCATCCATAGTTGCTCTTTTCTCCAACTTGTGAAAATCCCTGGAACGTGATAAAATAAAGGGTAAGGGTATATAATAAATCATTGTATAGAATGAGTGGTTTCTTTATGAAGAGGTTTGAAGTATCTACAGAAATTGGTAGTCTTTCTGTTACTTATCAAAAGCAAAAGAAAGTGCTAGTTTGTTTAAGTGGCGCAGGTTTGCTACCTAGTTATGAAAATTTTTCACTTATACTTGAAAAACTTCCTCCCACAATTGGTTATTTGACAATTGATTTTCCAAACACAGGTAGGAGTCTGATTTATGACCAAGCTGGAAAAAATCTAGATAATCTTACAGATGCGGTTTATGAAGTACTTGAAGAATTAGGGATTTCTGAATATATACTTTGTGTACATAGTTTGAGTGGAATTGTAGCTTGCAAATTACTCAAAAAACCAATTAAGTGTCAGGCCTTAGTAGCGATTGAACCAACAACTAAAAACGTCATGTTTGCTGATTTTTCAGAAAATCCTTATCCAGAAATGGAAGAGCAGATGAGACTGATTGAAGAATTCGGCCCTGAACTTTATTTTAAGAACTTAATTCAAGCCACATTTAGCCCTGAAACTAACAAAGAAATCTGGGAAATAATGCAAGAAAAAGGCTCAGAGTTGGAAAATCAAGATCCAGAGTTTCAGGTATCTGTTGAGATCACCAAGGAAGATTTTGAGGATATGTCAATAGCAGATCGTATCCCTGTATTTATTTTTTGTCAGGCTTATAGAAAAAAAGAGTACAGAGAATCAGAATATTGGACTTCCAGTACTAAACTCATTTTAGGAGGGAATCACCATTATTTACAGTGGTCTGAATCAGAGAAAATTGTAGATATTATTAAAAAATTGTAAGAAGAAAATGGAGATAAGGAAATTACAGGAGATCAAATGAACTACTTTAACGTTGGAAAAATCGTCAATACACAAGGTTTGCAAGGTGAGATGAGAGTCTTATCAGTGACGGATTTTTCGGAAGAACGCTTTAAAAAAGGTGCAGAACTGGCCTTATTTGATGAGAAGGATCAATTTGTGCGAACAGTGGTCATAGCAAGTCACCGTAAACATAAAAACTTTGATATCATCAAATTTAAGGATATGTATCACATCAATGATATCGAAAAATACAAGGGCTACAGTCTCAAGGTTGCGGAAGAAAACCTTAATGACCTGGATGAGGGTGAATTTTACTATCACGAGATTATCGGTTTGGAAGTTTACGAGGGAGAGAACTTGATTGGAACCATTAAGGAAATTCTTCAACCAGGGGCCAATGATGTTTGGGTAGTTAAGCGTAAGGGAAAACGTGATCTGCTTTTACCATATATCCCACCGGTCGTGCTCAATGTTGATATTCCTAATAAGCGCGTGGATGTAGAACTCTTAGAAGGGTTAGACGATGAAGATTGATATTTTAACCCTCTTTCCAGAGATGTTCTCTCCGCTAGAACATTCTATCGTTGGAAAGGCCCGTGAAAAGGGACTTTTAGATATCCAGTATCATAATTTTCGTGAATATGCTGAAAAGGCTCGTCATGTCGATGACGAACCCTACGGTGGTGGTCAAGGCATGCTCCTGCGAGCGCAACCAATCTTTGATGCCTTTGATGCTATTCAAAAGAAAAATCCGCGCGTGATCCTTTTGGATCCTGCTGGGAAACAGTTCGATCAAGCCTATGCTGAAGATTTAGCACAAGAAGAGGAACTCATCTTTATCTGTGGTCACTACGAGGGCTATGATGAACGGATCAAAACCTTGGTAACAGATGAGATTTCCCTAGGTGATTATGTCTTGACTGGTGGTGAACTGGCAGCAATGACCATGATTGATGCGACGGTTCGCTTGATACCAGAAGTAATTGGGAAGGAAACCAGTCACCAAGATGATAGCTTTTCATCTGGACTCCTCGAATATCCTCAGTACACACGTCCTTATGATTATCGAGGCATGGTGGTTCCAGAGGTGCTTATGAGTGGGCACCATGAGAAGATTCGTCAATGGCGTCTCTATGAAAGTCTCAAAAAAACTTATGAGCGTAGACCAGATTTGTTGGAACATTACGAATTATCAACAGAAGAAGCAAAAATGTTAGCGGACATTAAAGAAAATACAAATTAAAAGGAGAAGCCTATGCAAGTCATTAAACGTGATGGACAAGTTGCCGACTTTGATCCAGATAAAATCTATCAAGCCATTCTCAAAGCTGCTCAAACGGTTTATGTTTTGACAGATGATTTACGTCAAAATCTAGCTCAGGTAACTAAGAAAGTTGTCTTGGATCTAGAAGAGGCAAAAGTGGAGCGTGCGACGATCAGCATGATTCAATCAATGGTTGAGCATCGCTTGCTTGGTGCAGGTTACATTACCATCGCTGAACACTATATCTCTTACCGTTTGCAACGGGATTTAGAGAGAAGTGGTTACGGAGAACATATTGCTGTTCACCTTCATTTTGAACAAATTCGTTAATAGAAAAGAGTGAGATGAACAAAACTCATCTCACTCTTTCTTAAATCGATTTTTTTGGGCAGTTTGGACAGTTGAGGGAACAAAACTCACTTTCCGAATATCTGAGATTCGAATAATGCGGGTCACATTTTTTGCAAAATTTTTAACGATAATTTGCTGGCGGTCCGTATCATATTTGATGATATCCCCTGTAAAACTCGTATCGGAAAAAATAATGTGGACAGCAGTTTTTTTCAGGAGCGCCTCTTTAATGGCACTTGTCAGGGAGTCAGCTTTGGAATGATCTGGTTCTTCTCGTTCGTTGAGAAAGCCTTGGAACTTTTGTTGAATGTGTTTAAATAAATCTTTCATCGGAGCCTCCCTTCTTTTTACCATTATTATATACAATTTAAAAAAAATCTACAAGATTTTACGAATAATCAAGTGAAGACAATTAAAAGGAGAATACAATGGCAGAATTTACATTTGAAATCGAAGAACACTTACTTACGCTCTCAGAGAATGAAAAAGGTTGGACCAAGGAAATCAATCGTGTCAGCTTTAATGGAGCACCAGCAAAGTTTGACATTCGTGCTTGGAGTCCAGACCACACTAAGATGGGGAAAGGAATCACCCTCTCAAACGAGGAGTTTCAAGTGATGGTCGATGCCTTCAAAAACGAATAATCATCACCATCTATTAGTGTATTGCCCTCCAAAAAAGATAGATAAATAATTTAAGCAGAGGGTTTGGTTCTATATTGCACAAGACTAATAGTCATATACTAAGGGCTATCTATGTCTTTTTTAGGTACGACGTGCGACATGTCATACATCTGAGGAGAAATTCTGTGGGGACGACCGTTTACCGATGAACCCAATAGCGACTTCCAAGCCTGACTATCGTTATGTAGCGTGGAGAGGAATGAATAGCTAAACTGTGGCTCTACGAACAGAAACGTGATAGTAAGGTGTGTATAGTGGATGAGGTGGTACAAATTCTAAAGTAGAAATAAGTAGTTATAACCTGTATGCTTAAATTATGAGAGAAATTGAATTCGGACTAACTTTAGATGATAAGGTTCCTCATTTTACTACCTATGGAAAGAATTACAGCCGTCGTTTTCAAGATAAAGAACTCATTTCTGAGATTTTTTCCCAAGTTCTCAACCAAGCTTTGTATGCTGGCTTAATGGATCCTTCTGAAATATTTGTGGATGGTACCCATATCAAAGCGGCAGCTAATAGTCACAAGTACCGTAAGGAAATGGTAGACCAACAAGTTAAATTTATGAGTGAAGAATTGGCAGTTGAGATTGATTTAGATAGGAAAAAACACGAAAAAAAGTCCTTAAAGCCCGCAAAAGAAAGTGAGGCTAAGGAAAAGAAAATCTCAACAACGGATCCCGAGTGTGGTTGGTTCCATAAGGGCGAACACAAGGAAGTATTTGCCTATTCTGCCCAAGTTGCTTGCGATAAGCATGGTTGGGCCTTGGCTTATACGGTTGAATCAGGAAATGTTCATGATAGTCAGGCCTTCCCTTCCCTATTTTCAAAGTTAGAGACATTCTCCCCAGACTATATTATTGCGGATTCAGGTTACAAGACCCCAGCTATTGCCCATTATTTATTAGAGCGAAACATTGTTCCTGTTTTCCCTTATACTCGTCCAAAGGGAGTAAGGGGGAACTTAAGGCCTAGTAATTTTGTTTATGATGCAAGTTATGACTGTTATATCTGTCCAGAGAATCAAGTGTTAAGCTATCGCACTACCACTCGAGAAGGCTACCGTGAGTATAAGAGTAATCCGAAAGTATGTGTTTCCTGCCCCCTATTATCCGTTTGTACCCAAAGCAAGAATTTTCAAAAAGTAGTAACGAGACATGTCTGGAAAGATGCCCTTGAATTTTGTGAGGAGATTCGTCACCAAAGAGAAATGAAAGAGCTCTATAAGAAACGCAAAGAAACAATTGAACGGCTCTTTGGGACGGCTAAGGAATACCATAATTTGAGATACACTAGAGAGAAAGGAAAGTCACATAAATTAAAAAGCTAGAGTTCCACAATTGGGAGCCTCTAGCTTTTTTGTGGCTGAGAACTATTTTGTCTCAGACATTTGAAAGATACTCACTTGATCAGAGGAACAACTTTGTTGCACTTGACTTGACAATTGGGTGAATTTTATAATTATACAGATTGTAAAATTCAATTAGAAAGATAAGATTCAAGTTCAAGTTAACTACTTGATGAGAGTCACTAGTCATGTAATATATGCCGTTAATTGACAAAGTGTAACTTCAGTTATTGAAAAGGTATGAATGGACTAATATTAAAAATTATAGTATAATAGGAAGGAACATTTTTTAAATAGTTTTATCCATAAAACTAAAGATTCTATTACATATTAAATTACCTCATTATTTTGAGTCATAAAATACTAATCATTGCAAGTAACTATCACAACTACCATAGGGACTTTTTCTGGTAAATTTAGCAATTGAAAGGGGTGTTGCCTACTGAATAGATGTAACATATTTCTCACTTAATTTAATCAAATAGAAAGGATTTTTATGGATAAAACAAAAAAATATCTCAGCTTTTTAATATTTCCACTGTTATTTTTGTTGCTGATCTTTCCGTCAGGAAAAGCGCATGCAGCAACTGATGTTACAGATAAAGTCAAAATAGAGAACTTGAAAATCAGTGTCGCATCCACTGGAAGTGAAACTGAGGGTATTTATGGTGCAAACGATACTTCTATGGGACTGAAATATTCAGGTAAGTTTAGTTTTCCGAATGTAGCAGTCAATGAAATCAAAGAAGGGGATTACTTTGTTGTAAAGGCACCAGATAACTTGAATTTGGTGGAAGATACTCTGGATTTGATTGATTCAACGTCAAACATCAAGATGGGAACGGTTCAAGCTGATAATGCTAACCATCGACTAGTGTTCACTTTTAGTGACATGGTAAAAGATAAGATGAATATTCGAGGAGACTTTGTTGCTAAAGCAAATGAGTCACTCTCAAAAGATGGGAAAACAGTTACTTACGTCCTACCTGATGGTAAAACACAGGTAATTACCTATAAGGTTAATACTTATAATAAAGTTGATGTGATAGGGGAAACGATCAGTAAGTACGGTTACAACGATCCAAGTAAGGCGAGAGCACATTTTCAGATGAAAATTAACCGTGCTAAGCAAGATATGACTGGACATGTTGTAAAAATCACGGATGACATCTCAAAGGGGGCCTTCGCTACCTATATAGAAGGAACCTTCTTATTGAATGAAGCTGAATTTGAAACTACGAATACGAATAGTTCTGCCGTTAAAAGTACAGGTAAACGTTATGAGATTACAACAGATGAAGATGTTTATCAAGCGGATTCGGATAATAAGGCTTTGCTACGTTTTACAAATGGGAAACGTGGATTTGAGTTGCTCATGCCAACCAATATGGGAACAAAGAGCTTTTTCTTGACCTATGATTCTACCTCACCAGCAGATACTTCTACGATTAGTAACTCAGCTCAGTACTTAATCGATAATGAGCCACAGCTTATTTGGAAAAAATATGGAAATGTTGATGGGACTAAAACGGAATCTACTTTTAATGTGAAAACTGTTAAGTCCGTTGGTGCTACTGTAGCTGCTGATATAACTGGTAAGATTAAGATCACTAAATTTGACGAAGCAGACGCGACTGTTAAATTAGATGGTGTTGTCTTTGAAATTGTAAACAAAAATAATTCATCAGAAACTTATACTGTAACAACTGATGAAAATGGTGTTGCACTTTCTCCAGCTCTTTCAGATGGTCAATACATTGTAAAAGAAAAGACCCCTAAAGCGGGTTATGTAGCGAATAGTCAAGAATTTGAAGTAGAGATAAAAGATGGAAAGGGTGTTCCCCTAAATATTTCTAACAAACGTGAAACTGTTGACTTTGAAGCAACAAAGACATGGGCCAATGGGAAAGCGACGGATTATAAAGAAGTTAAACTTGCTTTATATGTCCATAAAGAAGGACAAACTGTTGCAGATTCAAAACGTGTTTCCGGGAACTACACTCCGGAAGTAACTCAAGCAAATGGTGTTTATACTTACAAGTGGAAAAATCAGCTTCCAGGGCATGATGTTGATGGAAACAAACTAATTTACTCTGTTCGTGAACTTCAAGATTCCACTGAACTTCCTTTGAAAGAAGGCGCAGAAGTTGTTGTTGGTGAAAATAATTATGTTGTATCTTATGATGCAGATAAGACTCATGTAACCAATACACATACTCCAGCAGGCGCAGCAAGCGTAACTCTTGGAGCTAAGAAAGTTCTTGAAGGAAAAACTCTTGAAGCTGGGAAATACAGCTTTGAATTGAAGAAAGCAGACGGTAGTGTTGTCGAAACAGTAACAAATGCTGCTGATGGAACTGTGACCTTCGCACCAATCTCATATGATGAGAGCCAAGTGGGAACTCACAAGTATACAATTTCAGAAGTTGCTGGAAGTGAACCAGGAGTCACATACGACACAACTGTTCAAGAAGTTGAAGTAAAAGTTGAAAAAGTAAGTGCAACTGAATTGAAAGCAACTGCTTCAAAAGAAGCAAAAGATCTTGTATTTAAGAACGTTTACACTCCAGCAGGCGCAGCAAGCGTAACTCTTGGAGCTAAGAAAGTTCTTGAAGGAAAAACTCTTGAAGCTGGAAAATACAGCTTTGAATTGAAGAAAGAAGATGGGACTGTTGTTGAAACAGCAACAAACGCAGCTGATGGAACAGTGACCTTCTCATCAATTTCATATGATGAGAGCCAAGTTGGCACTCACAAGTATACAATTTCAGAAGTTGCTGGAAGTGAACCAGGAGTCACATACGACACAACTATTCAAGAAGTTGAAGTAAAAGTTGAAAAAGTAAGTGCAACTGAATTGAAAGCAACTGCTTCAAAAGAAGCAAAAGATCTTGTATTTAAGAACGTTTACACTCCAGCCAAAACTTCAGTTTCTGTGAAGAAAGCATGGGATGATAAGGACAACCAAGATGGTAAACGTCCATCTTCAATTACAGTTAAATTGCTTGCAGATGGTCAAGAAACTAATCAGACACTTGTACTCAATGTAGCAAACAATTGGGCTGGAAGTTTCACAAATCTTGATACTGATAAAGGTGGTGCCTCTATCAAGTACACAGTAGTAGAAGAACCTGTTACAGGTTATACCTCTGAAGTCACAGGAGACGCTACATCAGGATTTATTATCACAAACACCTACACTCCAGAAACAGTTGATGTCACAGTTACTAAAAACTGGAATGATAATAATGACCAAGACGGTAAACGTCCATCTTCAATTACAGTTAACCTTCTAGCAGATGGTACCAAGGTTGATTCTAGGGAAATCCAAGCTGCTGCAGACGGAACTTGGACTGCTAAATTTGAAAAATTAGCAAAATATAAAGACGGTAAAGAAATCAAATATGCTGTAACAGAAGAATCTGTTGTAGGCTATAAATCTTTTATCGACAACTTTACTATTACTAATAGCCATGATCCAGAAAAAATTAATATTTCTGGAACGAAAGTTTGGAATGATAATAATGACCAAGACGGCAAACGTCCAACTAAGATTACAGTTCAAGTCCTTAAAGGAGAACAAGTAGTTGCGGAAGTGGAAGTATCAGCAGAAACTGATTGGAAGTTTGAATTTAAAGACCTTCCTAAGTATGAAAAAGGTAAAGAAATCACTTATAAGTTGAAAGAAGTTAGTGTTGAACACTATACTACAGAAGTGACTGATAAAGATGGTAAATACACTATTACGAACACTCATACACCAGCTAAGATCAATGTCAAAGGTCAAAAGATTTGGGATGATGCTAACAACAAAGATGGCATTCGTCCAGACTCAATTGTTGTTAAGCTGTTGGCAAATGGTGTAGAAACTGGTAAAACAGCTACAGCTTCAGCAGCAAGTGGTTGGACATATGAGTTTACAGATCTTGATCGTTATCAAGACGGTGGTAAAGAGATTGTTTATGCAATTAAAGAAGCATATGTTCCTAAAGGCTATACTTCTGAAGTAATTGGCACTAATATTGTAAATCACCACAAGCCAAAAGACCCAGAACCAAACAAACCACAGGATCCAGAACCAAACAAGCCAAAAGATCCAGAACCAGGAAAACCAGGACAAAAACCTCAACTTCCTAACACTGGTGAAAAAGCATCTAACGCAACAGTAGTTGCAGGACTTGCTTTGATGGTTATTACTGGTGGATTGTACTTTGTAAGCCGTAAAAACAAATAAAGCGGCTCTTTTCTACCATTTGTCAAGTCTATCAAGGGCTTTAAGTAAAAAAAGAGATAAGACAGTAGCTATTCTGAGGTTACTGTCTTATCTCTTTTTTATGGCTCTTTGTCAACTGTAGTGGGTTGATGAAAAGTTATAACCTGGAGAGGACCAACTTGGTTCTCTCCTTTTTGATGTTCAAAGCAATGAGGATTCTAGTTTTAAAGTTTTCAAAGTTTCTAAAACCAAAGACATTGCATTATTTCTTAGGTTGATTGGTATCAGGTGTTTGGCCTAAGACATAACAAATAATGGATTTCTGGTGTGCATCAATCCCATAACAGGTTTTAATAAAGACTTCCATACGAAAAGATTTTTATTTTAACTGTATTCGAGTTATATCACGGCTCTTATTCATCTAGTTTTTATTGTTTAACTTTATTATAAGTTGAATATTTTTTACTGTCATGAGTTAGAAAGTTTTAACTGCTTAGAGTTTTATCAGGAGAAGTAACTTATGTTTTCTAAACGTTGAAGGAGTGGTCGGCTGATAAAACTGATGGCAAGGATTTTTGCAAGATCAGGAATGATAAAGGGAATGACACCGACAGCTAGTGCTTTATCAAAAGGCATACCAGCAAGGAAGTGGAGGCTGAGAATACCACCAACAAAAACAAGGGAATCTCCCAAGAGATTTGCAAGAAAGATACGAATATAGCCACTTTTCTTATGGATAAGATAGGACGTAAGTCCAGCATAGACAAGGTCAAACCAAAGATAGCCAGCGCTTGGGCCTACCAAAACATGAAAACCAGCTCCTCCACTAGCAAAGACAGGAATACCGATAGCACCCAGCAAGAGATAGAGACCAACAGAGAGAACGGCTTCCCTTGGTCTAAAAACAGTAGCAATGAGTCCGATAGCAAAGTTTTGTAGAGTAAATGGTACGGGTCCAATTGGAATACTGATTTGGGTTAATACTGCAATCAGAGCAGCCCCAATAGCAGGAATAGCGTAAATATGTGCTTTTTTCAAAATAGTTAACCTCTTTTTTCATTTATAGTAACTATTATACTGGAAGGGGGACGATTGTCAACCTATTTTAAAAATAAAGGTTACAAATCTGTAACGGCCGATTTAGACAAAAAAGTCGGCTAGTTTTTTTTCAGAACACAGATAGATCCTATCCGTAATAAAAAAAGTCCCCTTATGGAGCTTGGGTTACCATATAGTGAAAATTCTTAGGAATCCTGATGGGATGCTATTTTTAAGTGTTTTATAATTTGCTCTAATAAAAGAAAAAGATTGAAGAAAATGGTTCTAAATAGGCTTTTTCTTCAATCTGAGTGATCAAGATGGTCTCTTTTTGTATTAACGCATGGTCACAAATTCTTCTGAACCTGTAGGATGGATAGCGACAGTAGCATCAAAGTCTGCTTTTGTAGCTCCCATCTTGATTGCTACAGCAAAACCTTGAATCATTTCATCAACGCCGTAGCCGATACCATGAAGGCCAACTACCTTTTCGTTCTCACCAGCTGTAACTAGCTTGAAGCGAGCTTCTTGACGGTGGCTAGTTACTGCTGAATACATAGATGCAAATTTTGAAGTATAGACTTTAACGTTTTCTTGGCCGTACTCTTTGATAGCCTCTTCCTCAGTCAGACCGACTGCTCCGATTGCTGGGTGTGAGAAGACTACGGTTGGAATAGTCGTGTAGTCCATTTTTGCATTGGTTTTACCGTTGAAAAGTCTTTCGGATAGGGTACGGCCAGCCTTGATAGCAACAGGAGTTAGTTCCTTTTCACCTGTGACATCTCCAAGTGCGTAGATACCTTCAACGACAGTATTTTGGTATTCATCAACCTGGATAAAGCCGCGTTCATTGAGGGTAACACCAGCTTTTTCGAGTTGAAGTCCTTGGACATTTGGACGGCGACCAGTTGCCCAGATAACTTGACTGGCGGTATGGGTGCTCCCATCTTCAAAATGAATGGTAATACCTTGTGCAGTTTCTTCAAGTTTTGCTGGAACCTTATGGGTGTGGAGGTTTAATCCAGTATTTTCCATTTCTTGAACCAAGCTCTCAACAATATAGCTATCAAATCCACGAAGTGGACGCTCACGACGGACGAATAAATCAGTCTGTACACCAAGGGTATGGAGCACGCCAGCTAGTTCGACAGCAATATAGCCTGCTCCAAGAATGGCTACAGAATCTGGCAACTCTTCCCAGGCAAAGACATCATCAGAACTACCACCTAGTTCAGCACCAGGAATGGCAGGAATATGTGGATGTGCTCCGGTCGCAATCACGATGTGCTTAGCACGGATCAACTCACCATTGACACTGACTGTATGAGCATCAACGAACTCGGCGCGTCCTTCAATCAAATCAACTCCGTTACGCTTAAAGCTTCCACCATAAGAAGAACGAGCACGGTCAATATAGGCTTCACGATTCTTACGAAGCGTTGCGTAATCAAATTGATTCCCAGTACTTGTAAAACCATAGTCAGGTCCATATTTGTGGATACTCTCTGCGATTTGAGCACCGTACCACATGATTTTTTTAGGGACACAGCCGAGGTTGACACAAGTTCCACCTAATTTCTTTTCCTCAATAACTGCCGCCTTAGCACCATGTTCACCAGCACGATTCATGGTAGCAATTCCCCCGCTACCTCCTCCGATGGCGATAATATCATATTCTCTCATAGAAAGCTCCTTTACTTGTTTTCTAGTCATATTCTATCTTTTTTTAGAGGTCAATGCAAAAATCTGCTACGCTTGAAATTTTTAAGAAAATGCTTGCAAAAATAAAAAAGAAAGTGTATTATATAACTAATACAACAATAAAAGATTTTAGCAAATGTTTTTGGATAATGAGAAATCAATTGTCCATTTTTAGGATGTGTGCTATAATCTTAACATATATATTTATAAAAGGGGTATTGCTATGAAAAGAAAGTCAAAAGCTAAGAAATGGCCTTTGTTTACTGCTATTGGAGTTGCATCAGTACTTGTAGTGGGAGCAGCTGCTGTTCTTCTGTTAAGACAACCAAATCAAGCTGCAGCAAAGGATGAAACTGCTAAGATTGTCCTTGCCAAAGAGGGGTCTGTGGCATCTTCGGTTCTTTTATCTGGTACCGTAACAGCTCAGAATGAACAATACATTTATTATGATGCAAGCAAGGGTGACTTGGATGAGGTCTTGGTTTCTGTTGGTGATCAGGTCAGCGAAGGACAGGCTCTCGTCAAGTATAGTAGCACAGAAGCCCAGGCTGCCTATGATGCTGCCAGTCGTGCTGTTGCTAAAGCTAACCGTCATATCAATGAACTGAATGAGTCTCGAAATACCGCCGCAGCAACACCTAGCCTTCCGCAAGCAGGTCTAGAAGGAGCAACTGGACAAGCGCAAGCTCAGTCATCCGGTTCTGCCACAGCTGCTATTGATTCTCAAATCAGCGATGCTCGTGATGTGCGTGCAGATGCAGAAGCGCAACTCGAAAAAGCTCAAGCCCAGTTGAATGCAGCTACGGTTTTGAGTACAGTAGAGGGAACAGTTGTAGAAGTAAATCGTAATGTTTCAAAATCTCCAACAGGAAATAGTCAAGTTTTAATTCATATCGTAAGTAACGATAACTTGCAGGTCAAGGGAGAGCTTTCTGAGTACAACCTTGCTAATCTTTCTGTAGGCCAAGAAGTTACTTTCACTTCCAAGGTTTACCCAGATAAAACTTGGAATGGTAAGATTAGCTATATTTCAAATTATCCAAAAAATAACAGTGAAGCAAGCAGTAGCTTAGCTGGTTCAAACACAGGTTCTAAATACCCATATACAGTCGATATAACTAGTGAAATCGGTGACTTGAAACAGGGCTTTACAGTCAGTGTCGAAGTGAAAAGCACTAGTAAAGCATTGATAGTTCCAATCTCGAGCGTAGTCATGGAAGAAGATAAAAACTATGTTTGGATTCTTGATGAAAATCAAAAAGCCAAAAAAGTTGAAGTTGGATTGGGCAATGCAGATGCAGAAAATCAAGAAATCACATCTGGTCTGACAGATGGAGCAAAAGTCATCAGTAATCCGACAGCTTCCTTGCAAGAAGGAAAAGAGGTGAAGACTGATGAAGCAACTAATTAGCCTCAAAAATATCTGCCGTAGTTATCGAAATGGTGATCAAGAGCTTCAAGTCCTTAAAAACATTAACCTTGAAGTTCACGAGGGAGAATTCGTGGCTATCATGGGACCATCTGGTTCTGGTAAGTCCACCCTCATGAATACCATTGGTATGTTGGATACCCCTTCAAGTGGGCAGTATTTTCTAGATGGAAAAGAAGTAGCTGGTTTGGGTGAAAAACAATTAGCCAAGGTGCGAAATCAAGAGATTGGCTTTGTCTTTCAGCAATTCTTTCTCTTGTCCAAAATGAATGCTCTCCAGAATGTCGAACTTCCCTTGATTTATGCGGGAGTTTCAGCTTCAAAACGTCGCAAATTAGCAGAAGAGTATCTGGAAAAGGTTGAACTGACTGAGCGTAGCCATCATTTACCTTCGGAGTTATCAGGTGGTCAGAAACAAAGGGTTGCTATAGCACGTGCACTCGTTAACAATCCTTCTATCATCTTAGCTGATGAACCAACAGGAGCCCTAGATACCAAAACAGGAAATCAAATCATGCAACTCTTAGTTGAATTAAACAAAGAAGGAAAAACCATCATTATGGTAACGCATGAGCCTGAAATTGCCGCCTATGCGAAACGTCAAATCGTCATCCGAGATGGTGTCATTTCGTCTGATAGTGGTCTATTAGAAAAGGAGGAAAACTAAGATGCAGAATCTGAAATTTGCCTTTTCATCTATCATGGCCCACAAGATGCGTTCCTTCCTCACCATGATTGGTATTATCATCGGTGTCTCCTCAGTTGTCGTGATCATGGCCTTAGGGGACTCTATGTCTCGCCAGGTCAATAAAAACATGACCAAGTCTCAGAAAGACATTCATGTCTTCTTCTCACCTACCAAGAGTAAGGACGGTTCCTTTACACAAAGACAATCTGCCCTGACCTTGTCTGGCGGTCAAGAAGAAGTTTTTGTTGAACCACCAAAACCTCAAGAAGCTTGGGTTAAGGAAGCTGCAAAGCTCAAGGGAGTAGATAGCTATTACGTAACCAACTCAGCCAATGTGACCTTGACTTATAAGGATAAAAAGGTCGAACACGCTAACATGACGGGTGGGAATGTCACCTATATGGATGCGGTCGAAAATGAAATCATTGCAGGTCGTGGACTTAAAGCACAAGATTATAAAGATTTTGCAAGTGTGATCATTTTAGATGAAGAGCTTGCCAATAGCCTTTTTGGTTCAGCACAGGAAGCACTCAATCAGATTGTGGAAGTAAATGAAATCAGTTACCGTGTTATTGGTGTTTATGCAAGTAAAGAAGCTAAGGCTGCGAAAACATTTGGTGTTGGAGGACTACCAATCACGACCAATATTTCCTTAGCAGCTAATTTTAACACAGATGAGATTTCAAATATTGTCTTTCGTGTCAATGATACTAGCTTAACACAGACTTTAGGGCCAGAGTTGGCAAGAAGAATGACAGAGATTGCAGGTCTTCAACAAGGGGAATATCAAGTTGCAGATGCGTCTGCTGCCTTCCAAGAAGTTCAACAACTCTTTGGCTTCATAACAACGATTATTAGTGCTATTGCAGGGATTTCCCTCTTTGTTGGTGGTACTGGTGTTATGAATATTATGCTTGTTTCTGTGACAGAGCGTACCCGTGAGATTGGTCTACGCAAAGCACTAGGAGCCACACGTGGTAATATTCTAGTTCAGTTCTTGATTGAATCCATGATTTTGACCTTGTTAGGTGGTATCATCGGCCTTGTACTTGCTGCAGGGGTGACCATGCTTGCAGGCGTATTACTTCAAAACATGATTGCAGGAATCGAAGTTGGTGTATCCATCCCAATCGCTCTCTTTAGTCTAGCGGTCTCAGCTAGTATCGGTATGATATTCGGCGTTCTACCAGCCAATAAAGCCTCTAAGCTCGATCCAATCGAAGCTCTTCGCTATGAATAATTTAAAAGATAAAAAACGAGATAGACATTTGTCTGTCTTGTTTTTTGTATGGATTTCTCTATCGAAAATCACTAAAAATGTGGTATAATGAAGTGTTAGAAAAACAGGTTTCATTAGCCTGGAAAGGAAATATTATGTCTGAAAAGAATTTTTATATTACAACACCGATTTACTATCCATCTGGTAAACTTCATATCGGTTCTGCCTACACAACTATCGCATGTGATGTCTTAGCACGTTACAAACGCCTCATGGGCTACGATGTCTTTTATCTGACTGGTCTTGATGAGCATGGCCAAAAGATTCAACAAAAAGCAGAAGAAGCTGGCATCACGCCTCAAGCCTATGTTGACGGAATGGCAGTTGGTGTTAAAGAACTCTGGCAACTACTGGATATCTCATATGATAAATTTATCCGTACCACAGACGATTACCATGAAAAAGTAGTAGCACAAGTTTTTGAACGCTTGCTAGCTCAAGATGACATTTACCTAGGTGAATACTCTGGCTGGTACTCAGTATCCGATGAGGAATTCTTTACAGAAAGCCAACTTGCGGAAGTTTTCCGTGACGAAGCCGGAAATGTGACGGGTGGTATCGCTCCATCAGGTCACGAGGTTGAATGGGTTTCAGAAGAATCTTACTTCCTTCGCCTCAGCAAATACCAAGACCGTTTGGTCGAATTTTTCAAATCACATCCTGACTTCATCACTCCAGATGGACGTCTCAATGAAATGTTGAAAAACTTTATCGAGCCAGGTTTGGAAGATTTAGCAGTATCTCGTACAACCTTTACATGGGGTGTACCAGTCCCATCAAATCCAAAACACGTTGTCTACGTTTGGTTTGATGCCCTTCTAAATTATGTGACAGCTCTTGGTTACGGTCAAGAGGATCACGCTAACTTTGACAAGTTCTGGAATGGAACAGTCTTCCACATGGTTGGGAAAGACATCCTTCGTTTCCACTCAATTTACTGGCCAATCCTTCTTATGATGTTGGATATCAAATTGCCAGAACGTTTGATTGGTCATGGTTGGTTTGTCATGAAAGACGGTAAGATGTCTAAATCTAAAGGGAATGTTGTCTATCCTGAAATGTTGATAGAACGCTATGGTCTTGATCCACTTCGTTACTACCTCATGCGTAGCCTTCCAGTTGGTTCAGACGGAACCTTCACTCCAGAGGACTATGTAGGTCGTATCAACTATGAATTGGCAAATGACCTCGGAAACCTCCTCAACCGTACGGTTTCAATGATTAACAAGTACTTTGATGGTCAAATCCCTGCCTATGTAGAAGGTGTAACAGACTTTGACAATGAACTTGCTCAAGTGGCAGAACAATCAATCGCTGACTACAATACTTACATGGAAGCAGTTGACTATCCACGTGCACTTGAAGCAGTTTGGACCCTCATCTCACGTACCAACAAATATATTGATGAGACAGCTCCTTGGGTCTTG
Organism: Streptococcus sp. 27098_8_22; assembly: GCF_041432415.1. Taxonomy (NCBI): domain Bacteria; kingdom Bacillati; phylum Bacillota; class Bacilli; order Lactobacillales; family Streptococcaceae; genus Streptococcus; species Streptococcus sp. 27098_8_22. Next base: position 419,650 of record NZ_JAPVZP010000001.1, on the reverse strand, counting down.
GCTAAGGATGAAGCGCACCGTGACCAATTAGCAAGTGTGATGAGCCACTTGGCAGCTAGCCTTCGTGTCGTAGCTCACTTGATTGAGCCATTTATGATGGAAACCAGTCGTGCAGTCTTGACTCAACTTGGTCTAGCAGAAGTTTCTAGCCTTGAAAACTTGAGCTTGACTGATTTCCCTGCAGGTGTAACAGTAGTTGCCAAAGGAACACCAATCTTCCCACGTCTCGACATGGAAGAAGAAATCGCCTATATCAAGGAACAAATGGAAGGCAACAAGCCAGCTGTCGAAAAAGAGTGGAACCCAGACGAAGTTGAACTCAAACTTAACAAGGAAGAAATCAAGTTTGAAGACTTCGATAAGGTTGAAATTCGTGTTGCTGAAGTCAAAGAAGTGTCTAAAGTGGAAGGTTCTGATAAGTTGCTTCAATTCCGCTTGGATGCTGGTGATGGTGAAGATCGTCAAATCCTTTCTGGTATTGCAAAATACTATCCAAACGAACAAGAATTGGTCGGCAAGAAAGTCCAAATCGTTGCCAACCTCAAACCACGTAAAATGATGAAAAAATATGTCAGCCAAGGTATGATCCTCTCAGCTGAACATGATGGCAAATTAACCCTTCTAACAGTTGATCCAGCTGTACCAAACGGAAGTGTGATCGGCTAAGATTTAAAAAGAACCAGTTTAAACTGGTTCTTTTCTTTTGTAAGGTATCAGTTGATAAAAGTGTCATTCTACTTTATAATGAAGAAAAACGGAGGAAATTGCCATGAAATATATTCCATTTGGTCAAGAGAAAAGAGAATTGTCCGAAATCGTTCTAGGCATGATGCGAATCAGTGACAAGTCGGTTAAAGAGGTTGAGGAGTTGGTTGAAACAGCCCTATCTGTAGGAATCAATGCCTTTGACTTGGCAGATATCTATGGTGGAGGTCGTTGCGAAGAATTACTGGGTCAAGTGTTAAATAATCGTCCTGACCTGCGAGAAAAGATGTGGATTCAGTCCAAGTGTGGCATTCGCATAGAAGAATTTACCTATTTTGATTTTTCAAAAGATTATATTTTAGAATCAGTAGACGGGATTCTAAAAAGATTGCAGGTTGATTATCTAGATAGCTTGCTTCTCCATCGTCCAGATGCTTTGATGGAAGCTGATCAAGTGGCTCAAGCTTTTGAAATTCTACACAAATCAGGTAAAGTTAGAGACTTCGGTGTGTCCAATCAAAATCCTATGATGATGGAATTACTGAAGAAAGAGGTCAAACAACCTTTATCTATCAATCAATTACAACTAAGCGCAGCTTTCACGCCAGGATTTGAATCAGGTTTCCATGTCAATATGGAAGGTGACAAGGCAGCTGTGCGTGATGGTAGCGTCTTTGAATACTGCAAATTAAACGACATGGTTATTCAAGCCTGGTCAGTCTTGCAGTTTGGATATTTCAAAGGGAATTTTGTCGGCAATGAGAAGTTCAAACAACTAAACCAAGTCCTCAATCGATTAGCCTTAAAATACGGTGTGAGCCCATCAGCTATTGCTATCGCTTGGGTGTTACGCTATCCATCCAAGATGCAGGCAGTAGTAGGAACAACTAACCCTAAACATTTGATAGAAGCAAGCCAAGCAAGTAATGTCAACCTAACTCGAAAAGAATGGTATGAGATTTACCTCGCAGCAGGGAATGATTTGCCGTAAGGGGAATTTGAATTTCAAAAATCACAGTCAAAAAGCCGTTGGAAAACGGTTTTTTGTTATAATGAAATTAAGATTTATAGATAACAAAGGAGAGAAACATGACATTCGAAGAAATCCTGCCTGGACTAAAGGCGAAAAAGAAATATGTACGTACTGGATGGGGTGGAGCTGAAAACTATGTCCAGCTCTTTGATACCATTGAACAAAATGGTGTCGCCCTTGAAGTGACACCCTATTTCCTCATCAACGTATCTGGTGAAGGAGAAGGTTTTTCTATGTGGAGTCCAACTCCTTGTGATGTCTTAGCGACGGATTGGGTGGAAGTCCATGACTAAACGTGTACTGATTACAGGTGTTAGTTCAGGGATTGGTCTGGCTCAAGCTCGATTCTTTTTAGAAAAAGGTTATCAGGTTTTTGGAGTGGATCAGGGTGAAAATCCTGATTTACAGGGTGACTTTCACTTTTTACAACGTGATTTAACGCTTGACTTGGAACCAATTTTTGATTGGTGTCCTCAGGTGGATGTTCTCTGCAATACAGCTGGAGTTTTGGATGACTATAAACCCTTATTGGAACAATCTGCTCAGGAAATCCAAGAGATTTTTGAAATCAACTATGTGACTCCAGTAGAGTTGACCCGCTATTATTTGACAAACATGCTGGAACATAAACATGGGATTATCATCAATATGTGCTCCATTGCTTCAAGTCTGGCAGGCGGAGGTGGGCACGCCTATACCTCTTCTAAACATGCCTTAGCAGGATTTACCAAGCAGTTGGCTCTAGACTATGCAGAAGCTGGGATCCAGATCTTTGGGATTGCTCCTGGTGCAGTCAAGACGGGTATGACCGCAGCTGACTTTGAGCCAGGTGGATTGGCTGACTGGGTTGCTAGTGAAACACCTATCAAACGCTGGATTGAGCCAGAAGAAGTGGCTGAAGTTAGTCTCTTTTTGGCCAGTGGGAAGGCATCTGCCATGCAGGGACAAATCCTGACGATTGATGGTGGATGGTCTTTGAAGTAGCATAGTTGGTATTCTGTGAATATGTGGAGGTAAGCTATGAAAAGAGATGAGTTTGGATTTGTCTTACCCAATCTCTACTATCAGTTTTTAACGGACTGGAAAGAGATTGACCCCTATGAAATTGGAGATACAGGTATCTGTTTGTATGCCAAGGAGGATCTAGAGGAGCGTAATGAGACTTATCAGATTGAGGAAGTAGAGCCAGATTACTTTATGATTGGACAGGAAGGATATTTGGCCTACTTTATCAAGAAAAATGCTGATGATTGCATTTATGAAAATGACTTGGGCGCTTTAGGATCCTTAGAAATGCAAAAAGTAGCTACAAACGTCTATGACTTTATTGATAAGGTATTGGAAGAAGAATTGTAAAAAAGGAATAAATTAATCATGTTTAGAGTGCTAGATGCAGATTCACAGATTTCAAAAGAAGATTTTTTACAATTTGAGGAGATTCTTGGGAAGAAATTACCGGAAGCCATGAAGGATTTTTACCTTAAGTACAACGGTGGTCAACCCCAAGTAAGGGGTGTCCACGATGAACATCATCTCTTTCCATTCAATTCCTTTGATTCACTTGATGAGATAAGGAAGTCTCTTACCTGGTTTTACGATGAGGCTGTGCCTGCAGGATTTAAGGCCACCGATCTTCTCCATTTCGCCTATGATCCTGGATCTGGCAACTACGCTCTTTCTCTAAGGGAGGAAGATTATGGTAAGGTTTATTTCTATGTTTTAGAAGAAAAAGCTGAGATCTATAGTCAATGGCCATCTTTTGAGGATTTTTTAAATTCCTTTGTTGAAGAGTGAGACTAAAAAGGAGAAGGGATGCGGAAACACCAAGAACTTTCACTAGAGCAGATTATTGAGCAGGTGCGAGCGGATCAACTAACTTCAGATGATTTTTGCCTCTATGGCAAGGAGGATGGAGAACTGGCACTAGATAGGCTCTATTGGATGTCAGATTATCCGGATGTCGTGGAAGACCGTGATATTTACCCTGCTGATGTAGTGGAGCAAGATCTCCAGCTAGTCTACTATGGAGAGCAGTTGATTGATGTTCTCACGGTTGCACTTGAGGAAAAGCCAGATGCAAGTCCCCAAGACTTGGTCGAGGCTTTGAAATATTATCAGCAGCATGATAGTTTTATGCCCTTTGAACCCTAGTTACAAAGCTAGAATGTTGCAGTTCCATTGATAATAAAAAAAGGAGTTAAGAAATGATAGATTACGAAAACATAAATGAAAATATTGCCCCTTTTAGCCTGCTTGTATATGATGAGGATCCTAAAAATGTTCGCGGGTCGTTTATTTATTACCCAGATGGAGAATACAGACAGGAAGTGTTTGACACTCGAGAAGAGGAGGGATTTGAAGGAAATGGCTACGATTGGGCATCGCTAGCTTTGGTATTTTTGGAGGAAAAAATGCCTGAATTAAGCGATGCAATAGACTTTGATCCTGAAGGAAGTATGTTTTGTGCCTATTCTTCCAAGGTGGACGCCTTGGCTAAATTCGCTTTAGGATTTAAAGAATTTTGTGATGATATCGAATCTATGAAAGACTTGTTCAGTAGAGCAGAGTTGGATTAGTTGACTAAAATCTCTTTAAATTATTTTAAAAAAGAATAGAAAGGATTTCAGATGAAGCTATCAGAAGTAGTTGAGCTAGTGGAAAATCATCCAGACCTACATCCCTATTTAGATAAAATATTAAAAAAGAATAAGAAGACCCAAGTTAGTTATCTCGAATCACTGAATCATCTGGCCTATTTACTTTATCTGGATGGTCAAGAGGAAATGGCTAAGGTATTATTAGATAGGATCATACAAGTTCCATTTGAAGGGAATTATAACAGCTGGACCTTTGTTGATAGCTCTCTAGTTTTATTGGCCTATCTGGAAAGAGAAAAAGAAAATCAGTTATTCGTCTATAAAAAACTCCTTTTATCTCCATTAGAACAAGGGGAGGAATCCACTCAAAACATAAGAAGGAGAGTTCATCAGAGATTTTTGAATGGTGATAGCTTGGAGCAAAAGCTTGCAAAAATCGAGCAAGCTTCAAGTCCTGAATCGGAAATGGAACGCCGTTTGCTATACTTGACAGATTTATTAAAAATTCACCTCTTTATTACTGAGTCAACTTGTGAAGAGACAGATATCCAGGCAAAAATTGAAGGGAATATGGAGATACTGAAGAAGTATATCAAGGATCATGAAATCTATAGCCTCTTTCCTTTTAAGGGATAAGGTGAGCTAGCAATCTTGGAGTTTAAGAAAGAATAGAATATGGAAATCAAAAAACACTTTGGGGTATACGGAGTCTGTCTTCAAGAGGGGAAACTGCTCTGTATTGTAAAAACAAGAGGCCCCTATCAACATCGCTTTGACCTACCAGGTGGTAGTCAGGAAATCGGTGAGGGATTGACAGAAACCCTCAAGAGAGAAGTTCTGGAAGAGACGGGGTATACGCTTATCCGTTATTGCAATCCTAGGATTTATGATGTGCTAGTTCATGAAGAAGGGCAAGACTTCGCCGTACATCATATCATGGCCTTTTATGATATCGTACTTGATTTAGAACGTTCTCAAAAATCACTTCCTCATGAAGTTCTTGATGGAAGTAACGATTCAGCAAATGCAATTTGGCTTCCTATCGAGCAGATTACCGAAGAAAATGCCTCTCCCTTAGTATTAAAGGTGAAGGCAGAGTTACGAGGATTTCCAGAATTGGACAAGACCTCTTACATGAATTGGAAGGTGAAAGATGAGAAACCAACTGGCTCTTAGTGGAGAACAAATTGTTGAAAAAGTTTATCCTCAACTATTTCACTATATCGGTATGATTCGTGGGGAATACTTGTTGAGAGAAATAAACCAAAACATACTATTACCAAATTGTCAGCAATTTGTAAAAGATTATTTAGAAACTATTTGCCATTTATACTCAGATGAAGAAGTCTGGTATCGATTTTCAGAGTTAACAAATGCAGAAGCAAATAGTCTAGACGGGACTAAAGAGTATTTTGACGAACGCCACCCCTTATTTGGATATAGAGGAACTAGGCGTTTACTGGCGTGTTTGGATGAATTTCAGGCTGAGGCACATGTCGTTACAGAAGTTTATCAAACCAATCCCAATCTGTCTGTTATTTTTCCTTTTGTCAATGATGCTGAACAGTTAAAACAAGCTATTAGAGTATTGCGCCAGCATGGTTTTACTGGAAAAGTTGGAACAATGATTGAATTACCGTCAGCTTATTTTGACTTGGACAGGGTACTGGAAACGGGTATTTCAAAGATTGTAGTGGGAATGAATGATTTGACTTCTTTTGTTTTTGCAACTGTGAGAAATAGTCAATGGCATGATATGGAAAGTCCCATTATGTTACAAATGCTGAGACAGATGCAGGATAAAGCAAGGATGAAAAAGATAGATTTCGCTGTAGCAGGTTATCTGAATCCTTCTTTCATACAAAAAATGAATCAAATGGATATCAAATGCATAATCCACTACAGTTCTATTCCAGAGATTTTTAATTTAAAAATTGACCATCCAGACCATCTCAAACGTGTAAAAGAAGAAAGTAAAAAATACAAAGGAGCAACCTATGACACCTCAAGAAATGTGGAATGCCTACAAGCAAATCAACCCCTCTATCGGAGATGAAATCGATGCCTGGGCTTTTGGAGTAGAAGCCGATCTCTTGGCAGATTTGGTTTTAAAAGGCGAAAAAACAGCAACTGCCTCAGCTTACGACCTCTACGCAGTAGAGGACGAACCCCTTCCCCAAGAAGGGACCTTTGATGTTGTTTTAGACAGTAAGGATCAAGCTGTTTGCATTATTAAAATTACAAAGGTTTCCGTTCAGCCTTTCCATCAAGTGTCAGCTGATCATGCCTTCAAAGAAGGGGAAGGTGACAAATCTCTCGCCTATTGGCGTCAGGTTCATGAAGACTTTTTCAAAGACTGGTTAGGAGAAGCAGGTCTGACTTTTACACCTGACAGCAAGGTTGTTTTGGAAGAATTTCGCAAGGTCTACCCTCTCTAGACTACTAGAAGGAAGAAAGTTTTGGAAATCACTGTCCAAAGCTTTTTTCTGACTTAAAATATGATAAAATAGGTATGTTTGAACTAGAGCATTTGCTCAGAAATATAGAATAGGAGAAAATGATGCAAGCAGTAGAACATTATATCGAAACATTTGTTCCTGAACATTATGATTTGTTTTTAGACTTGAGTCGTGAGACCAAGACGTTTTCAGGAAAAGTAACCATTACCGGTCAAGCTAAAATTGACCGTATTTCCCTTCACCAAAAAGATTTGGAAATTGCTTCAGTTGAAGTAGCAGGTCAAGCTCGTCCATTTACAGTTGATAACGAAAACGAAGCTCTTCATATCGAACTTGCAGAAGCAGGTTTAGTTGAATTGGTTATTGCTTTTTCAGGTAAAATCACAGACAACATGACAGGAATCTACCCATCATACTACACAGTTGATGGTGTTAAGAAGGAAGTCTTGTCGACTCAGTTTGAGAGCCACTTTGCCCGCGAAGCCTTCCCATGTGTGGATGAGCCAGAAGCTAAAGCAACCTTTGACCTAGCTCTTCGTTTTGACCAAGCAGAAGGCGAACTTGCCTTGTCTAACATGCCTGAGATTGACGTTGAAAATCGCAAAGAAACTGGCATCTGGAAGTTTGAAACGACACCTCGTATGTCTTCTTACTTGCTAGCTTTCGTAGCTGGTGATTTGCAAGGGGTAACTGCTACAACTAAAAATGGTACCTTGGTAGGTGTTTACTCAACCAAAGCCCATCCACTTTCAAACCTTGATTTCTCATTAGACATCGCTGTTCGTTCTATCGAATTTTACGAAGACTACTACGGAGTCAAGTATCCAATCCCTCAATCTCTTCATATCGCCCTTCCTGACTTCTCAGCAGGTGCTATGGAAAACTGGGGTCTCGTAACCTACCGTGAAGTCTACTTGGTTGTTGATGAGAATTCTACCTTTGCCAGCCGTCAACAAGTAGCCCTCGTCATTGCTCACGAGCTTGCTCACCAATGGTTCGGTAACCTTGTAACTATGAAATGGTGGGATGACCTCTGGCTCAATGAAAGCTTCGCGAACATGATGGAATACGTCTGTGTGGATGCCATCGAACCAAGTTGGAATATCTTTGAAGATTTCCAAACAGGTGGAGTACCTCTTGCTCTTGAACGCGATGCGACGGATGGCGTTCAATCTGTTCACGTTGAAGTCAAACACCCAGATGAAATCAATACGCTCTTTGATGGAGCTATCGTCTATGCCAAAGGAAGTCGCCTCATGCACATGCTTCGTCGTTGGTTAGGGGATGCTGATTTTGCCAAAGGTTTGCATGCTTACTTTGAAAAACACCAATACGGAAATACCATTGGTCGTGACCTTTGGAATGCTCTCGGACAAGCATCTGGTCGTGATGTAGCAGCCTTCATGGATTCTTGGTTGGAACAACCTGGTTATCCAGTCCTTACTGCCACAGTTGAAAATGATGTATTGAAGATTTCGCAAAAACAATTCTTTATCGGTGAACACGAAGATAAGAACCGACTTTGGGTAGTGCCACTCAATAGCAACTGGAAAGGTTTGCCTGATACACTTGAAACTGAAAGTATCGAAATCCCTGGTTATGCTGCGCTTCTTGCTGAAAACAAAGGAGCCCTTCGTCTCAACACTGAAAATACAGCCCACTACATTACAGACTATCAAGGTCAATTACTTGATGCTGTGCTTGCAGACCTAGTAGAACTTGATAACACAAGTAAGCTTCAAATCGTCCAAGAACGTCGTTTGCTTGCTGAAGCAGGGCACATTTCGTACGCAGACTTGCTTCCAGTAGTGGATCAATTGGCTAAAGAAGAATCTTATCTCGTTGTTTCAGCAGTTTCTCAAGTTATTACAGCCCTTGAACGCTTCATTGATGAAGGAACAGAGGCAGAAAAAGCCTTTAAAGCCCTTATTGCTAAACTGGCTCGTTACAACTATGACCGTCTTGGCTTTGAAGCTAAAGAGGGTGAATCTGATGAAGATGAATTGGTTCGTCAATTAACAATTTCCATGATGATTCGTTCAAATGACGAGGAAGCCAGTCAAGTTGCTAGCCAAATCTTCGCATCCCATAAAGAAAATCTTTCAGGACTTCCAGCAGCTATTCGCTCACAAGTTCTTATCAATGAAATCAAACATCATGAGACTAAGGAATTGGTCGCAACCTATCTCGAACTTTATACTCATGCGACAGATGCAGCCTTTAAACGCCAGTTGGCAGCTGCTCTTGCCTACAGTACAGATGCGGATAATATCCAAATCTTGATTGCTTCTTGGAAGGACAAATTTGTGGTAAAACCACAAGACTTGTCAGCTTGGTACTTCCAGTTCTTAGGTCATCAAGCAACTCAGGAAACAGCTTGGTCTTGGGCGCGTGAAAACTGGGCTTGGATTAAGGCAGCCCTTGGAGGAGATATGAGCTTTGATAGCTTTGTTATCCTTCCTGCCCATGTATTTAAGACAGAGCAACGCTTGGCGGAATACAAGGAATTCTTTGAGCCACAACTTTCTGACCTAGCTCTTAGCCGTAACATCGGTATGGGAATCAAGGAAATCGCAGCACGCGTTGAATTGATCAAGCGTGAAAAAGCAGCAGTTGAAGCAGCTGTTGCTCAATATAGCAAAGCTTAAAAGATTCTAGTCTAACTAGATTACAAAAACTCAACTTTCTCTTGGAAAAACAAGGGAAGTTGAGTTTTTTTTAAGATATTTTTGCTATAATAGGTATAATAAGGAGGAATTTTTGATGATCAAGATTCTATTAGTGGAAGATGACCTAGGCCTTTCAAATTCAGTCTTTGACTTTCTGGATGATTTTGCGGATGTCATGCAGGTTTTTGATGGTGAAGAAGGTCTCTATGAGGCTGAAAGTGGCGTTTATGATTTGATTCTATTGGACTTGATGTTGCCTGAAAAAAATGGGTTCCAAGTTTTAAAAGAATTGCGTGAAAAAGGCATTTCGACTCCTGTTCTGATCATGACAGCCAAGGAAAGTCTTGATGATAAGGGACATGGATTTGAGCTTGGGGCTGATGATTATCTAACCAAACCATTCTATCTGGAAGAGCTCAAGATGCGTATTCAGGCGCTTCTCAAACGTTCTGGCAAATTCAATGAAAACACCCTCTCTTATGGTGATTTGACAGTTAATCTATCTACCAATGAGGTTAGAGTTAATGATACTGTTGTTGAACTATTAGGTAAAGAATTTGATCTTTTGGTTTATTTCCTCCAAAATCAAAATGTTATCTTACCAAAAACACAAATTTTTGACCGTTTGTGGGGATTTGACAGTGACACAACCATCTCCGTGGTAGAAGTCTATGTATCAAAAGTTCGTAAGAAATTAAAGGGCTCAGTCTTTGCTGAAAACCTCCAAACCTTGCGTAGTGTTGGGTATATTTTAAAACATGTTTAAAAAAATTAAAAAGAATTGGTATGAGGAGGATTTTAGTTACTTTATTCGTAACTTTGGAGTATTTACTCTGATTTTCTCCGCTATGACCTTGATTATCTTACAGGTTATGCACTCCAGTCTCTACACATCGGTGGATGAAAAACTCTTATCACTGAGCAAAAATCCTCAGGACGTTATTCAATTGGCAGTCAATCGTGCAACTGAGGACGTTAAGGATTTAGGTAGTGCCAATGTTACTCCAGCTTCTGATAAAAAACCTACAGTCAGTTCTAATACGGAAGTAATTTTATTGGACTCTAGTTTAAATCAACTAGTAGCTGGAAATCGCTTTTTAGGTCTTGATAGGGTTACATTTAATAAAAAGGATTTGAATCACATTCGACAACTTCATGTTCAGAATAGCTATGGGCAGGATGAGATTTATCGAGTGATTCTGACTGAGATGAATATTGAATCTGTCTCGACCAATATTAAGTATGCAGCTGTTTTGATGAATACCAGTCAGCTAGAGCAAATCAGTCAAAATCATGAGCAGTTAATCGTAGTAGTCATGGCCAGCTTCTGGATTTTATCACTCATAGCTAGTCTTTATCTTGCTCGCGTTAGTGTCAAACCCTTGCTTGAAAGTATGCAGAAGCAGCAGAGTTTTGTCGAAAATGCCAGTCATGAGCTACGTACTCCACTTGCTGTTCTTCAAAATCGCTTGGAAACTCTTTTTCGAAAACCGGAAGCTACTATTATGGAATCTAGCGAGAGTATTGCTTCTAGTTTAGAAGAAGTTCGAAACATGCGCTTTTTAACAACCAATCTCCTCAATTTAGCTCGTCGCGATGATGGTATCAATCCTGAACTAGGAGAAGTACAGCCAGACTTCTTTAACACAACCTTTACCAACTATGAGATGATCGCATCTGAAAATAACCGCGTTTTTCATTTTGAAAATCGCATCCATCGGACCATCATAACAGACAAACTTCTTCTTAAGCAACTGATGACTATCTTGTTTGACAATGCTGTCAAGTATACCGAAGAAGAAGGAGTTATTTATTTTGTCATCGCTGCGACAGAGCGTAATCTCTATTTGTCAGTGGCTGATGATGGAATCGGTATTTCTGCAGTAGATAAAAAGAAAATTTTTGATCGCTTTTACAGGGTTGATAAGGCTCGTACTCGGCAAAAAGGTGGTTTTGGGTTAGGCTTATCCTTAGCCAAACAGATTGTCGATGCTCTTAAAGGGACCATCAGTGTCAAAGATAACAAACCTCATGGTACGATTTTTGAAGTAAAAATCGCTATCCAAACACCATCCAAGCGTAAAAATAAATAAGAAAAGGCTGTGACTTAGAAAGCGGTAGACCAAGTATCGCTTTTCTAGTCGCAGCTCTTTAGCTATCGTAGAAAAAATAGGTCGGGACAAAAATCCCGACCTTTTGAATCTAATATAATTTCTTCTTAATCATTGAACGTTGAACGTTTGATGCTGCTAAACTCAAGGCAATTGCTAGGCTAAAAGCTAAGACTGTATTGAACTTGAGGGCTAAAAAGATAAAGCTAAACAAGGCCAAAAAGACGCAAAAACAAGCAATGTTTACAAAGAAAAGAACTTCCTTCAAACTAGCAACGGAAGTGGTTTCTGGAACATAGTCTTGGTATAGCGTTGTTTGAGTTTCCTCTTCTTCAAACTCATACGGTTGATATTTTCTTACGGGCATGATTCTCTCCTTAACAGTACTCTTTCATTTTACCATTTTTCAAGAAAAAAATTATTACAGTAAGGTTACAAAAAGAATAAGTAAATTTATCATTTTAGGGAATAGCTGATTTTTCAGAAATGTGGTATAATTTTTCTTATGGAAAAGATTATTATTACAGCAACTGCTGAAAGCATTGAACAAGTAAAAGAATTACTAGAGGCGGGAGTTGACCGCATCTATGTCGGTGAGAAAGATTTTGGACTTCGCCTACCAAAAACTTTTTCTTATGATGAACTGAGAACCATCGCTGAGCTGGTTCATGATGCAGGTAAGGAACTGATTGTAGCGGCTAATGCCCTCATGCACCAAGATATGATGGATCGTATCAAGCCCTTCCTTGATTTCTTGGAAGAAATTAAAACAGACTACATTACTGTTGGGGATGCGGGTGTTTTTTATGTTGTCAATCGTGATGGTTATTCTTTTAAAACCATCTATGATGCCTCAACGATGGTAACTAGCAGCCGTCAGATCAATTTCTGGGGACAAAAGGCTGGCGCTTCTGAGGCAGTATTGGCTCGTGAAATTCCATCAGCTGAACTTTTTAAAATGCCTGAAATTTTGGAAATTCCTGCTGAGGTTTTGGTTTACGGTGCTAGTGTCATCCACCACTCTAAGCGTCCACTCCTGCAGAATTACTATAATTTTACTCAGATTGATGATGAAAAAACACGTCAACGCGACCTCTTCTTAGCAGAGCCTAGTGATCCAGATAGTCACTACTCAATTTTTGAAGACAATCATGGAACTCACATTTTTGCCAATAACGACCTCGATCTGATGACCAAATTGCCAGAGTTGGTAGAGCATGGTTTCACTCATTGGAAACTAGAAGGACTTTATACTCCAGGTCAAGATTTTGTTGAGATTGCAAAGCTCTTCATCCAAGCCCGTAGCTTGATTCAAGAGGGAAGCTTTACGCATGACCAAGCCTTCTTGTTGGACGAGCAAGTCCGTAAACTCCATCCCAAAAATCGTTTCTTGGATACTGGATTTTACGACTATGACCCTGATATGGTTAAGTAAACATCACAAAACCCGAAATAAAATGTTCGGGTTTTTCTAGTACAAGGATGAATTTAAAGCGTATTCATGTTATAATAGAAGTAGCTTTTTGTTTGGAGGTGTTTAAGTGGAAAATCTGAAAAAAATAGCAGGCATCAAGGCTGCTGAGTTCGTAACCGATGGAATGGTTGTAGGACTTGGAACAGGCTCGACTGCCTATTATTTCGTAGAGGAGATTGGTCGTAGAATCAAGGAGGAAGGACTTCAAATTACAGCCGTAACGACCTCGAGCGTAACGACAAAACAGGCACAAGGATTGAATATACCGCTTAAGTCTATTGATGAGGTGGATGAGGTTGATGTGACTGTTGATGGAGCTGATGAGGTGGATCGTCAGTTTAATGGTATCAAAGGAGGCGGTGGTGCACTTCTAATGGAAAAAGTAGTTGCGACACCAACTAAACAGTATATCTGGGTGGTAGATGAGAGCAAGATGGTTGAGAAACTGGGCGCTTTCAAACTACCTGTCGAAGTTGTCCAATACGGAGCAGAACAGGTTTTCCGTCGTTTTGAAAAAGCTGGTTATAAGCCAAGTTTTCGTGAAAAAGATGGCCAACGCTTTGTGACGGATATGAAAAATTTCATCATTGACCTTGATTTAGATGTTATTGAAGATCCGATCGCTTTTGGTCGTCAATTGGATCTTCAGGTTGGTGTTGTTGAGCACGGTTTATTTAATCAAATGGTTGATAAAGTGATCGTTGCAGGACAAGCTGGCGTTCAGGTTTTAACTTCAACAAAAGGGAAATAAAGGAGGCAAATGATGTCAAAATTTAAACGTATTCACTTGGTGGTACTCGATTCTGTAGGAATCGGTGCAGCACCAGATGCTCATAACTTTGTCAACGCTGGTGTTCCTGATGGTGCATCAGACACGCTTGGACACATTTCAAAATCAGTAGGTTTGAATGTACCGAATATGGCTAAGATTGGTCTTGGGAACATTGAACGTGAGACAGCACTTAAAACCGTTCCCGCAGAAGAAAATCCTAGCGGTTACTACACTAAACTTGAGGAAGTGTCACTAGGGAAAGACACTATGACAGGTCACTGGGAAATCATGGGGCTTAATATCACTGAACCTTTCGATACTTTCTGGAATGGATTCCCAGAGGAAATCCTTACTAAAATCGAAGAATTTTCAGGACGTAAGGTTATTCGTGAAGCCAACAAACCATACTCAGGAACAGCTGTCATCGATGACTTCGGACCACGCCAAATGGAAACTGGGGAATTGATTATCTATACTTCAGCTGACCCTGTTTTACAAATTGCTGCCCATGAAGACATCATCCCTTTGGATGAACTCTACCGTATCTGTGAATACGCTCGTTCTATTACCCTTGAGCGTCCTGCCCTTCTAGGTCGTATCATTGCTCGTCCATATGTTGGTGAGCCTGGAAACTTCACACGTACGGCTAACCGTCGTGACTTGGCTGTATCTCCATTTGCCCCAACTGTTTTGGACAAGTTGAACGAAGCTGGTATCGATACCTATGCAGTTGGTAAGATTAACGATATCTTCAATGGTGCAGGTATCAACCACGATATGGGTCACAATAAGTCAAATAGTCATGGAATTGATACACTATTGAAGACTATGGGACTTCCTGAATTTGAAAAAGGGTTCTCCTTCACAAACTTGGTAGACTTTGATGCTTTATATGGACACCGTCGTGATCCACACGGCTATCGTGATTGTTTGCATGAGTTTGATGAGCGCTTGCCAGAAATTATGGCAGCAATGAGAGAAGACGATCTTCTTTTGATTACTGCTGACCACGGAAATGACCCAACCTATGCTGGTACTGACCATACTCGTGAATATATTCCACTTTTAGCATACAGTCCATCCTTTAAAGGCAATGGATTAATTCCAGTTGGACACTTCGCTGACATCTCAGCAACGATTGCAGAGAACTTTGGTGTTGAAAAAGCCATGATCGGTGAAAGTTTCTTAGATAAATTAGTTTAAGATGATTCGCTACGCTCTACTTGTTAGGGGAATTAATGTCGGTGGAAAGAACAAGGTGGTCATGGCTCAATTGCGTCAAGAATTGACGGAGTTGGGATTAGAAAATGTAGCAACCTACATCAATAGTGGCAATATTTTCTTTAATAGCATTGTGCCTAGAACTAAATTAATAGAGAATTTACAGGCTTTCTTTGAAAGACGCTATCCATTTATTCAGAGTTTTTCCTTGCTGAGTCTTGAAGACTATGAAAAGGAGCTTAGAAATCTTCCTGATTGGTGGAATCATGCGATGGCTCGAAAGGATGTGCTCTTTTACACTGAGAGCTTGGATGTGGATCAAGTCATCAAGAAAGTGAACAGTTTGGAACTGGTCGATGAAGTGCTTCATTTTGGGAAATTAGGGATCTTCTGGGGTAAATTGTCAGAAGCTAGCTACTCTAAAACAGCTTATCACAAGCACTTGCTTAAGATGCCTTTCTATCGCAATATTACCATTCGTAACGCTAATACCTTTGACAAAATTGGTCAATTTTTAAAACATAAAGAAGGAGATACCTAATGACATTATTAAATAAAATAAATGAAACAGCAGCATTTTTGAAGGGCAAAGGAATCGAAGCTCCTGAGTTCGGTTTGATCCTTGGTTCAGGTCTTGGAGAATTGGCTGAAGAAATCGAAAATGCAGTCGTAGTAGACTACTCTGACATTCCAAACTGGGGTCAATCCACAGTAGTCGGACATGCTGGGAAATTGGTTTATGGTGATCTTGCTGGACGTAAAGTCTTGGCTCTTCAAGGTCGTTTCCACTTCTACGAAGGAAATCCTCTTGAAGTGGTGACTTTCCCAGTTCGTGTCATGAAAGTTTTGGGATGTGAAGGAGTGCTTGTAACCAACGCTGCTGGAGGTATCGACTTCGGTCCTGGTACCTTGATGGCTATTACTGACCACATCAATATGACTGGTCAAAACCCATTGATCGGTGAAAACTTGGATGACTTTGGTCCTCGCTTCCCTGATATGTCTAAGGCTTATACGCCAGAATATCGTGCAGTAGCTCATCAAGTGGCTAAAAAACTCGGTATCAAGCTTGATGAAGGTGTCTATATTGGTGTAACCGGTCCAACTTATGAAACACCTGCAGAGATCCGTGCCTATAAGACATTGGGAGCAGATGCTGTCGGTATGTCAACTGTTCCTGAAGTCATCATTGCGGCTCACTCTGGTTTGAAAGTTCTTGGTATTTCATGTATTACCAACTTTGCGGCTGGTTTCCAAGAAGAGCTCAACCACGAAGAAGTAGTGGAAGTGACAGAACGCGTCAAAGGCGACTTCAAAGGCTTGCTAAAAGCTATTCTTGCTGAACTCTAATCCAATGGAAGCACGACTCCAAGTCCTGCCCTACGGGTGGCGTCTGGTTTTAGCGACTTTCGCTTTGGGAATAGGAACGGGTCTAGTCGGAACTACCTGCCATTATCTACTGGAAGGTGTGCAATGGCTAGCCTTTGGTCAAGACGGATCAGATTTGCTCCAACAATTCAAACAAGCTGGAGGACTCCGTAGATTTATCGTTCTATCTGTGACAGGGATTTTGGCAGCATGGTTCTGGTATGTCCTACAACGGCGTTATAAAATCCTTTCCATTCGAAGTCAAATTGACCTGGTTGGAGATAAAGAACCAGCGCTCCTAGCCCATCTACTTCATGCAGTCATGCAAATCGTGATTGTTGGAGCAGGTGCTTCGGTCGGGAAAGAAGCAGCTCCACGCGAGGTTGGTGCTCTTATAGCTGGCCGTTTGGGAAAAATATTGTCTTTGACTATTAAAGAGCGAAGAGTTTTGATTGCCTGTGGAGCAGGAGCCGGCTTAGCTGCGGTTTATCAGGTTCCCTTTGCCAGTAGCTTATTCGTCTTTGAGACCTTAGGACTTGGTTATAGTTGGCAAAATATTCTTCTAGTTTTGGCAAGTACCTATTTGGCAAATTGGATTGTTCAGCCTATTGTTGGTCATGCTGTCCTCTATCACCTGCCCCCAGTTTCTTGGTCGTTCAACAGTTTCTTTCATGCTATTTTGATTGCTCTCTTGGTTACTCCGCTAGCTCTGGTCTTTTCTTACTTAACCAAACGAGCTAGTCACAAACGTCGTAAGGATGAGACGATTCTTTGGGCTCTTCCTCTTGCTTTTCTAGTACTAGCGAGCCTGGCATTCTTTTTTCCTGTCTTTATGGGAAATGGTCAGGTACTAGCTCAAGCCTTGTTGTCTAACCAACCGATTCCTTATCTTCCATTAACTCTTGCAGTTAAGGGGCTTTTGGTTTATCTCTTCTTGCGCAATGGTGCCTATGGGGGAACCTTGACCCCATCATTTGCTTTAGGAGTTGGAGCAGGCTATCTTGTGACTTTGATCTTTGCAGCAGTTGGTATTCATCTGAATCCAACTCTGGGAATGTTACTAGGAGCGACAGTCTTTTTGGGGACAACCTTACAAGCGCCTTTGACGGCTATTGCCTTAAGTATTGGCTTTACTGGACAACCTTGGAGTTTGACAATCCAGCTTGTACTTGCTGCTGGAGTGTCTTACATGATTCGAAAGAGATGGGAGAAGAAAAGATGAAGGTACATTTTGTACTACATGAAACATTTGAAGTACCGGGCGCTTATCTAAAATGGGCGCAGGAGCGTGGTCATCAGGTGACTACAACCAAGGTTTATGAAAAAGAACTTCTTCCGAAAACTATTGATGGGATTGATTTTCTGATTGTTATGGGTGGTCCTCAATCTCCTGATGAGGATAGAGAAAACTTTCCCTACTATGACCCTAAGGCTGAGCTTGCTTTTATGAAAGAGGCGATTGCTGCAGATATCTATATTGTTGGTGTCTGTCTTGGTGCTCAGCTCTTGTCTGTTGCTTATGGCGCAGAGTATGAACATAGTCCAGAGCGTGAGATTGGTGTTTTTCCAATAACGCTAACTGAAGCTGGATTAAAAGACAATCATGTCAAAGTTTTTGGACAAACTTTAAATATCGGCCACTGGCATGGAGATATGCCGGGATTAACAGAGGATGCTGTCGTCCTTGCGACCAGTCAAGGTTGTCCACGTCAGATTATTCGCTTTAGTCCTAAACACTATGCTTTCCAAGCTCATTTGGAATTTGATCCAGAAGCCGTCGATCTCTTGATTGCTGCGGATGGTGAAGAAGTCTTGGAAGAACAAAGCAAAAAATTGACCTATGTTCAAAAGCCTGAAGCTATTCGTAACTATGATTATCGAGAAATGAATGCAAAACTCTATGCATTTTTGGATTCATTAACAAATTAAAAATAACAGAAAGGTAGAGCGTGTGTTTAGATTTGAACACGAGCGGAAAGCTTTTCTAAAAACTCAGAAGAGAAGGGGAGTTCGGGTTTGAATTGAAGCCGGTCTAATCTTCTCAATATTATCAAAATTAAGAAAGAAAGGAATTGAACCCACCCTAAAAGCAGTTGGAAAAAGATAGTTGGTCTAGCGAGCATCACTCACTGCGCCCAACTCCTATTTTCCCTTTGCTTTTTGACGGGTTTGGTATCTTTCCACGTATCACTTTTAGAATAAAGAAAGGTAGAGCATGTGTTCAGATTTGAACACGAGCGGAAAGCTCGGAAAATAGATAATCTGACTGAGAAATCAGGATTTCTTGTCAGATTCCTAATTTTCAGTCGCTTTCTGGTCGCTCTTTGTATCATAAACTATGTCTATCCATATTGCTGCTAAGCAGGGTGAAATTGCTGATAAAATTCTTCTTCCTGGGGATCCTCTTCGTGCGAAGTTTATCGCTGAGAATTTTCTTGAAGACGCTGTATGCTTCAATGAAGTCCGTAACATGTTTGGTTACACTGGGACTTACAAGGGCCATCGTGTATCTGTCATGGGAACAGGGATGGGAATGCCATCAATCTCCATATATGCGCGTGAATTGATTGTCGATTACGGTGTGAAAAAATTGATCCGTGTCGGCACAGCCGGTTCATTGAATGAGGATGTTCACGTTCGTGAGTTGGTCTTGGCACAAGCAGCTGCTACCAATTCAAATATCATCCGCAACGACTGGCCTCAATACGATTTTCCTCAAATTGCTAGCTTTGATTTGCTAGATAAAGCCTACCATATTGCCAAAGACCTCGGCATGACTACTCACGTAGGAAATGTTTTGTCATCAGATGTCTTTTACTCAAACTATTTTGAAAAGAACATTGAACTTGGTAAATGGGGAGTTAAAGCTGTGGAAATGGAAGCGGCAGCCCTATACTACCTTGCAGCTCAACATCATGTTGATGCCCTTGCTATCATGACTATTTCAGATAGTTTGGTTAATCCAGATGAAGATACAACTGCAGAAGAACGTCAAAACACCTTCACTGATATGATGAAGGTTGGTTTGGAAACATTGATTGCTGACTAAAGGTAGGCTATATTCAGAATGATTTCTCTTGTTCTCAAAATGATAACCACCAACAATGAATCAATCCTGAAATAGGTAAGAATAAGGAAATTGAAGAAAGCCTAATTGTGTCAAAGGACCGAGACTAGTCAGTTTAATATCTAAATCATAATCAAATGAAGTTGGAAGCCAAGTTGACAAGAAGTCAAGGCTTTCAACTTTTTAACTTGGAAATTCCTAGGAGTACAAAATGGATAAAATTGAACAACTACAAGGTATTATTGATCAAAGTCAGAAAATTGTCTTTTTTGGTGGTGCGGGGGTTTCTACAGAGTCTAATATTCCAGATTTTCGTAGTTCAGATGGTGTCTATAGTCTGAAACTAGGGCGCCATTTTACTGCTGAGCAACTTGTTTCACGCACTATGTTTGAGCGCTATCCAGAGGATTTTTTTGATTTCTACAAAAAGTATCTGGTCTATCCAGATGCCAAGCCGAATTTAGCACATGATTATCTAGCATCGTTGGAAAAAACAGGCAAATTAAAGGCGATTGTGACGCAAAATATCGATAGCCTCCATGAAATGGCAGGATCTCAGAAAGTTTTGAAACTGCATGGTAGTGCAGATCGTAATTACTGTTTGGGCTGTCATCGCTTTTATGATTTGACTGCCTTTTTGGAACTTGAAGGTCCAGTTCCCTACTGCTTAGATTGTGGCAAGGTGGTCAAACCTGACGTAACCCTTTATGAGGAAGCGCTAGATATGGATGTATTTAGTCGCGCAGCTCGAGCCATTCAGCAAGCAGATTTGTTGATCATTGGTGGAACTTCCTTAGTTGTTTACCCTGCAGCTAGCCTCATCAATTATTTTTCAGGGTCAAATCTTGTCGTTATCAACAAGTCCAGCACTCCTCAAGATAGCCAAGCTGATTTAGTTATCGAAGGGAAGATTGGAGAAGTTTTTTCTAAATTGAGACAATAAAAAACTGAAAGAAGTAGAACTATACTTCCTTCAGTTTTTTTGTATCACGAACTCAGAAACTATGAACAAGATTCTCTTCATTTCTAGGGGAATTTTATTGTTGATTTATAAATTGCTCGAGTTATTTTTAATTGTTGAATAAAAGGAAAAAAGGAAGACTTTCTGGATGAAAAACTTCCTTTTTTAGTCAATCAGTACATGCTGATTTTAATGAAATGCTACTATATTGTTTACTTTTTTAAAGATCGCAAAAAACAATCAATCTCTGCTTGAGAATGGAGAATATGCATCTTTTCTGGGTAAGTATTGTTTAAGTATTGGTATCTATCCTTAGCATTTTTTGTTCGACCATCCCAGAGAATCCAACGAATAAATTCCCAGTTGAATTGCTCGGGGCATCCCTTAGCCATACTTTCTCTCACCTTCCCTCTATATTTTAAATAGCGCTTAAAGGCTCTTAGCAAACAATTCCAAGCAGAGAAGTTTAAAAAGATGATCTGGTCAGCTTGCTCCATTCTTTCCTCATAACAACACCAAGAGTAGTTGCCATCAATGACCCAGTTTTCGTTTTTGACTAGAAAAGTTTTCATTTCGTTCAGCATCCAGTCACGGTCACTATCTTGCCACCCTGGCTGAAATTGGAGAGTATCTATATGAAGTTTGGGGATAGAGTAGTGCCTAGCTAGTTTTTCTGCCAGAGTGGATTTGCCTGATCCAGAATATCCAATGATAGCTATTTTCATAATAACCTCCAGAAAATGTGCACAAAAAAAGCTCCGAGGAGCTCATTTTGTATGCAGTTAATGATTAACCAAGTTTAGCTGCAAGACGTGCTTTATCACGGCTAGCTTTGTTTTTGTGGATCAAACCTTTAGTTTCTGCTTTATCGATAGCTGAGCTGGCAGCACGGTAAAGTTCTTCAGATGGGTTTGCTTCAAAAGCTTTGATAGCAGTACGCATAGCTGATTTTTGAGCTGAGTTCTTTTCGTTTTGTTTAACGTTCAATTCAGCGCGTTTGATAGCTGATTTAATGTTTGCCAATGTTCTTACCTCCATTTTTACTAACTATACCATTATATCTGAAAACTTACGTTTTGACAAGGGAAAATTATTTTTTTAAGTAAATTTCATTAATTTCGTGATTTTTAGATTTATGGAGAATGACCTCTGCACGATTTCGTGTCGGTTCAATGTAATTCTGGAGATTGGTTAGGTTGATACTGGTCCAAACTTGATGGGCAAAATCCTTGACTTCGCTAAGAGGAAGTTGAGTGAAACGGTAGTAATAGTTACTTGGATCATCTTGAGCAAAGCTAAGAAGTTTTAAGAAACGATCCAAATACCAGCTTTCAATGTCTTCGACAGCGGCATCGACATAGATTGAAAAGTCAAAGAAATCAGTAATATAGAGACGTGCATTGTGAGGATTTTGGAATACGTTGATTCCCTCAACAATGACAAAATCAGCGGCTTCTACTCGTTGTTTTTGACCTGACACAATATCATAGATTTCATGGGAATAAACTGGGATATCAACATCCTGCCCATTTTTGAGTTGGTCTAGGAAATTGAGCAAAGCTTCCATGTCGTAGCTCTCAGGAAAACCCTTGCGGTTGAGAATGTCTTGCTCCATTAAGACACTGTTTGGGTATAAAAAACCATCCGTAGTAACCAGTTCAACACTTGTTCCAGGGACTATACGAGAAAGCAAAATTTGCAAGAGACGACTAGTAGTTGACTTACCTACGGCAACACTTCCTGAAACTCCGATAATAAAGGGCTGTTTTTTGCTCTCTCTTTGAAGGAAAATGCCTTTTGAAAAGGCGAGGTCTTCTTTGGAACGTTTGTAAATCTGAATCAGATGTGCCAGTGGCAGATAGATATCAGTAACATCTTGTAGGCTAATCTGGTCATTGAAACTCTTGATTGAATCTAATTCTTCCTCGGTCAAGGGAGGAGTTGTTTTGCGATGCAAGGATTGCCAAGTTTTGCGGTTTATCTTTTCAAAATGTAAAAATTCGTTGGTCATTTGTTTTCCCCTAGATATTTTGTCTATCATACCATAAAAAGCTAAAAAAATGAAGCGGTTTCTTGAATGTGGTAAGTCAGTAGTATATACTATAAGTAGGTAGAGGATGAACAAATTATTGATGAAGTAGGAGCTGGTTTCTCCTGATTTTATCAGATAATAAAGGGGGCTTTTTAGTTCACAACTTATAGGAGGTGTACTATGAAAATCTTAAAAAGTTACATATTGGAACTCTGTTTTATTTTAAGTTTTGCTTTACCTTTTATAAAAGGAGCCAATGCAGATAATGGTAGACGTTTTGTGGAAATCTATTACGGTTTTACTTTTTTGATGGATCATGCTATTGTAACAGCTGTCTTTATCTGTTCGCTCTTAATTGCTTTCTTACTAAAAAAACGGTGGACGAAATGGCTTGCTGCTAGTAGTTATCTATTTTTGATTTTGTGGATTGCTACAGAGGGTTATTTATTCCGCATGTCAATAGAAGATTTGATACGACTGTGGACAAGTTTGGAAATCCTAACAAAAACTTATCAGTTGGGCTTTTATTTAAACATCTTATTGGGAATACTGTTGATAATTAAGTATTTGAAGGTAAAGCAATAGTAATCAAAATGCGTCTGATTTTAGACAATAAATTTGTTGTTTTATCCTGACTGTTATATCTTGTAGCTCCCAATGACTTGTCATTCGTTTCCAATAATTGATTGAGATTGAAGAATAGCGCTTTCTTTGTTAAAATCTAAGAGGGAAAACCTATAAAGGAGGACTAAGATGAAAGCTAGATTAAGAGAAAAAACGCTGGTTTTTATCAGCCTATTTGTAGTTGTTTTATGGTTATCACCTAACTGGGTGAATTTTTCCTTTTCAATAGGACCTTACTCCTATAACTGGACTATTTTTGTCCTTTTTATCTTATTGCCACTCATAGGACTTGGCTACCTTGTGTTAGCTTTCTTTAAAAGAAAGTGGTGGCTCTTCTTTTTTGGTTTAGCTTGTATCTTTGCTTTTCCGATTACCATGGCAGTGGGGAGCTTTTTACTAGGTCCCTAATGTTAATCCGAATTTATATTATTTTTGAAAAAATACAATGTGATTTAAGGGCTTGATACCTTTGCAAACGATTTACAAATAACTTATTTTTATGGTAAAATAGTGTCATGAGTAAAATGTATTATGCAGAAAATCCAGATGCAGCCCATGATGTTCATGAGCTTAGAGTTGAGCTACTTGGGCAAAAGATGACCTTTTTGACGGATGCAGGTGTCTTTAGCAAAAAAATGATTGACTTTGGAAGTCAGTTGTTGTTAAGATGCCTTGATGTTGAAAAAGGTGAAAAAATTCTTGATGTTGGTTGTGGCTACGGTCCAATAGGCTTGTCTTTGGTTAAGGCTTATGATGCCCAGGCGACTATGGTGGATATCAATAATCGTGCCCTGGATTTAGCCCAGCAAAATGCAATGAAAAACAAGGTTCAAGCGACTATCTTCCAGTCTAATATTTATGAGCAGGTAGAAGGACAATTTGACCATGTCATTTCGAATCCACCCATACGTGCAGGCAAGCAAGTAGTTCACGAAATCATCGAAAAAAGTATAGACTTTTTAGTAGATGGTGGAGATTTGACGATCGTTATCCAGAAAAAACAAGGAGCCCCAAGTGCCAAAAGTAAGATGGAAGATGTATTTGGCAATTGCGAGGTTGTAAAGAAAGATAAGGGATATTACATCCTTAAAAGTGTAAAAGAATGAGAACAGTAGATCTAATCCAGAAAAAAAGAGACGGGCAAGAACTCAGTTCGAACGAAATCCAATGGTTGATCGAAGGCTATGTGGCAGGAACTGTTCCTGACTACCAGATGTCAGCATTTGCCATGGCAGTTTACTTCCAAGGAATGACCACGAGAGAAATTTCTGATTTAACCATGAATATGGTTAAGACAGGCCAGGAGTTTGATTTGTCAGCTATAGATGGTGTCAAGGTTGATAAACACTCTACGGGTGGTGTTGGTGACAAGGTAACTTTAATCCTAGCACCCTTGGTAGCCAGTTTTGATGTCCCAGTTGCTAAGATGAGTGGTCGAGGTTTGGGACACACAGGTGGAACAATTGATAAATTAGAGTCCATTAAAGGATTTCAAGTAGAGCGAAGTCAAGATGATTTTATCAAACAAGTCCAGAATATTGGGGTTTCAGTTATTGGGCAATCCGATCAACTGGTTAAGGCTGACAAACTTCTCTATGCCCTTCGTGATGTGACGGCAACAGTGGATACCATTCCCTTGATTGCTAGTTCAGTCATGAGTAAAAAAATTGCAGCTGGAGCTGATGCTATCTTACTTGATGTAACAGTGGGTGAAGGTGCCTTTATGAAGACAGTTGATGAGGCACGTCAACTGGCTCAAACCATGGTGAATCTTGGGAAAGCTGTTGGTCGCAAGACAGTAGCAGTCATTACGGATATGAGTCAACCTTTAGGACGTGCCATTGGGAACCGTTTGGAAATTCTAGAAGCACTAGAAATTCTTCAAGGTAAAGGCCGTCAAGATATTAGTCACTTTATCTGTGAGTTAGCTCAGATTATGCTTTCTCTGGCAAATGTTGAAAAAACAGTCGAGGAAGTAAGGCAACATCTTGAAAATGGGCAGGCCCTCAAGAAATTTGAAGAGATGGTTCTAGCTCAGGGTGGAGACCTAGAAGACCTCTATCGTCCAGTAAAAGTTGACCATGTAGTTGATATTCCTGCTCAAGAAGACGGACTTATCGCAGAACTTCCAGCCAAGGAGTTTGGTCTTTTTGCTATGAGATTGGGTGCTGGTCGTGCCGTTAAAACAGATGCTCTTGACTATGAGACAGGGATTGTTTTTGAGAAGAAAGTTGGAGAATCAGTCAAAAAAGGTGAAATTGTCGCAAAAGTATATGCAAATGGCAAAATTTCTCCGGAACTAGTTACAGATTTCCAAAAATATGTTAAAATTAAAATGAGTGATGAAGTGATAAAATCGCGTGAAATCATCGAAATTATCTCCTAATTTAAGGAAAATCCGAAATGAAATTAAATAAATATATTGATCATACGCTTTTAAAGCAAGATGCGACCGAACAACAAATCGATCGTTTGCTATCTGAAGCAAGAAAGTACGATTTTGCCAGTGTTTGTGTCAATCCTTGCTGGGTTTCGAATGCAAAAACTGCACTCGTAGATACTGATGTCAAGGTTTGTACAGTAGTAGGATTCCCTCTTGGAGCTACAACTTCAGCTGTCAAAGCTTATGAAACCAAAGAAGCAATCCAAAATGGTGCTGATGAAATTGATATGGTTATCAATGTTGGTGCACTCAAATCAGGAAATGCTGCATTAGTTGAGTCAGATATTCGAGCTGTTGTTGAAGCAAGCGGAGACAAACTGGTTAAGGTTATTATCGAGACTTGTTTGTTAACTGATGAGGAGAAAGTTTTGGCTTGCCAACTCGCTCAAAAGGCAGGGGCAGACTTTGTCAAGACATCAACAGGCTTCTCAACAGGTGGTGCAACCCTACCGGATGTTCAATTAATGCGCCAGACAGTTGGACCTGATATGGGGGTTAAGGCTGCTGGTGGAGCTCGTTCTTATGCAGATGCAGTCGCCTTTGTTGAAGCTGGAGCTACTCGTATCGGAACATCTTCTGGTGTAGCAATCTTAAAAGGAGAGTTAGCAGATGGCGACTACTGAGTTGATTGACTTAGCGATTAAGACTAGTAAAAACGCCTATGTACCCTATTCACATTTTCCGATTGGTGCTGTTTTGGTTGCCAAGGACGGTAGTGTTTATACAGGATGCAATATTGAAAATGCTAGCTACCCCTTGACCAACTGTGGTGAGAGAACAGCTATTTTTAAAGCTATCTCCGAAGGACAACGTGAGTTTTCAGAGTTGATTGTTTACGGTCAAACTGAGAAACCTATTTCTCCTTGTGGAGCTTGTCGCCAAGTTATGGTCGAATTTTTTGAACAAGATCTAAAGGTGACTCTAGTTGCCAAAGATAAATCGACGGTCGAGATGACGGTCGGGGAATTACTTCCATACTCATTTACAGACTTGCATTAGTCTGCGTCACTCTTTGAGTGACAAGGTCCTTGTGGCCAATCAATCCATACTTGCAACTTCGTTGCGCATCTTATTTAGGAGGTTCAGTAATGAACAAGAAACAATGGCTAGGCCTTGGTCTAGTTGCAGTAGCAGCATTTGGACTTGCTGCATGTGGTAATCGCTCTTCTCGTAACGCAGCTTCTTCATCTTCTGATTTGAAGACTAAAGCAGCTATCGTTACAGATACTGGTGGTGTTGACGACAAATCATTCAACCAATCAGCTTGGGAAGGTCTTCAAGCTTGGGGTAAAGAACACAACCTTTCAAAAGACAATGGTTACACTTACTTCCAATCAACAAGTGAAGCTGACTACGCTAACAACTTGCAACAAGCAGCTGGAAACTACAACTTAATCTATGGTATTGGTTTTGCACTTAAAAATGCAGTTGCAGATGCTGCAAAAGAACATACAGACTTAAACTATGTTTTGATTGACGATGTGATTAAAGATCAAAAGAATGTTGTAAGTGCTACTTTTGCTGATAACGAAGCAGCTTACCTTGCAGGTGTGGCTGCAGCTAAAACTACAAAAACTAAACAAATTGGTTTTGTAGGTGGTATGGAATCTGAAGTTATCTCACGTTTTGAAGCTGGTTTCAAAGCAGGTGTTGCCTCTGTTGACTCATCTATCAAGGTTCAAGTAGACTATGCTGGTTCATTTGGTGATGCTGCTAAAGGTAAAACTATCGCTGCTGCTCAATACGCAGCTGGTGCAGACGTAGTATACCAAGTAGCTGGTGGTACTGGTGCGGGTGTATTCTCAGAAGCTAAATCTTTGAATGAAAGCAAAAACGAAGGCGAAAAAGTTTGGGTTATCGGTGTAGACCGTGACCAAGCAGAAGAAGGTAAATACACTTCTAAAGATGGTAAAGAATCAAACTTCGTACTTGCTTCTACTTTAAAACAAGTTGGTACAGCTGTAAAAGACCTTGCCAACAAAGCTGAAAAAGGTGAATTTCCTGGTGGTCAAGTGATCGTTTACTCATTGAAGGATAAAGGGGTTGATCTAGTAACAACTAACCTTTCTGAAGAAGGTAAAAAAGCTGTTGAAGATGCAAAAGCTAAAATCCTTGATGGAAGTGTAAAAGTTCCTGAAAAATAATGGATGAAAGTCATTTCTTAGGGGAGCGGCCTGTGGCCGCTTCTTTAAGAATTGAGACAAATTGTTTTGTCTCAATAGAGCTTGCTAAATCTCTTTAGCAGGTTTTATTGAAATAAAATAAAACTCTGAAAGGAAGAGCACATGGCACACGAAAATGTCATTGAGATGCGTGAAATTACCAAAGTTTTCGGTGAATTTGTCGCTAACGACAAGATTAACCTTGAACTTCGTAAAGGTGAAATTCATGCACTTTTAGGAGAAAATGGAGCTGGGAAGTCCACTCTTATGAACATGCTAGCAGGGCTTCTAGAACCAACTAGTGGTGAAATTGTGGTCAACGGTCAAGTTGTAAAACTAGACTCGCCATCAAAAGCAGCTAGCTTAGGAATTGGGATGGTTCACCAGCACTTTATGTTGGTTGAAGCTTTCACAGTTGCTGAAAATATCATTTTGGGAAGTGAATTAACCAAAAATGGTGTCCTAGATATTGCTCGAGCAACTCGAGAAATTAACGAACTATCGGAGCGTTATGGTCTTGCTGTGGATCCTTCTGCCAAAGTAGCAGATATCTCTGTTGGTGCTCAACAACGTGTTGAAATCCTAAAGACACTTTATCGTGGTGCCGATATTCTTATCTTTGATGAACCAACTGCCGTTTTGACGCCATCAGAAATCGATGAGTTGATGGCCATCATGAAGAACCTTGTCAAAGAAGGCAAATCAATCATCTTGATTACCCATAAGTTGGATGAGATTCGCGCAGTATCTGATCGTGTTACAGTTATCCGCCGTGGTAAGTCTATCGAAACAGTTGAGATTGCTGGTGCGACTAACGCTGACTTGGCAGAAATGATGGTAGGGCGTTCAGTTTCCTTCAAAACTGTGAAGCAGGCACCTCAACCAAAAGAAGTTGTACTGTCCATTAAAGACTTGGTTGTTAATGAAAACCGTGGCGTTCCTGCTGTTAAAAATCTCTCACTCGATGTTCGAGCTGGTGAAATTGTCGGAATTGCCGGTATTGATGGGAATGGTCAGTCTGAATTGATTCAAGCTATCACAGGACTTCGTAAGATTGAATCTGGTAGCGTAGAGTTGAAAGGCCAATCTATCGTAGGTTTGCATCCTCGCCAAATCACTGAACTAAGCGTAGGTCACGTTCCTGAAGACCGTCACCGTGATGGTCTGGTTTTGGAAATGATGATTTCTGAAAATATCGCTCTTCAAACCTACTATAAGGAACCTCTTAGCAAAAAGGGAATTTTAAATTATACGAATATCATTGACTATGCAAAAAAATTGATGCAGGAGTTTGATGTTCGTGCTGCTAGCGAGATTGTTCCAGCTTCGGCCCTTTCTGGAGGAAATCAACAAAAAGCAATCATCGCTCGGGAGATTGATCGAAATCCTGATCTCCTCATCGTCAGCCAACCAACTCGTGGTTTGGACGTCGGTGCCATTGAGTACATTCACAAACGCTTGATTCAAGAACGGGATAATGGAAAAGCTGTCCTTGTAGTCAGCTTTGAACTAGACGAGATTCTAAATGTCTCAGATAGAATCGCTGTTATTCATGATGGTAAGATTCAAGGGATCGTAACACCAGAAACAACCAACAAGCAAGAACTTGGTGTCTTGATGGCTGGTGGTGAATTGGAAAAAGGAGAAGAGTGATGTCTAAAAAATTACAACAAATTTCGGTTCCCTTGATTTCTGTTATCCTTGGAATCTTGCTTGGAGCCATCGTCATGTGGATTTTTGGCTACGATGCTATTTGGGGTTATGAAGAGTTGTTCTACACAGCCTTCGGTAGTGTTCGTGGAATCGGTGAAATTTTCCGTGCCATGGGACCATTAGTCTTGATTGCTCTTGGATTTGCAGTTGCGAGTCGTGCTGGCTTCTTTAACGTTGGTCTTCCAGGACAAGCACTCGCTGGTTGGGTTATGAGTGGTTGGTTTGCTCTTTCGAATCCGGATTTACCACGTCCATTGTTGATTCTTGCGACAGTTGTCATTGCGCTGGTTGCTGGAGGAATTGTTGGCGCCATTCCTGGTATTTTAAGAGCTTATCTTGGAACATCTGAAGTTATCGTAACCATCATGATGAACTACATTGTTCTCTATACAAGTAATGCCTTTATCCACTCTTTCCCTAAAGATATCATGCAAAGTACAGACTCATCAATCCGAGTAAGTGCAAACGCAACTTATCAAACACCTTGGCTTGCTGAGTTAACAGGAAACTCTCGTATGAATATTGGGATTTTCTTTGCCATCATTGCAGTTGCAGTTATCTGGTTCTTGCTTAAGAAGACAACTCTCGGTTTTGAAATCCGTGCAGTTGGTCTCAATCCAAATGCTTCTGAATACGCAGGGATTTCAGCGAAACGCACCATTATTCTATCAATGATTATCTCAGGTGCTCTTGCAGGTCTAGGTGGAGCTGTAGAAGGACTCGGTACCTTCCAAAACGTCTATGTTCAGGGTTCATCATTGGCAATCGGATTTAATGGTATGGCGGTAAGTCTACTTGCTGCAAACTCACCGATTGGAATTCTCTTTGCAGCCTTCTTGTTCGGAGTGCTTCAAGTTGGAGCCCCTGGTATGAATGCAGCACAAGTACCATCAGAGCTTGTAAGTATCGTTACAGCCTCAATTATCTTCTTTGTCAGCGTTCACTACATCATCGAACGCTTTGTCAAACCAAGAAAACAACTTAAAGGAGGTAAATAAGGATGTCGATTACAACAATGTTAACCCTTATGGTTTCTTCAATGTTGATTTATTCAGCACCACTTATTTTCACAAGTATCGGAGGCGTTTTCTCTGAACGTGGTGGAGTTGTTAACGTTGGACTTGAAGGAATCATGGTTATGGGTGCCTTTTCTGGAGTTGTGTTTAATCTTGAATTTGCACAAGATTTGGGAGCATTAACTCCTTGGTTGGCTTTGCTAGTTGGTGGATTAGTTGGAGCTATCTTTTCACTGATTCATGCAGTAGCTACAGTTCATTTCCGTGCTGACCATGTTGTCAGTGGTACCGTACTTAACTTGATGGCGCCAGCCTTGGCTGTTTTCTTAGTCAAAGTGCTTTATAACAAGGGACAAACGGATAACTTAACGCAAACTTTTGGACGTTTTGATTTCCCTCTTTTGGCTAATATCCCAGTTATCGGAGATATCTTCTTCAAGTCAACAAGTTTACTTGGTTACCTAGCAATTGCCTTCTCATTCTTAGCATGGTTTGTCCTCTTTAAAACTCGCTTTGGACTTCGCCTCCGTTCAGTTGGTGAACACCCACAAGCAGCAGATACTTTGGGGATTAATGTCTACAAGATGAGATATCTTGGAGTTGTGATTTCAGGTTTCCTTGGAGGAATCGGTGGAGCTATCTACGCTCAGTCAATTTCCGTTAACTTCTCAGTTACTACCATCGTTGGACCTGGATTTATCGCACTTGCTGCTATGATTTTCGGTAAGTGGAATCCTGTTGGAGCTATGCTTTCAAGTCTCTTCTTCGGATTATCTCAAAGTTTGGCAGTTATCGGTTCTCAACTTCCTTTCTTGCAAGGAGTTCCAGCCGTTTACTTGCAAATTGCACCATATCTCTTGACCATCGTCGTTCTAGCAGCCTTCTTTGGTAAAGCAGTTGCACCGAAGGCAGATGGTATCAACTATATCAAATCTAAATAAACAAAAAAGCGTCTGAGACAAAATAGTTCTCAGCCACAAAAAAGCTAGAGGTTCCGGCTCTTTGTCAACTGTAGTGGGTTGAATAAAAGCGGCTAACATCTGGAGAGGACAATTGTTGACCTCTCCATTTTTATATTCAGAGCGATGAAAATTCGTTTCTTAAAGTTATCAAAGTTCCGGAAGTCAAAGGCATTTCGTTTAATAAGTTTGATGAGATTATTAGTAGCTTCCAATTTGGCGTTGGAATAAGGTAATTGAAGGGCGTTGTTAATCTTGTCTTTATTCTTGAGAAATGTCTTAAAGACAGTCTGAAAAAGAGGATGGACCTGTTTTAGATTGTCCTCAATGAGTCCGAAAAATTTCTCGGGCTCTTTATTCTGAAAGTGAAAAAGCAATAGCTGATAGAGTTCATAGTGAGATTTTAAGTCTTCGGAATAGCTTAAAAGCTTGTCTAGAATCTCTTTATTCGTCAAGTGCATACGAAAAGTAGGGTGATAAAAACGTTTATCGCTGAGTTTACGACTATCCTGTTGAATGAGCTTCCAGTAGCGTTTGATAGCCTTGTATTCATGAGAATTTCGTTCAAATTGATTCATAATTTGGACACGCACACGACTCATAGCACGGCTCAAGTGTTGGACAATATGGAAACGATCTAGAACAATTTTAGCACATGGGAGTGAAACAGTCTGGGAGACTGTTTCAGCCTGAGCCTAGAAATCCGAAAGCGAAGCTGTTTAGCCAAGTCATAATAAGGACTAAACATATCCATGGTAATGACTTTCACCTGATAACGGACAGCTCGATCGTAGCGAAGAAAGTGATTTCGGATGACGGCTTGAGTTCTACCTTCAAGAAGGGTGATGATATTGAGTTTGTCAAAATCTTGAGCAATAAAACTCATCTTTCCTTTTGTAAAGGCATATTCGTCCCAAGACATAATCTCAGGAAGTCGGCTAAAGTCATGCTTAAAATGAAAGTCATTGAGCTTACGAATGATAGTTGAAGTTGAAATGGACAGCTGATGGGCAATATCGGTCATAGAAGTCTTTTCAACCAACTTTTGATCAATCTTTTGATTGATGATGCGAGGAATTTGATGATTCTTTTTGACGATAGAAGTCTCAGCGACCATCAATTTAGATCAATGATAGCACTTAAAACGGCGTTTTTTAAGGAGAATTCTAGTAGGCATACCAGTTGTTTCAAGGTAAGGAATCTTAGAAGTCTTTTGAAAATCATATTTCTTCATTTGATTTCCACAATCAGGACAAGACGGGGAGTCATAGTCCAGTTTAGCGATGATTTCCTTGTGAGTATTCTTATTGATGATGTCTAGAATCTGGATATTAGGGTCTTTGATATCGAGTAGTTTTGTGATAAAATGTAATGGTTCCATATGATTCTTTCTAATGAGTTGTTTGATCGCTTTTCATTATAGATCTTATGGGATTTTTTTCTGCAACAAAATAAGCTCCATAATATCCATAGGGATTTACCCACTACAAATATTATAGAGCCTTTTTTGTGTTTTCGATTGTAAAATTTGGGCTCTTAGTTGAAGCTATTGTCGATTGTCTTTTTCGTTTCTCATAAAAGTCAGCGATATGGCAGGGATTGGTAGACTGAAAGCGACGAATATCTCCCAATTCGCCAATGATAGATGTCGCTGTGGTTTCTGCGATGCCAGGAATTGACCGTAAGATATCATACTCTGGTAAAGGCTGAGCTAGAGCTACCATGTCGTTTAAGACAACTTGTCTGCGTTCAGAAAGACGAAGCCATTCTTGGGCATAGTAACGAACCTCTTCAAGCATTGGAGAGGTTTTCTTGACCGCACAAAAAGATTGTTTAGCGAGTTTTATAAGTTTATCAGTCAGGTAAGCAATACGCTTTTCAGAGATGCGTTTGGAAGTAGATTGACGGATAATCTCACACAAGTCACTTTGAGATAGGCTTAATACAAACTCTTTGCATGGGAAAGCCATCACTAAGTTCCAATATTGTTCTCCAGTTGGTGTGGATAAGAGATTTTCCCATTCAGGAAAGGTGACTTGAAGGACCTTGTGCAGACGGTTTTTAGCTCGAACAAGATCTTCAGTCATATTTTGATAGAAACGGCTTAAATCAGGCAGGTGTTGATAAATTTCTTCCTGCACGCAAGTTGGTTTACGATTGTGCACAAGCTGAGATTTAGCCAACTTTTCAGCGTCAATTTTATCTGTTTTACGAACTCGCAGACTGTCCAGTTGCTTCTTAGCTTCCAGTGGATTTAGCCGTGTATAAGCTGTAACCACATTCCTCAAGAAGAAAGGCCTGAAGACGTCGAGAATAGACGCCTGTGGCCTCAAATATAATCTCAGGGTTATGAACGACTTTCAAGTCCCCCAACAGGCGATTGAATCCAATGGCATCATTGAGCATGGTGTAGCCATGAACCTTTTCGCCGTTGACTAAAATTGCTACCTCAGAACTTGTTTTACTTGCATCAATTCCAAATACTGTACGCATGACATTACCTCTTTTGTCTTGAATAATTCCATGTTTTAGTGATTTTATTTTCAATACGCGACGTTTAGCGTCCCACATATTTTAGACGAAGATTGAGGTCGATGAAAAGATTACGAATGAGTTCTTCCATCCCTTCAGCGACACGAAAACGATTGATGGTGCGATAGCTGACAACCAACTGTCCTGTTAGGTACTGCATAGCTAGATTTTCAATCATCATTTTTTCAATTTTTCGACCAGAGAAAATCCCTTGTGAATAGGCAAATAGAAGAGTAGCTACAAGCATTTTAGGGTGATAAGACGGGCGACCAAAGGCATGATAGAAGGCGTGGAAGTGACTATCATCCAATGAATTCACCACTTTTTCAATCGTAAAAACGAGATGGTCTTGTGGCAAGAAAGAACAGATTTCTAGTGGTAAAGTTGTTTGATTTGTGTTATAGTGAATATGCATGAGATAGCCTTTCTAAATGGTTTATTGTGCAATTCTATTTTACCAAGACTATCGCAACCATGTAAAAAGCAACGGCAAATCCGTTGCTTTTTTTGGTGCTAGGCGACTATTGTCCCAGACTCTTATAGCTATCTATAGGTAGAAGGAAAAGATTGCTAGAGTAGATGATTTTTATTTGGATACTCATGTTTTGTAAAACGTTAAATTATATGTTGTTAAAGACAGATTATGTTGAGTATTGAATTATACAAAATTTACTAATGTATTGAGATTTTTGCATTTGATTATACCGTATAGAATATTAGTCAAATAAAATTGTTTTGTTTTCACTAATGCATTTTTTATTATCATCCCAATAATTAATACTTTCAAAGCTTCCTTTTCTTAAATAAAGCGGTAGCCTTTTTCTTATTTCATCTTGCATTGGTATTTTATCAATATCTTTTAGATTCCACCATTTTGGCTCACCTTCAGCAGATGTACTTAGTTCACCAGTAAACTGAGTACATAAAAAGTCATAGAAGACAAATCTCTCATTACCAATTGAATTAGTAAAGCCTGAAATTCCTTTTAATTCAAGATTTAATGCAGTGAGACCAGTCTCTTCCTTAAGTTCCCGTAATGCAGCTTCAAAAAAACTTTCAGGGAATTCAACTTTTCCCCCCGGTGGAATCCAGCCAGGAAAATTATCGTGCTGTCTATTAAGTAATAAAATTTCTTGATTTTTCAAAACGCAAATATTAACCCAGTTTTTGATTTTTTCAGTCATATTATTAACCTCCAACAAGTATTTTTTCATATGCAAGATTATATGTCAAGAACTATATGCTATTTATGATTGTGACAAATGTATCTCAGCCAAAGATTGATAATTTTTACGCAATAGCTGATGAACTCTCAGAATAGACTTCAATCAAGAACTTTGGAAGAAAAGTGTTGAGAGGTTGGATTTAAAAGAAAGTAAGCAAATCAGCCTGGCCTTTAAATTGGCCCTATGGGATTATTTATAGAAGACAAAGACGTGTCAATTCAGCACGTCTTTTTTTACTTTTTCTATGGTATAATAGAAGGTAGATTTATTAATTGGAGTATGAAGAATTTTATGATTAAATTAGTAGCAACGGATATGGACGGTACTTTTTTGGATGGTGCCGGTCAATTTGATATGGAGCGTCTGAAAAAGTTGCTCCATTCTTATAAAGAAAAAGGAATCTATTTTGCTGTTGCATCTGGTCGTGGGCTTTTGTCACTTGAAAAGCATTTTGCGGATGTCAAAGATGAGATAATCTTTATTGCTGAAAATGGTAGTTTGGTTCGTTTTCATGGAGAGGACCTTTATGAAGCGACCATGCCTAGAGATTTTTACCTATCAACTTTTGAAAAGCTAAAGACTTCACCTTATTTCGATGAGAAGAAGATGCTCTTGACTGGTAAAGAGGCTTGCTATGTCTTAGATACAGTAGATGAAATCTATCTTATGTTTAGCCATCATTACAATGAAAATATCAAAAAAGTAGCCAGACTAGAAGATATTACCGATGAGATTTTCAAATTCACAACTAACTTTACTGAAGAAACGGTTGACGCTGGAGAAGCTTGGGTCAATGAACATGTTCCTGGGGTCAAGGCTATGACGACAGGCTTTGAATCCATTGACATCGTTTTAGACCATGTTGACAAGGGAGTTGCTATTGTCGAATTGGCCAAGAAGTTAAATCTAGATATGGACCAGGTGATGGCCTTTGGTGATAATCTTAATGACCTGCACATGATGCAAGTTGTAGGGCACCCAGTCGCACCTGAAAATGCTCGTCCAGAGATTTTAGAACTAGCTGAAACAGTTATCGGACATCACAAAGACCAATCAGTTATTGCTTATATGGAGGGATTGTAATGGCAGATATTAAATTAATTGCCCTAGACTTAGATGGGACTTTGCTGACGACAGACAAGAAATTGACTGATCGTACTAAGGCAACTTTAAAGGCTGCGCGTGATCAGGGAGTCAAAGTGGTACTGACAACTGGACGTCCCCTCAAGGCTATGGATTTCTTCCTTAAAGAGCTTGGAACAGACGGCCATGATGACGAGTATACTATCACCTTTAATGGTGGATTAGTTCAGAAAAATACAGGTGAAATCCTCGATAAGACAGTATTCTCTATTGATGATGTGACACGTATTTACGAGGAAACTGAAAAACTAGGCATTCCTTTAGATGCCATTTCAGAAGGTACAGTTTACCAAATCCAATCAGATCAAGAAAGTCTGTATGCTAAATTTAATCCTGCTCTGACTTTTGTTCCAATTGACTTTGAAGATTTGTCTAGTCAAATGACCTACAACAAATGTGTGACCGCTTTTGCCCAAGAACCACTGGATGTCGCAATTGCTAATATTTCACCAGACTTGTTTAACAATTATGAAATTTTTAAATCTCGCGACATGCTTTTGGAATGGTCACCTAAGAACGTTCATAAGGCTACTGGATTAGCTAAATTGATCGACCATCTAGGAATTGACCAAAGTCAAGTGATGGCTTGTGGAGATGAGGCCAATGACCTTTCCATGATTGAATGGGCAGGACTTGGTGTTGCTATGCAAAATGCTGTTCCTGAGGTCAAGGAAGTTGCAAATGTAGTAACCCCTATGACCAATGACGAGGAAGCTGTTGCCTGGGCCATTGAAAAATATGTACTGAAGGAGAACTAAAGAATGGGATTATTTGACCGTTTATTTGGGAGAAAAGAAGAACCAAAAATCGAAGAAGTCGTTAAAGAAGCTTTGGAAAACTTGGATCTGACAGAACCTAGCGAGGAAGTTGAAGCACTTAGAACTGAAGAAGTTGAAGTGAAAAATACTGAGGAAATCGATCAAAGTTCAGAAGTTGAGGAAACTTATTCTAAAGAAGTTAGTGAGTCTGCAGAACCAGAGGCAGAAGCTACTCTAGAAACAGTTGAACCAGAAGCAACTCAGTTTGAAGAGGAAACTGAGTGTCATTGTTGTCAGGAAGAGTCAGAGTCAACAGAAGTTGAAGAAACTGAAGACAGCTCTCAAGAAGTAGTTGAGTTTGTTGCAGAAGAACCTGAGTCACCAGTCGAAGAAGTACCTTCAAGTGATAGCGACGATGAAGAAGCTAATCAAGTTCAATCAGACGAAACGGAAGCAGACACTTCTGAAGAAGTGGAAGAAGATTTAGTAATCGAAGAAATTCCTCAAGTTCAAGAGACTGTACAGGAAAAATATGACCGTAGTCTCAAGAAAACTCGTACGGGATTTGGTGCTCGTTTGAATGCCTTCTTTGCTAACTTCCGCTCTGTTGATGAAGAATTCTTCGAAGAACTAGAAGAACTCTTAATCATGAGTGACGTTGGTGTACAGGTAGCTTCAAATCTCACTGAAGAATTGCGCTATGAAGCAAAACTTGAAAATGCCAAGAAACCAGATGTTCTCCGTCGTGTGATCATCGAAAAATTGGTAGAGCTTTACGAAAAAGATGGACAATACAATGAAAACATTAACTTCCAAGATGGTTTGACAGTCATGCTCTTTGTAGGTGTTAATGGTGTCGGGAAAACAACTTCAATCGGTAAATTAGCGCATCGCTACAAGCAAGCAGGCAAGAAAGTCATGCTTGTTGCTGCGGATACCTTCCGTGCTGGTGCGGTAGCTCAGCTAGCAGAATGGGGCCGTCGTGTAGATGTTCCTGTGGTTACTGGACCTGAAAAAGCAGATCCGGCTAGTGTTGTCTTTGATGGGATGGAACGTGCAGTAGCAGAAGGTGTTGACATTTTGATGATTGATACAGCTGGCCGTTTACAAAACAAGGAAAACTTGATGGCAGAGTTGGAAAAAATTGGTCGTATCATTAAACGTGTCGTGCCAGAAGCTCCGCATGAAACCTTCCTAGCACTTGACGCCTCAACAGGACAAAACGCTCTTGTACAAGCCAAAGAGTTTTCAAAAATTACTCCTGTTACAGGAATTGTCTTAACCAAGATTGATGGAACTGCCCGAGGTGGTGTCGTTCTTGCTATCCGTGAAGAACTGAATATCCCTGTTAAGTTGATTGGTTTTGGTGAAAAAATCGATGATATCGGTGAATTTAACTCTGAAAACTTTATGAAGGGCCTTCTAGAAGGTTTGATATAAAAGAAAATCCTGCAAGAATTCTTGCAGGATTGTTTTTGATTATTCTAAACGACCATCTTTACGATAGGCGATATCTGGTTGCCATGTCCATTTGGCACCGTATTTTTCAAGGAGTTCAAAGCTAGCTTGAGGTCCCATGCTACCAGCCTTGTAGTCATGAAGTGGAGCCCCGTTTTCAGCCCAAAGCTTTTCAATACGGTCAATCAATTTCCATGATGCACTCACTTCATCCCAGTGGCTAAAGTTAGTTGAGTTATTGTTCAAAACATCATAGATGAGTTTTTCATATGGATCTGGTGAAGCACCTGTAGCTGTAGCATCTGTTCGATAGTCAAGCGAATTTGGTGCGAGGCTAAACTCTTCTCCGACCTTTTTACCGTTAAGACTGAGAGAGAATCCTTCGGTTGGTTGGATGTAGATGGTCAGAACATTCGGTGTTAAAGGTTCTCCAAAGATTGAATCCATTTGTTTGAAGACAATGTTCACGTGTGTTCCTTTTTCAGTTAGGCGTTTACCTGTACGGAAGAAGAAAGGTACATCACGGAAGCGGTCGGTATCTACAAAGAAGGCACCTGAAGCGAAGGTTTCTGTCATTGATTCTGGGTTGACATTTGGTTCGCTACGGTATGAAATATATTTCATGCCATCAACTTTACCAGAACGATATTGACCACGGATGAAGTGCTCTTTAAGTTCCTCATCTGTAGGGTGGTAAAGGTTCTTGAAGACCTTGATTTTCTCTGCGCGAATGTCATCCTTGGTAAAGCTTGCTGGTTTATCCATAGCTAAGAGCGACAGGAGTTGGAGTGTATGGTTTTGAACCATATCACGAAGGGCACCAGACTCATCATAGTAGCCACCACGTTCTTCAACCCCTAGACGTTCTGCAAAGGTAATCTGAACATTATCGATGTGTTCACGATTCCAAACATTTTCAAAAATCATATTAGCAAAACGAATGGCAAATATGCTTTGAATCATTTCCTTACCAAGATAGTGGTCGATACGATAGATTTGCTCTTCGTTAAAAGTAGCTAGGAGTTCTTCGTTTAGTTTGCTTGCAGTCTCATAGTCTGTTCCAAAAGGTTTCTCAACGATCAAACGTTCAAAGCCTTTACCATCAACAATTTGCTCTGATTTGAGATGTTTGGCGATGGTACCAAAGAACTGAGGTGCCATTGAGAGGAAGAAGAGTTTGTTGTGCTCAGTCTGATATTTCTCGTTTAATTCAGCCTGAAGTTTACGTAATTCGATGTAGTGCTCAGTGTCATTAACATCGTGGCTTTGATAGTAAAAATGACTCGCAAATGCTTGAGCTTCTTCCACACTATCTGCCAAGTCTAAAATAGATTCGACAACGACAGATTCGAAATACTCCTTACTCCAAGGTCTACGAGCAGTTCCAATAACAGCAAAATGATCAGAAAGATTACCTGATTTATAAAGTCTAAAAAGTGAAGGGTAGAGCTTACGTTTGGCCAAATCCCCACTTGCACCGAAAATTGTAACAATAACTTTTGATGACATCTAGCTACCTAATTTCTATTTTGTTTCCTAGTTAAACTAGGCATGAGGAGTCCCCATTTTTCATATCCTTTATTTTATCATAATTTTCTAAAAAATCCAAAAATCCAATACGGCTATACTAAGAGGTTAGGCAAAACTCAATTTCATACTCTTCGAAAATCTCTTCAAACCACGTCAGCGTCGCCTTACCGTACTCAAGTACAGCTTTCGGCTAGCTTCCTAGTTTGCTCTTTGATTTTCATTGAGTATTAGGAGAAACCGAAGTAAATTTTCCCACAATAAAACGCATAATATCAAGCTTTTAACACCTGATACAATGCGTTTTTTTGATTATAAAGACTTTTAGTCCTATCTTTTCTAGGCGTTTAGAACCTTGTCTAAAAATTCTTTAAGACGCGGATGTTGTGGGTTATCAAAGATTTGGTCGGGTGTTCCGTCCTCGAGGAATTCACCGTCAGCAGTAAAGATCACACGATTGGCAACCTTGCGGGCGAATCCCATTTCGTGGGTTACGATGATCATAGTCATGCCTTGTTCAGCCAATTCCTTCATAACGTTAAGAACGTCGCCGACCATCTCAGGGTCAAGGGCAGAAGTTGGTTCGTCAAAGAGCATGATATCAGGGTTCATGGCTAGACCGCGAGCGATAGCTACACGTTGTTTTTGTCCACCTGATAGGCTTTCAGGGTTTGCATTAGCTTTATCAGCCAATCCAACTTTTTCAAGGAGTTCCATTCCCAATTTTTCAGCTTCAGCCTTAGTCATCAACTTATGCTCTACTGGAGCGAAAGTGATATTTTCTAATACTGTCATGTGTGGGAAAAGATTGAAGTGCTGGAAAACCATTCCGACATTTTCACGAACGTGGTCCACGTTGGTTGCTTTATCCGTCAAATCATAACCATTAACCGTGATATGACCTTTTGTACCTTCCTCA
Organism: Streptococcus sp. 27098_8_22; assembly: GCF_041432415.1. NCBI lineage: Bacteria > Bacillati > Bacillota > Bacilli > Lactobacillales > Streptococcaceae > Streptococcus > Streptococcus sp. 27098_8_22. Next base: position 378,701 of record NZ_JAPVZP010000001.1, on the reverse strand, counting down.
AGGAGATTCAAGCTACGCAAGAAAGTTGATTTACCTGAACCAGAAGGTCCAATGATACAAACAACATCTCCTTCGTAGAATTTTGCTGAGATTCCTTTAAGGACTTTGTTTTTACCATATTGTTTATGTAAATTATCAACATCGATTTTTAATTTAGCCATTATTGAATCCTCTTTTCTAAGCGTTTTGCAAGTCTAGTAAGAAGAGTGATAATCACAAGATAGAAGACTGCGAGAATTGCATACATTTTGAAACTTTGGTAGTTACGGGCGATGATAATCTTACCAGTCTGGAAGAGTTCTACTAGCCCGATTGCAGATACAATAGTTGTATCTTTAAGTGCGATAACAAATTGGTTGACGAAGTTTGGAAGCATGAGTTTGGTTGCTTGTGGCAAGACAATCTTACGCATGGTTTTACTGTAAGAGATACCAAGACTTCGACTAGCTTCCATTTGTCCGATAGGAACAGCCTTAATACCACCACGAACAATTTCAGCGATGTAGGCAGCTGAGTTTAGGGAGAGGGCGATTGTACCAGCGACAAAGTCGTTGATTGGACTTTGTTGACCTGTAAGAGATTCGATAAAGTTAGGAACTCCCCAGAAGATAAAGGCAGCAAGAATCATCAATGGAATACCACGAATCACATCGACAAAGATTTCTGAAATAAGACGAAGTGATTTATAAGGACTAACGCTGAACATACCAAAGATAATCCCGATAACAATCGCAATTGCAAAGGAAATCAAAGCTAGAGAAAGGGTAATTCCAAGTCCACTTAGAAGTTGTTTGTAGTTGTTTTTCAACAAGCCCCAGATAGTAGTTTCGTCAACAGTTGATGATTCACTTGTTGAATCAGTTGCAAGGTATTTATCAAGAATCTTTTGGAATTCACCACTTGCTTTAAGATTTGCAAGACCGTTGTTGAACATTTCAATCAATTCAGGATTGCTTCCCTTTTTAACTGCAAAAGCAGTTTCACCGATTGGAGTACCTTCGATTGGTGTTTTTAATTTTTGACCTTGACTGATAGAGTATTTAAGAACTGGTTCGTCATCCATCACAGCGTCGATTGAACCAGTGTTCAAGCTGTCATACATAGATGAACCGTCTGCAAAGGTTTTAATTTTATAACCATATTTGCTTTGATTTTCAGTTAGGAAGGTTTGAGAAGCAGTACCGTTTTTAACACCAACGGTTTTACCATTCAGATCTTCATAAGAAGAAATGGTACTTGATTCCTTAACTCCAAGAATAGTATTAGCTGTATAGTAAGAATCAGAGAAATCAAAGGTTTCTTTACGAGCGTCTGTAACAGACATACCAGCAATCATACCATCAGCTTGACCAGATTGAACTGCGTTAATAGCAGCGTCAAATCCTGGGTTAGTGATTTCAATCTCGAAACCTTGGTCTTCGGCAATAGCCTTGATCAAGTCCATATCAATACCAGTGTACTGGTTGCTTGAGTTCTGGAAGACAAATGGTGCGAATGAAGAATCACTAGCGATAACGTATTTTGATTTGACTGGAGTAGCTTTTTGACCTGCGCTTGTAGTTGAAGTGAGAGAAGTCACTTGTGAACTAGTTTTAGAAGAATTTGTCCATTTATTGATAATTTTGTCCAAGCTACCATCTTTTTTCATTTGTGCTAAAGCTTCGTTAAATTCTGTAACTAGGTATTCGTACTTGCTACCTTTTTTAACTCCAAAAGCAAAGCTTCCAACGGCTTCTCCGTCCATGTTGATACTGAGATCTTGCCCTTGGTTAATAGCGTACTCGATAACTGGTTTGTCATCCATGATGGCATTTACAGCACCTGTACTGAGACTGTTATTCATCAAATCGCCAGTATCAAAGGTTTTGATAGTGAAACCATATTTATCTTTGATACTTTCTAGGAAACGTTGTGCAGCAGTACCGTTTTTAACACCAACAGTTTTACCACTGAGTTCTTCATACTTAGTGATTTTATTAGACTTAGTCGTTGCGATGACAACTTTTGTATCATAGTATGTATCAGACATGGTAAAGACGTTTTCACGTTCTTTGGTTTTTGTCATACCAGCCATGATCGCATCTGCTTGCCCTGATTGGACCGCATTGACAGCAGCATCAAAGCCTGGATAAGACATTTGGATATTCCATCCTTTTATCTCAGCGACTTTATTGATGATGTCAACATCAATTCCTTTATAAGTCTGGTCTGTATCTTTAAACTCAAAGGGCGCATAAGCAGTATCACTAACAATCTTGATAGTGTCCGCATTAGCATAGCCTAAAGAGAATAGCGGAAATAAAAATAATAAAAATGCAAGGATTTTTTTCTTCATGTTTAGTCTCCTTTTTAGAATATTTACCCATTATAGCAGAAACTAAAAAAGTTGGCAAATATTTAGTGTTTTTATGTAAGAAGATGTTACATAAAAATTTTATGATACTGATTTTTTGATCTAAAAAGGAAGAAAAGCCGAACACATGTTGATGAGTTCGGCTTGTTCTATATAATGGGAATGATTAGCTTGACTTGTGCACCATGATTACTATTTTCTAAGTGCATAGTTCCATTATGAAGTTTCATGACGCGCTTGACGAAAGATAAACCAAGTCCATAGTGACTTTCTTGAGAGGGTGTTCTTGCTTGGTCATCTTTATAGAAAAGATTTCCAGCATTTTGTAATATGTTTTTTGAAAAACAAGATTGGTTATTCCATATAGTTAGAACTAATTGACTATTTTCTTGTGAAATTGTTAGGTGGATTTGTGCATCATTCTCTTTTTGATGTTGTATTGCATTATTAATAATATTTGTGATTGCTCGGAAAAATAGATTGGAATGAATTGCAATTTGTGTTGATGGATTTACTGTGTTTGTAAAAACAAAGTGTGTATTTCTAGGAAGTAAAGGTGTGATATGTTCCTTTAATTGATGAGTTACTTGTTTAATTGATATGTTTTCAAGTTGAATATCATGGTCATAAAAAGTTTTGGAGTATTGGATGAAGTGGTTGAAATACTCATTTAACTGAATACTTGCTTGCTCCAGATCTTTTAGGCATTCCATTACTTGGGGTGTTTGTTTGGTAGATTGTAGGAATTCAGCATTTCCTCTGATGACAGTTAGAGGAGTTCGAAGATCATGTGCAGCGCTAGATACTTGAAACATGAGTTCTTTTTTTTGTTCTTTTTCATTTTCAATCCTATTTTTTATATCAGATTGCATTTTTTCGATCAGATCATTTGTTTCAATAAATTCTTTAATCTGAAAATGCTGATGATTATTTTTGTTGAAATATAGACCACTATGATAAACCATGTTCATTTCTTTTTGAATCTTGGTTAATAATTGTCGAATATTTGTTACAATGATAAGAATTAAAATGATGCAAAGATAAATCCAAGAACTGACGCTAAAAAATAAAGCAAAGAAATTGGCATTTTTCTCATTGATTCCAGATACAGAAGATAGAAGAGCTGGGACTATGTAAAAAAGTAAAAGACATAAAAGAAATTGCCAAATGATTGTAAGATAAGTACGCTTAATGAGTTGCTTGATTGTCATTTCTTTTGCCATTTGTATCCTCCTCCCCAAACCGTTTTGATAGGATCAATTTGATGAGCCTTAAATTTTTGTCTGATTTGATAGATGTATTCGGTGATTGACCGTAGCTGTACATCAGAGCTTACAGGATAGAGGTAATCGTAAAGTTCCTCTGCGCTAAATATTCGGTTCTCATTTTTAGCTAAAAGATAAAGTAGATCAAATTCTCGCTTAGTTAGAGAAATGCTCTTGGATTGATAATAAACTTCTTGACTATCTCGATAAAAAGTTATATCTGAAATCAATTCTTCTTTAGAGGCAGGGTGAGATCTTTCCTCTCTACGAAGATGCATTTGAATTCTTGCAATCAATTCCTTAATGCTGAATGGTTTTGTGATGTAATCATCTGCTCCAGCTTGTATCCCCTTTAGTAAATCTTCTTCAAAATTTTTAGCGGTTAGAAACAGGATTGGAGTAGTAATTTGTGAACGAATGGAGCGACAAATCTCTAAACCAGAAATAGGCATCATGACGTCAAGTAAAATCAGATCGAATCCAGTAAAGTCGCAGATGTCGATTTCTTCTGTATTTGACCGAGTTTCTACGTTAAAGTTGTTTGCTTCTAATGCATTCACTATTAATCGTAAGATTTTTTCATCATCATCAATTGCTAAAATTTTATACTTCATAGTTCCTCCAATTACTTGTGTATATTATAGCAAACATAAAAAGTAATTTGTTAGAAATGAAAAAATAATTATAAAAATGTTTATTCTGATTTTTTCCTGATATTCGCCTGATATACTTGCTCCAAGTGAAGGTGAAATTTCACAAAAAGTTAGAAGGGAAAAGAAGGAATGATAACAATTCAAAATCTACATAAGGAATATAATAATAAAATTGTTCTGAAAAATGTGTCTTTCAAAGCTAAGAAAGGAGAGGTAACTGGATTGATTGGACCAAATGGTTCTGGGAAATCGACTTTAATCAGAATTTTACTTGGTTTAGAAAATAGTCAAACAGGAATGGCATTGATCAATGGCAAAAAATACTCGCAATTGGGTAATAATCCTTTTTGTATTGTTGGATCATTCCTCGATAGTTGCCAACCTTATCCAACAAGAACAGGATTTCAGCATCTTCGGTGGATTGGCTTGGCTTGTGGTGTTGACAGAAATAGGTGCAAGGAATGTTTAGACTTGGTGGGGTTAAGTGAAGCTAGAAATAAAAAAGTAAAAGACTATTCATTAGGAATGAAGCAACGTCTTGGATTAGCAACAGCCTTATTAGCAAAGCCTGACATCTTAATTTTAGATGAACCAATCAATGGACTAGATCCAGAGGGGATACGCTGGGTACGCAATTTTTTACAATCTTTTGTCAGTGAAGGTAAAACTGTATTAATGACAAGTCATTATATGAGTGAGTTAGAATTAACTGTAGATCATTTAGTTGGTATTTCTAATGGGAAGATCGTTATTGATGCTCCTACAAAAGATATTTTGAAACAGTTTGGCTCTTTTGAGGAAGCATATTTTAAAGCGCTCGAAGGGAAAGAAGGTGAATAATATGTTAAAGCGTTCCTTTTTTAGTGACCTTTATAAATATAGTAGCTTACCTACTTTTAAAATAACTTTTTCTCTTATTTTGGGAGTCAGCATATTTTTTACAATTCAAAATATTCAGGTGATAAATGCCTTAGTAGAAGGAAATGGACGGGAAGTAAACCTTGATCCATCTATCTTATCATCGAATTCAGTCTATACAGTCAGGGATGCTCTCTTATCTTCACCCTACCAAGCTAGTGTTATTTTCTTGCCAATTCTGGTTTCACTTGTTTATTCAACCCATTATCAATTTGGTGATAATTATTTTACTCAGTTAATAATTCCTAACTGGAAAGTTCGACTTACTGGTTTTATTGCTAGTTCGATTGTCTTATCACTACTTTCTACTGTAATATTTTCGATAGTAAATGCTGTTGTTTTACTCATTTTTCTAGATTCTACTTTAAAGAACTATATAGAATTTACTTTGTTTTTAGATGTTACGGTAAGAGTTATGATATTTGCGATTGTCCTCACTTTATTAGCTATATTTTTAGTAAGAGTCACAAAAAAATCCATTTCATCATTAATTGCAATCGTTTTATTATTAGTAATCACTCTATCAGGTATTCTAAGAGGACTTTCTTCTAACATAGAGAATCTATTGCCTTTGATTGGAGCAAAGTCATTTGCTTTTGGTCGAATTGAAGGGACTCAAACGAGCCAATTGTATGGATTTACTCTTTTAGTAGTAGAAGGAGTCGTATTCTTGGTATTGATAATTGTTGTAGAAATGATTCGAATGAGGAGGAAGAATGGCAAGAATATTTATCAGTCTTATCGTCAAAAAATATAGCTTAAAACCCGTAAAGTACCAGATAGCTATACAGTCAATTTTGGTAGGATTTGTGTGCCTACTAAGTGTGTTACCAGTTGCAATCAATGGTAGAATTGTAGAATTATCTTTAAAGCAAGCTCTTGTTTTTGCATCAATGTTCTCTGTTGCTATTGGGTGTGTTAATGCATTTGTAGACTTACAATCACATGAAACAAAATTAGTTTATTTGGTGAGTGGAAAAAGGATCTTAAGTTCAACGAGTATCCTGTTCGTAGAGTTATTTGATGTGTTACTACAATCAACTTTATATTTCATTGTACTGCATATATGGTTTCATTTTTTAAGTAGCGAAAATGGTGTCGGTTTAGAAATTTTCAGTTTCTATTTGATTGGTTCCATCCAATACTTTTTAATTTCTTACTTTTTAAGTTATTTTTTCAAAAGTCCAATGGGGAGTTTAGCTATTTTGTTGCTATTTCCTATTTTGTTACAACCTTTCATAGAAAGAGTAGTGGAACCAATGACTAGTTATCTATTTTATAATATTGTTGCGGATACAATACTAGGGAGAGCTTCCTACCTGCAACTATGTGTTTATGCTCTTGAATTGGTGTTTTCACTTGGAGCAACTCTTTACCTTTTGATAAAGAATCAAGAAGTTAAGTAGTAAAGTGGTCTCATAAAAATGATGCTGATGAACAAGCTTTACTAATTCTGTAATTCATTGACGTTGACGTTTATTACGTATTGTATTGTTTTAGAATAAAAGACAAGACTATCGAAGTAATTTCGAGAGTCTTGTTTAGTTTTCACTTCTAATATGAGTTCATTTAATTATTTTGTAATTTAAAGATGTACTTATTTACTGGATTATTTTGTTACATCTTTTATTCCCCTTTTATTCCCCAACTCAGAGAATTCTGGTGATTTATGGTAAAATAAGGTCTATATATGTGAGGACAAAGAGATGATCAATAGAATTACAGACAACAAATTTAAACTCGTATCCAAGTACCAACCTTCTGGGGATCAACCGCAAGCTATTGAACAGTTAGTAGATAATATCGAGGGTGGTGAGAAGGCGCAAATCCTGATGGGAGCGACTGGTACGGGGAAGACCTATACCATGAGCCAGGTCATTGCTCAAGTTAATAAACCAACCCTAGTCATCGCCCACAATAAAACTCTTGCAGGCCAGCTCTACGGGGAGTTTAAGGAATTTTTCCCTGAAAATGCCGTCGAGTACTTCGTATCTTACTATGATTACTACCAGCCAGAAGCCTATGTGCCATCGAGCGATACCTACATCGAAAAAGATAGCTCGGTCAATGATGAAATTGATAAGCTTCGTCACTCCGCGACTTCAGCACTCTTAGAGCGTAACGATGTCATCGTTGTAGCATCTGTATCTTGTATCTACGGTTTGGGTTCGCCTAAGGAATACGCTGATAGCGTCGTAAGTCTGCGTCCGGGTCTTGAGATTTCTCGAGATAAACTGCTCAATGACTTGGTTGATATTCAGTTCGAACGCAATGACATTGATTTTCAGCGTGGAAGATTCCGTGTTCGTGGGGATGTGGTGGAGATTTTCCCAGCCTCTCGTGATGAGCATGCCTTTCGTGTAGAGTTTTTTGGAGATGAAATTGATCGTATTCGTGAAGTCGAAGCTTTAACTGGTCAAGTTCTCGGCGAAGTGGATCATTTGGCGATTTTCCCAGCGACTCACTTTGTGACCAATGATGACCACATGGAAGTAGCTATTGCTAAGATTCAGGCTGAATTGGAGGAGCAGTTAGCTATCTTTGAAAAAGAAGGTAAACTCCTTGAAGCGCAACGCTTGAAACAACGGACAGAGTACGATATCGAGATGTTGCGTGAGATGGGCTATACAAATGGTGTCGAAAACTACTCACGTCACATGGATGGACGAAGTGAAGGAGAACCACCTTATACGCTTCTTGATTTCTTCCCAGATGATTTCCTGATTATGATAGATGAGAGTCACATGACTATGGGGCAAATCAAGGGCATGTACAATGGTGACCGTTCGCGTAAGGAAATGTTGGTTAATTATGGTTTCCGTTTGCCATCTGCCTTGGATAATCGTCCTCTTCGTCGTGAAGAGTTTGAAAGTCATGTTCATCAGATTGTCTATGTTTCAGCGACACCTGGTGATTATGAGATGGAACAAACGGACACCGTTATTGAGCAAATCATTCGTCCGACTGGTCTTTTGGATCCAGAAGTGGAAGTCCGTCCGACTATGGGACAAATTGATGATCTTTTGGGTGAAATCAATGCCCGTGTTGAAAAGAACGAACGGACCTTTATTACAACCTTGACCAAGAAAATGGCAGAAGACTTGACTGACTACTTCAAAGAAATGGGCATCAAGGTCAAATACATGCACTCGGATATCAAGACTTTAGAGCGTACGGAGATTATCCGTGACCTGCGATTGGGAGTATTTGATGTCTTGGTCGGGATTAATCTCCTTCGTGAAGGGATTGACGTACCTGAAGTAAGTTTAGTTGCCATTCTCGATGCTGACAAGGAAGGCTTCCTTCGTAATGAGCGTGGACTCATTCAGACCATTGGTCGTGCTGCTCGTAATAGCGAAGGGCATGTGATCATGTATGCTGATACTATGACTCAATCTATGCAAAAAGCCATCGATGAAACGGCCCGCCGTCGTCAGATTCAGATGGCTTATAATGAAGAACACGGTATCGTGCCACAAACTATTAAGAAGGAAATCCGTGATCTTATTTCTGTTACCAAAACTGTGGCTAAAGAAGAGGACAAGGAAGTCGATATCAATAGCCTTAACAAACAAGAACGCAAAGAATTGGTCAAGAAACTGGAAAAACAAATGCAAGAAGCCGTCGAAGTGCTTGACTTTGAACTGGCTGCTCAGATTCGTGATATGATGTTGGAAGTCAAGGCGTTGGATTAGATAGGATAAAGCGAATGAAGATTATCATTAAAACAATGGAGACTCCTGAAGAGGTAGAAGGGAAATCCCTCGTTCATTGGCAAACGTGGAGAGAGGCTTATGACGATCTTTTACCTGCGGAATTTCAGGAGACGATGACATTAGAAAGATGTCGATTCTTTAGTCAAAAATATCCAGAAAATACCTTGATTGCTATGGATGGAAAGCAGGTCATTGGATTTATCAGCTATGGAAATTTTCGTGATGAAGCCATTCAAGCTGGTGAAATCATAGCCTTATATGTTTTAAAAGATTACTATGGAAAAGGTGTGAGTGAACAGCTAATGCATGCTGCATTTGTTGCTCTCGATCATTTCTCTGAAATTTATTTATGGGTATTGAAAGATAATGAGCGAGCCATTGCTTTCTATCAAAAAATAGGTTTTACTTTCGATGGCCAAGAAAAAATACTTAAACTTGGAAAACCTGTTAAGGAATTGCGGATGATGTGTTCTTCAAATAAAAATTCCTAAAGTAAGTATCTATCAATCTTTGAACCATTATCAATTAATCAAGTATAAAAAGTGAAATAGATAGAATGAAACAAAGAGATGAAGGAGAAGACGAATGAAAATTCTAGTCATCAATGGACACCCTGATAAGGAAAGTTACTGTCAGGCTATTTTTCAAACCATTGTAGAAAATATTGACTCAGGTCGCCATGAACTTGAAGTCATCAACCTTAATGAAGAGGACTTTGATCCTGTTTTACGTTATGGCTATCGAAAACGTATGGAAGAAGATTCTTTTATCCTTCGTTCCCAAGAATTAATCCAGTGGGCGGATCACCTGATCTTTGTTTATCCCATCTGGTGGAGTAGTATGCCGAGCCTTATGAAGGGCTGGATTGACCGGGTCTTTACACCGGGGATTGCTTACTCTGCTAACGATCAGGGGAGTTTTATCTGGAATTACCTCAGAGGCAAGCAGTTTAAAAAGTTATTAAAAGGGAAAACAGCCAGTATTTACGCAACTTCCATGGCGCCCACTTGGTGGTACAAAATCTTTTCGGGTCCTTTCAACATTCCAGACAGCTATGGTATCTCTGTTTTGAAAAATGCCGTCTTGAACCATTGTGGGATTAAAACCAAGCGTGTCAGCATTTTGGGAGAAGTCGGCCGGGATGTGAATACAGCAAGTATGCGTGAAGAGCATCTCCAAAAAGTAGCAGAAGAAGTTAAAAACTATCATGAAACAAAAAAATAAGAGACAGAAAACATTAAAAAAACACCAGAAATCAAAGCGAAAGCTTGGTCTACTAGACCGCATGAATCTGTGATTTGTGCAACATTCAACAATTGCCTGGATCCTTGATGCAAGCGTTCTGTTCTTTTCTGCTCTAGGAATATTATATCTATTGTACGGAACAACCATTATTTCAAGTCCCTATCGGGAACTGGATTATAGTTTTCCACTTTATTTAAATATCGTTTTTTTGGTGAATGCATCTTATCATTCTTTCCTTCGTACCTTTAGGAAAGACTGGATTTCCTTGCAAAATTTTGCAAAAATGTTATTATATCTTAACGGAATTGCTTGTGTATTACAGTTAACGATTGGGATGACCTCTAAAAGAGGAAGAAGATTACTTCCGATATGGGCATTAGACTATCGCTATATCTGGTTTCCCCTCGTTACTTATTTTATTTTCTTTCTATTGCCTATTGTGACAATTATAATTTCCAAGCATATTGAAAAGAAAAAGGAGGAAGAAAATAATGGGGAAAATACATTCAAATAAAAGTAACTCAAATACAAAAAAGAATCGCCCAAGGAACGAAAGTTTTCGGCTTTGGATGGATTCTCATAAATTATTAGGTTTCTTCTTGGTATTTGGTCTAATCTTAGGAATAGGGCTAGGTGTTACCCTTGTTTTTAAACTCCTTCCTATTCCGTTGCCCTACAGAGATATCAACTATAGTTTTCCAATATATATAAATATTTTTTGTCTGGTGTATCGATTATTTGACTATTGGTTCCTAGACTTGACTAGGACAAGAATGACGATAAAAAGATATGCAGATTTATTTATCTATCTTAATAGTATCGGTTTAATAGTTCATCTCTTTATTGGGATTGGTGGGAAAAATAGTAAAGGAATTTTGCCTTCTCTCTTATCCCTAGATCACCGCTACATCTGGTTTCCTATTGCAACTTATATGATCTTTTTCAGTTTGGCATCTATTATAACTCTAGTAATGAATTATATTGAAAAGAAAAGGAGTTAATCATGATAAAACATCTAACTATATTTAGGGTAATTTACCTTCTGTTCCTGTTATTCGCCCTTATTCATTTTATCTTAGGATTGTTTGGCTTAGCCTTTACGCCAGTCTTGTGGAATTTCTGGTTCTTTGGTCTTTGTTTAACCCTATTTATCCATCCGTGGACTATCTTTTATAAATCTAGAATCTTTCAATGGCATCATCTGATTTTTCAAGCTCTCAGCGGATTCGTTGCTCTCATAATCTGGTTTATGATATTTTTCTTTTTCTCCACGGTTCCAGATTCATCTATGCCTATCAATTTAGACTACTATGTGATTAGGGAAAAAAATGAAATCAGAATCATCAGAGGATTCTTACTCCATGAAATTCATGAATATCATGACTTAGTTAATCCTTTGATTATGAAATCTAAAGTTAAGTATGTAGAAAAAAATTAAACATTAGAAAGTGAGTCCTATGTCTCGAGCACAATTAACCATTTTAACTAATATTTGCCTGATTGAAGACCTTGAAAATCAGCGCGTAGTCATGCAGTATCGTTCACCCGAAAGCAATCGCTGGTCTGGCTATGCTTTTCCAGGAGGCCATGTTGAAGATGGAGAGGCTTTTGCAGAATCTGTTATTCGTGAAATTTATGAGGAAACAGGTCTAACGATTCAAAATCCTCAACTTGTCGGCATTAAAAATTGGCCACTAGATACAGGTGGCCGCTATATTGTCGTTTGTTATAAGGCGACTGAGTTCTCTGGTACCCTTCGTTCTTCAGATGAAGGAGAAGTTTCTTGGGTGCAAAAAAACCAGATTCCAAACTTGGATCTGGCCTATGATATGTTACCTTTGATGGAGATGATGGACGCTCCTGATAAGTCAGAATTTTTCTACCCTCGCCGTACAGAAGATGGATGGGAAAAGAGAACTTTTTAATCCTTTACCAAATATCCTAATTTGTCCAAGGCCTTCTCAATATAGAGGAGGTCTTGTTCGTTTTCAGCTTCGACTAGGTGATAATGGACGCCATCTGTTAATTCAGAAAGTGGTCTAAAGTCAGACCGTTCGACTTGCTCTAAAAAATGCTGAACGTCACGGCGACAAGAGAGTTTGAGCAAGGTTTCAATTTCTCCGTAGACAGGATGATCAATCAAGGTATTCTGAACACGTCCTCCATTATCGACGATAGCTAGAAGTTCTTGACCGATTTCTTCCATCTCGTGCTTTACTTTAAACAGCTTGTGAACATACGGATTGGTTTTGCTTTCTTTATAAATATAGCCACGATTGGTTGATAAGATAGGAGCACCGTCTGCACGAAGAACAGCAATGTCCTGAACAATAATCTGGCGAGTTACATGAAAACGGTCTGCTAAGCTTTTTCCGTTTAGAGGTTTTTGAGCTTCTTTTAAGAGTTGTAAAAGGATTTCTTTTCTATTTTTTGTCATAGTTTCTTTCTTAATGACGTTTTTTTAATGCTTTATAAACAGCTAAGGCTAAGTAATAGTCTACCATACTATGAATAATTGTACCAATACCGACCAAGACAAATAAGACATAGAACATATTTTCTACATTTGTTCCAGTTCCTGCATAAAAGATAATACATGCAAAAACTTCGGCGATGGCATGAACCAAACCTAGGATAAAGTTAAAAATCAAAGAGGATTTAGGATTATCTAAGGTTTGAGGATGTTTTTGAAGATAGAAGGCTCCCAAAGTTCCGAAAAAGATATGGGAAAAAGCTCGAAGTACAATGACAATTGGATAACCAGCCATGAGGAATCCTAGGCTAGAAGCTATAATGACAAAAATTGCCATCCAGGGAGAAAGAAACATAGCGATAAAAATAGCAACGTGACTTCCTAGAGTGTAAGAAGCGGGAGGAATGACAATTTTAAAGGGCATCACCAAAGGAATCAAAATAGCGATAGCGGTTAGCAATGCGGTCAAGGTCATGAATTGTGTTTTCTTTTGTGTATTCATAATAACTCCTTTTTATCTGTATATACAGTTGTATAGTACAATAAAAAATCAAGAAAGTCAAGAGGCAAAATTGATTTTAGAGAAGATTATTTTTAAGTGAGGAAAAAGAATGCTAAAAAGAATCAATAAAATTTTAAAAAAATAAGCAAAAACTCTTGCACTAATCAAAGTAGTGTGGTATACTTATAAACGGTTTGAAAAAACTGCCTAAGACAGTAGGGGAGCTCGACTCATAAATATCCTACCGAGGACAAAACGTATCATTTAAAAAGAAGCGTATTGTACTTTCGTGTCTAGGTTTGGGCGCGTTTTTCTTTTGGGAAAATTCCCCAAGCAAAATAATTACGGAGGTGAACACACTAATGAGTGAAGCAATTATTGCTAAAAAAGCGGAACTAGTTGACGTAGTAGCTGAGAAAATGAAAGCTGCTGCATCAATCGTCGTTGTAGATGCTCGTGGTTTGACAGTTGAACAAGATACAGTTCTTCGTCGTGAGCTTCGTGGAAGCGAAGTTGAGTACAAAGTTATCAAAAACTCAATCTTACGTCGTGCAGCTGAACAAGCTGGACTTGGAGAATTGGCATCTGTTTTTGTTGGACCATCTGCTGTAGCATTTTCGAACGAAGATGTTATCGCACCAGCGAAAATCTTGAACGACTTTGCTAAAACTGCTGACGCACTTGAAATCAAGGGTGGTGCAATCGAAGGCGCTGTCGCATCAAAAGAAGAAATCGTTGCTCTTGCAACTCTTCCAAACCGCGAAGGACTTCTTTCTATGCTCCTTTCTGTACTTCAAGCGCCAGTGCGCAACGTTGCTCTTGCAGTCAAAGCGGTTGCAGAAAGCAAAGAAGACGCAGCTTAATCTTAAGCTACGCAGCGTAGCCTAGCTACGAAAAAAATAAAAAACTAATTTTAAAACTTATTTGGAGGAAATAACAATGGCATTGAACATTGAAAACATTATTGCTGAAATTAAAGAAGCTTCAATCCTTGAATTGAACGACCTTGTAAAAGCTATCGAAGAAGAATTTGGTGTAACTGCAGCTGCTCCTGTAGCTGTAGCTGCTGCTGGTGGTGCTGAAGAAGCTGCTAAAGATTCATTTGACGTTGAATTGACAGCTGTAGGCGACAAAAAAGTCGGCGTTATCAAAGTTGTACGTGAAATCACTGGTCTTGGTCTTAAAGAAGCTAAAGAACTTGTTGATGGTGCACCAGCACTTGTTAAAGAAGGTGTTGCAGCAGCAGAAGCTGAAGAACTTAAAGCTAAATTGGAAGAAGCAGGAGCTTCAGTTACTCTTAAATAATAGAGCAACTACTTTAGTAGCTTAAAAACATGATTAAACCGCTATTCTTAGGAGTAGCGGTTTTTCTTTTTGTTCGAGAAGGGGCAAAAAAGGGAACAGATCATTATTTTGTGTATCTATATCTAATTTATTTTGTAAGTTTCCTAATAAAATAATTTTACTTTTTTATTCCTTTTTGATATAATAGACGACAAGAAAGAATATCTTATCAGTAAATCCTAAGCGAGCCTGTGGTAGTGAGAGTCAGGTGATTGAGGGATGAGTGTGGCGCTTTTGGTATATTTTTTATAAATAATGAAGTAATAAATTAGGGTGGAACCGCGTTTCTGACGCCCCTAGGTCACTTGACTTAGGAGCAAAGACACGGTTCTTTTTGTATTCTAGGTCGCAAGAAATTAATTTTAATTAAGGAGTATTCAATGTCTAAGAAATTAACATTTTACTGTGTCAGTGGCAGAGACCTCCTTACAGTCGGACTGCCTTACGCTCAGTACTAGGGTGTCTGAGCTAGACGCAGTACTAACTCGTCTTGCCTCGTATAATCGACGAGGCAGACTCGTGTCGCAAGAAATTAGATAAAAAAGGAGTTAATAATGTCTAAAAAACTAACCTTCCAAGAGATTATCTTGACTTTGCAACAATACTGGAATGATCAGGGTTGTATGCTTATGCAGGCTTATGATAATGAAAAAGGTGCGGGAACCATGAGTCCTTACACTTTCCTTCGTGCCATTGGTCCTGAACCATGGAATGCAGCTTATGTTGAGCCTTCTCGTCGTCCAGCAGATGGACGTTATGGAGAAAACCCAAACCGTCTTTACCAACACCACCAATTCCAAGTGGTTATGAAACCATCGCCTTCAAACATCCAAGAACTCTACCTTGAGTCATTGGAAAAATTAGGAATCAATCCTTTGGAACATGATATCCGCTTTGTTGAAGATAACTGGGAAAACCCATCAACTGGTTCAGCTGGTCTTGGTTGGGAAGTTTGGCTTGATGGTATGGAAATCACTCAGTTTACTTATTTCCAACAAGTAGGTGGATTGGCAACAGGGCCTGTAACTGCTGAGGTAACTTATGGTTTGGAACGTTTGGCTTCTTATATCCAAGAAGTAGACTCAGTTTACGATATCGAGTGGGCTCCTGGTGTTAAATACGGAGAAATTTTCCTTCAACCTGAATACGAGCATTCAAAATACAGCTTTGAAGTTTCAGATCAAGACATGCTTCTTGAAAACTTCGAAAAATTTGAAAAAGAAGCTGGACGTGCATTAGAACTAGGTCTTGTGCATCCAGCCTACGACTACGTTTTGAAATGTTCACATACCTTCAACTTGCTTGATGCTCGTGGAGCAGTTTCAGTTACAGAACGTGCTGGTTATATCGCCCGTATCCGTAACTTAGCCCGTGTCGTAGCTAAAACATTCGTAGCAGAACGCAAAAAACTTGGATACCCACTTCTTGACGAAGCTACACGCGCAAAACTCCTAGCAGAAGAGGAAGAATAGACAGAATTACAGGAATAAATGACTGAAAGTCGACCGTAGGTCGCTAAATAAAACAAGACCGCTGTAGTGAAAGTCGGATAAGAAGTTTCTTATTCGACTGGGGAACTGACGAGACTTAAGGCTTGGCAGTTAGCAATGAAACCGAAGGTTTGCTTGCGTCCCCCACTACTAAAGGTCTTGTTGAAGAAAATTAATTTTGTAAAGGAAAAAACATGACAAAAAACTTATTAGTAGAACTAGGACTCGAAGAGTTACCTGCCTACGTTGTCACACCAAGTGAAAAACAACTAGGCGAAAAAATGGCAGCCTTCTTGGATAATAACCGTCTTTCATACGAAGGGATTCAAACCTTCTCAACTCCACGTCGTTTGGCTGTTCGCGTACTTGGTTTGGCAGACCAACAAACGGATTTGACTGAAGATTTTAAAGGACCTTCTAAAAAAATTGCTTTGGATGCAGAAGGAAATTTCTCTAAAGCAGCGCAAGGCTTTGTCCGTGGAAAAGGCTTAACTGTGGATGATATTGAATTCCGTGAAATTAAAGGTGAAGAATATGTTTACGTGACCAAACATGAAGCTGGAAAACCAGCTGAGGAAGTTTTGGCTGGAATTCCAGAAGTTTTGGCTAGTTTAAGCTTCCCAGTAAGTATGCACTGGGCAAACAATACCTTTGAATATATCCGTCCAGTCCATACATTGACAGTTCTTTTGGATGATGTGGCACTCGATATGGATTTCTTAGATATTCACTCAGGAAGAGTCAGTCGTGGACATCGTTTCCTTGGTCACGAAGTAGAAATTCAGCATGCTGACAGCTATGAAGAAGACCTGCGCAGAGTTTATGTTATTGCTGATAGCACTGAACGCGAAAATATGATTCGTGAGCAAATTAAGGCTATTGAAGCTGAAGAAGGTGTTCAGGTACAAATTGATGAAGGACTCTTGAATGAAGTTCTGAATTTGGTTGAATACCCAACTGCCTTCATGGGGAATTTTGATCCTAAGTACCTAGAGGTTCCAGAAGAGGTTTTGGTCACTTCAATGGAGACTCATCAACGCTACTTTGTAGTTCGTGACCTTGATGGAAATCTAAAACCAAACTTTATTTCTGTTCGTAACGGAAATGCAGAGTATTTGAATAATGTCATCCGAGGAAATGAGAAAGTCTTAGTTGCGCGTCTTGAAGATGGTGAATTTTTCTGGCGTGAAGACCAAAAATTGAAGATTGAAGATCTTGTAGCTAAATTATCACACGTTACCTTCCATGAAAAGATTGGTTCACTTCGTGAACACATGATTCGTACTGGGCAAATTGCTATCCTTTTGGCAGAAAAAGCTGGTCTATCAGTCGATGAATCTATTGATCTTGCTCGTGCTGCAGCCATTTATAAATTTGACCTCTTAACCGGTATGGTTGGTGAATTTGATGAGCTTCAAGGGATCATGGGTGAGAAGTATGCGCTTCTTGCAGGTGAAAATGCTGCAGTGGCACAAGCTATCCGTGAACACTACCTTCCAGATTCTGCAGATGGTGCTCTCCCTGAGTCTAAAGTCGGAGCTATCCTTGCACTAGCTGATAAATTGGATACTCTTTTGTCCTTCTTCTCTGTTGGCTTGATTCCATCTGGTTCAAATGACCCTTATGCTCTTCGTCGTGCAACACAAGGGATTGTCCGTATCTTGGAAGACTTTGGATGGAATATTCCAATGGACGAATTGATTGCTAGCCTTTATGCTTTATCATTTGATAGCCTAACTTACGATAATCAAGAAGAAGTGCTTAACTTCATCAAAGCTCGTGTTGATAAGATGATGGGTTCTACTGCAAAAGATATTAAAGAGGCTGTTCTAGCAAGTTCAAACTTTGTTGTTGCAGATATGATTGAAGCAGCAGAAGCCTTAACTGAAGCTGCAAAAACTGAAAACTACAAATCATCAGTTGAATCATTATCTCGTGCCTTTAATCTAGCGGAAAAAGCAGAAGGCTCAGTCAAAGTTGATACTAGCCTCTTTGAAAATGAACAAGAAAAAGAACTAGCTCAAGCTGTCGAAAGTCTTGAATTGAAAGGTTCAGCTAACGATAAATTGACGCAACTATTTGCCCTTAGTCCTGTTATTGATGCTTTCTTTGACAATACTATGGTTATGGCAGAGGATGTTGATGTTAAGAATAATCGTCTAGCTATTCTAACTGAACTTGTGAATAAAGCGAAAACAGTCGCTGCTTTTAATCTTCTTAATACAAAATAGAAATTAAATAGTAGATTGGAGGTCCAAATATGACACCAGAAAAAATCGCTCGTATTAATGAGCTTGCGAAAAAGAAAAAAACAGAAGGCTTGACTGCAGAAGAAAAAGTAGAACAAGCTAAACTTCGTGAGGAATATATTGAAGGCTATCGTCGTTCAGTTCGTCATCACATTGAAGGAATCAAAATCGTAGATGACGATGGAAATGATGTGACTCCTGAAAAACTTCGTCAGGTACAACGTGAAAAGGGTTTGCATGGTCGAAGTCTTGACGATCCAAATTCATAAGCTAAATAAAACCTCGGTTAGTGTCTGCTAACCGAGGTTTGTTGTTTCTTAAAAAAGGAACCTAAAATGGTTCCTTTATCAGTAGTTTTTAGTTGCTTGCTCCAGAAGTAGCATCAGCAGCTCCATGGCCACCATCGGCTGAGTCAGAAGCTCCAGAAGTAGCATCTGCATCACCATGACCTGCAGCGGGAGCAAAAGGTCCGCAACCACCTACCAAACGTTGGCCAGTTTCTTTCAAGTACCAGTCAAGCCATGGCTGGAAGTTAAAGACGATTTCATTAATACCAGCATATGATCCATCAGGATAGTACATTGCTTGGTAGTTGTGAGTATTGATAACACCAGCAGGTGAACCTGGAACAATTGTACGTACGTAGTCTTGGTTTCCGTTACGAAGAGTTCCGATTACCCACTCAACGTTTTTCATACGTGCTGGTGGAAGTGATCCGTGAACTGTAGACATACGGCTACCAGATTGAGATGGTACACGTTTTGCAAACATTGTATCAGGATCTTGGTGAGCGTTGTTGTAGTAGAGGAATTGGTTGTTATCGTCAGCGTATGTCAATTCAAAAGGCATAGCTTTCAAGAACATATCGATTTGGTTAACAGTCAAGATACCATGGTCAAGTTTAACATATGTATCACCTGAAACAGCACCTGTAATTTCAGCGACTTTTTCTACCCAGTTTGGATCGTCAGGATCAACTTCTGTAATAGTTGTAGCGATTGGTTTTCCACAATCCAAGTCTTCTGGTTCAATTGGTTTTGGTTTTTTCAATTTAGAAACGACTCCTACGTATTTGACAAAGTTATCTAAGCAAGTTTCAAGGAATTTAACAGTTCCTTCGTTGATAATATTTCCGTTAGCATCAAAAGCTTCTTTAGCTTTTCCAAGAAGGAATTCATTACCTGGTAATGTGTAGGCATTCACCCCAGGTGCGTCAAGGATTTTACGAAGGTGAACTTGAGCACGTGAAGTACCTTGGTCGTAGTAAGAAGCACCCACGATCATCACTGGTTTGTTTTCAAATGGATGTACTTCATATGAAAGCCATTCAAGAACTGATTTGAGTGAAGCAGAAATTGTATGGTTGTGCTCAGGAGTGGCAATAATCACACCATCAGCACGAGTAATTTTATTGTAAAGAAGGCGCAATTGGAAGCTTTCGTCCCATTTTTCGTCTTGGTTAAACATTGGAACTTCATCGATTTCAAGAACTTCTAATTCAAATTTCAGTTTGAAGTTACGACGGATGAATTCCAAGAGTTTGCGGTTATATGATTGGTCGTAGTTTGATCCAACAAGTCCAACAAATTTCATTCTTTCGATCTCCTATCTTACAAATTTTCCCAGTCAAATTCTTCTGCATCTTTACGAAGAAGTTCTTGTGCATTACGCAATTTTTCTGTAATCTTGACAAAGATACGGAAGTCATCAAAGATGGCATCCAATTTCTTGATAACATCAAGATCTACCAAGTCACCATTCTTATCGAATGCTTGAAGAGAATGAGAGAGCAAGAACTCATCTGGGAGAACATTTGCTTTAATTTCAGGCGCATTTAGGATTTGACGGAGTTGCAATTGAGCACGTGAAGAACCGAGTGTACCGTATGAGGCACCTGTGATCATCACTGGTTTGTTAAGAAGTGGAAATACTCCATAAGAAATCCAAGCAAGAGCGCTCATAAGAACAGCAGGAATTGAGTGATCATATTCAGGAGTGCCGATAATTACACCATCAGCTGCTTCGATTTTTGCAACAATTTCTAAGGCTTCTGCAGGAATAAGTTTATCTGCAGGTTTGTTGAAGACTGGTAGGTCTTTAATTTCTACCAATTCGATTTCTGCTTTATCAGCAAAGTGTTTTTGCATATATTGAAGCAGTTGGCGGTTTGTGGAACGTTTAGAGTTAGTTCCTACAATAGCAATAAGTTTTAGCATGAGCTTTCCTTTCTCTTTTTGCATTATTTATTAATTATCTTTGGATACCGGATGAACAAGCGATATGTCCATCTTTATCAATAAGGATGGCTTCGATTCCATCGATATTTTCGATTTGCCACATGATAGAAGCGCTGCGCTCACCAAACAATCGTGTGGTCCATATCTCACCATCAACTGAGCGGTTAGATATAATCGTTAAACTAGCCAAATCCGTTTCAATAGGATAGCCAGTTTCACTATCAAAAATGTGATGATAATCCTTTCCATCGATTTCAAGATGCCGTTCATAAATTCCAGATGTAACAACTGACTTTCCAGTAATAGACAAGGTCATCAGGTGATTACCGCGTGGGTGATTAGGGTCTTGAATACCGATTTGCCACGGTCGATCATCTTTTGATTGGTTGTTTCCAATGGTAAGGATGTTTCCTCCTAGATTGATAAGAGCAGAAGTGACGCCATTTTCTTTTAAGAAAGTTGCAACCTTATCTGCGCTATAGCCCTTAGCTAAACAACCTAAGTCAATTTTCATCCCTTTTTTTTCTAAAAAAACAGTAGAATCAATTGAATCAAGCTTGATAAAACGGGGATCTATCAATGGTAAAACCGAAGAAATTTCTTCAGGACTAGCAACTTTTGCATCGGAAAAACCAATACGCCAGGTTTGTACCAAGGGACCAATACTAATGTTGAGATGACTTCCAGGAGCTAGACTGTGTTCTAATCCTAAAGAAATCAGTTCAAACAAATCAGGATGGACCTTAACTGGGGCAATTCCCGCCTGATAGTTAATTTCCATCAATTCCGATTCGGTGCTATTCGCATTAAATCGAAATTCAAGTTCCTTGAGCAAATCAAAAGCTTGACGGAGAAGATTATCCGCTTGTTCATGTACCAAGGAAATAGTAATCGTAGTTCCCATTAACCGTTCAGATAATGAACTGAAAGGCAAAAAATCAACTCCCTTCAAATCAATTGGAAATAGTTGTAAATCCAGATATGAAAGCAATCTGAAGATTTATATTTCATTTCCATACAAATAGAATATCATAAAGTCAGCGTTTTCACAAATTATTTTTTACAAAAAGTCAAGAAATATGCTTGAATAAATAAAAAATGTGCAAAAAACTTTGAAAAGATTGAAAATAAATTGATATATATTTCAAAAAAATTTCAAAAAAACAGTAAACTAGTCAAAAAGCTTGTAAACGCTCACAGATAATGATATACTAGAAAGGTAAATAAAAAATTAAAGGTAGGAATTATCTTATGAGTAAAATCGTAGTCGTGGGTGCTAACCACGCTGGAACTGCTTGTATCAACACTATGTTGGACAATTTTGGAAGTGAAAATGAAATCGTTGTCTTTGACCAAAACTCAAACATTTCATTCCTAGGATGTGGAATGGCTCTTTGGATTGGTGAGCAAATCGATGGTCCAGAAGGTCTCTTCTACTCAGATAAAGAAAAATTGGAAGCAAAAGGTGCTAAAGTTTATATGAACTCACCAGTTCTTTCAATTGACTATGATAATAAAGTTGTTACTGCTGAAGTTGATGGAAAAGAACACAAAGAATCATACGAAAAATTGATCTTTGCGACTGGTTCAACTCCAATTTTACCACCAATCGAAGGTGTTGAAATTGTTAAAGGTAACCGCGAATTCAAAGCAACTCTTGAAAATGTACAATTCGTTAAATTGTACCAAAACGCAGAAGAAGTTATCAACAAACTTGCTGACAAGAGCAAACATCTTGAGCGTATCGCTGTTGTAGGTGGTGGATACATCGGTGTTGAGCTTGCTGAAGCATTCGAACGTCTTGGAAAAGAAGTTGTCCTTGTTGACATCGTAGACACAGTCTTGAACGGTTACTACGACAAAGACTTCACTCAATTGATGGCTAAGAACTTGGAAGACCACAACATCCGTTTGGCACTTGGACAAACTGTTAAAGCTATCGAAGGTGACGGTAAAGTTGAACGCTTGATCACTGACAAAGAAACATTCGATGTTGACATGGTTGTTCTTGCAGTTGGTTTCCGTCCTAACACAGCTCTTGCTGATGGCAAGATTGAACTTTTCCGCAACGGTGCCTTCCTTGTAGACAAGAAACAAGAAACATCACTTCCAGGAGTATTCGCTGTGGGTGACTGTGCGACTGTTTATGACAACGCTCGTAAAGACACTAGCTACATCGCTCTTGCATCAAATGCTGTACGTACTGGTATCGTAGGTGCTTACAATGCTTGTGGACATGAACTTGAAGGAATCGGTGTTCAAGGATCAAACGGTATCTCTATCTATGGTCTTCACATGGTTTCAACTGGTTTGACTCTTGAAAAAGCTAAAGCAGCAGGATACAATGCTGTTGAAACAGGCTTCAACGATCTTCAAAAACCAGAATTTATGAAACATGACAACTATGAAGTAGCAATCAAGATTGTCTTTGATAAAGACAGCCGTGAAATCCTTGGTGCTCAAATGGTATCTCGTGATTCAGCAATCAGCATGGGAATTCACATGTTCTCATTGGCTATCCAAGAACATGTTACAATTGAAAAATTGGCATTGACAGACCTATTCTTCTTGCCACACTTCAACAAACCATACAATTACATCACAATGGCTGCACTTACAGCTGAAAAATAATGATTTGTAAAACGGAAGATTTGCTTCTTCCGTTTTTATCATCAAAAAATAGTAACTTCAAATTCGAAGTTACTATTTTTGTTGTCTATGTGTTAGGAAGTTTCTTCTTTTACAAAGGTGAAGCCTTCTCCTAGAATTTCGTGAGCTTCAGTGATGGTAATAAAGGCCTTAGGATCAATCGTATGAATCAATTCTTTCATCTTAACCATTTCATTTCTTGCTACGATACAGTAGATAATTTTTAAATCTTTTTGACTGTAGTAACCTTGTCCAGATATGAAGGTGACACCTCGACCTAACTCTTCATTGATTTTATCTGCCACTTCCATAGGCTTTTGTGTGATAATCATAAAACCTTTTCCAGCATATCCGCCTTCACCAATCAAGTCAATAACTCTTGAGACGATGAAGTCAAATAGAAGTGTATAAGTAACGAGACGAAGGTCTTGGAAGATAATTAAAATGAGCATTAAGATGAGGAAGTCTAGTGCAAAGAGTAATTTCCCCACGGAGATATTGGTGTACTTGTTCAGAATTCGAGCGACGATATCTGTTCCACCAGTGGTACCACCAGCATTGAAGATAATACCTAGACCAAGTCCCAAAAGAACACCCGCAACTAAAGCCACGATGACCAGATCTCCCTCAAGATTAAAGCTGAGAGGAATCTTTTCAAAGATTGCTAGCCAAATGGATAAGGAAATAGTACCAAGCAGGCTGCTGTATAGGGTCTTTGCACCAAATATTTTCCAGGCTAAAATGAATAATGGGATATTGATGATGAGGTTCATCACGGAGATAGGGATGTTAAAGAGATAATAGGTAATCAAGGTGATTCCCGTTGCTCCACCCTCGAATAAGTGGTGGGGCACAACAAAGTACGTGAGTCCGAAGGCATAAATGGCAGCTCCGAATATAATGGTTAAAATAGATTTGATATGCCGTAGCATTGAACGTACCTCCCATTTTTAATTGAGTCTATAGCAGTAACAGCCCACCAGTATACAAGACTTATTTGATTTTCATGGACTGAATTTTTTCAGGGTCGGGTGTAACACGGAGGGTCTTTTGCCCAGTATAGGTGACAAAACCAGGTTTTCCACCAGTTGGTTTGTTGAGTTTTTTAACTTCAATCATATCCACCTGAACGAGGTTGGAGAGACGTCCCTTAGAGAAGTAGGCTGCAAGTTCTGCAGCGTCTGTTTTAACCTCATCAGTAGGATTGAGATTGCCTGAAATAACAACGTGACTTCCAGGAATATCCTTAGCGTGAAACCAGAGTTCTTCTTTACGGGCCATTTTAAAGGTCAATTCCTCGTTTTGTAAGTTATTGCGCCCCACATAGATGATTGTTTTTCCATCACTAGCTAGATACTGCTCAGGTTTCTGTCGTTTCTGGATTTTTTCCCTTTGTCTTCTGCGGATAAATCCTGTTTGAATCAATTCTTCACGAATTTCAGCAATTTCATCGAGTCCGGCTTGATTGAGAACTGTCTCTACACTTTCCAGATAGAGAATGGTTGCCTTAGTTTCTTCAATCAGGTCAGTCAAGTATTTAACAGCTTCTTTTAATTTCTGATAGCGTTTGAA
This sequence comes from Streptococcus sp. 27098_8_22, assembly GCF_041432415.1. Taxonomy (NCBI): domain Bacteria; kingdom Bacillati; phylum Bacillota; class Bacilli; order Lactobacillales; family Streptococcaceae; genus Streptococcus; species Streptococcus sp. 27098_8_22. Next base: position 354,035 of record NZ_JAPVZP010000001.1, on the reverse strand, counting down.
GTAGCGTTGAGCATTTTGGTTTGGCGTTAGTGCCTTATCAAGTGCAATCGTGATAGGCTGGTTGGTGTAGTAGTTTTCCAAAATGACCTGATCTTGGTCATTGGGAACTTGATGAAGGAAAGTGGTTAGTAACTCACCTTTTTGCCGAAATTCTTCTGCGTTTTCAGTAGCCAGAAGTTCTTTTTCTTGTTTCTTTAGTTTTTGCCGATTTTTTTGTAGTTCGTTTTCAACACGTCGAATGAGTTCGCTTGCCTGTTGTTTCACACGGTCACGCTCTGCCTTATCCTTGTAATAGACATCAAGAAGTTGAGATAAGCTTGAAAAATGTCCTTCAATTTTAGTTGACAAAGGCATACAAGAAAAGGATTTATCTGTTAGGCAAGGTTTGGTTTCTTGTCTAAAGAAGTTCCGGAAAGTGGCTAGTTTATCATTAAGCAGTTGTTTTTCTAACTCGGTTGCTGTATCTCTTCCCAAACCTTGAAAGAGGTTTTGAAGGTTTTTAGCTGTCAATTCTTGAGTTTGTAGGATTTCAAACAATTTTTCATCCTTGATGGTAAAAGGATTGAGAGCCTCTGTGCCGGGAGGAGCAATATAAGTAGCACCAGGTAATAAGGTACGGTAGCTATTTTGAGAGAAACCGATATGCTTGATAACTTCAAGGATTTTGTGACTAGACTTATCTGCAAGTAGAATATTACTGTGTTTCCCCATAATCTCGATGATGAGTGTGGCCTGGATATGGTCCCCAATCTCGTTTTTATTGGAAACCGTGATTTCCACGATACGATCATTTTCGATCTGCTCGATTGACTCAATAACTGCTCCTTGAAGGTACTTTCTCAATACCATAATAAAAGTAGATGGCTGAGCAGGGTTTTCAAAGGTGGACTCTGTTAACTGGATGCGTCCAAAAACTGGATGGGCAGACAGGAGCAAACGATGACTTTTACGATTGCTACGGATTTGCAAGACCAGTTCTTGTTCAAAGGGTTGATTAATCTTTTGGATGCGACCATTTAGTAGTTCAGATCGCAATTCCTCAACCATGTGGTGTAAAAAAAATCCATCAAATGACATGGTTCTCTCCTCGTGAATGTATTCCATAGTATTATATCAAAAAGGTAGAATAAAATCATAGAAATGTGATATAATAAAGCCAAGTAAAGAGAATCGAGAAGCACATGTATATTGAAATGGTAGATGAAACTGGACAAGTTTCAAAAGAAATACTAGAACAAACACAGGAAATTTTAGAATTTGCTGCAAAAAAAATTGGAAAAGAAGACAAGGAAATGGCGGTCACATTTGTGACCAACGAACGAAGCCATGAACTCAATCTAGAGTTTCGTGATACCGATCGTCCAACAGATGTCATCAGTCTTGAATATAAGCCGGAGTTAGAGATTGCCTTTGATGAGGAAGATCTGGAAAATGATCCCGACTTGGCAGATATGATGTCAGAATTTGATGCTTATATCGGTGAGCTTTTCATTTCCATTGATAAGGCTCATGAGCAAGCTGAGGAGTACGGTCATAGTTTTGAACGTGAAATGGGCTTCTTGGCAGTGCACGGCTTTTTACACATTAACGGCTATGATCACTACACTCCCGAGGAAGAAGCGGAGATGTTCGGTTTACAAGAAGAAATTTTGACAGCCTATGGACTCACAAGACAATAAACGAAAATGGAAAAATCGTGACCTAATATCCAGTTTAGAATTTGCCATTACAGGGATTTTTACTGCGATTAAGGAAGAACGTAATATGAGAAAGCATGCAGTGACGGCTCTAATAGTTGTCCTTGCAGGTTTTGTTTTTCAGGTGTCACGAATCGAATGGTTATTTCTACTTATGAGCATTTTCATGGTGGTAGCTTTTGAGATTATTAATTCAGCTATTGAAAATGTAGTAGATTTGGCTAGTCACTATCACTTTTCTATGTTGGCAAAGAAAGCTAAGGACATGGCAGCAGGTGCCGTGCTTGTAGTCTCAATTTTTGCCGCTTTGACAGGTGCACTCATCTTTCTCCCACGGATTTGGGATTTATTATTTTAAACAGTAAGAGGAAATTATGACATTTAAATCAGGCTTTGTAGCCATTTTAGGACGTCCAAATGTAGGGAAGTCAACTTTTTTAAATCACGTTATGGGGCAAAAGATTGCTATTATGAGTGATAAGGCGCAGACAACGCGCAATAAAATCATGGGGATTTACACCACTGATAAGGAGCAAATCGTCTTTATTGATACACCAGGCATTCACAAGCCTAAAACAGCACTCGGAGATTTCATGGTAGAGTCTGCCTATAGCACCCTTCGTGAAGTGGACACCGTAATTTTCATGGTGCCAGCAGATGAGGCGCGTGGTAAGGGTGACGATATGATTATCGAACGACTCAAGGCTGCTAAGGTTCCTGTAATTTTGGTGGTCAATAAAATTGACAAGGTTCATCCAGACCAGCTCTTGGCTCAAATCGATGATTTCCGCAATCAGATGGACTTTAAGGAAATTGTTCCTATTTCAGCTCTTCAGGGAAATAATGTTTCACGTTTAGTCGATATTCTCAGTGAAAATCTTGAAGAAGGTTTCCAGTATTTCCCAGCCGATCAAATCACAGACCATCCAGAGCGTTTCTTGGTTTCTGAGATGATTCGTGAAAAGGTCTTACACTTAACTCGTGAAGAAATTCCACACTCAGTTGCAGTAGTGGTGGACTCTATGAAACGAGACGAGGATACAGACAAGGTTCATATTCGAGCAACTATCATGGTCGAACGTGATAGCCAAAAAGGGATTGTCATCGGTAAAGGTGGTGCCATGCTCAAGAAAATTGGGACTATGGCCCGTCGTGATATCGAGCTTATGCTAGGGGACAAGGTTTTCCTAGAAACTTGGGTCAAGGTTAAGAAAAACTGGCGAGATAAAAAGCTAGATTTGGCTGACTTTGGCTATAACGAAAAAGAATATTAAGAAGAGGTGGGCGGTAGCCTGCTTCTTGTTTTTAGAGAAGGAGGAGTTATGCCTGAATTACCTGAAGTCGAAACGGTTCGACGAGGTCTTGAAAAACTGATTCTAGGGAAGAAGATTGCTAGTCTTGATATTCGTTATCCCAAGATGATTAAGACAGATTTGGATCAGTTTCAGAAAGAATTGCCTGGTCAAGAGATTCAATCGATGGGGCGCCGTGGGAAATATTTACTTTTTTATTTGACAGACAAGGTCTTGATTTCGCATCTGCGAATGGAAGGAAAGTATTTTTATTACCCAGACCAAGTCCCTGAACGTAAGCATGCCCATGTTTTGATTCATTTTGAAGATGGTGGCACGCTTGTTTATGAGGATGTCCGCAAGTTTGGGACTATGGAATTGCTTGCTCCTGAACTCTTAGATGCTTACTTTGTATCTAAAAAGCTTGGACCAGAACCTACTGAACAGGATTTTGACTTAGAGATTTTTAGAGGTTTCTTGAAGAAATCTAAAAAACCGATCAAATCGCATCTTCTCGACCAGACTTTGGTTGCTGGATTGGGGAATATCTACGTGGATGAAGTTCTCTGGAGGGCAAAGGTTCATCCAGCTAGTTCTTCTCAGAGTTTGACAAGAGCTGAAGCGACAGCTATTCATGAACAGACTATTGAAGTATTGGGGCAGGCTGTCGAGAAAGGTGGTTCCACCATTCGGACCTATACCAATGCTTTTGGCGAGGATGGGACCATGCAGGACTTTCATCAGGTCTATGATAAGACTGGAGAGGCATGTTCTCGCTGTGGAGCCATCATCGAAAAAATTCAACTCGGTGGTCGTGGAACCCATTTTTGTCCAAAATGTCAAAGGAGAAAGTGATGGGAAAAATAATCGGAATCACTGGTGGTATTGCGTCAGGTAAGTCCACTGTCACAAATTTTCTAAGACAAAAAGGGTTTGAAGTGGTAGATGCGGATGCTCTTGTTCACCAACTTCAAAAACCTGGTGGTCGCCTTTATCAGATTTTAGTAGAGCATTTCGGTGAAAAAGTCCTTCTAGAAGATGGGGAACTGAATCGTCCATTACTTGCCAGTCTTATCTTTTCTAACTATGAGGAGAGAGAATGGTCTAAACAGACTCAAGGACAAATCATCCGTGAAGAATTGGGCTCTTTGAGAGACAAGTTCGCTCAGACTGAGGACATATTTTTCATGGATATTCCATTGCTTTTTGAACAGGACTATGCTTCATGGTTCGATGAAACTTGGCTAGTTTATGTAAGGCGAGATACCCAGCTGGATCGCTTAATGAACCGTGATCAGTTATCCCAAGAGTCAGCTAAAACTCGTTTAGCTTCACAGTGGCCTTTAGAAGAAAAGAAGAAATTTGCTACTTATATATTAGACAATAATGGCAGTCGAGAGCAGCTTTTGAATCAAGTAGTGACCTTACTTGAAGGAGGCGATGTCCATGCAAGAGATTAGTTGGAAGGATAATCTTCGTATTGCTTGGTTTGGTTGCTTTTTAACGGGAGCCAGCATTTCTCTTGTTGTCCCTTTCATGCCTATTTTTGTGGAACAGTTAGGAGTTAAAGGGGATCAAGTTGCCTTTTATTCAGGTTTAGCTATATCAGTCTCAGCCATTTCTGCAGCCTTTGTATCACCAATTTGGGGAATATTGGCAGATAAGTATGGTCGAAAACCCATGATGATTCGTGCAGGGCTAGCCATGACTATTACTATGGGTGGTCTGGCCTTTGTTCCAAATGTTTTCTGGCTCTTGTTCTTACGGTTTCTTAATGGAGTTTTTACAGGATTTGTACCTAATGCGACAGCTTTAATTGCAAGTCAAGTTCCCAAAGATAGATCGGGATACGCTCTAGGGACTTTATCAACTGGTGTTGTCGCTGGAACTTTGACCGGTCCGTTTGTAGGTGGTTTCATTGCCGAAATTTTTGGAATTCGAAATGTCTTTTTATTGGTCGGTAGTTTCCTGTTCTTGGCAGCTATCTTAACCATTCTTTTTATCAAAGAAAACTTTCAACCAGTGCCAAAAGAAAAAGCACTCCCTACAAAAGAGCTCTTTACTTCTGTTAAATATCCTTTTCTCTTGATAAATCTATTTCTAACTAGCTTTGTGATTCAATTTGCTGCCCAATCTATCGGTCCCATCCTTGCCCTCTATGTACGAGATCTGGGGCAGAAAGAGAATCTTCTCTTTGTCTCTGGTTTGATTGTATCCAGCATGGGATTTTCAAGTATGATGAGCGCAGGTATCATGGGTAAATTAGGTGATAAAGTGGGCAATCATCGACTACTTGTCGTAGCTCAGGTATATTCAGTTTTCATATATCTATTATGTGCAAATGCGACTAGCCCATTCCAATTAGGCTTCTATCGTTTTCTATTTGGTCTGGGGACGGGAGCTCTGATACCTGGTGTCAATGCTCTCCTAAGCAAAATGACCCCTAAAGTTGGCATTTCAAGGGTATTTGCCTTTAATCAAGTCTTCTTTTATCTAGGAGGAGTGATAGGTCCCTTAGCAGGATCAGCAGTAGTGGGACAATTTGGCTATCACTCAGTATTTTATGCAACAGCTCTTTGTGTAGCTCTCAGTTGTTTATTTAACCTTATCCAATTTAAAACATTATTAAAAGTGAAGGAAATCTAGTGCGAGTAAAAATCAATCTCAAATGCTCCTCTTGTGGCAGCATCAATTATCTAACCAGTAAGAACTCCAAAACACATCCAGACAAGATTGAGGTCTTAAAGTATTGCCCAAAAGAAAGAAAAGTGACTCTACATCTTGAATCTAAGTAGAAATTATGGTAGAATAATAGGGATTTTAAGGAGTTTGATATGTATAACCTATTATTAACCATTCTATTAGTATTATCTGTTGTGATTGTGATTGCAATTTTTATGCAACCAACTAAAAACCAATCTAGCAATGTATTTGATGCCAGTGCAGGTGATTTGTTTGAGCGTAGCAAAGCACGCGGTTTTGAAGCTGTGATGCAACGTTTGACAGGAGTTTTAGTCTTTTTCTGGCTAGCCATTGCCTTAGCATTGACTGTATTATCAAGTAGATAAGAAAATAATGGGCGGGACTGGGTCTTAGCCTATTTTTATTTTTAAAAGAAATAAGGTTTTACACCAAAAAAATTTAACAATCTAGAAAGAAAACATGAAAGATAGAATAAAAGAATATTTAAAAGAAAAGGGACGAGTCACTGTCAATGACTTGGCTCAAGCTCTCGGGAAGGATGGTTCAAAGGACTTCCGTGAGTTAATCAAAACTCTTTCCTTGATGGAACGTAAGCACCAGATTCGCTTTGAAGAAGATGGTAGTTTAACCCTAGAACAGAAGAAAAAACATGAGATTACCCTGAAAGGAATTTTCCATGCCCATAAAAATGGGTTCGGTTTTGTAAGTCTTGAAGGCGAAGAAGACGATCTTTTTGTTGGAAAAAGTGATGTTAACTATGCCATTGATGGCGATACTGTTGAAGTTGTCATTAAGAAAGTTGCTGACCGTAACAAAGGAACCGCTGCAGAAGCAAAGATTATCGACATCCTAGAGCACAGTCTAACGACAGTTGTTGGGCAAATCGTTCTTGATGAGGAAAAGCCCAAGTATGCGGGCTATATCCGTTCAAAAAATCAAAAAATTAGTCAACCAATCTATGTTAAAAAGCCAGCTATTCAATTGGAAGGCACAGAAGTTCTCAAGGTCTTTATTGATAAGTATCCAAGTAAGAAACACGATTTCTTTGTCGCTAGTGTCTTAGATGTTGTCGGACATTCAACGGATGCAGGGATTGATGTCCTTGAAGTCTTGGAGTCTATGGATATTGTATCAGAGTTTCCAGAGGCAGTTCTCAAAGAAGTTGAAAGTGTGCCAGATGCTCCATCAGAGAAGGATCTGGAAGGCCGTCTGGACCTGAGAGATGAAATTACCTTTACCATTGATGGGGCTGATGCCAAGGACTTAGACGACGCTGTTCACATCAAGCTATTGAAGAATGGAAATTATGAACTTGGAGTTCATATCGCTGATGTCTCTTACTATGTGACAGAGGGTTCTGCTCTTGACAAAGAAGCCCTCAATCGTGCGACCTCTGTCTATGTGACAGACCGTGTAGTTCCAATGCTTCCAGAGCGCCTCTCAAATGGTATCTGTTCCCTCAATCCTCAAGTGGACCGCTTGACCCAGTCTGCTATTATGGAGATTGATAAACATGGTCGTGTTCGTAATTATACGATTACCCAGACTGTTATCAAGACAAGTTTCCGTATGACCTATAGCGATGTCAATGACATCCTAGCAGGTGACGAGGAGAAGAGACAAGACTATAAGAAAATTGTTCCTAGTATCGAACTTATGGCCAAGCTCCATGAGACTTTGGAAAGTATGCGAATTAAGCGTGGTGCTTTAAATTTTGATACCAATGAAGCTAAGATTTTAGTCGATAAAAAAGGGAAGCCAGTTGATATTGTTCTTCGTCATCGTGGTGTTGCTGAACGTATGATTGAGTCCTTTATGTTGATTGCTAACGAAACAGTTGCGGAACACTTTAGCAAGCTTGATTTACCTTTTATCTATCGTATCCATGAGGAACCTAAAGCTGAAAAAGTTCAAAAATTTATTGATTACGCTTCTAGTTTTGGTTTGAGAATTTATGGGACTGCGAGTGAGATTAGTCAGGAAGCTCTCCAAGATATCATGCGTGCTGTTGAAGGAGAGCCTTATGCAGATGTATTATCAATGATGCTTCTCCGCTCCATGCAGCAGGCTCGATATTCTGAGCATAATCATGGTCACTATGGACTTGCTGCGGACTATTACACTCACTTTACTAGTCCAATTCGTCGTTATCCGGACCTCTTGGTTCACCGAATGATTCGCGACTATGGACGTTCTAAGGAAGTGGCGGAGCATTTTGAACAGGTCATTCCAGAGATTGCGACTCAATCTTCAAACCGTGAGCGCCGTGCCATCGAGGCAGAGCGTGAAGTCGAAGCTATGAAAAAAGCTGAATACATGGAAGAGTATGTTGGTGAAGAGTACGATGCAGTTGTTTCAAGTATTGTTAAATTTGGTCTTTTTGTTGAATTGCCAAATACAGTCGAAGGTTTGATACACATTACTAATTTACCTGAATTCTATCATTTTAACGAACGTGATTTAACCCTTCGTGGGGAGAAATCAGGAATTACTTTCCGTGTGGGACAGCAGATTCGCATTCGCGTTGAAAGAGCAGATAAGATGACTGGTGAGATTGATTTCTCCTTTATTCCAAGCGAATTTGATGTCATTGAGAAAGGTTTGAAACAGTCTGGTCGTAAGGATAGAAGTCGTCGTTCAGATAAGAAAGAAGACAAGAGAAAAGCTAGTCGCTCAAGTGATAAGCGCAAGCATTCTCCAAAAGATAAAAAGAAAAAGAGCAAGAAACCTTTTTATAAGGAAGTAGCAAAGAAAGGAGCTAAGCATGGCAAAGGGCGAGGGAAAGGTCGTCGCGCAAAATAAAAAGGCGCACCACGACTATACAATCGTTGATACGCTAGAAGCAGGAATGGTCCTGACAGGAACAGAAATCAAGAGTGTTCGAGCAGCCCGCATCAATCTGAAAGATGGGTTTGCCCAGGTTAAGAATGGGGAAGTTTGGCTTAGTAATGTCCATATCGCTCCTTATGAGGAAGGCAACATCTGGAACCAGGAGCCAGAACGTCGTCGTAAACTTCTCCTTCATAAAAAACAAATCCAAAAGTTGGAGCAAGAAACCAAAGGGACCGGAATGACTCTGGTTCCACTTAAAGTCTACATCAAAGATGGCTACGCCAAGCTACTCTTAGGACTTGCAAAAGGGAAACACGATTACGATAAACGGGAGTCTATCAAACGTCGTGAGCAAGATCGTGATATTGCGCGTGTTATGAAAGCTGTTAACCATCGATAGAAAGAGTGAAGAATATGGAAAAACTAGTTGCCTACAAACGCATGCCTGTCTGGAATAAAGACACTATGCCAGAAGCTGTTCAAAGAAAACACAATACTAAGGTCGGATCCTGGGGCAAGATTACCTTATTAAAAGGGACTCTTAAGTTTATTGAGTTGACTGAAGACGGGGAAGTTTTAGCTGAACATCTCTTTGAAGCAGGTGCTGATAATCCCATGGCTCAGCCTCAAGCCTGGCACCGTGTAGAAGCTGCTACAGATGATGTAGAATGGTACCTGGAATTTTATTGTAAACCTGAGGATTATTTCCCTAAGAAATACAATACTAATCCAGTTCATTCGGAAGTCTTAGAAGCTATGCAGACGGTAAAACCGTGTAAGGCACTAGATTTGGGTTGTGGTCAAGGAAGAAATGCACTCTTTCTCGCTCAACATGGATTTGATGTCACAGCAGTGGACCAAAATGAGCTATCTCTTGAAATCTTGCAAAGCATTGTGGAGCAAGAAGATTTAGAGATGCCTGTTGGTCTCTACGATATCAATTCAGCTAGCATAGGCCAAACTTACGATTTTATCGTATCAACGGTTGTGCTCATGTTTTTACAAGCAGAACGTATTCCTGCTATTATCCGAAACATGCAGGAACAAACCTCTATCGGTGGCTACAATTTGATTGTTTGTGCTATGGATACGGAAGATTATCCATGTTCAGTTAATTTTCTCTTTACCTTTAAAGAGGGGGAATTAGCAGATTACTACCAGGACTGGGAATTGGTTAAGTATAATGAAAATCCTGGTCATTTGCACCGTCGTGATGAGAATGGCAATCGTATTCAACTACGCTTTGCGACCATGTTGGCTAAAAAGATAAAATAAAATCTTAAAACGAATAGAAAAGCTATCAATTTCTATTCTTTTTTTATATAAAGACTTGAGGGCCAATCAACTGAATTATGCTATACTAGATGTGTAGAAAATGCTAAAGACAATCTCTTAACCCGTATTTCTATGAAGTTTACAATAAGAAATTTTAAATTTTCCATACTACTAATAAGTCTTTAATAGGGAGGTAGCGACATGCCAAGTCTTTTAGTCGAACTTTTTGATCATCACACAATCGAGAAAAATGTTTATCAGACTTTTATCTGTGATTGTGACGAGGTTCTATTTCTCTCCCTGAAAAAAATTACAGAAGAAGAAAGGTTGTCCTTGAAGCATTTTTTGCTGAATCAAGTTTCCCATGTAAAACAAGTGCATTTTCGGCAAATAAGTCTAGATAAGATTACGGATGATTTGAATCTTTTCTTGACTAATTATGATTCAGTGACTTTAGATGTTTTTGGAGGAGATTCGATATTAGCTATTTTCCTTTATCAGTATGGTTTGGAAAAGCAATTACCGATTATTGCAATAGATATTGAGCAAGGAAAACAATTTAAATGGAAGATGGGGAAGGTGGAAAAGGAAGAGTTAGTAATTCCTGGTCTGACCATTGAACAGTTGATGGCCTTACGGGGTGGTAAACTCATCAAATCGAAACAACCTAAATATAGTCCGAAACAAATGATTACCATCAAAAAATTAGCCAACTATGCAATTTTAAACCCAGAGCAATGGTATCAGATTACTCAATTCTTTGCATTAGCTAAAACAGTTGATTTTCATGCTGAAACAGTAAAAGTTTTGGAAAGTAACGGGAAAAGGTACTTTTATCCAGAATCAATGATTCCTCTATTAACAGAAGCTAACTTGATTCATATTGATGAGGAAAGTTCCGAACATATTCGTTACACTTTTTCTAGCTCTGAGGCACAATTGCTCTGTCGCACAAAAGGTCATATTTTAGAATTATATCTCTATCTTTTAGCGATAGAGTCTGAGTATTTTGATGAATGTATGATAGGGGCAGAAATTGACTGGAATGGTATTTTCCCTGAAGTTGATAATGTACAAAATGAAATTGATGTTGTCCTCCGTAAAGGTCAATCCATTATTTTTATATCTTGTAAAATGACAGACTTGTCTGTAGAAGCTATTAATGAACTAGAGGTATATGCCAATCATTTTGCTGGTGAAACTTGTTTGAAATTAATTGTTTGCTCTGGAAAAATCAATCCCGTATATAACCATCGTTGTCAAGAGTACGGTGTGTTGGTGATTAAACAAGATCAAATTTCAAATCTGATTCCCATGTTACAAAAATATATCAAAAAGCATAAAATATGAGCTGGATTAAAGGATTATTCTAAAAATATAATGGAAAGGCTGGTTTTCTCAGCCTTTTTCTTATCCTTTTCGAATAAAGTAGAAAAGGAGGTTTTATGTTTTTAGCTAGAGATGAAAATGGGGATTTAATCAGCGCTTTAGAGGATGAAGTAAAGAAGCAAGTTTATTATTGTCCGGCTTGTGGAACGAGTGTCCGCTTGAGAAAAGGAAAAAACGTGCGTGCACATTTCGCTCATGAAAGTCTCAAAAAATGTGATTTTTTTCATGAAAATGAAGGACCAGAACACCTAGAAAATAAAAAAAGTCTTTTTTATTGGGCTAAGATGAATGCTAAGGTAGAGATGGAATGCCTGATACCTGAACTGAAGCAAATTGCAGATATCTTTATCAATAAACAACTAGCTCTAGAAATTCAGTGCAGTCCCATTTCTTGTGAACTTTTACGGGAGAGAAGCAATGGTTATCGAAGTTTGGGAATTCAAGTTCTTTGGCTACTGGGAGAAAAGCTCTGGCTAAAAGAGCGACTAACTAAACTTCAGAGAGATTTTCTTTACTTCAGTAATAATATGGGCTTTCATATTTGGGAGTTAGACCATAAAAAACAAGTTTTAAGACTTAAGTACCTCCTTCACCAAGATTTGAAAGGGAAACTCCATTATCAGGTCAAGGAATTTTCTTATGACAAAGGAAATCTTCTAGAAATATTACGGACTCCTTATCATCAACAAAATCTTACCATTTTTTCAGTTGAGCAAGACATAGATATTTGTCATTACATTCAAAAACAGCTCTATTATCAAAACCCCTATTGGATGAAACAACAAGCCCAAGCTTACTTGAGAGGAGAAAACCTATTAAATTGGAAGACTCAGGACTGGTATCCCCAAGTAAGGCCGATAGAACATGGTCATTTTTGTCAGATAAGTCAAAATCTATATGATTATTACCGCAACTTTCAGGCTTATTATGAACTGAATCCACATAATCAGCAACAAAAGCTCTATCCACCTGCCTTTTATCAGCATTATTTCTCGAAAAATATGGTAAAATAGAAAGGATGGAGGAAACTTATGGTATTACAACGAAATGAAATCAATGAAAAAGATACATGGGATCTATCAACGATCTTTGAAACAGACCAAAAATGGGAAGAAGAACTCGCCCTTTTAACGGAAGATACAAAACAAGCAGCTAGTCTTGAGGGTCATCTCTTGGACAGTCCAGAAAGCCTTCTTGAAATTACAGAGCGTTATCTGGACTTGAGTCGTCGTCTTGAAAAACTCTATGTCTATGCTCATATGAAAAACGACCAAGATACACGAGTTGCTAAATATCAAGAATACTATGCAAAAGCAATGACTCTTTATAGTCAACTCGACCAGGTGTTCTCTTTCTATGAGCCAGAATTTATGGCTATAACAGAAGAGCAGTATCAAAACTTTTTAGCAGAAGAACCAAAACTTCAGCCTTATAAACACTTCTTTGATAAACTCTTGCAAAATAAGGAACATGTCCTTTCACAACGTGAAGAAGAGTTGCTTGCAGGTGCTGGTGAAATTTTCGGGGCAGCTAGTGAAACCTTCGCTATCTTAGATAATGCAGATATCGTCTTTCCATTTGTTCAAGATGAAGATGGAAATGAAGTTCAATTATCACACGGCGTTTATATGCGCTTGGTAGAATCTAAGAATCGTGAGGTTCGTCGTGAAGCTTATGAAGCCCTTTACTCTACCTATGAGCAATACCAGCACACTTACGCTAAAACCTTGCAGACCAATGTTAAAGTGCAAAACTATCGTGCTAAGGTTCGTAATTACAAGAGTGCGCGTGAAGCTGCTCTTGCGGCAAACTTTGTGCCAGAAAGTGTTTATGACAATCTAGTATCTGCTGTTCGTAAGCACTTACCATTATTGCATCGTTATCTGGCTCTTCGATCAAAAATCCTTGGTATTCCAGACCTCAAAATGTACGATGTCTATACACCATTGTCTTCAGTGGAATACAACTTTACTTATGAAGAAGCCTTGAAGAAAGCAGAAGATGCTTTGGCAGTTCTTGGTGAGGATTACTTGAGCCGAGTTAAACGTGCCTTCAGAGAACGCTGGATTGATGTGTATGAAAATCAAGGCAAGCGTTCAGGTGCATATTCTGGTGGTTCTTATGATACCAACGCCTTCATGCTTCTTAACTGGCAAGATAACCTGGATAATCTCTTTACTCTTGTACATGAGACAGGGCACAGTATGCATTCTAGCTATACGCGTGAAACACAACCTTATGTATACGGAGATTACTCAATCTTCTTGGCAGAAATTGCTTCAACTACTAATGAAAACATTCTGACAGAAAAATTATTGCAAGAAGTTCAAGACGATGCAACACGCTTTGCAATTCTCAACAACTTCCTAGATGGTTTCCGTGGAACAGTCTTCCGCCAAACTCAATTTGCTGAATTTGAACATGCTATTCATCAAGCTGACCAAAATGGTGAAGTCTTGACAAGTGAGTTCCTAAGCAATCTCTATGCTGACTTGAACCAAGAATATTATGGTTTGAGCAAGGAAGACAATCCTCAAATTCAGTACGAGTGGGCTCGTATCCCTCATTTCTACTATAATTACTATGTATATCAATATTCAACAGGCTTTGCAGCAGCTTCGGCCTTGGCTGAAAAGATTGTTCACGGTAGTCAAGATGATTGTGACCGTTATATTGATTACCTCAAGGCTGGGAAGTCAGACTATCCTCTAAATATCATGCGAAAAGCTGGTGTTGATATGGAAAAAGAAGATTACCTCAACGATGCCTTTGCAGTCTTTGAACGCCGTTTGGATGAGTTTGAAGCCCTTGTTGAAAAATTAGGATTGGCATAAGGCAAATGGTAAAGTCTTATAGTAAAAATGCCAATCATAACATGCGACGTCCTGTTGTCAAGCATGAGATTGTCGAGTTCATGCGCCACAGACAAAAGCAGGTGACAGGTTCCCTAAAAGAACTAGAAAACTTTGCTCGCAAGGAGAATATTCCTATCATTCCTCATGAAACCGTCGCTTACTTTCGTTTCCTTATGGAAACTATTCAACCAAAAAATATTTTAGAGATTGGTACGGCGATTGGATTTTCAGCACTTTTGATGGCAGAACATTCACCCAAGTCAAAAATCACCACTATTGACCGTAATCCTGAGATGATTGGTTTTGCCAAGGAGAATTTTGCTCGCTTTGATAGTCGCAAGCAGATTACCCTTTTAGAAGGCGATGCTGTGGATGTCCTTTCGACCTTAACAGAGTCCTACGACTTTGTATTTATGGATTCTGCTAAATCCAAGTACATCATTTTTCTACCAGAAATCCTTAAACGTTTGGAAGTTGGAGGAGTGATAGTCTTGGATGATATATTCCAGGGTGGGGATGTTGCCAAGGATATCATGGAAGTACGTCGAGGCCAACGAACCATCTATCGAGGCTTGCAACGACTCTTTGATGCGACTTTAGACAATCCAGGATTAACCGCTACTTTGGTTCCTCTTGGGGACGGGATTCTCATGCTGAGAAAAAATCAAGCAGAAGTAGAACTGCCTGATATTGATTGATTTCAGATATTTTTAAGACAATTTGGTAAAATAGATAAGGTAAACCTTTATTTAGTGAACAAAAGGAGTAAACATGAAGAAAAAACTAATGGCAGGAGCCATCACATTGTTGTCAGTAGCCACTTTGGCTGCTTGTTCAAACAGTTCTGAAGGAACTGACTTGATTAGCATGAAGGGCGATGTTATTACTGAGCATCAATTCTTTGAAGAAGTTAAAAACAATGCGACTGCTCAACAAGTCTTGCTGAATATGACCATTCAAAAAGTTTTTGAAAAACAATATGGTTCAGAAGTTAGCGATAAAGAAGTAGAGGATGCCGTTGCAGAAGAACAAAAGAAATATGGTGATAGCTATCAAACGATTCTCGCCCGTTCAGGTATGACTGCAGAAAGCCGTAAAGCTCAAATTCGTACAAGTAAATTAGTTGAGTATGCTGTTAAGAAAGCCGCTGAAGCTGAATTAACAGATGAAAACTATAAAAAAGCATTTGAAGAGTATACTCCAGAAGTAACGGCTCAAATTATTAAACTTGACAGTGAAGATAAGGCTAAGGAAGTTCTTGCCAAAGCAAAAGAATCTGGAGCTGACTTTGCACAACTTGCAAAAGACAATTCCACAGATGAAAAGACAAAAGAAAATGGTGGAGAAATTACTTTTGACTCTGCATCAACAGAATTACCAGACGTAGTTAAGAAAGCTGCTTTTGCGCTTGATGTTAACGGAATTTCAGATGTTATCACTGCTCCAGGAACTCAAGCTTATACAAGTAGTTTCTACATTGTGAAACTAACTAAGAAGTCAGAAAAATCTTCAAACTTGGATGACTACAAAGAAAAACTTAAAACAATCATTTTGACTCAAAAACAAAATGATGCAACCTTTGTTCAAGGTGTCATTAGTAAAGAATTACAGGATGCCAATATTAAAGTTAAAGATCAAGCCTTCCAAAATATCTTTACACAATATATCAAAGGCGAAACAACTTCTGACAGCAGTAGTAGCGCCTCAAACTAAGATAGTAATGAACTACCTTCCTTTGTCTGGGAGGTAGTTTTTGATTTTCTGAAATAAGAACATTAAAATTTAACGAATTCAAGTAACTTTCAACTATTTGTAGATTGAGTAAAGATGTCACTCAAGAATTTTTAATCATGAGCCTGTCTTGGGTAAAATTCGAATGTTTATACTGTAAGAGTTTTTTTCTAGGCTAAAAAATGGTATAATAGCTTATAAAACTAGAAATAATATGGGAAAATAAGATAATTTTTCCGATAGATAGGTGACATATGAAAATAAGTAAAAGGCACCTGCTGAATTATTCCATTTTGATTCCTTATTTACTGTTATCCGTTCTAGGATTGATAGTAGTTTATTCGACAACTAGTGCAACTCTTATCCAAGAGGGAAAAAGCACCCTGCAACTGGTTCGAAATCAAGGAATTTTCTGGATAGCCAGTTTGTTTTTAATTGCCTTGATTTATAAATTGAAATTAGGATTTCTGCGAAATGAGCGATTAATCTTCATCGTCATGTTTGTTGAGCTGATACTGCTTGCTCTAGCGCGTTTAATTGGGATTCCTGTCAATGGGGCCTATGGCTGGATCAAGGTTGGTCCAATAACGATTCAACCAGCAGAGTATTTAAAAATTATCATTGTCTGGTATCTAGCACAGCGTTTTTCAAAACAACAGGATGAGATAGCTGTTTACGATTTCCAAGTTTTAACCCTTAATCAGTGGTTGCCAAGAGCCTTTAATGATTGGCGTTTTGTTCTACTGGTTATGATTGGTAGTTTGGCGATTTTCCCAGACCTAGGAAATGCTACTATCTTGATTTTAGTATCCTTGCTCATGTATACCATTAGTGGAATAGCTTATCGATGGTTCACAACTATTCTGGGCTTACTTGCTGGTGTCTCTATGATTTCCTTAACAGCCATTCGGATAATCGGTGTTGAGAAATTCTCTAAAATTCCTGTATTTGGTTATGTTGCCAAGCGGTTCAGTGCTTTTTTCAACCCCTTTAATGACCTGGCTGGAGCTGGACACCAGTTGGCCAATTCCTACTATGCCATGGTTAATGGAGGATGGTTTGGTCTGGGATTAGGAAATTCTATTGAAAAACGTGGTTATCTACCAGAAGCCCATACAGACTTTGTCTTTTCGATTGTCATCGAAGAGTTTGGATTTGTAGGAGCAAGTCTTATTCTCGCTCTCCTATTCTTCTTAATTCTCCGTATCATTTTGGTAGGTATTCGCGCAAGGGATCCTTTCAACTCAATGGTAGCAATCGGTATTGGGGGCATGATCATGATACAGGTATTTGTTAATATTGGAGGTATATCAGGCTTGATTCCTTCAACAGGAGTAACCTTCCCTTTCCTTTCGCAAGGGGGGAATAGTCTCTTGGTTCTTTCTGTAGCCATAGCATTTGTATTAAATATTGATGCCAGTGAGAAGCGTGCGCGACTTTTTAGTGAATACGAAGCACAGCTTTAAGACATAGATAACAAGGAGAAAAAAATGTCTCTTCAAAAGTTAGAAAATTATAGTAACAAAACGGTCGTACAAGAGGAAGTTCAAATCTTGACGGATATGCTGGAAGATATCACGAAAAATATGCTTCCTGCTGAAACCTTTGATAAGATCATGCACTTGAAGGAACTTTCTTCAAAACTTGACTATCAAGGGCTAGATAAAGTAGTAACAGGTCTTTCAAATGATGAGATGGTCTACATTTCTAGATATTTTTCTATCTTACCACTCTTAATTAACATTTCCGAAGACGTAGACTTGGCTTATGAGATTAACCACCTAAATAATGTCGATCAAGACTATCTCGGTAAATTGTCAACAACGATCAAAATGGTGGCTGAAAAAGAAAACGCTGCTGAGATTCTTGAACACTTGAACGTGGTGCCAGTTTTGACAGCCCATCCAACTCAGGTTCAACGTAAGAGTATGTTGGATTTGACCACTCACATCCATACCCTTTTGCGTAAATATCGTGATGTGAGAATGGGGCTCATTAACAAGGAAAAATGGCATAATGATCTTCGTCGCTATATTGAAATCATCATGCAGACAGATATGATTCGTGAGAAGAAACTAAAAGTAACCAACGAAATCACCAATGTCATGGAGTACTACAATAGTTCCTTCCTACAGGCTGTCCCTAACTTGATGCTAGAGTACAAACGTCTAGCAAAAGAGCAAGGAATTGATCTTAAACAAGCCAAACCTATTACTATGGGAATGTGGATTGGTGGAGACCGAGATGGAAATCCATTTGTAACTGCTGAAACTCTCTTGCGTTCAGCAACCATTCAAAGCGAAGTCATCTTCAACTACTATATCAGCAAGATTTCAAGTCTCTATCGTACTTTCTCTCTTTCTACTAATCTATCCAAAACAAGCAAGGCTGTTGAAGAAATGGCCGCACAATCTAGTGATACATCTGTCTTCCGTGAAAAAGAACCTTATCGTCGTGCCTTTCACTTGATTCAGTCCAAATTGATTCAAACTCTTTTGAATTTGAAAGAATGGTCAATCGTTGGTTCGACATCTGATGAACGTCATCCTGTTGAACATTTGCTCGGTTCTAATAGCCATCAGCAAGGAGTGATTACAGATTACATTGGTAATCGTCTTTCAGGAGCAATTCAAGAGCTGGCTGAGGATCGTCCTCCTTACTATGAAACAGTCGAAGAATTTAAACAAGACCTCGCTATTATTAAAGATTCATTGCTTGAAAATAAGGCCGAGGCTTTGCTTACTGGTGAGTTCGCCGAGCTTCTAGAAGCTGTGGAAGTCTTTGGTTTCTTCTTGGCTTCTATTGATATGCGTCAAGACTCAAGCGTTCATGAAGCCTGTGTAGCAGAATTGTTGGCATCTGCTGGAATCAATGACCACTATAGTGATTTGTCAGAAGATGAAAAGTGTGACTTACTTTTACATGAATTGTTAGAAGATCCTCGAATCTTGTCTGCAACTCATGCTGAGAAGTCTGAACTGCTTGAAAAAGAATTGGCTATTTTCCAAACTGCTCGTGAATTAAAAGATCGTTTAGGAGAAGATGTCATTCGTCAAACGATTATCTCTCATGCAACCAGCGTGTCAGATATGCTTGAGTTGGCAATCATGCTAAAAGAAGTTGGACTGGTGGATGCTGAAAAAGCGCGTGTTCAGATTGTTCCACTCTTTGAGACGATTGAAGACTTGGATCATTCTGAAGAAACTATGAGAAAGTATTTCTCTCTACCACTTGCTAAGAAATGGATTGCTTCTAAAAACAATTACCAAGAAATCATGCTCGGCTACTCTGATAGTAACAAGGATGGTGGTTATCTATCATCTTGTTGGAAACTTTATAAGGCCCAACAACAATTGACAGCTATTGGTGATGAATTTGGAGTCAAAGTAACCTTCTTCCATGGTCGTGGTGGTACCGTTGGCCGTGGTGGTGGCCCTACTTATGATGCCATTGCTTCTCAACCACTCAAGTCAATCAAGGATCGTATCCGTTTGACTGAGCAAGGAGAAGTTATCGGAAACAAATACGGAAACAAGGATGCAGCCTACTATAACCTTGAAATGTTGGTTTCAGCGGCTATCAACCGTATGATTACTAAGAAGAAGAGTGATACCAATACGTCAAATCGCTATGAAGCTATCATGGACCAAGTAGTAGAACGTAGCTACGATATTTATCGTGAACTTGTATTTGGAAATGACCATTTCTATGATTATTTCTTTGAATCGAGTCCAATCAAGGCTATCTCAAGTTTCAATATTGGTTCTCGTCCAGCAGCTCGTAAAACGATCACTGAAATCGGTGGTTTACGTGCTATTCCTTGGGTATTCTCATGGTCACAAAGTCGTGTTATGTTCCCAGGTTGGTATGGAGTTGGTTCAAGCTTTAAGGAATTTATCGACCAAGATCCTAAAAATATCGAATTCCTTCGTGATATGTATCAAAATTGGCCATTCTTCCAATCACTCCTATCCAACGTCGATATGGTCTTGTCAAAATCAAATATGAACATTGCCTTTGAATACGCTAGACTTTGTGAAAGTGAAGAAGTCCAAGCAATCTACTATACCATTTTAGATGAATGGCAGTTGACTAAGGATGTTATCTTGGCTATTGAGGGCCATGAGGAGCTCTTGGCAGAAAATACTTACTTGAAAGACAGTCTCAACTATCGCATGCCTTATTTCAATATCCTTAACTATATCCAGTTGGAATTGATTAAGCGCCAACGTCGTGGTGAGCTATCTTCAGATGAAGAAAGATTAATCCATACAACTATCAACGGAATTGCTACAGGATTACGTAATTCAGGTTGATACAAGTTAGTTTTTATAAAAACCGTAGAAATTTTTGTTAATATTTAAAATATTTTATGAAAACCCTTGACAAGTTTTAGTAAAATGATATAATTTAACCATTCAGAAAGTAATCATTGAAATTTTTTAGAGAGTCTGTGGTTGGTGGAAACGGATAGATGAAAGTGATGAAAATTGGGCTGAATGTTATAAAGAATTTGAAATCATAAGAATTCGGTACGCACACCTTATAGTGCAACTCGTGAAGCGAGATTGAGAGATAGGGATATTCCCTATAATTGAGGTGGCACCGCGTATCGACGTCCTCACACAAGTTTTTTGTGTGAGGACTTTTTCTATGAGGAGGATAAATAATGGAATTCAAACGATGGCGACGCTTGAATAAGTGATTGAATAAAAAAATAATAAGTTAAGAAGAAATAAGGAGAAAATTATGAAAAACAAACGTCTACTCGGTATTATCGTAGCATTAGCACTTGTAGTTGGTGGAAGCTTGGTATATTCTAGCTTAACGAAGCAAGAAACTAAAACTGAGACAGCAAATAAAACTGCTAAGGTTGGTGTTCTTCAGTTTGTAAGCCACCCATCGCTCGACTTGATTTACCAAGGTATCCAAGATGGACTTGCTGAAGAAGGCTATAAAGGTGACCAAGTTAAAATCGACTTTATGAACTCAGAAGGTGACCAAAGTAAGGTTGCGACAATGAGTAAACAATTGGTGGCAAATGGAAATGATGTCGTTGTCGGTATTGCTACACCAGCAGCTCAAGGTCTTGCAAGTGCAACAAAAGACCTTCCTGTTATCATGGCAGCTATTACAGACCCAGTTGGAGCTAACCTTGTACAAAACTTGGAAAAACCAGGTGGAAACATCACAGGGGTATCTGACCATAACCCTGCTCAACAACAGGTTGAATTGATCAAGACATTGACTCCTGATGTCAAGACAGTTGGGGCTCTTTACTCAAGTAGCGAAGATAACTCAAAATCACAAGTCGAAGAGTTCAAAGCTTACGCAGAAAAAGCTGGTTTGAAAGTAGAAACATTCGCAGTTCCATCAACTAACGAAATTGCTTCAACAGTTAATGTTATGACTGGTAAAGTAGATGCAATCTGGGTTCCAATTGACAACACAATCGCATCTGCGTTCTCAACTGTAGTATCAAGCAACCAAACAGCTAAAAAACCAATCTACCCAAGTGCGACTGCCATGGTAGAAGCAGGTGGTTTGGCATCAGTCGTTGTGGACCAACACGATCTTGGTGTTGCTACCGGTAAGATGATTGCCAAAGTCTTGAAGGGTGAAAAACCTGCAGATACACCAGTTAATGTCTTCTCAACTGGTAAATCAGTTATCAACAAGAAAGTTGCTCAAGAACTAGGAATTACTATTCCTGAATCAGTTCTCAAAGAAGCTGGTCAAGTAATTGAATAAGAATGTAGGAGGAGTTGGAGACATCTCCTCCAATTTTTAAAATAAAGGAAACGAAACAAACATGCTAATATCTATTATTTCACAGGGATTGGTCTGGGCTATCCTGGGCTTGGGAATCTTTATGACCTTTCGAATCCTGAACTTTCCAGATATGACAACTGAAGGTTCCTTCCCCTTGGGAGGAGCGGTAGCAGTGACTCTGATTACACAAGGAGTCAATCCTTTTCTTGCTACTTTAGCAGCCATAGGAGCCGGTTGTCTTGCTGGTTTAGCAGCTGGACTATTGTATACCAAAGGGAAAATTCCAACTCTTCTATCAGGAATTTTAGTCATGACTTCCTGTCATTCTATCATGCTCATGATTATGGGACGGGCTAACCTTGGACTTTTAAACACCAAGCAAATCCAAGATGTTCTTCCATTTTCATCAGAGGTTAATCAATTACTGACAGGTTTAATCTTTGTGACTTTGGTTATCCTTCTCATGCTTTTCTTCCTAGATACCAAACTTGGACAAGCTTATATCGCTACAGGGGATAATCCAGACATGGCTCGTAGTTTTGGTATCAATACAGGACGGATGGAGCTTATGGGCTTGGTCTTGTCAAATGGTGTTATCGCCCTTGCTGGCGCCCTTATTGCTCAACAAGAAGGCTACGCAGATGTCTCTCGTGGTATCGGTGTAATTGTTGTTGGTCTTGCCAGCTTGATTATCGGTGAAGTACTCTTTAAGAGCCTCACATTAGCAGAACGCTTGGTTACTATTGTTGTTGGCTCTATTAGTTACCAATTCTTGGTATGGGGAGTCATTGCTCTTGGCTTTAATACTAGTTACCTCCGTCTATACAGTGCTCTTATCCTAGCAACTTGTCTAGTTATTCCAACCCTTAAGGATAAATACTTGAAAGGAGTCAAGTTAAGCAAATGACAGCGATTGTAGAATTAAGAAATGCCACAAAAATTGTGACAAATGGCTTTGACGAAGAAAAGATTATCCTAAACGATGTTTCACTTGATATTTATGAACATGACTTCATCACAATTTTGGGTGGAAATGGTGCAGGCAAGTCAACTCTCTTTAATAGCATTGCAGGAACTCTGCCCTTGACTAGCGGGAGTATTCGCATCATGGGTGAGGATGTGACTCATTTTAGCCCAGAAAAGCGTGCCAAATACCTTTCTCGTGTCTTCCAAGATCCCAAGATGGGAACTGCTCCACGTATGACGGTTGCGGAAAATCTTTTGATTGCCAAGTTCCGTGGAGAAAAACGTGGACTCTTTCCAAGAAGACTCTCAGCTTACAAGGAAGAATTTCAAGCGACTATTGAGAAGGTTGGAAATGGCCTAGAGAAGCACTTGGATACTCCGATTGAATTTTTGTCAGGTGGACAAAGGCAGGCCTTGAGCCTCTTGATGGCGACCTTGAAGCGTCCAGAACTCCTTTTGTTGGATGAACATACGGCAGCCCTTGACCCTAAAACAAGTGTAGCCTTGATGGAATTGACAGATGACTTTGTCAGTAAGGACCATCTGACTGCTCTGATGATTACCCACCATATGGAAGATGCTCTCAAGTATGGAAATCGCCTCATTGTTATGAAAGAAGGACGAATCATTCAAGATTTAAACAAGGATGAAAAAGCTAAAATGAAGATTTCAGATTACTATCAACTTTTTGAGTAGAAAATTTTTAAATCAAGTATCCTTAAAAACTTAGAAGTAGGCTTTTGCTTCTAAGTTTTTTGGTGAATTTTAAATATTACTGTTTTTTCCTATTCGTCAGTTTTACTTTGGAGTATAATCAGTATAAGAATCTTAAACTTTGATAAAAGTAAGGAGATAAAAACATGGCTTACACACAAGAAGATTTTCAAGAATGGATTTTTCAAATTGGATTTAAGATGGACTATTTTACTAGGGAGTTTGCTGAGGAACAAGGCCTTCATTTAGACTATAGTATGCAGTCCTTGGATGATTTGGAGGCTTGGATCTTGGCTCACTACGAAGACCACCATGATTTGATAGCAGACCGAAAGATGTTGGATTATTTGACCGTTTATATCGGTGAAACCTTTCGCAAACACCTAGGAGGTAAATGGTTTATTGACCTTAAAAATAAAAAGAACGCCTATTATTCTATGCCTGTATTGACTGATCCATCCTATAGAGGAGAAGTTTATATAGCACCAATGACTTTTGCAACGGCTTGTATCAGTAGAAAAGATGGTCAGTATATTAGCAGAATATTAAAAAATAACCTCGAAGATCAAGTGAAATAGGATTTTATTTCTTTTATTTTTCTTTCAAATATTAGAATGATTTACTCAGAAGATTCAGTTTTTCATGATAGCTGGAAACTTATGAAATAGTATCATGTAAAGTGTATGAAATGGTTTACTTTTTTTCAGAAATAAGCTATACTAGTTAGAGTAAACTGTGATAAAATGGAGGTATTGTCTATGGTTGACAAGAGACTCATCGAAGAGATCAAAAACAATACCAATATTGTCGAAATCATAGGAGAAGTGATTTCCTTACAAAAATCTGGACGGAACTTTTTAGGGCTCTGTCCTTTTCATGGTGAAAAGACTCCTTCCTTTAACGTGGTCGAGGATAAGCAGTTTTACCACTGTTTTGGATGTGGTCGTTCTGGAGATGTTTTTAAGTTTATCGAGGAGTATCAGCAGGTAACCTTTGCGGATGCGGTGAGGATATTAGCTGAGAGACTTGGGATTCAGATGGCAGCGCCTGTTCAAGGTTCTGTACAGCCTAGGTCGCCGCATCAAAATCTCTACGATATGCATGACAAGGCTGCTCGGTTTTATCATGCCATCCTCATGACAACTAAGATGGGTGAGAAGGCTAGGGACTACCTCTATAAACGTGGCTTAACAGATGATGTTCTCAAGCATTTTATGATTGGTTTGGCTCCAGCAGAACGCTCTTATCTATATCAGCGTTTAGCAGATGATTATAGTGAGAAGGACTTGCTGGATTCAGGTTTGTTTTATCTATCTGAGAGTAATCAATTTTTTGATACCTTTCATAATCGCATTATGTTCCCGCTCTCAAATGATCAAGGAAAGGTGATTGCCTTTTCTGGTCGAGTATGGCAGGAGGCCGATTCTCAAACTGGAAAGTATAAAAATAGTCGAGCGACGGCAATTTTTAACAAGAGTTACGAATTATATCATTTGGAGAGGGTAAAAAAAGGATCGGGCAAGGCTCCTGAAATCTACCTGATGGAAGGATTTATGGATGTCATTGCGGCTTATCGTGCTGGTATTGAAAATGCAGTTGCTTCTATGGGTACCGCACTTACGAGTGAACATGTGGAGCATCTGAAACGCTTTACTAAAAAGGTTATCGTCACCTATGACGGAGATAAGGCTGGGCAAGCTGCCACAGCGAAAGCCTTGGATGAGCTTAAAGATTTACCTGTCCAAGTCGTCCAGATTCCTGACGCAATGGATCCAGATGAATATTTGCAGAAAAACTCTCCTCAAGACTTGGCTTATCTATTAACCAATACACGCATCAGTCCTGTTGAGTTTTACATTCATCATTTCAGACCTGAAAATAGTGAAAATCTACAAGCTCAGATTGAATTTATAGAGAAAATTGCTCCCTTAATCGCCAAGGAACCCTCTATCACAGCTCAGAATTCCTACATTCACATTTTGACGGATCACTTGCCATCTTTTGACTATCAGCAAGTCGAACATATTGTCAATGAAAGTCGTGTTAGACAGAGAAAGGAGAAGGTCAAGGAGACCTATAGTCCGAGTCCTAGTCCTATCACTATGTCTGTCACCAAGCAACTGACAGCAGTGATGAGAGCGGAGGCTCATATTCTCTACCGAATGATGGAACATCCCTTGGTGCTTAATGACTATCGCTTAAGAGAGGATTTTATCTTTGAAACTCCAGAGTTTCAGACCTTGTATGGACTCTTGATTGATAATGGAAGTATCTCATCTGAGGATTTGGCTCATCAGACCAGAGAAGTGGAGCGTGCGTGGTATCAAGTCCTAGCCTTAGATTTGCCACCTGAGATGTCCACTCACGAGTTAGTCGAAGTGGAAGAGTCTCGAAAAAGAGCTCTTTTGAATCAGGAAAATCTGCAAATTAAAAAGAAAGTTCAGGAAGCTAGCCATGTCGGTGATACAGACACCGCATTAGAAGAGCTAGAACGCTTAATTGCCCAAAAAAGAAGAATGGAGTAAGAATGGCAACAAAACAAAAAGAAGTAACAACCTTTGACGTCCAAGTAGCGGAATTTATTCGCAATCATAAAAAAACTGGTACAGCAACTGATGATGAAATCAATAACGCCCTCGTAATTCCCTTCACTTTAGATGTGGAAGGTATTGAGAATCTTTTGCAACGTATTCAAGATGCTGGTATCTCAATTACGGACAACGAAGGAAATCCAAGTGCGCGTGTTTTGAGCACTGAGGAAGAACCAGAGTTGACTGATGAAGATTTGATTGGTTCAACCTCTGCTAAGGTCAATGATCCTGTCCGTATGTATTTGAAAGAAATCGGGGTTGTGCCTCTGCTTACAAATGAAGAGGAAAAAGAGTTGGCCCTTGCTGTTGAAGCAGGTGATATCGAAGCTAAACAACGCCTTGCAGAAGCTAACCTTCGTTTGGTAGTATCTATCGCTAAACGTTATGTTGGACGTGGAATGCAGTTCCTTGACTTGATCCAAGAAGGAAACATGGGCTTGATGAAGGCCGTTGATAAATTTGACTACTCTAAAGGGTTCAAATTCTCAACCTATGCGACTTGGTGGATTCGTCAGGCTATTACTCGTGCCATTGCTGACCAAGCTCGTACCATCCGTATCCCAGTTCACATGGTGGAAACAATTAACAAGCTTGTTCGTGAACAACGTAATCTTCTTCAAGAATTGGGACAAGATCCAACTCCTGAACAAATCGCTGAACGCATGGATATGACACCTGACAAGGTTCGTGAAATCCTCAAGATTGCCCAAGAGCCGGTTTCTCTTGAAACACCAATTGGTGAAGAGGATGACAGCCACCTTGGTGATTTTATCGAGGATGAAGTGATTGAAAATCCAGTGGACTATACAACTCGTATCGTTTTACGTGAGCAGTTGGATGAAGTGTTAGATACATTGACTGACCGTGAAGAGAATGTCTTGCGTCTCCGCTTTGGTCTTGATGATGGGAAAATGCGTACCTTGGAGGATGTTGGTAAAGTCTTTAACGTAACGCGTGAACGTATCCGTCAGATTGAGGCCAAAGCTTTGAGAAAACTTCGCCAGCCAAGTCGAAGCAAACCACTTCGTGATTTCATTGAAGATTAAGTTAAGGGAGAGTGAAGATGGCTTACACAGAAGAACAGATTGAAAATATCAAAACACGTATTTTGACAGCACTAGAAGAAGTGATTGACCCTGAATTGGGGATTGATATTGTCAATCTAGGCTTGATTTACGAGATTCGTTTTGATGGCGATACAGGTGAGACTGAAATTGATATGACCTTAACAACCATGGGTTGTCCCTTGGCGGATCTTTTAACCGACCAAATCTATGATGCTATGACGGACGTTCCAGAGGTTACTAATGTTGAAGTCAAATTAGTTTGGTATCCAGCTTGGACAGTTGAGAAAATGAGCCGTTACGCTCGTATCGCTTTAGGCATCAAGTAAGTAAATGATAAAAAGAGAAATAGTGTAGACGCCAGGAAATTCCCAGCTTTTATGCTATCTCTCTTTTTATTTGCTGATTTTATTTGAAGAAAATGGTATAATGGTTACTATGGAAAAAGAGAAATTGCGCATCAATATGCTAAGTTCAAGTGAAAAAGTGGCGGGCCAAGGTGTGTCTGGTGCTTACCGTGAACTGGTACAGCTTTTAAAACGAGATGCGAAAGACCAACTGATCGTAACAGAAAATCTTCCAATCGAAGCGGATGTTACTCATTTTCATACGATTGATTTTCCTTATTATCTCTCGACTTTTCAGAAAAAACGTTCTGGACGTAAGATTGGCTATGTTCACTTCTTACCTGATACCTTGGAAGGTAGTTTGAAGATTCCATTCTTCTTAAAGGGGATTGTCAAACGCTATGTATTTTCTTTTTATGACCGTATGGAGCATCTGGTTGTGGTCAATCCTACCTTCATTGAGGATTTAGTGGCTGCTGGAATTCCACGTGAGAAAGTGACCTATATTCCTAACTTTGTCAACAAAGAAAAATGGCATTCACTTCCTATAGAGCAAGTTGAACAACTTCGTAAAGATATGGGAATTGATGAGAATCAGTTTGTAGTCGTTGGTGCAGGTCAGGTTCAGAAGCGTAAAGGAATAGATGACTTTATCACTTTAGCTGAGGAATTACCGGATATCACTTTTATTTGGGCTGGTGGCTTCTCTTTTGGGGGAATAACCGATGGTTATGAACGCTATAAAAAGATTATGGATAATCCTCCTGAAAATCTAATTTTCCCAGGGATTGTTGATCCAGAACGGATGAGAGAACTCTATGCCTTGGCTGATCTTTTCTTGCTTCCAAGTTATAACGAGCTCTTTCCAATGACTATTCTAGAAGCTGCGAGTTGTGAAGCACCCATTATGCTTCGTGATCTAGATCTTTACAAGGTCATTCTTGAAGGAAATTACAGACCAACAAGTGATGTAGAAGAGATGAAAGAAGCTATCTTGGAATATCGAGAGCATCCAGAAGCGTTGAAAGCATTGAAAGAAAAGGCTAAGGCCATTTCAAGAGAATATTCAGAAGAGCATCTTCTTGAAATCTGGCTAAAATTCTATCGGGAGCAAGCAGCTTTAGGAAAAAAATGAGGTAGTATATGCGAATTGGTTTATTTACAGATACTTATTTCCCGCAGGTCTCGGGTGTTGCGACCAGTATTCGAACCTTAAAAACAGAACTTGAAAAGCAAGGACATGCCGTCTTTATCTTTACAACAACAGACAAGGATGTTAATCGTTATGAAGACTGGCAGATTATCCGTATCCCTAGTGTTCCTTTCTTTGCCTTTAAGGATCGACGTTTCGCCTATCGTGGATTTACAAAAGCTCTTGAGATTGCCAAGCAATACAAGCTGGATATTATTCATACGCAGACTGAGTTTTCTCTTGGTTTATTAGGGATTTGGATAGCGCGTGAATTGAAAATTCCAGTCATTCATACCTATCATACCCAGTACGAAGATTATGTCCACTATATCGCTAAGGGGATGTTGATTCGTCCAGGTATGGTTAAGTACCTTGTGAGAGGCTTCCTTCATGATGTTGATGGAGTGATTTGTCCAAGTGAAATTGTGCGAGACCTTCTATCAGATTATAAGGTCAAAGTAGAAAAACGAGTTATTCCTACAGGGATTGAGCTAGCCAAGTTTGAACGACCTGAGATTGGACCAGAACATATCGTAGACTTACATGATAAATTAGGCATTAAGAAAGATGAAAAGATGCTTCTTAGCCTTTCACGTGTTTCTTACGAGAAGAACATTCAAGCTGTTCTGGCAGCACTTCCAGATGTTCTAAAAGAAGAGCAAAATGTTAAATTAGTCGTAGCTGGAGATGGTCCTTATCTGGAAAATCTCAAAGAGCAAGCATCAGATTTACAGATTCAAGATTCTGTTATTTTTACAGGGATGATTGCTCCAAGTGAGACCGCACTTTACTATAAGGCTGCCGACTTCTTTATTTCAGCTTCAACTAGTGAGACGCAAGGCTTGACCTATCTTGAAAGTCTTGCAAGTAAGACTCCGGTAATAGCTCATGGAAATCCCTATCTTGATAACCTCGTCAATCATAAAATGTTTGGAACTCTTTATTATGAAGAGAGAGATTTAGCAGGGGCTATTTTAGAAGCTTTAATTGCAACTCCAAAGATGGATGAAAAACTTTTGGCTGAAAAATTGTATGAAATTTCAGCTGAGAATTTTGCTAAGAGAGTGCATGAATTCTATCTAGATGTTATTATTTCAAATAATTTTGAAAAAAAATTGACTGCAGATGAACCTGTTACGAAACGTATTTTAAAGACAGTATTTTATATACCACAACAAGCAGTGTCTATGCCGGTCAAGGGGTCAAGACGTATGTTGAAAGCTTCTAGAAAACAGTTGAGTCATTTAAGAAAATATTTGAACGATTAATCGAATAAAAGAAAGGAAATAAAAAAATGAAAAAGAAATTTATGAGAAGTGGTAGAGATCAAAAAATCGGTGGTGTATGCGCTGGTTTAGCTAATTATTTTGATATTGACCCTACAATTGTACGTGTGATTTGGGGAGTTCTAGCTTTCTGTTATGGTGCTGGACTTATTGCTTACTTAATTTTGTGGGCAATCGCTCCTGTATCTGATGAATATTAAGATTAGAGTATTATAGTAAAGGAGAAAAAATGGCATTTGGTGATAATGGAAAACGTAAAAAAACTTTCTTTGAAAAACTAACGATGTTTGTCGTATTAATCATGTTATTTGTAACTTTAGCAGGTATCTTTGCTACAGCCATCGGTGTATTTAGCAGATTTTAAAATGCTAGATTTTCTAGCAAGTAATAGTTGGTGACTGGGATTTCCCAGCCCTTTTTAGAGTGAGAAAAGAATATGAGTATGTTTTTAGATACAGCCAAGATCAAGGTCAAGGCTGGAAATGGTGGCGATGGGATGGTTGCCTTTCGCCGTGAAAAATACGTCCCTAATGGCGGTCCATGGGGAGGTGATGGAGGTCGTGGAGGGAACGTTGTCTTTGTTGTAGATGAAGGTTTACGTACCCTGATGGACTTCCGTTACAATCGTCATTTCAAAGCCCAATCGGGTGAAAAAGGGATGACCAAAGGAATGCACGGACGCGGTGCAGAAGACTTGATTGTCCGAGTACCTCAAGGTACAACTGTGCGTGATGCAGAAACTGGAAAAATTATCACTGACTTGATTGAGCACGGCCAAGAGTTTATCGTTGCTCACGGTGGTCGAGGTGGCCGTGGAAACATCCGTTTTGCAACACCCAAAAATCCTGCACCTGAAATCTCAGAAAATGGAGAACCTGGTCAGGAACGTGAGTTACAGTTAGAACTTAAAATCCTTGCGGATGTTGGTTTGGTTGGCTTCCCTTCAGTTGGTAAATCAACTCTGCTCAGCGTAATTACCTCTGCAAAACCTAAAATTGGTGCCTACCACTTTACAACAATCGTTCCAAATCTTGGTATGGTCCGTACCCAATCAGGTGAGTCCTTTGCAGTGGCAGACCTTCCCGGTTTGATTGAAGGAGCAAGTCAAGGTGTGGGCTTGGGAACTCAATTCCTTCGCCATATTGAGCGTACTCGCGTTATCCTTCACATCATCGATATGTCAGCTAGTGAAGGACGTGATCCTTACGAAGATTATCTAGCTATTAACAAAGAGTTAGAATCTTACAACCTTCGTCTGATGGAGCGTCCACAAATTATTGTTGCTAATAAGATGGATATGCCAGAAAGTAAAGAAAACCTTGAAGAATTCAAGAAAAAATTGGCGGCTAACTTTGATGAGTTCGAGGAATTACCAGCCATCTTTCCAATATCAGGTTTGACAAAACAAGGTTTAGCACCTTTATTAGACGCAACGGCTGAACTTCTTGATAAGACCCCAGAATTCCTTCTTTATGATGAGTCAGAAATGGAAGAAGAAGTTTATTATGGCTTTGATGAAGAAGAAAAACCATTTGAAATTAGTCGTGATGATGATGCAACATGGGTACTTTCAGGTGAAAAACTCATCAAACTTTTTAACATGACTAACTTTGACCGCGATGAGTCTGTTATGAAATTTGCTCGTCAGTTGCGTGGTATGGGAGTTGATGAAGCTCTTCGTGCTCGTGGTGCCAAGGATGGAGATTTGGTTCGTATCGGTAAGTTTGAGTTTGAATTTGTAGACTAGGAGATAGCGATGGGAGATAAACCGATATCTTTCCGAGATGCTGATGGAAATTTTGTTTCTGCAGCAGACGTCTGGAATGAGAAGAAGTTAGAAGAACTGTTTAATCGCCTCAATCCAAATCGTGCTTTGAGACTAGCAAGGACTAAAAAGCAAGCTGAAAACAACAAATCATAAAATAAACCCGTGATATTTTTATCACGGGTTTTCTGGTTTACTAACTATTTTTGATCTGGGATTTCAAGACTAGATTTCGCAAGGTCTACTGTTAATTGATAATCAGTATTGTCACGGACGGTAATTTCAAAGTCAGTAGTATAAAGAACGAGTCGGATTGTATCGTTTTTTCTTAGTTTGTAAATTGTTGGTTGGAGTTCAAATTGGAATTCCATCCATTCATCTGGTTTAACTTCTTCAATTTTTAATAAATCATGACGATTTTGGAGGTTGAGGTAGCCTTTGGTGATAACACGTTGGGCATTTGGGCTAAATGGTAGCTCGCAAAGGTTTTCCAGCATATGGTAACGACCATTATCAATAGTACGAGCAGCCAAGACTCCAGGATAAGGTTGAAGGTATTTCTTTTGACCAAGTTCGAGAAGTTGAGCAGAGAGAAGACCTTTATTGATACTTGACTTGAGACGAAGGTTTAGTTTAACACGACCATTGATATGAAGATCTTCAGTCACTGGAAGATCAATGGTAATCTGATTCACCTTACCTTGATAAAGTTCATTGTTAAAGGTTGGGTAAGTCTTTCCAAATCGTTCGAAGTCAGAATCTTGGTAATGATTTTCAATAACATCTTCTTCAGTACCTAAAGAGAAAGTTTTATGGTCAGTTTGATTTCCAAAATCTTCAAGTGACAGCCAGGTTTGAGGAGCAGTATTGTCTTGCCAAACGACTCTTGGAAGTTGGTAATCAGTTTCTTGGTCCAATAATTTTTGCGTCAAAAGAGCATTCATGGATTCACGGAAATCAATAGACTGCCAGTTGTTCATATAAACATGGGCGCCGTTATGGTAAAAGAGATGTTTCTTAATATTGCTTGGAAGAGCATTGAACATTTGATAGACATGAAGTGGTTTTACATTCCAGTCTTGTGAACCGTGGGTAAAGACAACTTCAGCCTTAACTTTTTCAGCATTAAGAAGGTAGTTTC
The DNA here is from genome assembly GCF_041432415.1 of Streptococcus sp. 27098_8_22. Lineage (NCBI taxonomy): Bacteria > Bacillati > Bacillota > Bacilli > Lactobacillales > Streptococcaceae > Streptococcus > Streptococcus sp. 27098_8_22. The sequence continues at coordinate 321,423 of NZ_JAPVZP010000001.1, read as the reverse complement.
TATCATGCCAAAATTGGTTATAATCCCCAGTTTTACGGTCTAGATTTTTCTTCAGTTCTTCTATAGAATCTTTATGAGCCTCGTTTCCACGAATATAGTCACCAGCTAAGAGATTACGAGAATAAGTTAATTCATCTAATGAATCGAAGTCCTCCCCTGGATAGCCACCAGGGCTTGTTACCAGACCATTTTCTCGGTAATAGTTGTACCATGATGAGATACCGGCTTCAGCAATGATGACCTCTAAACCATCAACTCCTGTAGTAGCAAGACCATTAGACATTGTTCCTAGATAAGAAAGACCAGTAGTTGCTACCTTACCGTTGGACCAGTCAGCCTTGACTTGACGTTCACGACTATGGTCTGTAAAGGCACGACAACTGCCATTGAGCCAATCAATGACATTTTTATAGGCTTCAACTTGTCGGTAGTCACCATTAGTCATCTGACCTTGAGAATCCTTTGTACCAAGACCAGATACGTAGATATTTGCAAATCCTCTTGGAAGGAAGTAGTCGTTAAGTGTGTAGCTGCTATTGATATGAGTCAGTTTTTCTTCAGCTTCTGAAACGAGGTCTGCTTGGCCAACTGGCTCAACCAAGTCTAATGTTGGATTTACTAGAGAAATTTCACCTGGTTCCTTGACTTCTAGCTCAGCTTCCATTTTGTAAAGAGCTTTATCGCTTGCTTTATCATTGGTTCCTTGATGGTATGGACTTGCCGTCATAACAACTGGAATTTTGCCGTGGTAAGATGGACGGATGATGCTAACCTTGACTAAATCAGGTAGACCATCATTATCAGAATCAATACGAGTTTCTACATAAACAACTTCACGAATAACATTATTAGTTGAGAAAGTAGCCAAACTCTTTCCATTGAAGTAGTGGTAATCATTGTCCTCAGGGATAAGACCATCACTAACTAGCTGATCAATCAAGGTATTTCCCTTTTTAGTGCGCGTGTTAAGGAGTTGATAGAGATTGTCAATCAAATCTCCGTATACAATAGGGAATGCCGTTTCTTGATGAAAAGCTAGACCATCTTCAAAGTCAACTAAGTAATTGAATCCTAGCAACTGAAAGGCTACAGTATAGAAAATTTCTGAAGTTAATTCACGATCAGAATTGAAGAAAGTGAGTAGATCAGTTTCTTTATCAACCGCTAAAGTTGAGAGGGGATAGTCGGTATTTTTATAATTAAAAAAACAAGTTCTGACAAAGACTTCAAACTGTTCTTTAGTTGAAAGCGCAGGGTCGATCTTGAATCCAAGACTGGATAATTCCTGTAAAGCTTCTAGCTGGCTTACAGGATGGTAACTGAATTGATTAAAACGCATAGATGCCTCCTTTGAAGAATCATTAAATTTATTATATCAAAAAAGAAGGGAAAATGATAGAATAAGCAGGTTTGGAAAGGTTAAATTGCTATTAATCTAACAGAGTTTAAGAGAGTGTTTTAACAAGCCCTATCTTGATTTTTTGAGTATCCTAAAAGGTTATGCTATACTAGAAATATGTTAGATTTGGAGAAATATGGTGTGACCATGTGGGAAGAGAACAAGATTCTTTCTTTCCGTCAAAAACTATTAGCCTGGTATGACGAAAACAAGCGTGATTTACCCTGGAGACGAAGCAAGAATCCTTATCATATCTGGGTATCTGAAATCATGTTGCAGCAGACTCGAGTTGATACCGTCATTCCCTATTATGAACGTTTTTTGGACTGGTTTCCGACTGTTGAAAGCTTAGCAAATGCAGCTGAGGAACGCTTATTAAAAGCTTGGGAAGGACTTGGCTATTATTCTCGTGTCCGCAATATGCAAACAGCCGCTCAACAGATTATGAGTGAATTTGAAGGCAAGTTTCCGTCAACTTATGAAGGTATTTCAAGCTTAAAAGGGATTGGTCCTTATACAGCTGGTGCAATTTCTAGTATTGCCTTTAACCTTCCGCAGCCTGCAGTAGACGGCAATATCATGCGCGTTTTGGCACGTTTATTTGAAGTCAATCATGATATTGGAAATCCTAGCAATCGAAAAATATTTCAAGCGATGATGGAAGTTCTGATAGATCCTGATCGTCCAGGTGATTTCAATCAGGCTTTGATGGATTTAGGTTCAGATATTGAGGCTCCTGTTAATCCAAGACCGGAGCAGAGTCCTGTTAAGGAGTTCAGTGCTGCTTACCAACATGGGACCATGGATCGCTATCCCATTAAGGCTCCAAAGAAAAAGCCAATCCCTATTTTTCTAAAGGCTCTTGTAGTGCAAAATAGTCAGGGTCAGTTTCTATTAGAGAAGAATGAGAGTGAAAAACTCTTGGCTGGATTTTGGCATTTTCCCTTGATTGAAGTTGATGAATTCTCAGACCAGACTCAGGACCTGGACCTTTTTAGTCAAGTAGCGGAGCCAATTCTAGAACTGGGACCATCTCCACAGGAGAGTTTTGAACAGGACTATGACCTTGAAGTTGATTGGCAAGATCTACGTTTTGAAGAGGTCAAGCATGTTTTTAGCCATCGTAAATGGCATATCCAGATAATTGCAGGACAAGTTACTAAGACACAGGAATATGTTGATAGAGAAGTTCTTTGGTTAAGTCCAGAAGAATTTAGCAATTATCCCATAGCCAAACCTCAGCAAAAGATCTGGCAAGCCTACTTGAAAAGAAGCTGCTAGTATCGGTCTTTCGTGTCTTCTTTACATTTTTTTGGTATAATGAGATAAGGAAAAAGGTGACTAAATGAAAAAAATACTAATTGTAGATGATGAAAAACCCATCTCAGATATTATAAAATTTAATATGACCAAGGAAGGTTATGAAGTTGTAACTGCTTTTAATGGTCGTGAAGCTCTTGAACAATTTGAAGCTGAGCAACCAGATATTATTATCTTGGATTTGATGCTTCCAGAGATTGATGGACTTGAGGTCGCAAAAACTATTCGTAAGACAAGTAGTGTTCCCATTATCATGCTTTCAGCAAAGGATAGTGAATTTGATAAGGTTATCGGGCTTGAGCTTGGGGCGGATGACTATGTAACCAAGCCATTTTCAAATCGTGAACTACAGGCCCGTGTTAAAGCTCTTCTCCGTCGTACAGATCTTGTTTCAGTCGATAACCAAGAACCTGAAACGAAATTACAAAGTCTGCAGATTGGCGATTTGGAGATTTTACCAGATGCCTACGTGGCTAAGAAATATGGTGAAGAGTTAGATCTAACCCACCGCGAATTCGAACTCTTACATCATTTAGCGTCACATATTGGTCAAGTGATCACCCGTGAGCACCTCCTTGAAACTGTTTGGGGTTATGACTACTTTGGGGATGTCCGTACAGTAGACGTAACCATTAGACGCTTGCGTGAGAAGATTGAAGATACACCAAGTAGACCTGAATACATCCTAACTCGTCGTGGAGTGGGATATTACATGAGAAATAATGATTGAAGTAATTAAACAAACAATCTTGACGAGTGACTTTATCTTTATCCTCATCCTAATTGGCTTTATTATGCTGGTGACTTTTCTTCTTATTGAGAGCCGTCGCGATAATATTCGCCTTAGACAATTAAACCAGAAGGTTAAGGATTTGATTGCTGGTGATTATTCTCAGGTTTTGGATATGCAGGGAAGTTCAGAGATTACAAATATCACCAACAATCTTAATGATTTGTCAGAAGTAATCCGTTTGACTCAGGAAAATCTGGAACAAGAGAGTAAAAGGTTGCATAGTATCTTGTCCTACATGACAGACGGGGTACTTGCGACCAATCGTCGTGGTCAGATTATCATGATTAATGACATGGCTAAGAGACAACTTGGAGTTGAAAGGGATGATGCTCTTAATCAAAATATCTTGGAGTTACTCAAAATTGAAGAAGAGTATGAGCTGAGAGATCTCATTACCCAAAGTCCTGAATTGATGATTTATTCCCAAAATGTGAATGGCGAGTATATCAGCTTGCGCGTGCGTTTTGCCTTGATTCGTAGAGAGTCTGGTTTTATCTCTGGTATAGTAGCAGTCCTACATGATACGACTGAACAAGAGAAGGAAGAACGTGAGAGAAGGCTTTTCGTTTCGAACGTTAGTCATGAGTTGCGTACACCTTTGACAAGTGTAAAATCTTATCTTGAGGCCTTGGACGAAGGAGCCCTGACAGAACCAGTTGCCCCTGATTTTATCAAGGTTTCTCTGGATGAAACCAACCGTATGATGCGGATGGTGACGGACCTCTTGCACCTCTCACGGATTGACAATGAGACCAGTCACTTGGATGTTGAGTTGATTAACTTTACTGCCTTTATCACTTTTATTCTCAATCGTTTTGATAAGATGAGAAGTCAGGACGATGAGAAGAAATACGAGTTGGTGAGAGATTATCCGATTAACTCCGTGTGGATTGAGATTGATACAGATAAGATGACTCAGGTGATAGATAATATCCTAAATAACGCCATCAAATATTCACCAGATGGTGGAAAAATCACTGTAAGCATGAAAACTACAGATGATCAGATGATTTTGTCTATCTCTGACCAAGGTTTAGGAATTCCAAAGCAAGATTTGCCGAAGATTTTTGACCGTTTCTATCGAGTAGACAGAGCAAGAAGTCGTGCCCAAGGTGGAACAGGATTGGGATTGGCTATCGCCAAGGAAATCATCAAGCAACATAAGGGCTTTATTTGGGCCAAGAGTGAATATGGCAAGGGCTCTACTTTTACCATCGTACTTCCATACGATAAGGATGCCGTGAAAGAAGAGATTTGGGAGGATGAACTAGAAGACTAGAATGAGTGATATCGGTTTTAAATACAGTATTTTAGCATCGGGTTCCAGTGGAAATTCATTTTACTTAGAAACACCAAAAAAGAAAATTTTAGTAGATGCGGGACTCTCAGGCAAAAAAATTACAAGCCTCTTGAGTGAAATCAATCGTAAACCAGAGGATTTGGATGCTATCTTAATAACCCATGAGCATTCAGATCATATCCACGGTGTGGGCGTCCTTGCTCGTAAGTACGGCATGGATCTTTATGCCAATGAGAAAACTTGGCAGGCTATGGAAAATAGTAAGTATCTCGGTAAGGTTGACACGTTGCAAAAGCATATTTTCGAGATGGGAAAAACCAAAACCTTTGGCGACATCGATATCGAGAGCTTCGGTGTGAGTCATGATGCAGTCGCTCCCCAGTTTTATCGTTTTATGAAGGACGATAAGAGCTTTGTCATGCTGACGGATACAGGCTATGTTAGTGACCGTATGGCTGGTATTGTCGAGAATGCAGATGGCTATCTGATCGAGTCAAATCATGATGTGGAAATCCTGCGAGCAGGGTCCTACGCATGGCGACTCAAACAACGGATCCTATCTGATCTTGGTCACCTCTCAAACGAGGATGGTGCAGATGCAATGATTCGCACACTTGGAAACCGCACCAAAAAGATTTACTTAGGCCATTTGTCTAAGGAGAATAATATCAAAGAACTCGCTCATATGACTATGGTCAATCAGCTGGCCCAGGCAGATCTGGGAGTAGGAGTAGACTTCCAAGTTTATGATACTTCGCCAGATACTGCGACACCTTTAACTGATATATAAAAAAGAAGGCAAAAGCCTTCTTCAGAACGAAGACAAACGTCATTTTTGGCGTTTGTCTTTTTCTCTTTTCAAAAATATAGTTAATTGAAACAAGAATAAGACGACAGAGACTCGAAAAAAGTATTGCAACTTGGTAATACCTTTTTGAGGTGCTTTTTGATATGAGCCCATGTTTTCTCAATAGGATTGTACTCAGGTGAGTAGGGAGGAAGAGGTAAAAGTTTATGCCCAAATTCTTCACATAAGAGCTATAGCTTACCCATTCTCTGGAATCTTGCATTATCCATAATAATAACTGATGGTGTGTTTAATGTTGGTAAGAGAAACTTCTGAAACCAAGCTTCAAAAAATTCGCTTATCATCGTCTCTTCGTAAGTCATTGGAGCGATTAACTCACCATTTGTTAGCCCTGCAACCAAAGAAATCCTCTGATATCTTCTTCCAGATACTTTACCTTTTATTAGCTGACCTTTTAAAGAGCGATCATATTCTCGATAAAAATAAGTATCGAATCCTGTTTCATCAATATAAACAGGTGCTAAGTGCTTTAAAATATTAAAATGTTTAAGAAATAAAGCTATTTTTTCTGGGTCTTGTTCATAGTAGGTGTGGTTCTTTTTTTTCGAGTGAACCCCATAGCTTTAAGAGCATAGTGAATGGTAGTTGGATGACAGTCAAATTCAGAAGCTATTTCAGTCAAATAAGCATCTGGATTATCAGCAAGATAGGTTTTAAGTCTATCTCTATCAACTTTTCTTGGTTTTGTTCCTTTTACTTGATGGTTTAGCTCTCCTGTTTTCTCTTTTAGTTTTAACCAGCCATAAATGGTATTACGTGAGATTTGGAAAACGTGTGATGCATCTGTTATACTACCTGTTCGCTCACAATAAGCGAGAACTTTTTTACGAAAATCTATTGAATATGCCATAAGAAGATTAAACCACGTTATATACTATTTTTGTTTCAATCGGCTATATTTTTCTCAAATTCAGATTTTGGGATAGATTAGTAGGTGATGAGATAAACTATTTTTGAAAAGAGAAAAAGACAAACGCCAAAAATGACGTTTGTCTTCGTTCTGAAAGAACAGCCAGAACTGTTCTTTTTATGATTATTTGAGACCGTATTTTACAAAGGCATACTCTGTAATATTTAAATCCTTATTAAATCAACGTTTCTAAAGGGAAAGTAGCTGTAAAATATTATATATATAGCGTATTATTAAACCAAGACGGTACCAAAAAGGTACCAAAAATTAAGGTTTCGGAGCTTATAAAATAAAGAAAGATGTCTCAGGTATTTGAGATTTTTTTTTGCAAAGAAAAAACTCTTGAATATAATCCAAGAGTGAAACGAACAGGACCGATGGTAGTCAGGGGTCTTTACAGCACAAGGCTGAAGGCAGTCCCATACCAGTACCAGAAAATGGCACCTTTGAACGATCTGTTACCAGTCGTCCTACGTTATCCTATCCTTAGTTATAGTTTAGGATAAATAATAAAGAATGTCAACAATAATTTATATTACCTTAGGTGGTTGGAACAATTGGCTTATACTTGATTGTTTTATTCCAATTTCCTTTTGACAACAAGTAACCTATGACTTTTTATTCCTGTTGTAATCGGTCGGCAACTTTCCAGTCTGCCGACACGACCCAACTAGTCTAATTCGTCATAGCTTGCTGTCAAAAGTTTTCTCGGCATAAAGAGGTTGTTCAGCGTTCTAGAGTTTGTTCGTAGATTTTTTTGATGACTTTGACAGCACCAACAAGTTTAATAGGTTTGAAAGCATTAAGTTGTTTTGTAAGGTTTTGGAATTCCTTTTGTTTCATGTAGTTTTTAGCCTGATTTCTCCATACCCCAAGCTTTCTGCTGGCTATATTTAGACGGTCACGAAGTTGTGAAATTTTATTTTTCAAGCTATTGTTTTCAATTTCTAAAATTCGTTTTTGATTTTTAGTTTCTCGAAGTTCGTCTAATATCTCATTTTTATTACTTGCTACATTTCTCAGTAGATTTAATTCCTTATTTTGTTGCTGGATAGTTTGTGACAGTTGGCGGTTCTCGTAGAAGTGTTGGATTACAGATTTTATTAGATTATTAAGTGTTTCAGGGGAGAGTTTAATTTTGCCATCGAGAGTTTTTTTACCTATCGTTCCACTTTCAAGCTGACTGATGTTCAGTCCGTCGAAGTTTTGATATTTTTGAAGGTACTCTCGAAGTTGCTTGGTAAGTTCGTTGATAGTACCTTGTTTTGTCTTTATATCTTGGTTCATACTATCAATTGTTTCACTTTTACTACCTATGATGCTATCTACGATATCTAGATCTTCTTTTTTGATATTAATTTCTTTTTCAAGATGTGATAGTGTATCTTGTTTTTCACTTAGCTCATGATCTAGGTTTGATAGCATTTCATTTTTTTCTTCGTTTATGAATTTAAGTTCTTCGAGTTTGTTTTTTATTTCCTCGTCAACTATTTTTATATCTTCAACTTTATTTTTCAAATCTTTATTCATTTGGTTTAGTTGGGTGTTAAATTCTATTGTTTTATCGAATTTTTCGTCAATTTGTTTTTCGATTTTTTGAAGAACCTCTTGCTTGTCCTTGTATTCCTGTGTTGATAAATGTTTTTTTGTACTATCAAGTTCTCCTCGTTGAAGATGAAAACCATGTTGAGATAAATACTTTGGGAGTTCATCTTGGATTTTTTTCAACTCCTCACGATTAAAAATTGATTTGGATGATAACTTTCCTTGCTTCATTGGTACAATTCCCATATGCATGTGGGGTGTGTTTTCGTCTAGGTGAACACTAGCATAGGCAATATTTTCTAAATCATAGTTTTCAGCGAAATAATTTTTAGAAGTTTCAAAAAATCTTCTTGTCTCCTCGGAAGTAAGTTTAGCAAAAAAATCTTTATCAGATGTTATAATCCATTCATCGCAGAGAACGGCATCTTTTCGAATAGCTCGTTTAGAAATTTTGTTCTCGTCTATATAGTTTTTGATTTGCTTTTCGTACGACATAGAGCGATCTCTATCTGTCAATTCATAATTTAAATGTGAGCGTTCGATATCGATATCCTTGTTACTGTGTTGCTTAAAAATACGTTCGTTGTGTCTGTAAGCTCCACCTAAATTACCTGATTTGTACTTCGTCATTCTGGCTACAACGTAACTCATAATTCGTCCTTTCTCGGCTCAAAGGGTCGCCGAGCGTGTGGCTAAAAATTGCCACACATAAGCAAGCCTTTATGCGGTTTTCTTTACTGAGGACGGCACTACTTCCAAGCAAAGTATAACGCACTATACTTTACCTCCGGAAAAGTGTGCGGTCTCCGACGGTTTTGCTCTCTCGAAAGAGAGCAATCGGACTGTCGAAACAGTCCGATGAAAAGAGAAGTTCGAGCCACAAACTTCTCTTTTTGTTTCGCTCCGAAGAGCGAAAGGCATTCCGAAGAATGCCTAACGACCCCCATAAAAAGCAAGTTGTTTTTCTAGTTTGGGTCGTTCTTTATGTAACAGATTTTTCATCAATTGCAAATAATCAGTATCGGAAGTTTGATGAGTTTCCAAAATTTTCTTGTATTTACTTCTAGTGTTTTTGCTAACTTTATTCCAGATTCCTTTATCACGTGTTAAAGCTAATAGATAGAGTTGTGTTTCAATTCCTAGAGTTTCAAAATAAAACGGTTTGAATATAATAGTGTCAATAACCTCAAAAATATTTTCAACGGAGCGACTTCGTAACTGAAATTCTAATCTCCACCAATGTTCATATTGTTGTGCGTTTTGTCGTTCATCTTCACTTCCGTTCGTCAGTTGTTCAACTTTTTTATCGTATAGTCGAATTTGTTTTTCTGACCTTGAAGCTCCTAGATATTTTGTTTCAAGCTTACCATTTTTATCTCTCCATTCTTTTGTTGCAGTAGGTCGTCCCTTCTTTTCTAAAATGAATTCACTACAATCAAGATTAAAAAAATCAAAAGCTAAGTCAGCTCGAGTGATTGAAATATCTTCGAGATATGGTATAATCGTATTAAGAATTTCAGTATCAACTGTTCGGAGTTTGTTAGGATTAAACTCCATTCGGAAAGGGCGAGCATTTCGAGCTTGTCCTTTTAGTTTATCATACTCTAAATGGAGGATAACTTGCCCCCCAGACTTGGTATAGGCTTGAAACATATCTGTCATAGCTTTTTGAGTGATGATTGCAATATGGTTGCTAACTAATTTTTTAAAATTATTGAAACTACTGTGGCGTATTTCAGCAGTTATAGTAATATTATCTAAACTAACTTTTAAATCCAAATAAACCTCCTTTCTTTTAGAGGTCGCCTATCGGCGCCTCTTTTTTGTCTGCGTAAAGACCTCCGTAAAATGACATTCTTGGGGGAGCAACCCCAAGCCGACTTCGTCGGACCATTTTCATTTTGCTACGGTCAAACTTGCCAAAAAATGGGTGTAGTAAAATCCCACGAAATGGGAACATAGCGTGCTGTTAGAAGCGCACGCGTTATAAATTTTGAGGAGGCTCAAAAATTTAGTCTCAAAATCTCATTTTCAAAATATTTTCATAGTCGTTTTCATAACTATTTTTGGACTAGAAATTTTGTAAATCTGAAATAGATTTTTGAAAAAGGTCCACTCTTTCAATCAAAAATATTTTTTGGATTTTTTCGATGATATCTTCAGGAGGAATTTGTTTGTTATTCTTGTATGCAAAGAATCGGTCTTTAGCTTTTTTGATTTCTCCTAAATCGTCAGATTCATCAGCAAATAATAAATCATACAGTTCAAACCAACGTAATTCTGACTGTTTTCTAAATGAGTCAAAGTTTCTCCAGAAGAGGGCCCCTGCCTCTAATTCCTCAAATTTTTTGAAGAGATGCTGTCTTTCAATTTTTCTACGTTCTTTAGGGATAAATATGCGAACATCTTCTACTGATACTCCAGAGTAAACTCGGTCATTTACAATTGCAATTGGTAGTCTTAAATATTTATTCTTATCAGATAAAATTCGATGAATAAATTGCTTGAGGCTAAGTCGATTATCCAGTTTGTAGTGTACTAGATTAGGATTTAGCAAATCAAAGAAATCACTTGTCTGTTTCAACATTTCCAGAAAGACTTGTTCAGTAAGTTGTTCCTCTTCATAACTTTGAAAATTAATAGAGTAGGAAGTTAGCTGCTGGGTTAACTGTGCTCGAATACCAGGATCATTGCCAAAGAATATTTTTATCATTTTCATCACCTCATATTTCGTTGATATACATCCGATAAGGCAAGCTGTATCCGTAGAATACACCTTCTCTTTCTCGTTCAATCAGATTGTGCTCCTCCAACATACGTAGGATATTAATCATTTTCTTTTTTCCTACACCGAACATCTTTTGCATTTCAGACAAACGATAGGCCAGATAAATATTGCCTTCAGAGTCGATCCATCCTTTACTTGTAACCTCCTTTTGTTTATCTTTCAGGATTGTATAAACTACTATAGCATCGATACTCAAATCTTGGTAATAAGCGTCTTGAAAGAGGATTTTAGGGATATAGTAACAATTATCTTCAAAAAAGTAAGTCATAGTATTTCCTATCTTTCATATTGTTGTAGCCATTTAGAGACTTTGTGTTTATCGTACAAGGTCACTCCGTCAATGACCATGTGGGGCATGCCTTCACGTTGCCATTTGATAACGGTAGTAGTTGATACATCAAGCCATCGACATAGACCTGACATTCGTAGCATAGGCTTATACAGTTCCTGATCTTCAAAGGCTTTTTCGATAGCTCTCTGAAGCATGGTATCGTAACGGGCAAGCAACTTCTTTTCTGTTGCTTTTGGGAGGTTGATAGTAAAGTTTTCTGTCATATTCTGACCCCTTTCTTAATTTTATAAACCCCGAATCTAATACACAAATGTGTATCTTGGATTAAATTATAATCCCTTTTGTGTTTAATGTCAAGAGTTTTTTCTCTTTTGTGTAATTTGTGTTATAATATGCTTAAAAGGAGGATGATTATTTGACAAACTTTCAAACACTTGTTAAAAACAGTAAATTATCTCTTAAAGAAATAAGTGAGGCAACTGGTATAGGATACTCTACTCTTGGAAATTACAACCAAGGAAGTAGAAGTCCGAATGCTAAAAATGCGCAAATTCTATCAGAATACTTCGGAGTGTCTATTCCTTACTTGCTAGGCCTTGATGACAATCCTGTACTAAAAGATCCAGGCGCACCTAAAGAAATGATTAAGGATTTCTATAAAGTTTTGACAAAAGGTACAAGTATAGAAAATAAAATCACTAAATGGACTCCATTTGGTGATGAACTTGCCATTATACTTAGAGAACTCAATCAGTCAGAGGCACTATCCGACTACATTGATTTTCTAGCAAGCAAAAAAGGCTTCAACCCTGTTTTGGTTAAAGCTATTAAGGAATTTATAGCTGATGAAAAACAAGGCCTTATTCCTTTCATGATTAACAAATCAAGTGCAGAAGACTCTCCTTATCATTATGTCTGGGAGGCATGGATAAATTCTGACGAATACAAGAGATTGCAAGAAGAGTAAGAAATAACAGACAATCATGATTTCTTTATTTTATAAGCCCCGAAACCTTAAAAAATAAAGGAGAAATTAGAATGTCTATTATTAAATATAAGGCTAAAAAGTCTAAATCAGGTTATCTTTATAAGGTCAGAATCTACAGAGTGATTGATGGTAAACGTCAAGACTTCTTTAAAAGCGGTTTTAAGAGTCTTAGAGATGCTAGACAGTATGAAGCTATGATTTACCACAAAACAGTGTCAGGAGACCTCTCAGGGTTTCTGAGAGCTTCTGAGAAAAGTTTTGGTGAAGTTTTTGATGAATGGTTCAAAACTTATCAAAACACAGTAGAGAGGACGACAAGCGTCCGTACAGATGATTTGTTTAGAATTCATATCTTGCCAGTTCTTGGAAAGATGAAAATTTCCAAAATTACTCCTTGGCAATGCCAGGACTTTATTACCGAAAAAGGGCAAACTTTTAGAAATATCAAACAGGTCAAATCCTATACTAGTCAAGTGTTTGATTTTGCTTTGAAAATGAAATTGATTACAGACAACCCAATGAAGCAAACGATACTCCCAAAAATAGAGCGGAAGAAGTCAGATAACTTCTTTAGCGTTGAGGAGTTGCATGAGTTTTTAGCTATTATTAGGGTAGAAGAGTCTTATAAAAACTATGCTTTATTTCGTTTGTTGGCCTATAGTGGCTTAAGGAAAGGGGAACTGTATTCTTTGAGGTGGTCTGATATTGATTTTGATAATCAATTACTTTCTATCAGCAAAAATCTAGGTAGAATCAAGGGGAAAGCAGTTGAGAAAAGCACCAAAAACAGGTTTTCCATACGGCAAATCCCTTTAGATACTGAGACAGTATCGATTTTGAAAGAGTGGAAACAAAAGAGCAGAAGAGAAAAGGGGCAACTGTCAGTTACCCCATTGATTGATAGCGATTATATTTTTACGTTTGTTGACCGAGACGGAAAGATAGAACCTTTATATCAGGACTATATCAATAGTGTTCTAAAGCGCATCATCAGAAAACATGGCTTGAAGAAGATAACTCCTCATGGCTTCAGGCATACTCATGCTACCTTGATGATTGAAACGGGTGTTGATCCTGTTAATGCAGCTAAAAGGTTAGGGCATGCAAGTAGTCAGATGACCTTGGACACTTATAGCCATTCTACAATAGCAGGAGAGGAGAAAGCTATCAAAAAATTTGTAGATTACCTGGATAGTGCAAAAGGTTAGTTTTCCAAGACGGTACCAAAAACGGTACTAAAAACAAAAAAAAGCCAATTCCAATTTCTTGGAAAAGGCTTTGTATCAACGTTTTTAAGCAATAAATGCGGTTGATTATTTGAGACCGTATTTTTTGTTGAAACGATCCACGCGTCCATCTGCTTGAGTGAACTTTTGACGTCCAGTGTAGAATGGGTGTGAGTCTGATGAAATTTCCACACGGATCAATGGGTAAGTTTCGCCTTCGAACTCAACAGTTTCGTTAGAGCGTTTTGTTGAACCGCTAAGGAATTGGTAACCAGTAGTTGTGTCCATGAAGACAACTGGGCGATATTCTGGATGGATATCTTTTTTCATTTTGCAATATTTCCTTTCTGCCATGGTCTCTTTGCGAGCCATAGATTGTTACCATACTAGTCTATCAGATTCTGATAAGTTTGGCAAGCTTTTTATCTATTTTTTCAGTAAGTTTTTTAATTTTTGGTAGATGACTTCATTTTCCTCTAGGCTATAGGAGTTAGCACCACTTGCAAGTGGGTGACCTCCACCATCATGTTCCTTTGCAACACCATTGATTGGAACGAATTTACTGCGAAGACGTACGCGGTAGTGGCCATCTGCTTGTTCGACAAAGATTCCCCAAAGATTAACTGTATCGATACGGCCTGGAGCTCCAACAATGGCTGCTGTTTCTGCATCTGTTACTTGATATGTTTTTAGAATTTCTTGAGTCAGTAAGACACGTGCGACACCATTTTCATCAACTTCTAGGTGATCATAGACATAACCTTGAAGTTTAGCAATTTTAAAGCTCATAGTGTCCATTTTACGTGTTAATTCAGCATAGTCAAAGTTATGTTCTCTTAGTTTACTAGCAATTCGAAGAGTACGTGCAGAAGTTGATGGATAAAGGAAACGGCCTGTGTCGCCAATAATTCCAGCGCATAGCATTTTAGCTGCATAGTCAGATAATTCAAGATTAGTTGCTTCAGCAAAGAGAGCAATCATCTCACTGGCACTGCTCGAGTTGGTATCTACCCAAACAAGATCTCCGTATACTTCATCATTTGGATGGTGGTCAATTTTAATAATGGTTTCAGCATTGATATAACGTTTATCATCGATACGAGCAGTATTGGCTGTATCACAGATAATTGCAAGAGCACCGTGGTAGTCACTATCTGCAACCTGATCCATCTTTGCAAGCCATGTTAGTGTTGGTTCATCATAACCAACTACCTTGATATTTTTCTCTGGGAAATGATGTTCCAGAAGTGCTTTGAGTCCAACCTGACTTCCTAAGGCATCAGGATCGGGTTTCATGTGACGGTGAATGACAATGGTATCGTATGCTTTAATTTTTTCTAAAATTTGATGGCAAATTTCCATAAGTAACCTCAATTCTTTCTTATTTCATTGTAGCACAAGAGTTTTTATTTTTAAAATGAAAAAGATGTGATATAATGGAGGAAGATAAATTGAGGAGGACGATATGGCATTAGCAAAAATTGTATTTGCCAGTATGACCGGTAATACCGAAGAAATTGCAGATATTGTAGCAGATAAATTGCGTGAGTTGGGCTTAGAGGTAGATGTTGATGAGTGTACAACTGTTGACGCATCTGACTTTCTTGAAGCAGATATCGCAATCGTTGCAACCTACACTTATGGTGATGGAGAGTTACCAGATGAGATGATGGACTTCTACGAAGACCTAGCAGATCTTAATTTGAGTGGCAAGATCTACGGTGTGGTAGGATCAGGCGATACTTTCTACGATGAGTTCTGTAAAGCTGTTGATGACTTTGATCGTGTATTTGTGGCAACAGGAGCTGAAAAGGGCTCAGAGTGCGTCAAAGTGGATCTCTCTGCAGAAGAAGAAGATATCGAACGCTTGGAACAATTTGCAGAAGAATTGGCTGCTAAAGTAGGATAAGCATGAAGTTGCACTGATGAAAGTTGTCAGTGCAGTTTTTGTTTGTTGTTCCTAAAAATGTACCATTCCATCTAGAAGATTTTTGCTAAAATCATTCAAATATAAAAGGAGACTCTATGGATTTAGATATTATTAGACAAGAAATCGATCAAATTGATGATCAAATCGTGAAGCTCTTGGAAGAAAGAATGCATCTTGTGGAAGGCGTAGTTGCTTATAAAAAGGCTTCAGGAAAACCGATTTTGGACACTAAAAGAGAAGAAGCTATCTTTGAAAAAGTCAGAAGTCGTGTCAGCAATAAAAAATACGAAGAGACAATTGTCGCGACTTTTTCAGACATTCTCAAACGTTCGCGCGATTATCAGGATAAAAACATCAAATGAAAAAAGAACAATTTTACCCACTAGGAATCTTTCTAGCTGCCATGCTAGGAGGTCTTGTCCGTTATTTGATTTCCAAATGGTTGCCAACCAGTCCAGCTTTTCCATGGGGAACACTAGTCGTCAACTATCTAGGAATTTTCTGTTTAGTCTATCTAGTCAAAGGTTATTTGGTTTATAAGGGGAGCAGTAAGGGTCTGATTTTAGCACTTGGTACTGGCTTTTGTGGCGGTTTGACCACTTTTTCTAGCCTCGTGTTAGATGCCGTAAAATTGCTGGATACAGGTTCTTATCCAAGTCTGATAATTTATCTAGTTCTGAGCATTGGTGGAGGGCTTTTATTGGCTTATTGTTTAGGGAGGAAGAAATGGTAATCATGTATTTAGCACTTGCTTGTGGCGTTGGAGCGCTTGTTCGTTATTTCCTTTCTACCCTCAATCAAGAGAGAGTTTTACCATTAGGAACACTTCTAGCAAATCTTTTAGGTTGTTTTTTAATTGGTTTATTTTACAATTATGTAGAAGATAAAGAGCTCTATGCTATCCTTGCTACAGGCTTCTGTGGAGGTCTAACCACTTTTTCAACCTTGAATGATGAACTCCAAAAACTCTTAACTGATAAGAAGATCTTTTACAGATATTTTCTCTTAACCTACTTAGGTGGTTTAGTAGCAATTTTTTTAGGAATTTTGCTATGTAAGTGTCTAGTGTTTTGAGATAAATAGAAAATATTGAACTAACGGAAAATCCGTTAGTTCTTTTTTGTATTTTGGGAGGAAAAATTATGAGACAAAAAAGTAAGGAGAGAATTTCAAGAGAGATTATAATCCAGTTTTTGATGAAGGAAACAGGTTCAACACGAAAAGAAATAATAGCAAGTATAGGAGAACTTGAGGCCTTTGGGTTGATAGGATTTACCATGAATGGTGACTTTAGACTGAAAGAGGTGTAATTTATGAAACAAATTCAGTTTATTAGTGCTAGCCATTATCAGACATCTGATCGCTTTTATGCCTTACCAAAGGTTTTGTTTGAAAATCCTATTTATGAGGATATGAGGTTAGATGCAAAAGTCGCTTATGCCATGCTTAAAGATAGACTAGATCTTTCTTTCAAGAATAATTGGATTGATGAGAATGGAAATATTTATCTGGTTTATTCCAACTCTAATTTGATGAAGATACTAAGTTGCTCGAAATCTACCCTATTAAGAATTAAGAAGCAACTCACAGAGTATGGATTAATTCATGAGGTTCAACAATCTACAAGTAAATCAGGAAATCTAGCTAATCGAATTTACCTTGGTCTCTTGCAAGATGACACAGTTGCTAGAATGGTTGATAAATCAGGTGATTTCAAATCTGACACTAGGGGGGTGTCAGATTTAGACCAGGGGGGTGTCAAAAAAACACCAGGGGGGTGTCAGATTTATACGGGGCTGGTGTCAGATTTAGCCACTAACGATACTGAATATAGTGAGACTAATAGTAATGACACTGAATTAGTTATTTCTGAGGAGGACGAGGAGAGATTCCCTAAAAATTCCCAAAATAATAAACAAGACAGTCTTTCTAGAAAAGTTGATAAAGCTAGCAGGTATGATAAGGATTATATCTATGATTTAGTTTATTCTCAGCTGTTAGAAGAAAATTACTCAGATACGATGGCGACTTATATCATGATGCCATTTGAAGAACGTTATAGATATGCTTTAGAAAATATGCGATTTGCCCGTTCATCAGAAGTGATTGCTGAATACGTTTATAATGGTTTACTTGCAATTTATAATAGTAATGCTAGGAAATGTATGGGAAATAATTGAAAATGAAATATATCAAGTTAAGAAGAATTACAACAAATTGCTAAAAGAAAGAGAGTTGACTTTATGGGATTGTTTAATAGCCAAGAGAGAATTTACAGAGGGCAAGCTATGAAAGCTACACCTTCCCAACCAGTTCAAGAAGTTGAAATGATTGTAGAGTATTTTGATAAAACGGTAGAAAGTATTTCTATCACTTTCAATCTGGAGGAACTAGAAAAATTGGTATCAAGTTCATTTGGAACAGGAGCGAGTATGAATTTTACATCAGTGACTCCACCGTTTTCTATCAACCCTAGATGGGTGAAGAAGATAACCTATCGGAAAAAATAAGGATAGGAGATTACCATGCTAGTAGATTGTCCAATGTGTGATACAGAGTTCGATTCTGCTGAGGAATGCGGATTCTGTCCGTGTTGTGGAGAAGATTACGATTCTTTAGTAGGTGAAGACTGGAATTAAGATAGCCCCATATTTCTAAAATATTTGACCTGAGCAAGTCATAAAACTACTTTTGACCTTTGAAAATTGAATATCCCACTGTCCCGATTAGCGCAGTCTAGGCATAAAAAGAAGAACAGGGGCGGTGTGTATCTAGAAAGTATATCTAGTGCTGACTGCATTATGTAAAGTCACGGTTGACTTGTCCCGTAAGACGAAAGAGTTTGCGATTTCTAAACTATAAATCGTGCGTAAAAAACACAGTAGAGATGTACGGCATCAACTCGGCATGGCTGTAAATCAGCCTTTGATTCAAAAAGGAGGACAATATGAATCAAATAAAATCAACTAGTGAGGTTACACTCACTGACTTAAGACGACTAGGTTTGCAAGGTGATGCAACCGCACGGCTTGCAAGTGGTGAAGAAATGAAATTAACTAGTAAGCATGGTCTTATTCCCCAAAAAGGATATGTGGCAGGAAAACTTCAAACCGTTGAAATGATTGCAGAATACTCTAAAATCTATAGAGATATACGCACCATTAAACGTGGAGATATTTTAGTTGCCAGACGAATTAAGCAAGGTAATAAAACTATCTTACAGCTAACCGGTAAAGGTTATCACCGACCTAGCGGTAAAATTTAACAGATAGAGTCCTCATCTATCTGTTTTGGGGAGCAAGGAATTGTTTCTTTGTTGCTGAAAGCAGATAGGTGATGTTATGAAAAGGTGAAGAAATGAGTATTATACAGATAATATTTACAGTTATTCTTTTAGCCTCTGGGATTCTAGTATATATGACTTTTATTCCAAATAAATTGTCTGATAAAATCTCACGAGAACTAAAAGACTATTCAAATAAGCATTGTTTTAAGTAATATCAAAAAGGAGAAATCAAATGGAAATGATGAATGAAGTTAAGAAAGTTTTATTAGCTGGCGCAATCGCAACGGCGGCTGTTGGAGCAACGACTCAAGCTTCCGCAGAAGAATTAAAACCTACAGAGCCAATTTCAGGGAGCCAACAGAAGACAGCAACTAAAAAAACAGTTACAGAAACTGATGTTGCTATCTCCAAAGCAAATGTGGATCAGGCAAACACAGTTGTAAAAAAACATGAGGAGATTGTAAACACAGCTCAAAATGAGGTGAACAATGCTGAGAAAGCAATTGATGAAGCTACAGAAACTGTTACTCAAGCGGAGAAAGTAGTCAAGGAAGCTACTCCTAAAAATATCCAGGATGCAAAAGAAGATGTCTCTGCAAAAGAAATTGCTGAGAAGAAGGCTCAAAAAGAACTGTCTTCTGCTGAAAAGCAACAAAAGCTAGCTGAAAAGAATGTTACTGATCAGGAAGCAAATGTCAAAGAAGCTACGAGAAAGCTTGCTGACAAAACAAAAGAAGTTACAGATGCAGAACAAATTGTAGCTGAAAAACAAGCTATTTTAGACGGAACTGGAGTTGCGGGTATTGTTGCTAATGCTGAAGCTGCTGAGCGAAACTTGGAAATGAGCGAAAAAGCTGAATCACAAGCTCGACAAGAGTTGAAACTTGCTAAAAAAGCAGATGAACAACGTGCTTCTAAGTTGAAACAGGCAGAAGAAGAGGTAACGAGTACAGAAGCAACTAGGTTGGTGGAAGCGCAGGAACTAGATCAAGCAACCACTCAAGCTACTAACGCTGAAAATCAGTATCAAGTAGCTAAAGAGAATCTATCTAAAGCTCAAAGTATCCTGGATAGTTTGACAACGACCTCTATCACTTATCCTGCTGGCTATGTAGAAGCTTTAAAAACTTACTTCAATAATCCCACTGAAGAAAATTCAAATAAGTTACAAGAAATTGCCAAGAGAGGTATGACTGCTGCTGGATTTAGCTCGCCAGATGGTGGTGAGACTTATTACGGTAATCCAACTTCTCCATTTAAGCAGAGTGAAGCAGATAAAAAGACTGTGATTGCTGATGTCAACCATTTATCTGCTGAAATTCAAGATGAACTTGCCATTTTCAATGCACAATTGATTAATGATTTCCGTCAATTGATGGGAACAGATGATATTCCAGTTTTAGTGAATCGAGATATGCAGAAAGTGGCACAGAAAGCAACTCAGCTATCAACTAATCAGTATGGGCATGACCTAGATGCTTTGAATACTGTTGCGAAAGAAGTTGGTTTGAATCAGGGGAATCAAGGTCTGCTTGCTGAAAATATTGGCTTTCAAAATGCAGATGATGTAGTCACATTAGCTGATCTGAAACAACAGGCATACAACAACATGGTTATGATGCTGTTTTATGATAAGCACGCTGATTGGGGCCATGCTTTAAACTTTGCAGGACTTGATCGTAAGTCAGTCACGCTACAGTATATCGGTGTAGCAACCCGAAAGACAGATCTTGGTTTAGTTGCGATGCACTATGTTGGAACAGATTCTAAAACAATTGATTTGCTGAAAAATGGTTTCCATCAAAATGTTAAAATTGATACTAAGAACAATCTAGCTAGTCTTCAGGAAAGAATTCAAGTAGCTAGAAATTCTGTGGCACAGGCTCAGGATACTTATGATACTGCGGAAACGAATCGTAAGGATGCACAAGCTAGAAAAGAACAAGCACAGACAGAATATACTCAAGCAGAAGTTACTGCGCAAAATGCAGTGACTAATCGTAATGATATTCAGAATATTGCTTTAAAAACTCCTGAAGCAGAAGATAAGTTAAAGCAGGCGGAAGGAAACCTTGAAAAAGCTAGTTTAGAAAACAAACAAGCGCAAGAGGCTTTGGAACAGTTGAATGCAGACGTACAAAACAAACGTGAAGCACTTGCGTTAGCTAAAGATAAACTAGCTGAAAAACAAACTGAATGGGAATCACTGAATGAAGCTTTGACTGCTGAGAAAGAGGCATTGTTTGCTAAACAAGGTGAACTTACTCGAATTAAAGAACTTGTCCTCAGTCGTCAAGCTTTACTTTCAGAATCAACTGAAGCCTTGAAAGCATCAAAAGAGCGAGTGGAAGTTTTGCAAAATGCCCCACAACTCTTAGAAAAGGCAAAACTGAATCTTGAATCTGCTCAAGAAGTTTTGAAAGAAAAGAAATCCGTTCTTGAGTTAGCACTAGTAAAACTAGAAGCTGCAAAAGCAGAACAAAGAAAGGTATTAGAGGCTCATAAAGAGTTGTTGTCGGCTTATCGTGATTATCTGGAAGCACAACAAGAAATTGAGCATCAAAAAGAGTTGGCTGTTCAAAAAGTAAGCATTGAACAAGATGGAACTCATTCTACTCCAGTGGTTCAAAATGGAAAGACTGCGAAGTATGTGCACGAACAAGTGGCAGTGGCCAAAGTCAAAGATCCAGTTTATCAAGCACCCGCTGCAACATACGAATTACCTAAGACGGGAGAAAAAGCATCTAGTCTTTGGTTCTTGGGAATGGTAACTGTTTCACTTTTAAGTCTGTTGAAAATCAAACGAGAATCTAAGGAAAATTAAACTTATTAAAGTCATCAAGGTTTCTTGGTGACTTTTTGGTTGGAGGAAAAATGATAATTGTATATTTTAGAGCAAGAGATCCATCAAATATATCCGATAGAAAATAATCCAATGAACATTTAGAAAGGCGATAATATGAAAAAAACATTTAGCTATAGAAAATATGGGAAACGTCTATGTTCTGTAGCACTTGGACTTGTTGCGGTTGGGATTGTCGGTTCGGCAATAGCTCAAGCTGATGAATCTAAAAGTGATTCTTCAGTTAACTCAGCTGTGACTGAAAAAACAGAGCAGAAGGATGCAGAATCCTCTGGGATTGACGAAAAACAGGTTAACAAGAATAAATCCGACAAATTCAAGGATTTGGAAAAGACAAAAATTGAAATCGAAAAGGTCAAGAAAGATGCGCCTAAGGTTAAAAATCCTAATCCAGAACCAGTTGATCCTAAACAACCTGATTTTTCTCCAGAACTAAAAACTACTGAAAATACAGTAGTAACTGGTGAAGATAAAGCAGGATCTAATGAGCTTCTGTTTAAGACAAGAGCTCCTACAAATACGAGTACAATAAATGAAATTGATCCTCTTATTACGGATCATGTTTATGACTATTCTTCTTCTAATGCAGGTAAAGTAAAGGATTCCTTACTCCTAAGTAAGAAGATTATTGAAGAAAATAAAAACCCTCAAAGTCGTCACATTATTCAACTTTATGCGGATAATTACGGACAGAGTTCATATCATGCGAGCACAAAAAAAGAAATTAAAGACACTGTGGGCATATCTTCAACTCTCTTGACGAAGCAAGAAGCGCTTGAAATCATTGATAATCTGTTGAAGATTAAGGCTCCAACAGAAAAAGATTCTGAAATTCACGAGTATGGTGCTTATTTTGCTGCTTTAGCAAATGCTCTAGGTTCACACCGCTACCTAGATGAGTCTGTAGATGTTGTTGTTCCATTTGAAGAGATTGTTGAAAAAATCACTAAATCTTCTGATACAATCTCAGTTATCCAATACACTGACGGTTGGATGGATAAAGGTAAACCAGAAGAAATGGATAAATCATTCGCTGAGTGGGCGAAGAAACGGGCTAGGACCTTTATGTCAGTTGTCAATCGTAATCAGGTTACAGACAACGACACTAACTCTATGCGTTCGATTGAGCAAATGAAAGAATTGGGTCATCCCAATATCTACGATATGACTGGTAAAGACAAGTCAGTTGTAGATGCTGAAGTGGTTAAACAGTTTATGGAAACTGCTACTGTTAAAGTACAAACCTCTAAGGGCGCAGACCAAACAGCTCAAGTTGCCATCGGTGGAGATGGAATAAAAATCACTAAGGCTTTGTTAAAAGGTGGTAAAGTCAATAAAGAATTACCGGTCAAAGATGGGAAGGTTGATTTTTCAGAAAAACTACCTGATGGTGATTACTCAATCGTTTATAGCTTTACTGGAGAAGGAACTGCAACAGGTACAGTGTCACTAGATGGAAAAGAAGTGGCTAAGAAATCTGATTCTATCAAAAACGAAGGTGGAGCTGTTACTGCTGATTTCCGAACAGCGGATGGAAAAGAAATTCCTGGTCAAGGCGATATCACAATTGTCGAATCTGGTAAGGAGATTGGTAGTGAATGGAAGGCAACTGAAGTTAAGAAGGAATTGACTGTTGATGGTGAAACCTATGTATTGACTGGAGAGCCTAAAGAATCTTCTGGAAAAGTTACTAAGGATACTGTTAAACTACATTATCTGTATGAAAAGAAACCAGCAGATAAAATGGTTTATTCTTTAGCAGTCAAGGTTCTGAATGCTTTAACGAATGAGCAGATTGATCAGGATATTCTTGTAGCTAAGGGATTCTCTGGGGATGATTATGATATCAAAGCTCCGACTGTTGATGGATTTGAAATTACCCTTAAAGAAGGCGAAGAGAAAGGGAAATTTGCTGAAAATGACCTTTTGCTGACTTACTTGGCACATGAAAAGGGCGAGGAAGTTAAAGCTATCTTTGTAAACGAAAAGGGTGAGGAAATCAAGAATTCTGAAGTTATTTCTAAAGCTGGAGAGCTTGTAGGTAAAGACTGGAAATTTGATCGTGATGTTGAAACAGAAATTACAGTTAAAGATACAACTTATGTTTTGAAGGCAGTTCCGGAAGAATTGGAAGGGGAGGTTTCTTCAGATAAACAGACACTTAAGTTTGTTTATAAGGAAAAAGAGAAACCGGTTGAACCAAAGAAAACGGAAGAAAAAGCTGCTGAATCAAAGAAGGAAGAGCCTAAAAAACTTCCTAAAACTAGTGCTGTAAAGGATGTATTGAATGGATAATAAAAAAGGAGAATAAATGAAATTTAATAATGAGACAAGAGCATTCGGATCAATCCGAAAAACAAGACGTTGGGGAACGTGTGGAGTAATTCTTGGTCTAGCTGCCTTAGGTTTGATGACTAGTCCAGTTAGAGCAGATGAACGAGTAAATCCAAATCCTGCTACAAATGCAAAAAGTTTACAAGGCTCCCCAACGGTGGATTCTACAAAAGACCAAGGTAGTTCAGAAAAATCAATAGGTTCTGTTGAAGTTACTGTTAACCGAGAAAAAGTAGAGTCTGCGGTATCTGCTGCAAAAGAAGCAGGTTTAATTGTAAAAGAAACTGAAGTTAACGGTGGTTTGGTGACTAATTCTGATGAGTTAGCTAAGAAAACTGCTGAGATTGAGTCTAGTTACGACAAGCAAGCAACTACTATTGTAGACGAGTCTGAGAAGTACAAAAAGGAAGTAGAAACTCGTAAAGAAGAGATTAAAACGATTACTACTGAGAACAAGGAAAAGCAAGACTCTTATGACAAAGCTAAAGCTCAGTATGATAAAGACTTAGCAGATGCTACTACTAAAAACGCTCAGATTGATAAAGAAAATCAAGAAAAGAATGAGCGTTTAAAAGCTGAGAGAGAGCGTGTAGCAAAAGAGAATGAGCGTATCAAACAAGAAAACGCTCTTGCTAAGTCTACTTATGAAAAAGCAGTAGAAGAAAAAGCTAAGAAAGACGCTGCTATTGATAAGGAAAACGCAGATGCCAAGAAAGCTTACGAAGAAGCTTTAAACAAGTGGACTATTGAAAAAGGCAAGGCTGATGCAGATTTAACGAAGTATAATGAGCAGTTAGACCAGTATAAAAAAGACTTAGCTGAGTACAATCGTAAGTTAGCTGAGATTAGAACTCAACGTGTTCAAGGTAGCGCAAACGGGGTTACGATTTATGGTGAATTTGATGAGTCAAAACGTGGTTCTTTAGATTATTACTCTAAGTTGACTGCGGTATTTGACTCTAGTATTCCGAATCTGGAAGTTGTAGATGGTGCTATGGGTGCAAATAAATCAACTTATTTAACCTTAGATAGAAACCTACAACATGATAGATATGAAGGTCGAGATTTTTATGGGCATTCTGATTCTAAAGGTACTTATGGTGGTGGGGTTATTACCGGTATCCAAGCAGGGTCAACTTTCACAATCCATAACGTTGGTCTAACCAAGTCAGGTAAAACAATCTCTGCACGTTTCATTTCTTGTTCAACACCTGTACCAGAGCATAGAATAGATGGTAGTAATGATGTCTATACTCGTTTAAACATTTGGTGGAATAAAGTTTATGGTGATAATCAAGTAGTATCAGTCAACTTTAATCCTTATAACTATTTGAATAATGATTGGGATATTCAGTATTATGATGAAAACACAGGACAAGTTTTAAACCTAGGTGATATCTCTATTTATTCTGACTTGGATTACCTACAAGCAGTTCGTCATACTTATGGGGATGGTAGTACCGGTGTTGTAGTAAATCCTTATGGTTCTTATGTTCAAGAGAAAAATATTCGAGGACAACAATACTGGCAAGGTATTAAAAGCGATGGAGTTTTCAGTTCAGACGATGAAAGTGGTCTACATCGTTGGAGAAAAGGTGATCCTTATTATGTTGATGTAGATGATTATAATGATATTCCAGCGGGTTCTATTTTAAGTGTAGGTTATGGTACTACTCATCATTTAACTTATTTAGCTAATGGAAATAGGGAATTAAGACCATATTCTCCATCAGAGTCTGCTGCTTATAGAACTTATTGGAATAATTGGAACAGAGACCACGGTAAAGGTGCTGATTCTGATTTGACTATTTTTCAATCAGGTTATGCCTTCCAACTTTGGGGTGGTCGCTCTGTCATTAATCAACTAGAGGAGCCAAAACCACCCCTTGAACCAAGTAAGTTTACAAAATTAATACCAAACAAACTTGAATATAAGGAAAAGGATAAGACTCCATTGACACCTCCTACGGAGAAACCTTTAGTAGCTTCACCAAAAGAAGAACCAGATACACCTCACGTTCCTACTCCGAGTGAACCTCCTAAACCAGAGTTGAAAAACGTTCCAAATGAAGTAGCACCAAGAGAAATTGAAGTTACTTACACACGCTTGAGAACTACCCCTACCGTAGAAAAGTTAGTTAAGAACTCTGCAGGTGCAAATGTAAATAATTCTTCAGTACCTAAGTTATCAGAAGTTGTTTGGGAGTTAGAAACTAAACCTCTAGCGGCAAACAGAAAAGAAACTACAATCTATGAGTTAACGGACAACTTACCTCAAGGGTATCTACTTGATTTAGCAAAAACTGTAGATCAAAACCAAGACTTTACTGTAACCTATGATAATGATAAGCATCAGTTGAAAGGTTCACTTAAAGCTGAAGGTTTAGTGAAAGTAAATACTGATTTAAGTAAAGCCTATAAAACTCCAGTTCTTAAGGTTTATGGCACAGTAACAAATGATGGTGCAACCTATAAGAATAACTTCCATTTGAACTTAAACAATGAGTTTGAGTCTTATTCAAATATTGTTAAGGTAACAACACCAGGTAAACCGAATGATCCTGACAATCCAAATAACAACTTAATCAAGCCTCTCAAACACAATCATAATAAGGATGGTGTTATTATTGATGGAAAAACAGTTCTAGCTGGTTCAACAAATTACTATCATATAACCTTGGATTATGATCAGTATAAGGGAATAAAGGCAGATCCAAATGCTATTCTAAAAGGCTTTGGTGCAATTGATGATTATCCAGAAGAGGCAGTGACTATCAATCAATCAGATATTCGTTATATTGATAGCGAAGGAAAAGAAGTTTCTGGAATTTCAGTTTATCAGTACGATTCTATTGAATCTGTTGATAATGATAAGGTTAAAGCCTTTCTAGATAGTTCTGAAATTAAGCCTAAGGGAGCTTTCCAAGTATTTTTAGTGGATGATCCAGAAGCCTATTTTAACCAATATATCAAAGCAGGAAAATCTGTTACAATTATTGATCCAATGGTAACTAAGGAAGAATTGCGAAATTCAGGAAAATCATTCGAGAATACGGCTTACCAAGTTGATTTCGGTAACGGATATCAAACTGATACAGTTGTAAATAATGTTCCTACTGTTAAACCAACCAAAAAGAATCTGAACAAAGCAGGTGTTGACATCGATGGGAAACAAGTCTTGGCAGGATCTGTAAACTACTACAAGGTAACTGCAGATTATAGCCAATACAAGGGCATTGAAGTAGATAAAGATCGTATTGGTAAAGGCTTCTACATTGTTGATGATTATCCAGAAGAAGCTGTTACGATCAATCAAGATGGTGTTCAAGTGACTGATTCTAAAGGTCAAGTGGTTAAAGGTTTGAAAATGGCTCTTTATGAAAGTCTAGAAAAAGCTCCATCAGGTGTACAAGAAGCCTTGAAGTCTAGCAATTTCACTCCGAAAGGAGCGATTCAAGTATTTGAGGCAGAGAATCCAGAGGAATTCTACAAGACCTACGTTCAAACTGGAGAAGTTCTGACGATTACTAATCCAATGACTGTTAAGAAGGAATTGGGTCAAACAGGTGGTAAGTATGAGAACACAGCCTACCAAATTGATTTTGGTATGGCCTATGTAACTGAAACAGTAGTCAATAATGTTCCAAAGATTGAACCGAAAAAAGATGTAGTGATCGACCATCTAAGCAAAGAAAGCTTGGATGGAAAAGAGGTAAAACTGAATCAAACATTTAATTACAAATTAGTTGGTTCGCTAGTGCCAAAAGATCGCTCAGAACAGCTATTTGAGTATAAATTTAGCGATGACTACGATGAAACACATGATGATTATCAGAGTGTCTATCAAGTGTTTGCGGCTGTAGATTTTGAAACAAGTGACGGTCAAAAATTCAAAGCTGGTGATGAATTAACTAAGTTCACAAGTCAATTAGTAGACAAGGCTAAAGGTAAAGTAGATATTAGCTTTGATGATACTTTCTTGAAGTCAATTTTAGAGACATCAGAGTTTCAAGCAGAAGTATATCTACAAATGACACGTATTCAGTCAGGAACAGTAGAAAATATTTACTATCATACGGTTAATGGTGTGGAAGTTGTTTCCAATACGGTTGTGACTCATACTCCAGAAGAACCAAAACCAGAACAACCGAAAAATGAAGAACCAAAGCCAGAGCCAAAACCGGAACCAAAACCAGAGCCAAAAACTCCTGAAGAACATCCGCAACAACCAGTAAGTCAGCCAGAACGAAGCTTGCCTTCAACAGGTGAGAAGGATTCTGCAGATTTACTATTAGCTGCTCTAGCAATGGGAAGTGTTGCTACAGGCTTGCTCTACAGCAAGCGCAAGAAAAAAGAGGTTTAGAATACTCTAGGAACCTTTGAAATAAGCTATTTTTATGGTATAATAACAGTAAATCGTGGAGGAGTAGGATTATGAAATTTGGGAATGATTTTTCCTGGTTATGGGTAGCTATCATTAGGATTTTTACAGCTCCCTTTTATATCGTTCTTTGGTGTATTAATGTTGTGAAATCCACTATTGGTATGTTTATTCTGTGGGTTATAGCTAAAATATGTATAACAATCGTATTGATTGGGGGAATGGCAATCATTCATCATCTATTCAATTTCCCAAGCGAAAACATAATTGATAGTATTTTTGGATGGTATAAACCGCATATATTAGGAATGCCCCATGATTCACTTATTACTGCTGGTCAAGTAGTTGATGCACCAAAAGGAGGAGAGTTATTTTTCCCACATCCGAATATTGAAGTTCCGGTTATTATTGGTCTTAGTATTCTAGTAGCTACTGTTCGGACGATTTATCGTGAAGAATTTGAAGAATTATAAAAATAGTATTGTGTTTGGCACTGTAGAAATCTCTGCAGTGCCTTTTGTTATAAAAAAATGAAATTAAAAGAGGTAAAACAAAATGGAAATCATTACAAAAATTATTACTGGTCTAGGCGTAGTTGGAACAATTACAGGTCTTATTTGGATCTGGAATGGTTCAGTTGACTATATTCAAGGAAGGAAGAATAAAGATAAGCAAAGACAAGATGATGGTTCTGATTCTATGATTAATGGTGCATTTTTGGCCGTGGCTTCTGCAGGAATTGCTGCAGCAGTCGTTGCAGCACTATCTCAACTAAAATTTTAGGAGTAGCCTATGAATTTAGATATTAGAGAGCTAACAAGCTCTCTTTCTAGTTATAGCTCTGCTACAAATCAAGCTGTAAATATGATGGCTGATGCAGTCAGACCTATTGGGTATATCCTTTTAGGTCTTTTTTTCTGGTTTGAAATGGCATCATGGTCACAAATGGTTAAGTCGAGGGGAGGTGCATTAACACAGAAGATTTGGTTAGAGGCTTTAATGAAATATTTATTTGCCTTAATCATGATCTCTGCTTCATCTCAAATTTGTGATGCCATTCTTGAATTGCTTAATATTGTTGTAAAGGTAATTGCACATGTAGCACCTACTGTTAAAACAACCATTGATTCAAATATTTCCGGTGGAAAAGGTTGGTTTGAAAAACAGATTATTGAATTTGTTGGCTTTGTTGTCGGTAAAGTTTCTAACGTTATTCTAGGGATTATTGTTTTCCTACGTTACTTGGATTTGTATATGCTTAAAGCTATAGCTCCATTGTTAGTAGCGTTCTTTATGATGGACTCGTTACGATCTGTTACGATTAATTTTTTGAAATACTTTGCGGCCTCTGCCCTTATTGGTGTCATCCTAATTATTGTTTCTGTTGTATATGATTCGATTGTTGCAGCAGATATCCTAAAGGTTACGACTGGTTCCAGTGATTCATGGGGAACAGCCTTTGCTTCAATTGCTAAGGGGGTTATCTACATTTTTGTAATGGTTGGATCTAGTCGAAAAGCTAAGCAACTTTTAGGAGTGTAATCCATGTCTAGAATAATTAGAATTGATCGATCTTATTTTATATGAAAGGAAAATAATTGAAAAAAATTGGATCAGAATTTTTAAGAGAATTTGAAACTGAGGACAAGCCTATTCTATTTGGCTTAACTACTAGAATGATTGTTCTCTACGTATGTTTGCTAATAGCTGTTTCAGGGACAATTACGATATATTTCTTTGGTTTACCTGATTGGTACATTTATCTTTGGGATGCTATATTTGTAGTTCCTGGGGCAATGTACGGTACGGGTATGACTAAGCGAATGCGGATTAAAGAAAAAATCAATTTCTTTTTCCGAATTCAACAAAGAAGCTATGAGACAGAGTTTGGAAAGGTAGGAATTTATACGAAAGATGAGTTTATTCAAAAGCAAAAGAGAAAAACTAGAAAACGCAGAAAAGAAAAGAATTGAGCGCTTGCGTCGTCAGATGAAGCCAACGACACAAAATACAATCAATTATACGCTGCTCCATGAAGATGGATTAATGCACATTGCACGTGAGAAGTATTCTCGTAGCTTTATGCTGGGGGATGCTTCTTACTCAACTGCTCAACAAGATGAAAAAGAGAGCATCATCGATACAACGATGGATGCTCTTAATTCACTGGATGAGGGCAGTAACTATCAACTCTTAGTAATTAACCGTAGAGTATCGGATAACTCCTTACAGAATATCTTGTTTGAAGAAACAAACGATGGCTACGATGACTATCGTGAAGAGCTAAATGAGATGATTAAGGAGCGATTTACGACACACGCTAACAACTTCGAGGTACATAAGTATGTGACCATTTCAACGAACGCTGATGATCGAAAACAGGCGCAGTTGTTACTACAAGATATTGGAGTTTCCCTGGGAACACAATTTCAGGAAGCTGATATTACATTTAAGGAAATGAATGGTCTGGATCGTCTGAAGGTCTTCTCAGAACTATTACGAGGAAACCCGTATGTCAATTTTGATTATCGAGAAATTGCTCTATCTGGATTATCAACGAAATCATTTATCGCTCCGAACCGAATTGAGTTTCAAGAAAAACGTATGATTATTGATGATAGTTGGGCCAAGGTACTCTATGCCCACCGATATCCTAACTGGATGTCTGATCGTCTCATTCGTGATTTAACGACACTGGGATTTGAACTAGCCATTACTATCCATGCAGAACCCTATGAGAATGTTGAAATCTTAGAGAAGATTGACGATGCAGAAACAGATGCTGAAATTGGGAAGCTACGTTCTAAACGTAAGGCTGCTCAATCTGGTATTTTTGATGATGCAGTGGTTGCTGGTCGTGACCAAGAAATCTCAGAAGCTACCAAGAAGTGGCGAGATGAGATTACTGAGTATGATCAGAAAATCTTTTCTGGTTTGATTGCAGTGTATTTTAAGGCAGATAGCCAGGAGGAACTACAACGTAATGAGCAGAAGATTAAGCGTGCTGGACGGAAGCTAGGGGTAGAATTTGAAGACCTCTATTATTACCAGGAAGAGGCTTTAAATACGATTCTACCTATCGGTGAGTGCTTCGTAAATGTGAAGAAGAATTTCATGAGAAAGATGACAACAGCTAATATTGCTACGCAAGTTCCTTTTACTAACGTGGATTTGAAGTCTGACAGCTCACTTGCTCGCTACTATGGTCAAAATCAGTTATCAAACAATATCATTACACTGGATCGAAAACGTGATCTGAATACGGGTTCAGGTGTTGTGCTTGGTTCCTCTGGTTCTGGTAAATCTACTACGATTAAGGGTGGTGAAGTCATTCCGACTTTGCTGAAATATCCAGAAGATCGAGTAATCATTGTGGATCCCGAAGATGAATATTCTGATATTGGCCGTGCTTTCGGTGCTCAGATGGTGGATATTTCGATTGGATCTAAAACACATATCAATCTCTTAGATCTACCGGATCTAGATCGTTTGGACGATGAGGATGACGATCCGATTGGAGATAAGGCAAACTTATTGATGGGATTGTTTGAATCGATTCTATCTGAGGTGACAGATGCACAGATTGGGATTATTGACCGGGTAACAGGTGTGACTTATGAGCGATATTTGACAGAGGATTTCACTCCAACGTTAAAAGAGTGGCATCAGGTATTGAAGGAACAACCAGAGCCAGAAGCTCAAGATTTAGCTTTGGCAGTGGAAACCTATACAACTGGTTCCCAAGATATTTTTGCTCACAGTACCAACGTGGATCTCAATCATCGCTTTGTTATCTTTAATTTGAAGAAGTTGTCTCACAAATTGAAGCCATTCGCTTTGATGGTTATTCAGGATTATATCTGGAATCAAATTGTAGAAAATCAAGGAAAATGTACTACTTGGGTTTACTTTGATGAGATGCAGATTTTATTTAAAAACAAGGCACAAGCGGATTTCTTTACTACATTGTATTCACGGATTCGGAAATACGGTGCGATTCCAACAGGAATTACCCAGAACGTAGAAACGCTGGCTGCTGTTGAAGAAGGTCGGAAGTTGCTTTCAAATAGCGAGTTCATGATTTTGCTCAAACAAAAGCCCCAGGATTTGGCTATCTTAAAGGAGATTGTCAATCTGACTGACAAACAGATTCGCTACTTGGCTCGACCAAAAGCTAAAGGTACCGGCTTAATAGTAGCAGGGCCAGTTGTAGTGCCATTTGAGAATCCAATACCAAAGAATACTAAGTTGTATAACTTAGTCGCAACAGACGCTTAGGAGTCTCACTATGGATCAGGAGAAAGGCAGACCAAAAACAATCGGTCATAGGTTAGATCGAAAGTTAGAAAAAGTTCGTAAGAATTACCGAACGGTTCAACAAGATAGCGCAAAACAACTTACGAAGCTACAATCTCAGACTCACTCAAAACGTCAGTTGGTAAAGAAGAGTCGTAGCCAATTTCGAGCTTCTAAGAACAAGGTCAAGAAAATCCAAAAAGAGTATAAGAATATCCAGAAACAAGGAAGAAATCTTGGAAAAGAAGGAAAGGCACTTCGTCCAGAAGAAATTAAAAAGCAGGCCTACCTTAAGCAGAAATTAGATAAGAACAATAAAAAACAAGCCTTCCTTAAGCAGGAATTAGATAAGGCGAAACTGGAGAAAAAAACTTCTAAAAGAACTTTTAAAGTCGCTCAAGAGGCTAATGGTGGTTCACGCAAGAAGAAGTTTCTTCGTGCTACTAAACAGGCTCTAGAACGATCAACCAGTCAACAGGCTAGCTCTGTTGCGCATCAGGATGATACACTATCAGATATAGCACGAGCTAAATATCGGTATCAGGATATTCAGATTCAAGGAAAACGTATTAAAACGATTGGGAAGTATAGCGGTAAGCTTGGCCAAGGAGTAGTTAAATCAAGCTATGGTCTAGGAAATAGATTCTACAATAAGGCTAAAGGGAGAGGCTTCACTCGAACCCCAAGAGAATTTTCTTGGGAAGGGAAGTTATCTCGACAGATACAGGCTTATAGAAAACGCTTAGCTGCATCTAAGACAGGGAAGGCTGCTAAGAAGGCTAGAAAGGTCTATCGTTTTGGATCTAAACCGATTAAAGCTATTATCAAAAATCCGTTTGGCTTTAAGGCTTATCTGATTGCTTTTGGTCTGCTTTTGTTTCTGGCAATACTTGGTATTGGTAGTTCAGGAATTACCCGTCAAGATGAGTTTGATATGAATGATACCTGGTTGTATCTTTCAAAATTGGATCGTGAAAAATCGAATGATAAGGTAGATTATTGGACAAAAATTGATGAACCGCTTTTGTACTTGAATTATAAGTATGATGATATTTCAGATAAACTTCGTATAGACGGGAACAAGTATTTTTCGCAAAATACTCGTGGGAAACTATACTTAGATACCTTATGGAAGAATTTGAATGGGGATAAAGATAATCTTAAAACAATGGAAGATCTTTATACTAAAAATGACCTTTACAAGTTGAGTGAGGATGAGTTAGAAGAGTATAAAGAACTCTTAGAAATTGCTCGAGATAGCGGAAAATATATGTTGCTACAAGAGCTAGATAATCCATTTTATACAGAAGATCAACCTGAATCAGAAGCTCCCCTGCAGATTATTGAGCGCTTTGGTTATAAAACTACGAAGGAAATTTTTAATGGTTCTGTTTTGCAGGCCACAGGTGGACAAACTCTATTAGCTGTTTTAGATGGGAAAGTCGAAGTAAATGGTAATGATCTAGAAATCAGTGATGAGAATTCCAAGTTTCTGTATAAGAACGTAGATACGATTCGTTACAAAACAGGAGATCATGTTAAATCTGGAGATATCATTGGAAAGGTCGCATCTGAAGGAAATCAAACGGTCTATTATCAAAAACTAGAACCTGATCGTTCAAATAAGAAAGATAAAGATGGTAATGTTGAGAAGAGTTGGACTTATGTCAATGTCGGCTTTTACTTCCAGCGTGTAGAGTACACACAAGCAACGTCTGTTGTGAGCAGTATTGAAACATCTGGAGAGAAAGGAAAACGTGCGAGAGCTTTTGCAGATGCGATTAAAAAGAATATACCGGAGGCAACCGATGAAGGGATTGCAGCCGTTTTGGGTGGATTTGATATTGAGAGTTCCATCACTTTTAAACGTTATGAGACAGACTTTCTAACCAATAATCAGTTTGATAAAGTTGCTAAAGAGCCAACTGCAGAAAATCTAGTTGGTAACTGGGATGCTTTCCAGGCTATGTATCCGAATCTACGTTTAAATAAAGGAGGATACCTGGTCAATGGTTTACACTATATCGGGATTGGGATTGGTCAATTTACTGGCCCCCGTGCTCTTGCATTGTGGAATTTTGCAAAAGATATGAATGGAGATATTTGGTCTGCGGAAATTCAAACTAAATTCCTATTAGAAGCAGATGATCCACTTAGACGAGAAGCTTTTAAAAGAATTGTAACCTCAACAGGTTCTGTAGAAGCTCTTGCGGAGGACTTCTTGAATTCTTGGTTGGGAGTACCAGGTAATAAGCTTCTAGAGCGACAAACTGCAGCTCGTCAATGGCTAAATTTCTTAAAAAATAAAGGAGGAGGTTCGACAGGAGTTTCGAGCGAACAAGTTCCAGCAGAGTATAAAGACAAACTTCCGTATGGACTCCCTACCGATCAAGCAATTCTAGAGGGTCAAGGTTATCCAGGTAATGCCTATGCACTAGGAAATTGTACTTGGTATGTTTATAACCGTTTTGCTCAGATTGGCATAGGAATTTATCCGTATTTAGGAAATGCCAATCAATGGGTTGATCGGGGTCAAGCTCAAGGATATGAAATTTCAGCGACTCCTAAACCAGGTTCTGCAGTTGTATTCATGAATGGTGTAGCTGGAGCATCACCAATCTATGGCCACGTTGGATTCTGTGAGTATGTCAATAGCGATGGTAGCTTCTTAGTGTCAGAAATGAACTTTACTGGTTTATACCTAACGACTTGGCGAACATTGACACCACAATCAGGCATCTATTTTGTTACCCCTAAATAAGAAAGGAAAAGAATGTATAATCAAAAGTTAATCAAAATGGTAAAGGGACTCCTTATCGGAGTCGCTGCCGTTTTATGTATTATCCTGGGCTATTCTATTGCTCAAGTACAACAGAATTTGAGACAGAATAGTCAAGTTCAGGAAGAGGCAAAACAGAAACCAGAAGAGAAACAACAGGAACAACTATCTCTTACTGAACAGCAAGTCGAAGACTTTCTAATTGCTTACTATACCAAAAAGGATTTAGAAGAGAATCGTCCACGCTATAAGCCTTTTATGACTGATTCTATGTATCAGGAAACCATTCAAGAAGAACAAAAGCCAGTTAACCAGACCTATAAGGGATATGTGGTTGACCAATCTTATGAATCAGGCTCTATCTACATTGATAAAACACATAAAGTTGCGTTGGCTCAGATTCAATATTCTAGCACAACCTTAGCAGAAAAAGATAATCGAGATTCTAAGGGGCTTACTGGTATCACTAAGGCTACCATTCGATTGACCTATGTAGAACAATCAGGTAAACTATTGGTCAATAAAATTGAGCCTATTGTCTTGACTGAAGCAAAAGGGCAAAGTATAGGCACTTATTCAGACACTAGCAGTTCAAGTTCGACTCCAGTTTCCTCTTCATCAACCACAACACCTACATCCTCTGAACAAACAACCGCAACCAGTAGTAACCAATAAGGAGAATTGAATGAATAAAAAAATAGAACAACTTGAAGGTAAGCTTGAGAAAATCAGGAGAGAGAAGGAAAAAGCACAACGACAAAAAGAAGAAGCAGATAAAAAAATCAAGAAGTGCATAGGTCAAGAAAAGGATTTGGAAGCACAGCTTTTTGTTGCCCTTTCAGAAGAAAGTGGCTTATCCTATCAGGAAATGAAGGAACTCATTTTTCCAGCACAATCAAGTAACCAAGGAGTGAACCATGTATAAAATTATCAATCAACTGACTAATCAAGAGGAAACATTTGAGTATCGAGATGAGTTGTTATCAAGGCTAGAAATCATCAATGAGCGAATGAAGAGTAATAAAATAAATGGAATCTATCGACTTTATTCTCTCAATTCTGAAGGTGAAATCCTACAAGAAGAAAGTCTTGAAATACCTTTTGTTGGAATTATTGATCAGTTGCTGGAAAATTTTGGTACGAGTGGTGGGAAGAAAAAAAGAGGTTTTCTACATTTTTTAGCAAAACATAAAGAAAAGAACTCCTCACCAGGAACATCAGAGCCTCAACCCCAACCCGAATTCCAACCAGAACCAGTTCCTGAACTAGAAGATCTAACGGTCAAAAAAGAGGCGAATATGGCTCGTCAAAGAATTGCTGAGCTAGTTTCTCAGAAGCCTAAAGATGAGGTTAGAGAGGAAGTGCCTTTGGAAGATAAAATTACCTATTCTTCTAGTGAATGGACTACAGATCATTTCAGTAGATTAGATGAAAATGAGGAAGAACGAGTAGAACTTTCAGAAGATGAAAATACACAGGATGCAGCTACAGAAGACGTAGCACCAGTTGTTGCTACATTTACTCAGAAAGAGAATAAAACGATTCCTGATCAAAAGGCTGAATCTTCTTTCTCTCTTTCTCATGCGACTACAGTAAATTTGCCTTCAGAGGTTATTGATAGCTTTGAGGCTCAGACGGTTACTTATAAGCAATCTATTAAAAATAAAATCAAATCCAACGAAGATTTTATCAAGGAAGCCAATGAGGAAATTGATCAGTGCCAAAATAGGATCGATGAGTTGAAACAACTGATTGTTGCGAAAGACTCTCAAGCTACTCAATTGAAAGATCTTTATTTCAAAATTGAAGAGGTGAGCTAAAATGGAACAAGAACAAGTGGTAGCCCAATTAGGACGGGCAACTCTTGTGACAGGAGAGGTAATCTTAAAAGGACTCTTCTTGGTGAGCTCTAAAGTAGTTGAAATTTATCAAGCCAGAGGGGAGAATGTAGTCTTTACTGGTGATACAGACTGGAATAAATTCATGGCTACAGCAGATGCTAAAGAAGTCCAGCAACTACTACATAATGAAGTCAATCTCGAGGCAGTTCGAAAAGAACTAGGCCAATACGGGATTGGCTTTTCTTTTTATACTCATCCAGATGGAAAGACAACTCTTGCTTTTAATGCAAAAGATAAAGGTGTTGTTGAACAAGCCTTTAAGGATGTCCTAGAAGGCATTACAAGAGATCCTAAAGGATTCAATGAGCGAAACCTTAAAAATGGGAAAACAACTTCTTTTGAGGAGAAATTGCAACATTTCAAAGCTGTGGAACAAGAGAAAATCAATTCCCTCCAGGTAAACATTCATACGAAGGAGTTTGTTCTTCCGGAAAATATCGAACCACAGATTGGAGGGAAAATGAAGTGATTACAGAAAAGAAGAAACGGAAACTTAGACCGTATTTGTTGTTAGGAATTGGTCTATTCTACCTCTTTCATTGGCTCTTTAAACTATGGCTGATGGCACCTGATACAGACTCAGTAACGGATGTATTCGGTCTTGAAAAGTTTAACTGGATGAGCGACCATCTGAGCGATAAATCTTGGTTTGATTTTCAATTTACACAAAATTCTTTATTGTTTGGTATGAGTGGGTTTATGATTGCTTTTCTGCTGTATTTGAGAGTAACAGATACAGGTACGTACAGGTATGGGGAGGAACATGGATCAGCTCGCTTTGCAACTAAAGAAGAGTTGATGAGATTCCGAGATGAAGAACCTGAAAAGAATATGATTTTCACTCAAAATAGCCAGATGGGACTATTTAATAACCGTTTGAGCTTTGAAAATCAAATTAATAAAAATGTCTTGGTATATGGAGGTACGGGGGACTGGAAGACACGGAGTTTTGTAAAGCCAAATTTATTACAAGGGAACTCTAGCTTTGTAACCACAGATACCAAAGGGATTCTAATTCATGAAACAGGGAAGTCACTTGTAGAAAAAGGCTATAAGATGAAGATTTTTGATCTGATTACCTTTCTGAATTCCGATGGTTTCAACGTTTTTAGATATGTTCATAATGAAATGGATATAGACCGAGTGTCAGAGGCGATCACGGAATCTCTGAATAGAAATGGTCATGAAAGCGATCCTTTCTGGCCGGCGGCCAATAAGCTTTTGATGCGTTCTCTTATTGGATATCTTTATTTTGACAGCCAGCTTGATCATTATATGCCAAATCTAGGTCAAGTCACGGATATGATTCGGGAATTGAGACGGAATCATCCAGAGGCGGAAAGTCCAGTTGAATTAATGTTTGAAGATTTGGAGCGGAGATTGCCGGGGAATTATGCTTGTAGGCAGTGGAGCTTGTTTAATAAAAACTTTGATGGTCAGACACGAGCTTCTGTTTATGCCATTTTTGCGACTACTTTCTCAGTGTTTGATCATGAGCAACTAAGAAAGATTATTGAAAAGGATACACTAGAGATTGAAAAATGGAATATTGAGAAAACAGCAGTTTTTATTCATATTCCAGAAGTGGATCCAGCTTACCAGTTCTTATCTGCCCTTCTTTTTAGTACCATTTTTGATGTGCTAATAAAAACTGCAGATGCAATTTTGCTAGGTGAGCATCCAACAAAGTCTAAAAAGGATTTACTGCATGTTCAGATAGAGGCGGATGAGTTTGGACAGATTGGCAAGATTCCTAATCTGCCACCGATTATCTCTGTTATTCGGTCTCGAGAAATCTCTATTAAAATGATGGTTCAATCTCAAAGTCAGATTGAAGTATTATACGGTAAAGAGAACACGAAAACGATTATCAATAACTGTGGGGCCATTCTTTATCTGGGAACAAATGATCCGGATACTTTGAGAGCTTTATCTGAGCGATCTGGTAAGCAGACTTTGAATGATCAGAACTATAGCGAGAGTAGGGGAAGAAATGGCAGTAGTTCCAAGCAGAATTCCAAAATTGGTCGGGAATTGTTGACACCGCATGAGGTTGCCACGATTGGAACAACAGAAGCCCTACTCTTCCTATCCAAACAAAATGTCTTTCGAGATCAAAAATTTAACCTGGACACGCATCCAAGAGCCTACCTCTTAAGTAATGGCCCGAACGATGATAACTGGTATCGTTACAAGCGATATCTAAGCGATATTGATGAGTGGAAAGACCAGGTTGGGGAAGAAAATGTTAT
Source organism: Streptococcus sp. 27098_8_22 (assembly GCF_041432415.1). NCBI lineage: Bacteria > Bacillati > Bacillota > Bacilli > Lactobacillales > Streptococcaceae > Streptococcus > Streptococcus sp. 27098_8_22. Next base: position 281,972 of record NZ_JAPVZP010000001.1, on the reverse strand, counting down.
TCATATTGGGATTAAGGAAGTCGAGGAAGTTCCTCTCAAAGTGAGTTAGGAAAGAAAGGAAATCTAATGGAATTTTATGACTCTTATTGCGTTTTAATTGCTATAAATTGGGATCAGTATGTGTGGCTGCATCAGGAAGGCGAAAAAATAACCTGGCATGAAAATTTTGCTCATGCAGGTTTTTTTTCATGATTTTAATACAGCTAAAAGGGTAGCGGAAGCTCATTTATTAGAAATTTTTGGAGCCATAGGCTTCTATAAAATTGTTGGTTTTTCTACAGATGAACTTGGGTATATAGAAACTAAGAACTAGAGAGCACAATGTGCCTTAGTATTTTGTGGTAAAGTTAGGAGTAAGATAGTACGCTAAAATAGTACATAAAAAGACAAAAACAAGTTGGGGAAGAAGGAATGATTGTTTTTTGTGTTATAATATAGACAGGAGAATAGCAATGAGTAATAACAGTAATAACAGTGATAAGATAAAACAATTTTTTTTAAGGACTGTTCTTAAAAATCGTAGTGGACTAAGTGAAGCGTATAGAAATAAAGTTAATTCTTTTTCTGATGAAGAATTGAAGGTAGAGTATAGTGAGTTAAAATCTATTTCTGAAAGGAAGGGGACAATAGCTAATTCTTTGATTTTAGTATTGTTTCTTGCTTTTTTGGGGGGCTTGTATAAGGTCTTTGTAGATTTTGTTGATAAAGTTACTAAGGCCTATGGACTAAGTAATGAATCTTATGTTCTGGTAAATGGCTTGTTTATTTTAAGTGTGGCTTTATTCGTCATTGTTTTATTTTTCATTGTATTTTATTTGTTTAGAGTTTCTGATAAGAAAAAGAAATTTTATTTTGTGGAAGTTCTTATGAAAGAAAGAGGGTTATTATAGTAATATGAGAGAATACTTGGATACCATTTTTGAAGAAATATTATTAAACTTAATCGCTCAGTTTTTTTATGTTGTAGGTACAATGTACTATTTACATGAATTGGGTACATTTAATGCTTCAGTAAAGAATATAACAAATCCAGTTACAGTTATGTTTAAAGACGATGGGAAAGCATGGTGGTTATTAGCATTTGCTTTAATTCTGACTGTTATTGCTGGTCTGTTGTTGTGGTATCATGTTCAGGTATTTTCTAGGGTTAGTGGTTATTCAATGGCTACATTAGTCCTATTTATTCTTATTTTAGTTTTGTTTATGTTCTTAATCTTTAAGGATATAAATAATCCCATTTTAAGAATGGCGATAATTGTTATTTTTGGAGGTTCTGCAATACTTACAGCAGTGACTAGTTGAAATATTAAGAAAAAACAAGTCAAAGATGGCTTGTTTTTGTTTGAAAAAGATATAAAAATATCATCAAAAAACTCTAAGCAGGTAGTAGCCGTTTAGAGTTTTTTTGATGAAGGAGAATCAAATGGAATTGGCAAAACTGAAGCAACAACGAGATGAGCTTGTTAAAGAGAATCAGCGGATGAATAAATTAATTAAGGAGAAGGAAGAAGAGCTATGAGAAGTGAAAGTGAGAACAATTGCGGCTTCTGAGCTGGCTAGATCGGCATTGGAATCGGCTTTTCGTTCCGCAGGTATCGTAGGCTCCTTTTACGGTCCAGATAATGGAAAGAAAGGAAAGGAAATAGAATGAATACATTACCACAAAAACAATTTAAACGAATGAAGCGTGAAATTGAGGAGGAGACCGCACGAGGGATTGGTTATTTTGAGGGGATTTTAGAACATATCCCTTCTTACCCCCTATCAGAAGCAGTAAGAGAATTGGCTTTAGCTGGTTGGATTACACCTCATACAGATGTCGTTGATGTCCAAAATATGATTGTTACAGAATCCATAAAATGGATGAATTATCAAGATTTCAAAAAAGTTGCTCCCTATTTATTTTCATATCCTCGAGAGCAACGAGAGAAAGATTTATTGGTTCGACCAGTGAAGATCTCCAGAGATTACTTTGAGGAATTAAAGGCCAATGCAGAAGAATTATTTCACTTGAAGCAAGACTTGCTTCAGGCTAATGATAAATTAGATGCTAAGATTCAGGAATTGGAGATGGATCAGCTACCCAATGGCGATCAGGTCATTGGAGTTGATCTGGAAGCTGAGGAGGTATTGTTACTACGAACTCCAGAAAATGCTCAGGTTGAGGAGTGGGAGGTTCGTAAAGATGGCTTGATTACTGATTATCGTTCCAATCTTTCAGAATATGCTCAAATTGTAGATACTTTGCTTGAAATGGAGAATCCAGAGATTGATATGATTCTCTACGAAGAAGTAATCAACTATTCAAAGAAAACTTGGCCAGATTCAGAGCCAATTCAACTTCCAGAAAATATCAAGGAAATGTTGAATCAAGAAGCTAGGCTAGATCCTTCATATTACCAAATAGCTCGGTTTGAAACACTAAGACAAGCCTATATCTATGGGATGATTTCACCTAGTTTCCAGGAACATTTCCCTCATTATTCAGATTTCGTTAGGAACTATGTCGAAGATAGGGAAGAATATGAATTTTTCGATTATCGTACAGAAGCCATCTCACTAGCACAGGAAATTCTAGTACCACGTTTAGGAGATATTAACCAGATTTTAGGCACGAATAATCAGGAGTTAATCGTTCAAGAAGTCACTGGATATTCTCAAGGTGAAAGCTGGGAACTAGCTTATTTACGGGATACAAAGACGGAAGATAGAGAATCCGTTCAGTTTTATCTTGAAAGCGAGATTGGAGCTTGGTATAAGGGAAGTTTGACAGAGTTGGCTGTTATCCGCTTTGATGATATTGATCTAGAGAAAGGATTTAATGGCCATCAGGAAGCAGTCTATCATATCGATGAGAACTTGTTAGTTCATGATAAGCTAAAACAAGCTCAACTCCATTTTCCTGATTTAAATCGTTTTGTAGAAGCCGAAGAACTTGAGAAAGAACAGAGACAAGATATAGTAGCAGAAAAAGAAGGGCCAGAATTTTCATTGTAGGGAGGTAACAGATGGCATTAAGTAAAGAAGAAGCCAAAAGATTATCTATTATTTCTGTTGCAGAGCAACTAGGCATAGAGTTAAAGCGTACAGGAAGCTATAGTTATACCTGGACAGAGCACGATTCATTTGTAATCGATGCAAGAAAAAATGAATTTCACTGGAATTCAAGAACTGAATTTGGAGATGTCATTCAGTTAGTTCAATCCATAAAAGGAGTTTCTTACAAAGAAGCGATGCATTTTTTGGAAACTGGAGAATTTAAACAAGTTAATTCAGGAGATCAGATGGCTCCAAAAGAGCCATTTCACTATAATTTGGAAAGATACGAGAATCAGGACTTCAGCGCCTCTAGAACCTATTTAAAGGCACAGAGAGGCCTTTCAGATGATACGATTAATTTCTTTATTAGCCAGGAGAGTATGGCGGAGGCAACTCGAAAAAAAGGAGACTATTTCGAGCCTGTGATTGTCTTTAAATATAAAGACAACACGGGCTTTTTAGCTGGCGCTAGTCTCCAGGGAATCGTAGAGAATCGAGTGCATTATCCAGAACGTGGACGCTTAAAACAAATTATGAGAAATTCAGATGGACAACTAGGATTTTCAATTGATATTGGCACCCCTAAACGTTTGGTATTTGCGGAAGCTCCAATCGATCTCATGAGCTACTATGAGCTTCATAAGTATACGCTTCAGGATGTCCGCTTAGTAGCTATGGATGGTGTCAAAGAAGGCATCATTAGCCGACGTTTTATGGAATTATATGCAGAGATGAACGGTAAATCCTATCAAATAGATCAGAATACTGGAAAAGCTCTGGAAACTGTCGTCAACACAACGGATTATTTCAAAGATGGTCGGCATCAAGATGTGATTACCTTGGCTGTAGATAATGATGCTGCAGGACAGAATTTTATCACTCGATTGCAGGAGAAGGGGATTCCAGTCCAGATTGCGATTCCGCCTATCGTTCAGCTTAATCAGGAAAAGGAAGATTGGAATGATTTCCTGAAGAGAGATAACGAAGCTCCTAAGAATCTGGCGCACGTTTATATAGCAGATGAAAAGTCCTGGTATTACCAGGGCTTTTTTGAGAAGGAAATAGCTCTTGCAAAAGCGCAAGAGCTAACTGCAGATGATGTAAAAGCCTTTGTGTCAGATAGACAATTGACAAGGGAAGAAGTCCGTCAAGAATATCAAACAATTATTAATCAAGAGAGAGGGAGAAAAAATAGTATGTCGAAATTTCATGAGAATAGCAGTGAGCATGAAGAAGATTTAGTAAACAATCCTCAACAAACTGATAGAGTACTTATTCAACCGGAAACACAAGCTATAATTGATTCTGGAGAGGTCAAACAATGGGCTAAACATCCAAATATATACTTTGTAAAAGGGCTACGTTTTGTAGCTCTAGAAATGACAGAAGAAGGAAAATTTGAACAATCATCTCAATATCTCCCTAAAACGGAGGAGGAAAAAGAGGTGGTAAACAAGTTACTGTCCAAACAAAAAAAGCAAGATGAAGTAGTTCTAGAAGATGATCAGAGTTCTGAATTGAACATAGATACTAGCAATTTATCTTCAGAAGATGCGGAATGGCTGAAGAAGAACTGGCATAATATTAGCTTTTCAGTGGAACCTAAAAAACAGATGGTCATTGATGGAGATAAAACGGTAATTTTTAAAAAGCCTTCCAATCCTGGTGGAGATGCTTATGAAACGCTGGAAGAAAATCAGAGCACAGAAAAAGCTCCTGAGGGTTCTCAGGAGCAAAATATGAATTCAGAAGATCAAAAAAATGAGAGGACCAATGGTAGTCAGGGGTCTTTACAGCCCAAGGCTGAAGGCAGTCCCACACCCGTACCAGAAGTTGGTACCTTTGAACGCTCTGTTACCAGTCGTCCTACGTCATCCTCTCATTTATTATATTTTAGCATAAATGAAGAGTTTCAGTCAAGTAATGATGGGCATTATCATTCTATTTCCTCGAATGAATTAGCTAAATTAAATCGTCCAATTCGTAGTCAAACTATTCAGAATGCAGCGCAGTATTATTTGGATGAATTGGCTAACTCTAAGATTTATTATGTCACCCCTGATAAGACTGTACAAGTGAATTTTGAAGAGAAACACTTCATGCACTTAACAGGGATTAAGCCACTTGCACCAGGGCAGACACCTGAAAAAACTTTACGTGATTTTGCAGAGGGAAACGGGCACTTTGATAATATTCTTTTGGCAAATAATGATGCAGCCTTTGACAAAATCAACGTCTTGTCAGATCTTTCAGTCGCAACAGAAAGTACATCTTTCTATTTTGATGATTTAACTAATCTTAGACGTTATAATGGGCGCTTTGACAGCCTTATAAAATCTGATGATAAAGATATTATTTTACTGTTTAAAGAGCTGGAAGAAGAAAATTATATACCAGTATCAGTATTTCAATCCAGAGCAAAACTAGTCAAAGAACTGGAGACTGTAGATAAAACGCCTATTCTTGCTGTATTCCGTGAACGTAATGGCCACATTAAACAGCTATCGATCAACGAGGACTACATCAAGGATGGGGGCAAAGAATTGCAATCCATTATGAAGAATGGCTTGTTTGAGGAACTCCAGACTAATGAGAGTGACAAGAATAACTATACGATTCGCCTTCAATGGGCTGAGGAGCGCCCAGATGGGCCTAAGTTGCCCTTTAAAGAAACAGAGCTGATATCTTATCAAGATTTTGCAAAAGAGTTATATAAGCAGAATAATATCTATTACGACAAACATCATGCGAGTGTAAGTGATCGAATGAACCAGGTAGAAGGTGCTTCCTATACCCCTTTTACAAAGGTTCAATTTGCCTTGTACAGCCCTGATGGTGAACTGATTCAGGATGGTATTCGTTACGATATTGGGGATGAGATTAACCCGATCGCTCACAAAGAAAGACTTGGTACACGAGAAATGCGAGAGCATCCAGAGTTGATGAAGATAGATGGGGCATTATTCAATCAGTATCATCTGGAGAGATTAGCAAGTGAGTTAGACATTTCTCAGTATAGTTACGCTTTGGAAGATACTCCTTATGCAGATCAACTTTTATCTCAAGTACCTTACGGAGCGTTAGAAAATAGTCCAATTGGTTTTTTGGATAGCAGTCATGATAGTCGTCTAGGATTTATTTCTTTTGATGGAATGGATAGTGTTGAGGTCGAAAATCTATCTGCTTGGTTTGAGAAGTTGGGGGTTAAGGATTCTCCAATGGAACAAGTAGCTCTTGTAGAAAAATGGCAAAAAGAAATTAAAGATTTATCAGAAAAAGTTGAACAAACCATCGAAAACATTCGAGATAAATTTGAAAAAACACAAGTCAAGAATTTGCAGGAGACACTAGATAATCCATACGAAAAAATTTATCAGTATAACCGAAAAGATGAGAGGGATCGTGATTTGGATGGTGATGGTATTTCCAATTCTGATGAGATGTTGCAAGGAACAGATCCATACAATGCTGCTTCTAACCTTCATAAAAAGCAGGAAGATAGAGAAAGAAGGACAGATGCTGAAGTGGCTGCAGGAGCTATTATTACCGAAGCAGTTGCTACTAAAAGTTCAGAACAAACCATTTCCCAGCTGGTCGCAAATAAAGATACAAAAGCTTTAGCTGAACACTTGAAAGAGGGAATGAAGAACTATTTGGATTCAGAACAATTTAAATCTTTCTTGGATACGATGAGTAAGTTTCACAACTACTCACTTAACAATATCCATTTTCTGAAGATGCAGAATCCTAATGTTTCCCAAGTTGCAAGTTTTAATAAATGGAAAACGGATTTTGAAAGAACGGTTAAAAAGGGTTCTAAGGCTCTAAAAATTTGGGTTCCGTATCAAGTGAAAACTAAAATCTCTGCTAATCAAAATGAGTTGAGTTTTTCTCCATCTGAGAATGAGATGGAAGAGAAGGAAGTCACAGTTACTCGATTTAAGTTAGGGAATGTCTTTGATGTTTCTCAAACAGAAGGAAAAGAATTGCCAAAAGCAATTAATGAATTGACTGGTTCTGTCAAAGATTATGAAGATTTATATCGAGCAGCTAAAGCAGTTTCGATGGATAATCAGGTTTCTATCAGTTTTGAAGAAATTAAAAGAGAGGGCGCAAATGGTTATTACTCTCCAAATGAAAATCGAATAGTCATTTCAAAAGGATTAAAGGGGCAAGAACATATTCTAAAAACAATTTTTCATGAAATGGCTCATTCAGATTTACACAGAGGAACTAATGCACAATATGGGGACGACCAATATCGTAAGCAAGAATTACAAGCTGAAAGTGTAGCCTATGTCGTAGCTAATCATTTTGGTTTTGATACTAGTAGTTACAGTTTTGGATATTTAGCTATCTGGGCGAAGGATAAAAATGGCTTTGAAGATATGGTAGAACAACTGCAGATTGTTCAGAAAGAAGCAAAAAGTTTGATTGATCGGATGGATGTAAAGTTAGAACTGGTAAAAAATAAAAGCGTAAAGAAAGATAAATTTGCAGATAAACTTCAACAAGCAAAAGAAAAATCTGAGCAGTTAGGTAGTCAAAAGGGGGAGGCTGTAAAGCAGGTGGAAGAAAAAAAGTCCCTGAGCAGCCCTCAATAATGGAGGCGATAACCCGCAGAAAGAAAAACAAAAAAGGAGAAACAGAAGATGATTGAAAATCTAAAACAAGAAACTTTTGATATTTTGATGGAGATATTTTTTGAGGATGAGGTTACAGATTCGCCAAAAGTGAATGAAGTTAACCAGCATATTTCACGTAAAGAATGTCTTTATATTCTTCGTAGGGATATGCGAATTAAAACAAGCTATGAAGTAGAAGAAGCAGAAATGTATCCAGTTGCACTGAAAGAAATAGAGGAAATGAGTGACGAAAGATTTGAGCAACTTAGAGATGAAATATTAAAAATGAAGTTGCTTGATGGGGTGGACTTTCTGTTAGAAACTTTAAAAGTTTAATCAAACTTTTCTCCTCGAAATAAAAAAATTCCTGCTTGCAGGGATTAGGGGATTGGGGATTTCCCCAAAAATTTAAAAAGTCAAGAATGGTCAGGTGTTGCACCCTGACTATTTTTGACCTTTTTGAAAACAGCATTTGGGTACCCAAGTGCTATGCTTGCCAGAAGAAAAGGGGCTGAGCCCCTCAATCAAGAAATAGCAGAACAGAGGTGATGATTTTTGAAAAATGGAGAAAAACGAAAACGAATGATTCAGAAAAAAATCCGCTTGACGGAGGAGGAAGCTCGGTTCATTTCGACCAAGGTTTCAGAATCTGGAATGGCAAACTTTAATTCTTTTGCCCGAATTATGTTGATTATGGGTGAAGTCAAAATTTTAAAATTTGATGAATTAAAAGAATTGCATCAAGCCATTCATCGAATAGGTGTTAATGTCAATCAGATTGCAAAAAAGGTCAATGAAGATGACCAGGTTAGTTTAAAGGAGCTGAGTCAAATTCTTGAGTTGCAAAAAGATTTGAAAGATATAGTCAATCAATTTATTCAAAAACAAGAAAATCAAACAAAGGAACAAGACAGATGGTTGTAACAAAAGTCCTGCAGATAAAAGGAGTGGCTTCTTTGGGTCGCTCTACAAAATATATTGAGGATGAAGCAAAGACGGTCGAGCTGACTGATACAAAAAGTTTAAATAATGCTTTACGCTATATCGAGAATCCATCTAAAACGAGTTTCTTAGGACAAGATGAACAGCTTGAATTTCCAGCAGTGGTTAAAGATGGCCGAGTAGTCAAGCAACTTGTATCTACTTATGGAATTACAGATGCCAACACAGCGACAGAAGAATTTCTTTTGACCAAAAAGAATGCGGCTCAACGAGCAGGAACAAAGGAATTATCGGATATTCAAAATCCGAATCGAGTTTTGGCTCATCATATCATCCAATCATTTTCGCCTGAAGATGACTTGACTCCACAAGAAATTCATGAGATTGGTCGTAAAACAATTTTAGAATTGACTGGTGGTCAACATGAATTTGTCATTGCAACACACATGGATAAGGGGCACATTCATAACCACATCATTTTCAATTCTACTAATTCTGTAACCTTAAATAAATTTCGCTGGCAGAAAGGAACGAAAAAAAGTTTAGAGAATATTTCAGATAAGTATTCGGATTTAGCTGGAGCTAAAATTCTCAAAGAGAGATTATGGACTAATCGAAAAACTTATCATGCCTATCGCAAAAAAAATTCTTTTCGCTATGAGATTAAATCTCGTTTAGATTTCCTTTTAAAACATTCAACCTCATTAGAAGATTTCAAATCGAAGGCTCAAGCATTAAATCTTGTAGTTGATACTTCAGGAAAGGAAATAAAATATCGTTTATCTGATCAGGAACAAACAAGAAATGTTAGGGATCGTACACTGTCCAAAAAAGGAAATTATTCTTTAGAGAAAATTTCTGAGAGAGTGGTTGCTAACGAGGTGACTTTTTCTGTCGATGAAATTAAATCCGAATATGAAAAAATGGTAGCAGAACGAGAAGATGATTTTGAAATGAGAATCACAGTTGAAGAATGGCAGGTTATGGAAGAAACAAAAAATGGAATCTATCTTGAAATGGAATTTGGGATTAGAAATAAGGGAACCATTCTTATTCCAGCTCATCAGATTGAAAAAGCAGAAGATGGCTCTTATGAAATTTTTATCAGAAAAAATGACTTCTACTATTTTGTTAATCCTGAACACGCTGATAAGAATCGGTACATGAAGGGAGAAACAGTCGCTTCTCAGTTGTCGTATGATAACGGAGAAATGATTGTCCGGAAAAATCCGAAAATCTCCAGTTTGGATCAGCTTGTTCGTGAATATAATTATCTATCTGCTCATGGAGTGACAGAAGGACAACAATTTGATGAATTGTTAAATCGTTTTGAAGAAGAACTAGAAGAAGTAGATAACTTGCTTGATAAATTAGATCAACGCTTGGGTGAACTTAATAAAATTCAGTCTGCATTTCTTGCATTGGAATCAAGCGATCCTCAGGAAGTGAAACTAGCTGTTTCTATTCTGAAAGACTTGAGAGTAGATCCTAGCACTCGCAAAGCTGAGATTGATAAACTTGTTAAGGAGGCGACTTTTGAGCGTCAGGCTTTGTATCAACGAGTAGAAGCAATTACAAAAGATTATAAGTTACATCAAGACATTGAGAAAAATGTGGAGCAACGTAAGGATAGAGAAACTTCATTGTAAAAAAATAATTATAAATATAATTATAAACATATTGACAAATATAATTATAATGGTATAATAGAAGTATAGAAAATAACAAGGAGATAGGTAGATGGCAGAAAAATCTCATTGCAAAATTTGCGGTTGCACTTGGAACAATGCTTGCTATACTTCTGACAAAGGAGCTTGTTGGTGGATAGATGAAGAAGAAACAATGTGTAGCCATTGCTACTATGGATGGAATGGAGAAATAGAATGAAGATTATCACATTTGCCGCTATTAAGGGCGGTGTTGGGAAAACAACTTTAACATTTAATTATGGGGAATGGCTGGCTAAGAAAGGGCATAAGGTTCTTTTGATTGATCTTGACCATCAGTGCAATTTAACCCAGTGCTATAATATTTATGAGAGCAAGAATACGATTGCTAATGCTTTTAAAGGTGGCGATGTGGATATTAAGCAAGTCAAGAAAAATATCAGTCTAATTCCAGGTTCAGTTCAGCTTGACACGGTGGAACGAGATCTGGAGAACAGCGATAAGAAAAATATGCTACTTTATCTTTGGCTAGAGGATAACTACGAAAAGAAGAAGTTGGATCAGTTTGACTATATCTTGATTGATTGTAGACCAGACTTTGCGACAGCTACTAAAAATGCTGTAGCGGTCAGTCACGCTATTATTAGTCCCTTGACTCCTTCAGAGTTTGGTTATAATGCCAAATTCAATTTATCAACTCGGTTAGAAGCATTCAGGAAGGATGTAATTGACTATCGTACAAGAGAATCATACATTACTGCTGAGTTATATTTCTTAGCAAATATGATCCGACCAAACTATGGGTCATCAAGAGAGTTACTGGAAGCTCTGGGGCTTGAAGCTAAAGAAAAGGGAACAGATAACCTTCTAGGAATTGTACCAGCAAAAGAGCTATTCAATCATTCTACGATTGATAAGGTCTCTATTGCAGATATGAAGGAGAATCCTGAGCTTTATCAAAAACACAAAAAGTTTTTTACTGAGCTGGAGCAGACTTTTTCAAAAATTTATGATACAATATAATTATATTTATAAACACAAATACAATTATAAATATAATTAGAAGGAGATTGTCATGGCATTCACACCAAAAGAAAAAGAGATTTCGCAGATTATCGAAGCAACCCATCAACCTGAGCAGATTTCAGATGTAGCCAGCTTTGAAAGTTTTGAACGTAAGAAACAATTTCAGTTTACTTTGAAACCAAGCAATCGGAAAAAATTGGATAAGATTGCTAAAGCAGCTGGTGCAAAGTCTGCATCAGATTACCTTGATAAACTGATTGAAAACCTATCACTATAAATATAAATATAATTGTAATTATAATTTTAATCAAAAAACCTTTCCTTATAGGGAAGGTTTTTATCTTTGCTGACAAAAAACATTTGAACTCTTGAACTAAAATCTTTATACTTTTTTATTATGATTTTAGTTGGGAGTGTTTTTAATTTGGATACAAAAATTATTGATGAAAGAGAATTTGTAGAGAAATTTAAAGAGAAAAATCTACAAGGATTTCATAAATTTGTAAGAGACTATGACAACTATATTGCTCCCACAATGAGAGCTAGAGGCTACAAATTTGTAAACTATGCTGAGAGAACCGTTACTTTTACGTTTGGCCAGGTAACTTTTTCAAGAAGGCGCTGGTATAAGAATGGGAAATGTAGGATTCCAGTAGATGAGAAGTTAGGTTTGGAGAAACGTATTACCTATTCCAAAGAACTGCTGTATCAAATCACTAAACTAGCTACAATGTTACCGTATCGGAAAGTAGTGGAAGTTATTGAACTGATGTACCAGGTTTATATTACTAAAGACACGGTGTTAAAAGCGATTAAACTAGCAAGTCAATTGTTAAATGAAAAAGAAAATTATCGTTTCTATAGCGATGAAGTACCTGTCAAAAAAATTGAGGCTCCTGTTATTTATCTTGAAGGGGACGGTGTCTGGATAAAGGTCAGTGGACGTGAAAAAGAACAACAGAATAAAGAATTATCTCATTTTGTCATCCATACTGGAACGGAGGAGTACGGAAAGAGGAAAATTTTAAAAAATAAGGTGGAAATTGTGTCATCCAATAATCGAATAGCAAGGAAAAAAGTAGTAGATTATATTTATAATCACTTTAAAATTACATCAGATACTCTACTTGTGACAAATTCAGATATGGGTCATGGATATACTCCACATTTATTTAAAGAGATATCAAATGATCTAGGAATTAAGCATCATCAACATTTTTGGGATAGATACCATCTAAACAAAGAAATAAAAAAGTTGGTCAAGCCGTATTCAGAAGAGCTACTAGATCAATTTATGAAAGCTATAGATAGCCATTGCAAGCAGAAATTGAAAACAGCTATTGATACTCTAGAATCATTAGTCCTGCTTAATCGGAACGAAAAAAAGATTGATACCTTTACGGTTTTTAAGAATAGAATTCTTGGAAATTTTAAATATACGCAGCCACCTGAACAGAGGAATCTAGATACAGCAAGTTTAGGAATCATGGAAAGTCAGCATCGCAAAATAAGTTATCGGATGAAAAATAGAGGGATGTATTGGTCATTAAACCATGCCGATGCGATGTCCCATCTTATTTTGCTGTCTTACAATCAAGAACTCCGAGATTTATTTTTTGGTAATTGGAGAAATGAATATGAAAAATACCACTCAGAAGGAATGAGCAGTGCAAAAGTACGAAAAAAGATTAATCAAGCTCCAAGGAGTTTAGGAACGATTGTAAATGCTTCTTGGAAGGGGCGAAAGCAGAGAGATAAACAACGTTTTGTAGGGAAAAAAATAAATAGATAGTATGCTTCAAAACGGTTTAAACTCTTGACTTACAGGAAGAAATAGTGTATAATATTCTTATAACTAAAAAGAGGCACGCAGCAACGTACCTCTCATAAAGATAAACAATTGGTGCTTGTTTATCAGTAAGATTAATACTATCAGAAATTTTAGTAGATGTCAAGGCTGAGCAAGTAAAATTGTTTAGCCTTGTTTTGATATTTCCGTTTTTGATGTATTTTTTTACTACCTCAAAAGAATAGACACAAACTTTTGCTATAAATTTCTTTACTTTTTTTTAGAAATTTGGTAAACTGTATCTTGTGTGTAATGGACGCACAAAAATACAGTTTATCCGCTGAGGAAGCTTCCTCATGATTGACAAAGATAGGAGAATAAAATGAATCCATTAATCCAAAGCTTGACTGAAGGTCAACTTCGTACTGATATCCCATCATTCCGTCCTGGTGACACTGTTCGTGTACACGCGAAAGTTGTCGAAGGTAACCGTGAACGTGTTCAGATCTTTGAAGGTGTTGTTATTGCACGTAAAGGTGCTGGCATCTCAGAAAACTACACAGTTCGTAAAATCTCTAATGGTGTAGGCGTTGAACGTATCTTCCCAATCCACACTCCACGTGTTGAAAAGATCGAAGTTGTTCGTTACGGTAAAGTACGTCGTGCGAAATTGTACTACTTGCGTGCTCTTCAAGGTAAAGCAGCTCGTATCAAAGAAATCCGTCGTTAATTCGACCAAAAAACTCTGCTCATTCGGCAGAGTTTTTCTCTAGCTCCCTTAGTTCAATGGATATAACAACTCCCTCCTAAGGAGTAGTTGCAGGTTCGATTCCTGCAGGGGGCATTTTTAGTAATGTAAAGAAAGACAAAGAAAATTCAAAATGTTTATTTGAAGGCAATTTTCTCAAGTTCATTTTTAAAAATAATTTAGCATTTTTAATTTTTTTGACCAAATTTTGACCAAAAATTATATTTTGTCAATGGCTAGAGAATAAAATGGAGAAGACTCTAATGTTTCTTCTCCATTTTTTTATCTAATTGGTAATGTTGAAAATCGGAAGTGAAATGATACTTTCAAAGAATTCATTTTGGATACTAGCAAACGAAATAGAACCCTGATGCAAATCAACAATTTGTTTTGAAATTTTTAGCCCAATTCCAGTCGTTCTAATTTTAGAAATATCAATGTTTTTAAAAGATAATTCATTAAGTTCAGCAATTTTTTCTGGTGAAGCTCCCTGTCCATTATCTTTGATTTCGACAATTACATTTGTATCTTTTTTGTATAAGTGGATTCTTATTGTGCAACCCTTTTCGTTATGTAAAACAGAGTTGTAGATGATATTATGGATAACTCTTGTGATTAAAAACTGCTCAATCATGATAGATTGATTAACAAGTGAATAATCGTAATCAAATTCAAATTCAAATTCATTCCAGATTTCTTGATTTAAAATATGGATGAGAATGTCTTTGAAGAAGGGGATAATTTTTGTTTCAGTCTGATTTAATTGAAGATGACCGGATGAAAGGCGAGCTACTATATTTAAGTCATTTAAAACATTTTGGATGTAATAGGATTCCGTCAATATTGGACGAATATGTTTTTTAAACTGTGTATCTAGTTCAGAATCATTTAACAAGGACGCGTTAGAAATGATGACAGAAAGAGGTGTTTTGATATCGTGTGCAATACCTGAAATCCATTGCTCTTTAAAGACTTCATTCTCTTTGAGTAGAGTATCGGTTTGATTAATTGCAGTTGTAAGATATTCTAGTTCTGATATAGAATTTATTGGATTTTTTAAACCATATGGGAGATTCTGAATAGCAGTTACAAGAGGCACAATTTTACGATTGATATGCGTCACGCCATAGTAGTAAAGAAAAGCGAAATAAAGGCAGTTGAAAAGCAATACTCCAAATGCTATTAGTGGAAACAGGCGGAGACTATCTATATCTAAGTAATTAAAACTATAACGAGCAATTTTATCTTTTGGAAAACCAACAACAATGATGTATCCACCTTTTATCTGACTAAAAACAGGATAATCTGAAAGATAATAGCGAGAAAACTGTAAAATGTCCCCGTAGTCAAATTGCGAAGGAACTTCTGTAGGTTTATACTGTTCGTACACTTGTTTTCCAGTCTGCTTATCCAATACCATGAGCCATAACTTTTGTTCTTTTAGACTAGAAATATCATTTTCAGGTATGTGGACGTTATTATTTGTGATGGTAATGTGTTCAGAAATTATTTTCACAGTCTCAGTAGCAGTTTGCTTTTTACTAATGTAGAAAACAAAACTGGCAATTAGAATAATATTGGTAATAAAGATAATGATGGAAGAAAAGATAAATTTCTTTAGTGAATACCTTAAAATTTTGGTTTGATTCATAATCATGATAACAATTTATATCCTAGCCCTTTAGCTGTCTTTAAATATTGAGGTTTTGAAGGATTTTCTTCTATTTTTTCTCGAATTTTCCGAATATGTACAGTCAAAGAGTTTTCATAACCAAAGCTATCCACTCCCCAAATCGTATCACAGAGAGATTCGGTTGAAACGATGTAATTTTTATTATCGTAAAGTTTTTTCAAAATCTGAATTTCAATTGGCGTAATAGAAATTTCTGCTCCATTTTTTTGTACTGTTGCATTCCGAAAACTCACCAAAGTCTGTCCAATCTGTATTGTTTCCTGTTCTGATTTATAACTTCTACGGAGCAGAGCCATAATACGATAGATAAGATTTTTTGGAATGAAGGGTTTCATGATATAATCATCACCACCAGCATTGAAACCAGCTATCTCATCTTCAGGATTATTTCTGGCAGTCAGAAAGAGGATAGGTGTATCGCCTTTTTTTCGGATATGTTTTGCTAATGTGTAGCCATCACCATCGGGGAGCATAATGTCCAAAAGGAAAAGGTCGAACTGATCTGTTTCAATCATGTCCAAACTAGATTCTATATCATAGGCTGATGTTAGATTGGAAAATCCGTAGGCAGTGAGAATATCTCTTATGGAAGAGTTTAAAATTTTATCGTCATCAATGATAAGGATGTGCTTATTCAGGAGCTGTTGTTCGAAATTCATAATCTTACCTCGCTTATCTATATTATACCATTTAAAAGAGTGAAAAAAGCAAGATACTTTAATCTTAATGTAAAATTAAGGTTAGCTTAGTTTAAAATTAATCTAGCATGTCTATAATAAAGACATAACCTAGATAGAGATACTTCTCAAATAAATTTTAATCAGTGAGGTATTGCCAAATGGCTAAACAAAAAATGAATCTCGTTGAGATTGAAGTAATGAATTCTCTTCAAGAATTAACTCTTGAAGAACTTGATAACGTTCTTGGTGCTGGTGGTGGAGTAATCCAAATCCATTTTATTCAGACAAAACAATGGTAATAGTGACTCACCAATTAGATATTGTGAATTATGTTGATTCTATCATTTTTGTTGATAAGAGTAGTAGAGATGTTATCAAAGATACTCATGATAATTTGATTTATAGAAATCAAAATTATAAAAAATTATTTGGTTTAAAGGAGGAAGTTCATAATGGTTAGTAATGTTTTACAGATAAAAAACTTACAAAAGGTATTTAAGGACACTCAGGTAGTTAACCTTAGTTCCTTATCAGTTCAACAAGGTGAGATTTATGGTTTTCTAGGTCCAAATGGAGCTGGGAAAACAACCACCATGAAGATGATTTTGTCTTTGATTTCTCGTACAGATGGGGAGATTGAAGTGTTCGGTCAATCTATAGGTACGGACAAGCAGTATCTTAATCAGATTGGCTCTATGATTGAAGAACCATCTTATTATCCTAATTTGACAGGCTATGAAAATCTCTTGGTCTTTCAAAAAATCCTTGGATTTGATAAGAAAAACATTCAGGAAAGCTTGAAAATTGTGGGGTTAGATCAACCTAAAAACAAGAAAAAATTGGTTAAAGATTATTCTCTGGGTATGAAACAGCGCTTGGCTTTAGCCTTTGCCTTAGTCAAGAAACCGCGTTTGTTGATACTGGATGAGCCAACAAACGGGCTAGACCCAGCAGGGATTCATGAAATTCGGGAACTGATTATCAAGTTGGCAAAAGAACAGGGCATTACTGTCTTCATCTCTACCCATATCCTTTCTGAAGTAGAGCATATCGCTGACCGTGTGGGGATTATCAATCATGGTCAACTGGTTTACGAGGGAGAAATTCGTAAAATTCAGTCCAATAAATGGTTGGAAGTGCGTGGGGATTTTAGAGGTCGACGTGAACCCATTAGCCAAGTGTTATTTGGTTATCCGTGCAAGATCTTAGAGATACAAGAGGATAAACTCAAGCTGACTAACCTTGCCGATCAGGAGATTTCTAGTTTGTTACGAGATTTAATAGTCGAGAAAGTTCCAATTTATGAAGTGAAGCAAGAACAAGAAACCTTGGAATCTATCTTCCTCAACTTAACCAAGGAGTGAGTCTTATGTTGAATAATTTGTCTATTGAATTGCTCAAGGCAAAACGAACCAAATCCTTCCTCATTAGCATACTAGTTATGGGAGTCGGTTTTGCTTGGGCAATTGCAGCCGCTAAACGCTACCTAAGTAATCCAGACATGCACCAGATTAACCTAATTTTCTATATGATAAAAGAAGTAAATGGCTTGATTCTCCCTATCGTGATTGCTCTCTTTGTATCCCGGATTGTCAAGAACGAGAAGGAGGGCAACACTTTCAAACTGCTTTTGGCAAATGGTGAAAATGTACGGCATATCTTTCTGAGTAAGCTTGGCCTGACTATGTTCGTTTTGACCTTTCTCGCTATTTTGGAGGGAGTAGTAGTCCAGTTGATTGCAAACTTTTCTGGTCTAGAAATGCCTGTTAGCCTAATCCTCTGGCAAATCGTCATTTTCTTGCTAGCATCTTTTGTCTTAACCTGTCTGTTTTTGACTTTGCAGTTTTTACTGAAAAAGCAGGCATTGATAATGGCATTAGGGATTTTCGGAGGATTTCTTGGAGTTGGATTTGGTCATGCAACAGCTTTTCTACAGCTGATTTTCCCATTTGGTGGTATAGCATATCTGTCTCTGGTGGATTACCAGAAAGTCGCCAGTCAAGTGAGTTATGTTTTGGCGACAAACCTAGGATTTAAACTCTTTACATATTTGCCAATAGCCCTAATCTATCTCTTCTTATCTCTCTATCTAGTTGAAAAGAAAGGAGGCAAGCTATGATGTCTTATCTATCAGTAGAATGGCGGAAAACCCAAAAATTTTCCATGTTGATGATTGGTATTTTCTTCTTAGCTTTTTGTAGCCTGATTGGTCTTGGTATTTACTTAGGTGCAGCTTATTCTATGGTTGCAGAAAGTGAAAAAGTGCCTGTTTTATGGGGACAATTGACCTTCTATTATAGCCAGCTTTTCTTTCCGATTTTGGTCAGCATTTATGTAGCCATGATGTTAGGAAAAGAGTTTGATAGGAAAAATATTGAATTTCTCAGAGCTAATAATGTCAGTCTTGGGAAATTATTGTTGGCAAAAGAAATAGTAATTATCTTGTTTATTGCTGTTTTACAGTTGTTCTTGTTTGGTATTTTTTATGTCAGTGCTCACCTAATTCATTTAGAAATTTCTAATTTGTTCACCTACCTTAAGTGGGATTTATTGGGGATTTTTGGAACAATTAGTATGATGGCAGTACAGTTTTTTGTGACAGCTAAAACTCGTGTTTTTAGTAAATCTGTGGGAATTGGTTCTATTGGTACTTTCGTAGGATTCATGATGATTTTTGTATCTGATAAATTATCTTTAATCTATCCCTACTCCCAAGCTATGGTGGCAATGCGGTCACGGAATTTGATAGACTTTAATTTAGTGGAAATATTGCTGTTTATCATTGTAAATATTCTTCTGTGGGGGATTTTTCATACATTGAGTAATAAAGAATTGCATAAGTAATGCGAAGACTCTTCGGAGTCTTTTTATTGTGATAAAAGCTCCAAGCTTTATCTGGTATGCTTGACTTAGTTTTTATAGAAAGAAGGTCAAAGATGTTAAATAAAGTCAATACTAAATCCTTAATTAGTGTTGGAGTAGTGGCTGCAACTAGCTTTATTCTCTGCAATCTTGACAGTAATCAGACATCAAAAACCGCTCTGCTGAGCGATTTTAATGTATCCATTTCTTCTACAACACCCAAGTACGAATGGCATGAGCAACGCCTGATTCGTCATTAGATTTAGTGATGTATTTGGCGATTTTTTTGAGTTCTGGATTTCCGTTTTCCATAACAACGGGGTTACCAACAACTTCAAGCATGGCACGGTCATTTTCCTCGTCACCGATAGCCATAGTTTCATCCTTGTTCAAACCGAGTTTCTCAGCTAAGTGAGTGATAGCTGAACCCTTGTCTACACCCTTTTTGAGAAGTTCGAGGTAGAAAGGAGCAGATTTGTTGATAGAGTAGCGGTCGTAAAATTCTGCTGGAATCTTTTCAATCGCAGCATCGAGAATTTCCGGTTCATCGATAAACATACACTTGACGATTTCCTTATCAGCCATTTCTTCAGGTGTACGATAGAAGATGGGCATGCTGACGAGGGTTGATTCGTGAACAGTGTATTTTCCGATATTGCGATTGGCTGTGTAGATGCCATCCTTGGTAATAGCATGCATATGGACACCGAGCTTACGACTGAGGAATTCCATATCTAGATAATCTTCGTAAGTCAAGGATTCGCTGATAATTTCATGACCTGTAGCGGTTTCTTGAACAAGGGCACCATTGAAGGTCACAACATAGTCACCCTCATCTCTTAAGTTCAATTCGTCTAAAAGTTTGGCAACACCTGCAATGGGACGGCCAGTTGCAATCATAACTTTAACACCAGCTTGTTTGGCATCTTGGATGGCAGAAAAGACTTCTGGAGTGATTTCCTTTTGACTGTTGACAAGGGTTCCATCGATATCGACGGCGATTAGTTTAATACTCATATAGTTCCTCTTTTAGTTTTTATTTGGTTTAAAATGATCGTTTTCAATCAAGTGTAAAAATTGCTGAGTGATGCTTGCAAAGATGCTGTTTTGATCCAACATTTCTTTTGGGAAGTAGAAACGATTATCTCCGTGGCGACTGCCAGCAAGGGATTGAACGATAGGAGAAAGGCTAGAGAGTTCTGCTAGTTCTCCATTTTTTTGTATAATCTCAATCTGAGTTCGTGGGTTTTCAGATTCAGGGCGATAGATATCATAAGGAAGGTCAAAGTTCTTATGAATAGCTGTGTAATATTCGGGCTCAAAGCCGATATCTTCTACCATTTTTCTCATAGATGCAAGCTGTTCTTGATCTTCTTGTGAAAAGGTGATTGATTTAAAGACCTTGCGATTGACAAAGCGTTGTGACAGGTCAGCTAAAATCTTGTCAGAACTGGTCATCCAGAGTTGGAAATAGGTATTCATAACTCCGTCATCCAAAGATAGATAGTCAGCTAAGCTAACATTTTTTTCGAAAAATGGCAGTAGATGTGGGGATGTAAGTGTAAAGAAGTCCTTGTTTCCTGGATAAAGTTCTTTAGCACGTTTCAAAAGATTCTGCAGAAGTACTTCCATAGCACGTGTTGCTGGATGGAAATATACCTGCATATACATTTGATAGCGACTAAGAACATAGTCTTCGATGGCATGCATCCCGTTTCGTTGAAAAGCAATTCCGTTTTCGATAGGGCGAATAACTCGTAAGATACGTGTTAGGTCAAATTCCCCATAAGAAGCCCCTGTAAAATAGGAGTCACGTAAGAGATAGTCCATGCGGTCTGCATCGATTTGACTCGAAATCAATTGAACCACCTGCTTATTTGGATAAGTATGGTCTATAACACTAGCTACCTTTTCAGGGAAGTCTGGAGCTACTTGTAAAAGAACCTGGTGAATCTCTGTTTCGGGGCTTTGGATAATTTCCTGCGTAATCGCCTCATGATCGGTATCAAAGAGATTTTCAAAGGTATGCGAGTAGGCACCATGTCCTAAGTCATGAAGGAGGGCTGCAGTCATGGTTAGGAGGGACTCCGAGGAATCCCATTCTTTAGGATACTTTTCCTCAAAAATCTCGGTGATTCGACGTGCAATCTCGTAAACACCTAGACAGTGAGAGAAACGACTATGTTCTCCACCATGAAAGGTATAACTGGATGTTCCGAGCTGCTTGATACGACGAAGCCGTTGAAATTCTTTGGTATTGATTAAGTCGTAAATGACTTGATTGTTAACGTGGATATAATTGTGAACAGGGTCACGAAATACTTTTTCATTCATAAAACCATTATAGCAAAAAGCTACAGTTTTTGGTAAAATAGTAGGATAAGAGTGAAGAAAGAGGACTTGAAGTGAAGATTCGAATGAGAAATACCATCCAATTTGATGAACAATTGGAAGTGATCGACCAACTTTATGACGTTGAGTTACGTGAGAAAGGTGATTTTTCCTATCTCCTTTTTTACAATGAAGAGAAGGAAAAAGTGGTACTCAAGTTTAATGATACAGAGTTAGTGATGTCTCGATTTTCCAATCCTAAGACCATCATGCGTTTTCTCAAGGATTCTGATAGTTTAGCCTATATTCCTACACCAATGGGGATACAGGAGTTTATCATCCAAACAAGCCATTATCAAGTTGAACAACAAAAGATTGAACTAGCCTATCAACTACAAAACAAAGAAGGAAATCCATTTGCAAACTATCGCTTAGAAATTACCTGGGGGTAAGAAAAAGGTTGGCAATTGCCAACCTTATTTGATATAGAGTTCTTGATTTTTCAAAACAATTTCACGTACACTTGCAAATTTCTTTAGTTTTTTGATTTCTTCGGGATGAGTTACAAGTGTGATAACATAGCCCTCTTTGCCCATACGACCTGTACGTCCAGCACGGTGAGTATAGGTTTCAATATCTCTAGGGACGTCAAAGTTGAGCACACATTCCAGGCTATCAATGTCGATACCACGAGCTAGAAGGTCTGTCGCAAGAAGTAGTGTTAGCTGATTATCTTTGAATTTTTCTAAGATAACTTTTCTAAATTTGACGTTGACATCGCTAGCTAGTGAAACAGCTAAAACATCACGATACTGCAATTTTTCCTCAGCACTTCCAAGGTCTGACAAGCTATTGAAGAATACCAGTCCGCGGAAGTCTTCGACATTTGCCAGTTTTCTAAGCATATCTACTCGATGACGTTGGTCTACTTGCATGTAGAAGTGTTGAATGTTATCCAACTTTTGATCAGAGAGGTCGATGGTGCGCGTGTTAGGCGCAATCTTATCTTGATCAAATTTGGTAGTCGCACTCATGTAAATGAGTTGGTGGTCGCGAGGTGCGTAGTGGGTAATCTTTTCTACAAAGTGGATTTGAGAATCATCTAGCAACTGGTCAAACTCATCAAGAATGATAGTCTCCACATTCATCATCTTGATTTTTTTCAATTTGATCAGTTCGAAGATACGACCGGGAGTTCCGATCAAAATTTCTGGTCCTTTTTTTAGTCGTTCAATTTGGCGTTTCTGACTCGAACCTGACAGAAAGAGCTGAGCAGTCAAGCCAATAGCTTCCCCCCACGTTTTGGTTACCTCAAAAATTTGTCCAGCAAGTTCGGTATTAGGTGCCAAGATCAAGAGTTGCTGTGCTTTTTTCTTTTGGAGACGAAGAAGACTTGGTAGGAGATAAGCAAGGGTCTTACCAGTTCCTGTTGGACTGACTCCAAGGAGGGTTTGGCCGTCTAAAATCGGATCAAAAAGCTGAGTTTGAATGGGTGTGAATTCTTGAAAGCCGAGTTGTTCGGTTAGCTCTTGCCATTCTTTAGGTAGTTTGGTTTTCATTTTTCTGCCTCAAATCTAATGCCAGCAGTCTGGCGCATGGTGTAGAGTAGCTTATGGACGTGTGTTGCATCATCCAACCAAGCTTGGTAAAGTTCTAGGTTTGGCTGCTTGATCATGTTAGCAAAAGCAGCGACCTCCTCAGTCATGGTGTGAGGTGCTTGCTGAATAGGTAGATGTGTTTCATTACCTTGATGATCAGTGAAAATAGCTGATCGAACGTGTTCGATAGTGTTGAGCGTCAGTGTTCCATCTGTTGTATATATTTCGCAAGGCAGATTAGAAGTAATATTTTTACCAGCCTTGATATGGACTTGATAACCGGGATAAGATAAGATACCATCTCCGTTTAAATCAATAGTGTTGTCAAGTTGTTGAGCTTGATAGGTCGCATCGAGTGCTTTTCCAAATAAGCGAACCGCAGCATAGATTGGGTAAATACCTAAGTCCATGAGAGCCCCACCAGCAAAACGGTCTGAGAAAACATTTGGAGTGTTTCCAGAAAGAAGGTCTGGCATCTTAGAAGAATACTTGGCAAAGTTGAGGTCTGCACCTAAAACCTCCTTATCTACTAAAAAGTTTTTAATAGTTGTGAAGGATTCCTCATGATAGTTACGGGCTGCTTCAAAGATAAAACGATGATTCTCCTGAGCTATTTGAATTAACTCTTGCCATTCTTGGGGTTGAGTCACAGCCGGTTTTTCAAGGATAACATGTTTACCAGCAGATAAGGCCTTTTTAGACTGACTATAATGCAGAGAATTGGGACTTGCGATGTAGACAACATCAAATTCAGACTGGAAGAAATCCTCTAAATTATCAAATAGACTAACATCTGTATAGGAACTAGCAAATTGCTGGGCAGTCGTAAGCTTTCTTGAATAAACAGCGACCAACTGGAATTCCTGACTAGCATGAGCAGCTTCTATAAAGTAGTGACTGATCGCACCAGTACCGATAATACCAAGTTTAAGCATGAAATCTCCTTTTTTACAAGTAATAACTGCTTTCATTATATCACAGATAGACTAAACTAGCCAAAGGGAGACAATTCTTTTATTTGACACTTCGAATTTTCATCAAAAAATGGTACAATAGATTCAGAAAAAATAGGAGTGTAGTATGAGATTATTACCTATGAGAAAAATTTCTCGTCATTCAAAAAGATTGGCGCTTTTTTTGACTTTTTGTGCGGGCTATGTAGATGCCTATACCTTTATCATACGTGGGAATACTCTAGTTGCAGGTCAAACGGGTAATGTCGTTTTCCTTTCCGTTGGTCTCATTCAAGACAATGTTTCAGATGCCAGTGCCAAGGTAATGACCTTGATTTCCTTTATGGTAGGTGTTTTCCTCTTGACAGTCTATAAAGAAAAGTTACGGTTTGTAAGAAAACCAATTCTATCCCTTATTCCACTAGCAATTTTATCTTTGATTATAGGATTTGTTCCCTTGACGGTTGATAATATATACATAGTACCACCATTAGCCTTTTGTATGGGACTTGTAACAACAGCATTTGGAGAAGTTTCAGGAATCGCATATAACAATGCTTTTATGACTGGTAATATCAAACGAACCATGTTAGCGTTTGGGGAATATGTTCGCACAAAACATACTCCTTTTTTACGAGAAGGTCTTATCTTTGTCAGTCTACTATCTAGCTTCGTTCTCGGAGTTATTGTATCAGCTTATCTGAGTATTTCTTATAAAGAAAAAACAATTTTAGGGATTCCAATCATGATGAGTATTTTTTATCTAAGTATGCTTTTTGCATCTTGGAGGAAAAATGTTGGAGAAAAAGTTTAAATTCGATGATTAATACTTGTCAAAAATTAGGAATCATGCTATACTTGAAGAGTTGACTATGCACAATCCTGTGCAACCGCACGAACATCGTTGCTTGATTTTCAAGTGTAAGTGGTTCGTCCCACGATGCTAGGCGAGTCTTCACAAAAATACGGGGGGAACCCCAAAAAATCATAGGAGGTGCATAATGAGCACATACGCAATTATCAAAACTGGCGGAAAACAAGTTAAAGTTGAAGTTGGTCAAGCAGTCTACGTAGAAAAATTGAACGTTGAAGCTGGTCAAGAAGTTACTTTTAACGAAGTTGTTCTTGTTGGTGGTGAAAACACTGTTGTCGGAACTCCACTTGTTGCTGGAGCTACTGTAGTTGGAACTGTTGAAAAACAAGGAAAACAAAAGAAAGTTGTTACTTACAAGTACAAACCTAAAAAAGGTAGCCACCGTAAACAAGGTCACCGTCAACCATATACAAAAGTTGTCATCAACGCAATCAACGCTTAATTTTAAGGAGAACACATGATACAAGCAGTCTTTGAGAGAGCCGAAGATGGCGAGCTGAGGAGTGCGGAAATTACTGGACACGCCGAGAGTGGCGAATACGGCTTTGATGTCGTGTGTGCATCGGTTTCTACGCTTGCCATTAACTTTATCAATTCCATTGAGAAATTTGCAGGCTATGAACCAATCTTAAAATTAAACGAAGATGAAGGTGGCTATCTTATGGTTGAAATTCCCAGAGATCTTCCTTCTCACCAGAGAGAAATGACACAATTATTCTTTGAATCATTTTTCTTAGGTATGGCAACCTTATCGGAGGACTCTTCTGAGTTCGTCCAAACCAGAGTTATCACAGAAAACTAACACGGAGGAAAACATTATGTTAAAAATGACTCTTAACAACTTGCAACTTTTCGCCCACAAAAAAGGTGGAGGTTCTACATCAAACGGACGCGATTCACAAGCTAAACGTCTTGGAGCTAAAGCAGCTGACGGACAAACTGTAACAGGTGGATCAATCCTTTACCGTCAACGTGGTACACACATCTATCCAGGTGTAAACGTTGGACGTGGTGGAGACGATACTTTGTTCGCTAAAGTTGAAGGCGTAGTACGCTTTGAACGTAAAGGTCGCGATAAAAAACAAGTTTCTGTTTACCCAATCGCAAAATAAAAAGGTCCAGTGAACCTTTTTATCCCGAGCCTTGAAATGTAAAGGCGAGGAAGCTAGAAGTAGCATTAAATAAGGCTTTCCGAGTTTTCGGGGAGCCTATTTTTTTGTTTTGATACCCACGCTGATACCCAGAATGATTTTTTATGTAAAATTTTTGTACAATATCATCGGTTTAATTTCTTATTTTATAAAAGTTGAATACTATTGTATATACCAATTAAGCCTGTCTTTCTTTACCCAATCGCAAACAAAAAATGTACAGTAAAAATTTTTGTTGCAAGCCTTAAAATTACAGGCTAGGAAGATTGTTACTAGCTTTGATAAGTATGATAATTCTAACTGCTATAACCACAGTTATCGTCTTTAATATCAAGATAGTTCTGGGCCTAATTTTTTTATAGGATTGGCTATTAGTAAGAAATATGGTATAATATAGGGTGAGACCTTCTTAATAAATAGTGAAAGAGTATAAAATGAAAAAAATTGTCATTAACGGTGGGAGACCATTGAAAGGTGAAATTACGATTAGTGGCGCTAAGAATAGTGTCGTTGCCTTGATTCCTGCCATTATTTTATCAGATGATGTTGTGATTTTGGATTGCGTTCCGGACATCTCTGATGTAGCTAGTCTTATTGAGATTATGGAAATCATGGGAGCTAGTGTCAAGCGTTATGAAGATGTTCTTGAGATTGATCCTCGTGGTGTTCAAAATAAACCAATGCCTTATGGTAAAATTAATAGCTTGCGTGCGTCTTATTATTTCTATGGTAGTCTTTTAGGACGTTTTGGTGAAGCAACTGTAGGTTTGCCTGGAGGGTGTGACCTAGGACCACGTCCGATTGATTTGCACTTAAAAGCATTTGAAGCTATGGGAGCTAAGACAACCTACGAGGGAGATAATATGAATCTCTCAACCCAAGGATCAAGTCTACATGGTGCGCATATCTATATGGATACTGTTAGTGTTGGTGCAACAATCAATACGATGCTAGCAGCAGTAAAAGCTAAAGGTCGAACAGTTATTGAAAATGCTGCTCGCGAACCTGAAATCATTGATGTGGCTACATTATTAAACAATATGGGAGCTCACATTCGTGGAGCAGGTACAGATATGATTATAATTGATGGTGTGGATAGCTTGCACGGGACACGCCACCAAGTCATCCCTGACCGTATCGAAGCAGGCACATATATTTCGATGGCAGCTGCAGTAGGTCATGGGATTCGAATTAATAATGTACTTTATGAGCATTTAGAAGGATTTATTGCTAAACTTGAAGAAATGGGCGTTCACATGACTGTTTCTGAAGACAGTATTTTCGTCGAAGAGCAAACAAATCTAAAGGCTGTTAATATTAAGACAGCTCCTTATCCAGGTTTCGCAACAGATCTTCAACAGCCTATTACTCCATTGCTATTAAAAGCAGAAGGTCGTGGCACATTGATTGATACAATCTATGAAAAACGTGTCAACCATGTTTTTGAATTAGCCAAAATGAATGCAGATATTTCAACAACAAACGACCACATACTTTATAAGGGTGGAAATCCTTTGCAGGGTGCAAAAGTTAAGGCAACAGACCTACGTGCTGGAGCTGCCTTAGTTATTGCTGGCTTGATGGCTGAAGGAAAAACAGAGATTACCAATGTTGAATTCATCCTTCGAGGCTACTCGAATATTATCGAAAAATTGCGTAATCTTGGAGCAGATATTGAGCTAATCGAAGATTAGCAATTTGAGGATTGCAATGAATATCTGGACTAAATTAGCAAAATTTTCTTTCTATGAGACGGAACGTTTATATTTCCGTCCCTTCTTTTTTACAGATGTAGATGATTTTCATCAACTTGCATCAGATCCTGAAAATCTTCAATTTATCTTTCCTACACAAGCAAGTATTGAAGAAAGTCAGTATGCTCTTGCCAATTATTTTATGAAATCACCTTTGGGGATTTGGGCTATTTGTGATAAAAAAGAGCAAAGAATGATTGGAGCTATCAAGTTTGAAAAGCTTGATGAAATTAAGAAAGAAGCAGAAATTGGCTATTTTTTAAAGAAAAACTATTGGTCTCAGGGTTATATGACTGAAGCAGTTACCAAATTACGAGATTTATCCATGAACGAGTTTGCATTGAAGCAACTTTCGATTGTGACACATCTAGAAAATGTTGCTAGTCAGAAAGTAGCAGAGAAATCAAATTTTGTTCTTTATCGTCGTTTTAAAGGTAGCGATCGTTATACCCGAAAGATGCGGGATTATCTAGAATTCCGTTATACAAAAGGAAATCTAAATGAGTAAACACCAAGAAATATTAGCCTACTTGGAAGAATTACCAGTTGGGAAGCGTGTCAGTGTTCGTAGTATTTCAAATCGGCTGGGAGTAAGTGATGGTACGGCATATCGAGCTATCAAAGAAGCTGAAAATAGGGGACTTGTTGAAACACGTCCTCGAAGTGGAACAGTACGTGTAAAGTCAAAAAAAGTAGCTATTGAGAGATTAACGTTCGCAGAAATTGCAGAAGTCACAGGCTCGGAAGTTTTAGCTGGTCAAACTGGATTGGATAGAGAATTTAGTAAATTCTCCATTGGAGCGATGACTGAAAAGAATATTCTTTCTTATCTTCATGATGGCGGCTTACTTATCGTAGGAGATCGAACACGTATTCAGTTATTAGCACTTGAAAATGAAAATGCTGTCTTGGTAACAGGTGGATTTGAAGTTCATGAAGATGTTTTGAACCATGCTAATAAAAAAAATATTCCAGTATTGCGCAGTAAACATGATACATTTACAATTGCGACTATGATCAATAGAGCTTTGTCTAATGTTCAGATTAAAACAGATATTTTAACGGTTGAAAAAATCTATCGTACCAGTCATGAATATGGTTTTCTACAGGAAACGGATACTGTCAAAGATTATTTAGACTTGGTTCGTAAGAATAGAACGAGCCGTTTCCCTGTCATCAATCAGCATCAGGTTGTTGTTGGTGTAGTTACTATGCGTGATGCTGGAGATAAATCACCTGGTACAACGATAGATAAGGTCATGACAAGGACAGTCTATATGACTGGTTTAGCGACGAATATCGCTAACGTTAGCCAGAGAATGATTGCTGAAGACTTTGAAATGGTACCTGTTGTGAGAAGCAATCAAACCTTACTTGGTGTCATTACTAGACGGGATGTCATGGAAAAGATGAGTCGCTCTCAAGTTTCAGCTTTACCAACATTTTCAGAACAGGTTGGTCAGAAGTTATCTTACCACCATGACGAAGTTGTCATTACGGTTGAACCATTTATGTTGGAAAAAAATGGAGTCCTTGCAAATGGAGTTCTTTCGGAAATATTGACCCATATGACGCAAGATCTGGTTGTGAATAGCGGACGTAACCTTATCATTGAACAAATGTTGATTTATTTCTTACAAGCTGTTCAGATTGATGATACCTTGCGGATTCAGGCTAGAATTATTCATCATACAAGAAGATCAGCTATTATTGACTATGACATTTATATCAATCATCAAATCGTATCAAAAGCAAATGTTACTGTAAAAATTAATTAAAACTAGGAGAAAACATGATTACATTAAAATCAGCTAGAGAAATCGAAGCAATGGATAAAGCTGGCGATTTTCTTGCCAGTATTCACATCGGTTTGCGTGACATCATCAAACCAGGTGTAGATATGTGGGAAGTAGAAGAATATGTGCGTCGTCGTTGTAAAGAAGAAAATTTCCTTCCACTACAAATCGGTGTTGATGGGGCAATGATGGATTATCCTTATGCCACTTGCTGTTCACTCAATGACGAAGTAGCCCATGCTTTTCCACGCCACTATATTTTGAAGGAAGGCGATTTGCTGAAGGTTGATATGGTTCTTGGTGGGCCAATCGCTAAGTCTGACCTCAATGTTTCTAAACTCAACTTTAACAACGTTGAGCAGATGAAAAAATATACTCAAAACTTTACGGGCGGCTTGGCAGATTCTTGTTGGGCATACGCTGTTGGTAAACCGTCAGAAGAAGTTAAAAACTTAATGGACGTGACCAAGGAAGCTATGTACATTGGTATTGAAAAAGCTGTTGTAGGAAACCGTATTGGAGATATTGGAGCTGCTATTCAGGAATATGCTGAAAGTCGTGGTTACGGCGTTGTTCGTGATCTTGTAGGACACGGTGTTGGTCCAACTATGCATGAAGAACCAATGGTTCCTAACTATGGTATCGCAGGTCGCGGTCTCCGCCTTCGTGAAGGCATGGTTTTGACAATCGAACCTATGATCAATACAGGTGATTGGGAAATCGATACAGATATGAAAACAGGCTGGGCACATAAAACAATCGATGGTGGACTATCATGTCAGTACGAGCATCAGTTTGTTATTACTAAAGATGGGCCTGTAATCTTGACAAGTCAAGGTGAAGAGGGAACTTATTAATCAAAAAAGGAGCTGAGCTCCTTTTTTGATTCTTTCAAGTTGAAAATAAATTTGCGTAGCGGATTTCTTACAAACGTTTTCTTTTATAGTAAAATAAAAGATAACTATATGAAAGAAGGTTCTTAATTGGAAAGTATTTTATTTTTTATTTCTGTCTTTATAGCTGGAGTCTTGTCATTCTTTTCTCCCTGTATCTTTCCCTTGTTACCAGTCTACGCAGGTGTTCTGCTAGATGATCAAGAGGAGTCAAGGACATTTCGTTTTTTGGGTAAAGATGTTGCCTGGTCAGGATTGATTCGGACACTCTGTTTCATTGCGGGGATCTCTCTCATCTTCTTTATTCTTGGATTTGGAGCAGGATTCCTTGGGAATTTACTTTATGCTGACTGGTTCCGTTATGTCATGGGAATCATGATTATTATACTGGGTTTGCATCAGATGGAAATTCTTCACTTACAAAAATTAGAGGTACAAAAAACAGTAACATTTAAGCAAAAACAGTCTAGCAAATATTTGTCGGCCTTTTTACTGGGTATCAGCTTCAGCTTTGGCTGGACTCCATGTATAGGCCCAGTTTTAAGTTCTGTTTTAGCACTGGCTGCCTCAGGAGGAAATGGAGCTCTTCAGGGAGCCTTATTCACCCTCATTTACACTCTCGGAATGGCGCTTCCATTTTTAGTTCTAGCCTTGGCATCAGGTCTTGTCATGCCTTATTTTAGTAGAATCAAATCCCACATACTTTTATTGAAGAAAATTGGTGGTTTATTGATCATTCTCATGGGAATTTTATTAATGTTGGGACAATTAAATATCTTATCTGGAATGTTAGGATAAAAGGAGTTATCTATGAAAAAAATTATCTATTTTGGACTTAGTTTCTTATCTCTCTTTCTTCTGATTGCTTGTGGCAAAGAAGAAAAAAAATCAAGTCAGGAAAATCAAACGACTCAAACACAGCAGCAAGCAACTGTGAAGCAAGTGGCTGTAGGAGCAGAAGCACCGGACTTTACGCTTCAATCGATGGATGGAAAAGAAGTGAAATTATCTGATTTTAAAGGTAAAAAAGTTTATCTTAAATTTTGGGCATCTTGGTGTGGACCATGTAAGAAGAGTATGCCAGAATTGATGGAGCTTGCTGCTAAGGAAGATCGTGATTTCGAAATTTTATCTGTCATTGCGCCAGGGCTTCAAGGTGAAAAAACGATAGACCAATTTCCAAAGTGGTTTGAAGAACAAGGTTATAAAGACATCCCTGTTTTATATGATACAAAAGGAGCTGTTTTTCAAGATTATCAAATTCGAAGCATCCCTACAGAGTATCTAATTGATTCACAGGGTAAAATTGCTAAGATTCAATTAGGTGCGATTAGTAACGCAGATGCAGAAGCAGCTTTTGCTCAAATGAAATAAAGTAATGAAATATAAAAATGTCTAGACAAATCGTCTAGACATTTTTTCTAACATAAATTAGTTTTTTGAAGCTGCTTGGAATTCAGGGTTTTTCCAAGCTTCATCAATAATAGCTTGCAATTCTTTTGCTGAAGCTTGCATTTTTTGAGTTTCAGCATCGTTCAATGGGATGTTCACTGGACGTACAATACCGTGTGCTCCAACAACAGCTGGTTGACCGATGAAGACGTCTTTGATTCCGTATTGGCCTTCTTGGAATACAGAAAGTGGAAGTACTGCATTTTCATCATCAAGGATTGCTTTTGTGATACGAGCAAGAGCAACGGCGATACCGTAGTATGTTGCACCTTTTTTGTTGATGATTGTGTAAGCAGCGTCACGAACACCTTCGAACAATTCGATCAATTCAGTTTCTTGAACGTTTTGAGTGTCCTTAAGGAATTCTTCAAGGTTAACACCAGCAATGTTAGCGTGTGACCAAACGGCAAATTCTGAGTCACCGTGTTCACCCATGATGTAGGCGTGAACTGAACGAGCGTCTACATCCAATTTTTCAGCAAGGGCTTGACGGAAACGAGCTGAGTCAAGAGAAGTACCTGAACCGATAACACGTTCTTTAGGGAATCCTGAGAATTTCCATGTAGAGTATGTCAAAATGTCAACTGGGTTAGCAGCTACAAGGAAGATACCGTCAAATCCTGATTCAACAACTTGTGTTACGATTGATTTGTTGATTGCAAGGTTTTTACCAACAAGATCAAGACGAGTTTCACCTGGTTTTTGAGGAGCACCAGCAGTGATAACTACAAGGTCAGCGTCCGCACAGTCAGCGTATTCAGCTGCATAGATTTTTTTAGGTGAAGTGAAAGCAAGGGCGTGGCTAAGGTCAAGAGCGTCACCAACAGCTTTTTCGTGTAATTGAGGAATTTCAATGATACCAAGTTCTTGGGCAATTCCTTGGTTAACAAGAGCAAAAGCGTATGATGATCCTACGGCACCGTCACCGACAAGGATAACTTTTTTGTGTTGTTTAGTAACTGTCATTTGTCTAAACATCTCCTTTATTTTTTAAGGGCTTCCCCCGTTTAGTTTCATTGTATCACTTTTTAATAGCTTTGTCACGGATATAACATCCACTTGGCTATGTAAACGTTTTAGTCGTATTGTAACACTGAAATAAGTGACAAACTATGGTATAATATAACTAGTTACTAATAGTGAAATGAGGCATTTGTTAATGCAAGATAAAAATTTAGTGAATGTCAATCTGACAAAGGAGATGAAGACCAGCTTTATTGACTACGCCATGAGTGTTATCGTATCGCGGGCCCTTCCTGATGTTCGAGATGGTTTGAAACCAGTTCATCGTCGTATTCTATACGGTATGAACGAATTGGGTGTGACACCAGATAAACCTCATAAGAAATCTGCTCGTATTACAGGGGATGTCATGGGTAAATACCATCCGCACGGTGACTCATCTATCTACGAAGCTATGGTTCGTATGGCTCAATGGTGGAGTTACCGTTACATGCTTGTAGATGGGCATGGGAATTTTGGTTCCATGGATGGTGATGGTGCTGCAGCTCAGCGTTATACTGAAGCGCGCATGAGCAAGATTGCACTTGAGATGCTTCGTGATATCAATAAAAACACCGTTGATTTTGTAGATAACTATGATGCCAATGAACGTGAACCTGTTGTTCTACCAGCTCGTTTCCCAAATCTTTTGGTCAATGGTGCTACAGGGATTGCCGTTGGTATGGCGACCAATATTCCGCCACATAACTTGGGTGAAACCATTGATGCAGTGAAGTTGGTTATGGATAATCCAGAAGTTACAACCAAAGAATTAATGGAAGTACTCCCTGGGCCTGACTTCCCAACTGGTGCCCTTGTTATGGGGAAATCAGGGATTCATAAGGCCTATGAAACAGGAAAAGGCTCCATTGTTCTTCGTTCCCGCACAGAAATCGAGGAAACAAAAACTGGTCGAGAACGTATCGTTGTAACAGAATTTCCATACATGGTTAATAAGACTAAAGTCCATGAGCATATTGTGCGTTTAGTTCAAGAAAAACGTATTGAAGGAATCACAGCTGTTCGTGACGAATCTAACCGTGAGGGTGTTCGCTTTGTTATCGAAGTGAAGCGTGATGCCTCTGCCAATGTTATCTTGAACAACTTGTTCAAGATGACTCAAATGCAAACTAGCTTTGGATTTAACATGCTGGCTATCCAGAATGGTGTTCCAAAGATTCTCTCTCTTCGTCAAATCTTGGATGCTTATATTGAGCACCAAAAAGAAGTGGTGACTCGTCGTACTCAGTTTGATAAAGAGAAAGCTGAAGCGCGTGCGCACATCTTAGAGGGTTTGTTGATTGCTCTGGACCACATTGACGAAGTCATTCGTATCATTCGTGCCAGTGAAACGGATGCAGAAGCCCAAGCTGAATTGATGAGCAAGTTTAAGTTATCTGAACGTCAAAGTCAAGCAATTCTCGATATGCGTCTACGTCGTTTGACAGGTTTGGAACGTGACAAGATTCAGTCGGAATATGATGAACTCATTGCCTTGATTGCTGACTTGGCAGACATTCTTGCAAAACCAGAACGCGTAGCGCAAATCATCAAGGAAGAATTGGATGAGGTCAAACGTAAGTTTGGCGATCCACGTCGTACTGAGTTGATGGTTGGTGAAGTCTTGACGCTTGAAGATGAAGACTTGATTGAAGAGTCTGATGTTCTCATCACTCTATCAAATAAAGGTTATATCAAACGTTTGGACCAAGACGAATTTACAGCTCAAAAACGTGGTGGACGAGGCGTTCAAGGAACTGGAGTTAAGGACGATGACTTTGTGCGTGAATTGGTTTCAACCAGCACTCACGATCATTTGCTATTCTTTACTAATAAAGGACGTGTTTATCGTCTTAAGGGATATGAAATTCCAGAATACGGTCGTACAGCAAAAGGTTTGCCAGTTGTCAATCTTTTGAAACTAGACGAAGATGAAAGCATTCAAACCATTATCAATGTTGAGTCAGAACGTAGTGACGATGCTTACCTCTTCTTTACGACTCGTGCTGGTATTGTTAAGAGAACCAGCGTTAAAGAATTTGCAAACATTCGTCAAAATGGTCTCAAAGCCTTAAATCTGAAAGATGAGGATGAGTTGATTAATGTCTTACTAACTGAAAAAGACACAGATATCATCATCGGAACCAGATTAGGTTATGCAGTTCGTTTCAATCAGTCTTCAGTTCGTAGTATGAGTCGTATTGCCACTGGTGTTAAAGGGGTAAAACTTCGTGAAGGTGATGCTGTAGTTGGAGCGAGAGTGATTACTGATCAAGATGAAGTCCTTATCATTACTGAGAAAGGATACGGTAAGCGCACAGTTGCGACTGAATACCCAACAAAAGGTCGTGCCGGTAAGGGAATGAAAACAGCCAATATTACTGAAAAAAATGGTCCTCTGGCTGGTCTCTTAACAGTAAACGGTGACGAAGACTTGATGATTATCACTGACACAGGTGTCATGATTCGAACAAATGTAGACAATATTTCACAAACGGGGCGTTCAACTATGGGAGTAAAAGTGATGCGTCTAGATCAAGATGCTAAGATTGTGACTTTTACAAGTGTTGCAGCAGCAGAAAAAGAAGAAGTTGGGGCAGAACAGGAAACAGAAAGTGAAGCATAATGTCTCAAAAAAAGAATCAAAGTAAAAAAAATAAACGTAAGAATCTACTGATTAACATATTGGCAGGATTTCTAATCTTGTTATCCATCGCTTTAATCTTCAATGCCAATATTCGTGATATGTTCATGATTTGGAACACTAATAAGTATCAGGTCAGTCAGGTGACCAAGGAAGAGATTAAAGAGAACAAAGAAACAGAAGGAAATTTCGATTTTGACTCTGTAAAATCACTTTCCTCGGAGGCTGTCTTATCAGCTCAGTGGAATTCCCAGCAACTTCCGGTAATTGGAGGGATTGCTATTCCCGAGCTTGAAATGAATCTACCAATATTTAAGGGACTCGATAATGTTAACCTTTTTTATGGTGCTGGGACAATGAAAGCCAATCAGGTAATGGGGGAAGGAAATTATTCTCTAGCAAGTCACCGTATCTTTGCAGGTGAAAATGCAGACAAGAAATTATTCTCTCCTCTTGCTCGTGCTGAGAAAGGGATGAAAATTTATCTCACTGATAAAGAAAAAGTCTATACATACGAGATTGAAGAAGTTAAAATTGTAACTCCTGATCGCGTAGATGTAATTGACGATCGTGATGGGATTAAAGAGATTACCTTGGTAACCTGTGAAGATGCTAATGCAGTTGAGAGAATTATTGTTAAAGGGAATTTGACAGAGATAAAATCTTATGCAGAAACTCCATCAGATATCTTAGAAGCCTTTAATAAACCCTATAAACAATTTTATGAATAGTAGAAGAGGTTGGGACAAAAGAGCCTGACCTCATTTTTTATTAGCAATCAAACTTTGACGCGGTAGCTGATTGAACTTTTTGTTCGTCTTTTAGACTCCAAAAAGCTCCTAATCATCCTCGCGGGGCTGGGACTACGAAATCGAGACTTTGTCTATCGATTTCTGTCCCACCGCCTTTTCTTGTCAATTTCAGAAAATAGATAGGAAAAATACTTTTCAATTTTGGTAAAAAGTAGTATAATGTTTCTATTATAGAAATTTTTAGAAAATTCCGAAAGAGGTTTGTTATGGGATACACAGTTGCTGTTGTCGGCGCTACGGGTGCAGTTGGTGCTCAAATGATCAAAATGTTGGAAGAATCAACTCTTCCGATCGATAAGATTCGTTACCTTGCGTCTGCACGTTCTGCAGGAAAGGTCTTACAATTCAAAGGTCAAGATGTGACCATCGAGGAAACAACAGAAGATGCTTTTGAAGGGGTTGATATAGCTCTCTTCTCAGCTGGTGGATCAACTTCTGCAAAATACGCACCTTATGCTGTAAAAGCAGGAGCAGTCATCGTAGATAACACTTCTTACTTCCGTCAAAATCCAGATGTACCATTGGTTGTTCCTGAAGTGAATGCTCACGCCCTTGATGCTCACAACGGAATCATCTCTTGTCCTAACTGTTCAACAATTCAAATGATGGTGGCTCTTGAGCCAGTCCGTCAAAAATGGGGCTTGGACCGTATCATCGTATCAACTTATCAAGCAGTTTCAGGTGCTGGTATGGGAGCAATTCTTGAAACCCAACGTGAGCTTCGTGAAGTCTTGAATGACGGTGTTAATCCACGTGATGTGCATGCGGAAATCTTGCCTTCAGGTGGCGATAAGAAACACTATCCAATTGCCTTCAATGCTCTTCCACAAATTGATGTTTTCACTGATAATGACTACACTTACGAAGAAATGAAGATGACCAATGAAACCAAGAAAATCATGGAAGACGATAGCATTGCCGTATCAGCAACATGTGTGCGGATTCCAGTCTTGTCAGCTCACTCTGAGTCAGTCTACATTGAAACTAAAGAAGTGGCACCAATTGACGAAGTGAAAGCTGCGATTGCTGCCTTCCCAGGTGCTGTCCTTGAAGACGACGTTGCTCACCAAATCTATCCTCAAGCAGTAAATGCTGTTGGTTCACGTGATACATTTGTTGGACGTATCCGTAAAGACTTGGATGCAGAAAAAGGTATTCATATGTGGGTAGTTTCAGACAATCTTCTAAAAGGTGCTGCTTGGAACTCAGTTCAAATCGCAGAAACACTTCACGAACGTGGTCTAGTACGCCCAACAACTGAATTAAAATTTGAATTGAAATAATGTGTAGGAGTTCATTTGAACTCCTTCTTTAAAATAGAGAGGTGTTTTGTATGTCTTATCAAGATTTAAAAGATTGTAAAATTATCACGGCCTTTATTACTCCTTTTCATGAAGATGGGTCAATCAATTTCGATGCCATTCCAAAGTTGATTGAACATTTATTAGCACATCATACAGACGGAATTCTCCTAGCAGGAACAACTGCTGAGAGTCCGACTCTAACTCACGATGAGGAGTTGCAGTTGTTTGCGGCTGTTCAAAAGGTTGTCAATGGCCGTGTTCCTTTAATCGCTGGTGTTGGTACCAATGATACACGAGACTCTATTGAGTTCGTCAAAGAGGTAGCAGAGTTTGGCGGTTTTGCGGCTGGTCTTGCGATTGTTCCTTACTACAATAAACCATCCCAAGAAGGTATGTACCAACACTTTAAAGCTATTGCAGACGCATCTGATTTGCCTATTATAATCTATAACATTCCAGGTCGTGTAGTTGTAGAAATGACTCCAGATACCTTACTTCGTTTGGCGGAACATCCGAATATCATTGGTGTTAAGGAATGTACAAGCCTTGCCAATATGGCTTATTTGATTGAGCATAAGCCAGAAGAATTCTTGGTATACACTGGTGAGGATGGAGATGCCTTCCATGCTATGAACCTTGGTGCAGACGGAGTTATATCTGTTGCTTCCCACACAAATGGGGATGAGATGCATGAAATGTTCACTGCAATCGAAGAAAGTGATA
Organism: Streptococcus sp. 27098_8_22; assembly: GCF_041432415.1. Taxonomy (NCBI): domain Bacteria; kingdom Bacillati; phylum Bacillota; class Bacilli; order Lactobacillales; family Streptococcaceae; genus Streptococcus; species Streptococcus sp. 27098_8_22. The sequence continues at coordinate 243,614 of NZ_JAPVZP010000001.1, read as the reverse complement.
TGAAGAAAGCGGCAGCTATTCAACGTAAATTTATTCCTAAAGTTAATGCTCTATTCTCTTACCCGAGTCCGGCACCTGTTAAGGCAGTACTCAACTATATGGGATTCGAAGCTGGGCCTACTCGTCTACCTTTGGTTCCTGCGCCTGAAGAGGATGCTAAACGCATTATCAAGGTTGTTATTGATGGGGATTACGAAGCAACCAAGGCAACTGTCACCGGAGTTCTTCGTCCTGATTACTAAAATTTTCATTATTAATAATAGAAACTTTCTAAACAAGTCAATTTGTTGGGAAGTTTTTTTCTTTTTTACGAATAAATAGATAGAGAGAAAAACAAGGAGTCTATCATGAAGATTAAGATTGATAATTTTGAGATTTATAAGTTGAAACAAGCAGGTCTAAGTAATCAACAAGTGTTAAAGGTTCTTCAATATGGAGAAATCTATGATCAAGAATTAACCCTAGAAACGATAGCAGAAGCATCAGAGTGTCGAAATCCAGTGGTTTTTATGGAACGTTACCATAAACTCACCTTCGAAAGTATGGAGAGATTAAGAAGTGACTTTGAAAAATTTCCCTCTTTTTCCATCCTAGACGATGTCTATCCCTTTGCTCTCAGTGAAATCTATGATGCTCCAGTATTGTTATTTTATAAGGGCGATTTAAATCTCTTAAAGTTACCTAAGATTGCAGTTGTGGGCAGTCGCTCTTGTAGTCAAACAGGGACAAAATCAGTCCGTAAGGTTATTGAAGAACTGGAGAATGAGCTGGTGATTGTGAGTGGGCTTGCTAGAGGGATTGATACTGCAGCTCATATGTCTATTCTTCAAGGTGGTGGAAAAACCATTGCAGTCATTGGGACTGGCTTGGATGTTTACTATCCACGTTCCAATAAACGATTGCAGGACTACATCGGTGAATATCATTTGCTACTGAGTGAATATGGACCGGGTGAAGAACCTTTGAAATATCACTTTCCAGCAAGAAATCGAATCATTGCTGGCCTATGTATAGGTGTCATCGTTGCTGAGGCAAAGATGAGATCTGGTAGTTTGATTACCTGTGAGCGAGCTATGGAAGAAGGAAGAGATGTCTTTGCTATTCCAGGTAGCATTTTAGATGGTCGTTCAGATGGTTGTCATCACTTGGTTCAGGAAGGCGCAAAACTTGTTTCAAGTGGTCAGGATGTGCTAGCAGAATTTGAATTTTAAGAACTAGCAAGGTTTTATCGGTTAAACTTTTCTTCTATATATAGGAGTTAAGTCTTGACAGGTTTTTAAAAATGGTTTACACTTTATAAAGTTTATTACTTTGAAAAGGTGTGATACTGTGGCTACGGCAACAAAGAAGAAAAAATCAACAGTTAAAAAAAATCTAGTAATTGTGGAGTCGCCTGCAAAGGCTAAAACGATTGAAAAATACCTAGGTAGAAATTATAAGGTTTTAGCCAGTGTTGGTCATATTCGTGATTTGAAAAAATCCAGTATGTCAGTCGATGTAGAAAATAATTATGAACCCCAATATATCAATATTCGTGGGAAAGGTCCTCTGATCAATGACTTGAAAAAAGAAGCTAAAAAAGCCAATAAAGTCTTTCTCGCAAGTGACCCGGACCGCGAAGGAGAAGCAATTTCTTGGCATTTGGCTCATATTCTCAATCTAGATGAAAATGATGCTAACCGTGTTGTTTTCAACGAGATTACCAAGGATGCGGTAAAAAATGCTTTTAAAGAGCCTCGTAAGATTGACATGGATTTGGTGGATGCCCAACAAGCTCGTCGTGTTTTGGACCGTTTGGTAGGTTATTCCATTTCACCAATTCTTTGGAAGAAGGTCAAAAAGGGCTTGTCAGCTGGCCGTGTTCAGTCTGTTGCGCTCAAGTTAATCATTGACCGTGAAAATGAGATTAATGCATTTCAACCAGAAGAATATTGGACTATTGATGGAGTCTTTAAAAAGGGGACTAAGCAATTCCAAGCATCCTTCTATGGAATGAATGGCAAGAAGATGAAATTGACAAGCAATGAAGAGGTCAAAGAAGTCTTGTCTCATCTATCCAGCAAAGACTTTACAGTTGATCAGGTAGATAAAAAAGAACGCAAGCGTAACGCTCCACTCCCTTATACTACCTCAACTATGCAGATGGATGCAGCTAATAAAATCAATTTCCGTACTCGAAAGACTATGATGGTTGCCCAGCAACTCTATGAAGGGATTAATATCGGTACGGGCGTCCAAGGTTTGATCACCTATATGCGTACAGACTCGACTCGTATCAGTCCAGTTGCTCAAAATGAAGCTGCAAACTACATTAACGAACGTTTTGGCAGTAAGTATTCTAAGCATGGCAGCAAGGTAAAGAATGCGACTGGTGCTCAGGATGCCCATGAGGCTATTCGCCCATCAAGTGTCTTTAATACACCTGAAAAGATCGCTAAATACTTAGATAAAGACCAACTTAAGCTTTATACACTTATCTGGAATCGCTTTGTAGCGAGTCAGATGACGGGTGCTATCTTTGATACCATGGCTGTGAAGCTTTCTCAAAATGGAGTTCAATTTGCAGCGAATGGTAGTCAGGTTAAATTTGATGGTTACTTGGCTATTTACAATGATTCAGATAAGAATAAGATGTTGCCGGATATGGCAGTTGGTGATGTCGTCAAGCAGGTCAATAGTAAGCCTGAGCAACACTTCACTCAACCACCAGCCCGATATTCGGAAGCAACACTGATTAAGACCTTGGAAGAAAATGGTGTTGGACGTCCATCAACTTATGCACCTACCATTGAAACTATTCAAAAGCGCTATTATGTGCGTTTGGCAGCCAAGCGTTTTGAACCGACAGAGTTGGGAGAAATTGTTAACAAGCTCATCGTTGAATATTTCCCTGATATCGTCAATGTAACCTTTACAGCAGAAATGGAAGGTAAACTGGATGATGTCGAAGTTGGAAAAGAGCAGTGGCAACGAGTCATTGATGAATTTTACAAACCCTTCTCTAAGGAGGTTGCCAAAGCCGAAGAGGAAATGGAAAAAATCCAAATCAAGGATGAGCCAGCAGGATTTGATTGTGAAGAGTGTGGCAGTCCGATGGTCATTAAACTTGGTCGTTTTGGTAAGTTTTATGCTTGTAGCAATTTCCCAGATTGCCGTCATACACAGGCTATCGTGAAAGAGATTGGTGTTGAGTGTCCAAGCTGTCATCAAGGTCAAATTATTGAACGAAAAACCAAGCGTAATCGTATCTTCTATGGTTGCAATCGCTATCCAGAATGTGAATTTACTTCTTGGGACAAGCCTGTTGGCCGAAATTGTCCAAAATGTGGAAACTTCCTCATGGAGAAAAAAGTCCGTGGTGGCGGTAAGCAGATCGTTTGTAGCAATGGTGATTACGAAGAAGAAAAAATCAAATAAAAAAATGAGTCCTGAAAGTAAATTTCAGGCTCTGCTAAATTCCCAAACTAACTTCCATCGCCAATAAAAGTGGAAGTTAATCTGATAAAAATCCTAAAAACCAGTGGAAAACCGTGTCAGGGTAAGTTCCACTGGTTTTACTAATGCTTGATTTCATCGCTTTTGTAGCCGAAAGGAATCGAAAAAAAGAGCGCACAAAATCCTCTCATCTGAAAGCGTTTCAGATTAAGTTCCGCTATGGTGGAAGTTAGTGTGAGACGTTTGAATGGGGTTGAAGGTTAATTTTTAGAACTTATGTTGGAGTAATTTAGACGACTGACAGACGTCTTCTGCAGGTATTTTAGAAATGCCCAGAAGCTTAGGAATCTCTTCTCCGTAAGTAAAAGCAAAGATTTCATAGGCTGACTTTCCATTTAAAGCAGCACGTTTGACGTTGTTGACATGAGAACAGACGAGATTGATGTCCTCTTGAGTTAAGTTGTCAAAGGAAGTTCCCTTAGGTAGAATGTCGCGAATCATCGTGTGATTTTTCTCAATTCTCCCTTTCTGGTCAGAGCGATTAGGGTCACAAAAGAAGAGCTTACTCTCTCCTCGAACATCCATTTCGATGTCATCAACCCTGGCAAACTCTCCACCATTATCGGTCAGAATGACAGGAAAGAGTTGGAAGAAATCTTTGTCAGCTTCGTGAAGGGTATTCTTAATATCATAGAGGTGTTTGGTAACCTCAAGGGCAGTTTTATTTTCCAGAATCCTAGCGAAGATAAAATTACAGAAAGATAGATTGAAGGTGAGTAGGACTTTACCTCCCATTCTGCCCATAACTGTATCCATTTCCAGCCAAGAGTTTAGTTGGTTAAGGACTAAATAGTTTTGAAAATCCTCATAGGAACGGTCTTTTTTATCTTCTTTAGGGATGGAAGGTAGATTACTTTTTCGTCTTTCTTTAAATTTAACGGCTCTGACTAGGTCAATAGGAGCGATAGATAGATATCCTTTTCGGATATGTCGATAGACGGTTGAGGAGCTAACATCAAGATTGTGAATTTTGAGGATATGATAGATGTGTTGTCCCTTTTTAACACCATCAGAAATGACTTTGTCCATGTCCCAGAAGGTCTTGGAATTGAGAGGAGTTCCTTCACGAGCTTCTACAAGAGTTTGTTCGTACTGTTTTTGAGCTTGTTTAGCGAGGTAGAAGATTTTCTGATAGCCACAATTTTGTCTTCTTTTAGGGCATCCATTACAGACAAAGGGAGCCTTATCGAGTAGAGGGCAAGGAAGGTTATCGCATGTAGATTCTCTAACTTGTCTGTTTCGTTTGACTTCTTTAGAAACAGTAGTTGGGTCTTTTAGTATAAATTGCCCAATAGCTTTGAAGGTTTCACCGCGCTCTAAACCTAATTGGATATCATTACGGTCTGAAAGGGTAAGGTGTTTATGTTTGGTCATAGTAGGCCTCATTTCTACCACAAACGTCTCACACTTAATTCCACCATAAAAATCCGTTTTAGACTAATTTCCACTTTGGTCAGGCAAGTGGAAGTTACTTTGAGAAGTTACCAATTTCAGGCTCTTTTTAGTAAAGGCTTGACAAAATTCCTTACTTTGTGGGAAACTAATAGTTGATTATTTATAACTAGGAGAAGTTATGCGTATTGTTTATCTGATTATTGGATTTCTGTCATTAGCTCTGGCTATTGTTGGAGTTGTCTTGCCCTTGTTGCCAACGACTCCTTTTCTTTTGTTGTCTATTGCTTGTTTTTCCAGAAGTTCTAAGCGTTTTGAAGATTGGCTTTATCATACCAAGCTTTATCAGACTTACGTAGCGGACTTTCGTGAGACCAAGTCTATTGCGCGTGAACGGAAGAAAAAGATTATCGTATCGATCTATATCTTGATGGGAATTTCCATTTATTTTGCGCCTCTTTTACCAGTCAAAATTGGTTTGGGATGTTTAACCATCTTTATCACCTACTATCTTTTCAAGGTGATTCCTGATAAAGAATAGCTTTAATAAGTAATGATTTTCCTTGATAAAAATAAAAACATATTCGAAATAATATGATATAATAAATTTAAAGTAATCTTCAAGGAGAATCAAATGATTTACGAATTTTGTGCTGAAAATGTAACCTTGCTTGAAAAAGCTATGCAGGCAGGAGCTCGCCGTATCGAGCTATGTGATAATCTAGCAGTTGGTGGAACAACACCGAGCTACGGAGTGACCAAGGCAGCTGTGGAACTGGCTGCCGACTACGATACGACCATTATGACTATGATTCGACCACGTGGTGGTGATTTTGTCTACAATGATCTCGAGATTGCTATTATGCTCGAGGATATTCGTCTAACTGCTCAGGCAGGTAGCCAAGGTGTCGTCTTCGGTGCCTTAACAGCTGATAAGAAGTTGGACAAGGCCAATCTTAAAAAGTTGATTGCTGCATCTAAAGGTATGGAAATTGTTTTCCATATGGCATTTGATGAATTGAGCGACCAGGATCAGTTGGAAGCTATTGATTGGCTCAGCCAAGCTGGAGTTACACGTATCTTGACTCGAGCTGGTGTATCTGGCGATTCTCTAGAGAAACGTTTTGCTCACTATCATAGAATTCTAGAACACGCTGCAGGAAAAATTGAAATTTTACCTGGTGGAGGGATTGACATGGACAATCGTCAAACCTTTATTGACCAACTGGGTGTGACACAATTACATGGAACTAAGGTCGTCTTTTAAAAAATAGAAAGGAACTGCTAGCTTTTGGTAGCAGTTTTCGCTTATGTTTGAAATTTTTAAAGCTTATCAGTTTAATAGTAAAAAGGCTAAAGAGTATGGGTTGGTTAAAGAGAGAGGTGCATGGACTTATAGCACACCCATTTTACAAGGTGACTTTCTCATGAGAGTTATAGTTGTGGATGGAGACTTAAGTTTTCAAGTTTATGACCAAGAAACTGGCGATCTTTATCCTCAAGTTCACATGGAAAGTATGAGAGGTACTTTTGTTGGAACTGTTCGAGAGGCTTGTTTAGAAGTTCTTCATGAAATCCGAAAGTCTTGTTTTGATGTGCAGGATTTTATCTGTCCTCAGACCAAGAGAATCATGGCACTCGTTCAAGAAAAGTATGGAAATCAATTGGAATATCTATGGGAGAAATCCCCTGATACAGCTGTTCTGCGCCATGAGGGCAATCAAAAGTGGTATGCTGTTTTGATGAGAATCTCTTGGGATAAGCTTGAAAAGGGCAGAGAAGGACACGTAGAAGTCGTTAATATTAAACATGATCAAGTAGCTGATTTATTACTAGAAAAAGGCATTTACCCTGCCTTTCATATGAATAAACGCTATTGGATAAGTCTTCCACTAGATGACACTCTAACTGACGAAAAGGTGCTTGAATTATTTGAGAGAAGTTGGTTTTTGACTTCAAAAAAATGAAATTGTATGTTTGATTTTTCAAATACTTTCAATCGGCAAAATATTCTTTATTGAAGAAATTTTCAGAAAATATTGGATTTTTTCTTGACAAGTGATTTTTCCTATGCTAGAATACAAAACAAGACATCAAACAAAGGAGAAAGTCAAACATGAAAACAGCTAAGTTTAATCAATTTGCTTTGTTGTTGAGGTACTTGGACTAGTGCAAAAGCATTAGTCCTGTTTGGCTTACCAAGCGGGAGTAAATCAACATCTCGCTTGGAACTCCGAGCGAGATGTTTTTTCTATATCGAAAATGTGAAGGGAGAATTCTCATGCGTGTAGTTGAGTTTTTAGATACCAGTCTCCGAGATGGTGAGCAGACGCCAGGTGTCAATTTTTCAATAAAGGAAAAGGTTGCTATAGCTAGACAACTGGAGAAATGGGGGATATCAGCCATCGAAGCTGGTTTTCCAGCAGCTAGTCCTGACTCATTTACTGCAGTTCAGGAAATTGCAAAAGTCTTGAAGAAAACAGCGGTGACTGGTTTAGCTCGCTCTGTTAAATCAGATATTGACGCTTGTTATGAAGCACTTAAGGATGCTAAGTATCCACAAATCCATGTTTTTATCGCTACTAGTCCTATCCATCGCGAATTTAAGTTGAATAAAAGCAAAGAGGAAATTTTGGAAGCTATTAAAGAGCATGTTTCCTATGCACGGAGTAAATTTGAAGTGGTAGAATTCTCTCCTGAAGATGCGACTAGAACTGAGCTGGATTTCCTCTTACAAGTCGTTCAAACAGCGGTTGACGCAGGTGCAACCTATATCAATATTCCTGACACGGTTGGTTTTACCACACCAGAGGAATATGGGAATATCTTCAAGTATCTGATTGACAATGTTAAAACCGACCGTCAGATTATCTATTCGCCTCACTGCCATGATGACCTTGGAATGGCGGTAGCAAATAGCCTTGCTGCTGTAAAGAATGGTGCAGGACGTGTAGAAGGAACCATTAACGGTATTGGAGAACGAGCTGGAAATGCTGCTTTAGAAGAAATAGCAGTAGCTCTCAATATTCGCCAAGATTATTACCAAGCAGAGACGAGTATTGTCCTAAACGAAACGATTAATACGTCCGAAATGGTCTCTCGCTTCTCAGGGATTCCAGTTCCCAAAAATAAGGCAGTTGTCGGTGGAAATGCCTTCTCACATGAATCAGGTATTCACCAAGATGGCGTTCTTAAAAATCCTCTTACTTATGAAATCATCACACCTGAATTGGTTGGTGTCAAGAGCAATAGTCTTCCGCTCGGTAAATTGTCTGGTCGTCATGCCTTTGTAGAAAAACTGAGAGACTTAGCCCTAGATTTTACAGACGAAGACATCAAATCACTTTTTGCTAAGTTCAAGGCCTTGGCAGATAAGAAGCACGAAATCACTGATGCTGATATTCGAGCTCTGGTAGCCGGAACCATGATCGAAAATCCAGAAGGCTTCCACTTTGATGACTTGCAACTTCAAACCCATACAGATAACACAATTGAAGCACTTGTTAGTCTAGCAAATATGGATGGTGAGAAGGTCGACTTTACAGCTACAGGACAAGGTTCTGTTGAGGCTATCTTTAACGCTATCGACAAATTCTTTAATCAATCTGTTCGCTTGGTATCCTACACCATTGATGCTGTAACGGATGGCATCGATGCTCAGGCACGGGTGTTGGTTACTGTTGAAAATAAAGAAACTGAAACAATCTTTAACGCATCTGGACTTGATTTCGATGTGCTGAAGGCTTCAGCTATTGCCTACATCAATGCCAATACTTTTGTTCAAAAAGAGAATACCGGAGAGATAGGTCCAAATGTTTCCTATCGCGACATGCCTAGTCTTTAAAGGAGAATACCATGACAAAGAAAATTGTTGCCCTAGCAGGTGATGGGATTGGACCAGAAATCATGGAAGCTGGTTTAGAAGTTCTAGCATCTATAGCTATAAAAACAGACTTTGACATTGAGATAGTCAGACAACCTTTTGGCGGTGCAGGAATTGATGCTACAGGACATCCCTTGCCAGAAGAAACGCTCAAGGCTTCTAGAGAAGCGGATGCTATTTTACTTGCTGCAATCGGTAGTCCTCAATATGATGATGTTCCAGTTCGACCCGAACAAGGACTTTTGGCTCTCCGAAAGGAACTCAATCTCTATGCTAATATTCGTCCGGTTAAAATATTTGAGAGTCTCAAGCACTTATCGCCTCTCAAACCGGAACGAATTGCTGGTGTTGACTTTGTTGTAGTACGTGAGTTGACAGGTGGGATTTACTTTGGTGATCATATCCTTGAAGACCGAGAAGCGCGTGATATCAATGATTATAGTTATGAGGAAGTAGAGCGGATTATTCGTAAGGCTTTTGAAATCGCAAGAAGTCGGAGAAAAATACTTACTAGTATCGATAAGCAGAATGTGTTGGCAACATCAAAACTCTGGAGAAAAGTGGCTGAGGATGTCGCACAGGATTTCCCAGATGTGACCTTGGAACACCAGCTAGTGGACTCAGCTGCCATGCTCATGATTACCAATCCTGCTAAGTTTGATGTCATCGTGACAGAAAATCTTTTCGGAGATATTCTCTCGGATGAATCAAGTGTTCTATCAGGTACACTCGGGGTTATGCCATCAGCCAGCCACTCTGAAGATGGTCCGAGTCTCTATGAACCTATTCACGGTTCGGCACCTGATATTGCTGGGCAAGGTATTGCCAATCCTATTTCCATGATTTTATCAGTTGCTATGATGTTGCGTGATAGTTTTGGACGATATGAGGATGCAGAGCGTATCGAAGATGCTGTTGAAGCAACTTTAGGTGCCGGAATTTTAACGAGAGATATAGGAGGACAGGCTTCGACCAAGGAAATGACGGAAGCCATTATCGCAAGACTATGAAACTAAACGAAGGAATTACTTTTGCCCTCCTGATTTGGAATCTCATCATTTTCTTGATATATGGCATTGACAAATTTAAGGCAAGAAGAGATGCTTGGCGAATACCTGAAAAATATTTATTATCATTTGCATTCTTATGTGGTGGCTTTGGTGCTTGGTTGGCAGGAATCGTTTTTCATCACAAGACTAGAAAATGGTATTTTAAAATAGTTTGGTTTCTAGGAATGGTGACCACGCTAGTAGCCTTATATTTTATTTGGAGGTAATTGATGGCAGGAAAATCGATTTTTGATAAATTATGGGACCTCCATGTGATTACAGGAGAAGAAGGACAGCCTCAACTCATGTATGTAGATCAGCACTATATTCACGAGGTGACCAGTCCTCAAGCTTTTCAAGGATTGCGAGATGCAGGACGTAGATTGAGACGACCGGATTTAACATTTGGTACCTTCGACCACAATGTCCCGACGGTCAATATATATGATATTCTAGATGTAATCTCCAAAGCACAGATTGATAAGTTAGCTAAAAATGTTGAAGAGTTTGAAATCGAACATGCAGCCCACGGTTCAGAAAAGCAAGGTATCGTTCATATGGTTGGTCCAGAAACAGGAAGAACACAACCAGGAAAATTTATCGTCTGTGGTGATAGCCATACTGCAACTCACGGAGCTTTTGGAGCGATTGCCTTCGGTATTGGAACCAGTGAGGTCGAACATGTCTTTGCTACTCAAACCATTTGGCAAGTTAAACCCAAGAAAATGTTGGTAGAATTTACTGGTGTTCCTCAAAAAGGAGTTTATTCTAAGGATTACATTCTCGCCTTGATTGCCAAGTATGGCGTTGCTTGTGGTGTTGGCTATGTGGTTGAATATCGTGGGCAAGCGATTGATGCACTGACCATGGAAGAGAGAATGACTATCTGCAATATGTCCATCGAGTTTGGCTCCAAGATGGGAATCATGAATCCAGATCAGACCACTTATGACTATTTAAAGGGTCGAGAGTGTGTTCCCAAGGATTTTGATGCAGCAGTAGCTGATTGGAAAAGGCTTGTTAGCGACGACGATGCCGTTTATGACAAGGTTATCCGAATAGATGTCTCTGAATTGGCTCCTATGGTGACTTGGGGAACCAATCCTGCTATGGGGGTTGGTTTTGACAGTAGTTTCCCAGAAATTAAGGATATGAATGATGAACGAGCCTACAATTACATGGATTTGGAGCCTGGTCAAAAGCCAGCAGATATTGAATTAGGCTATATCTTTATAGGTTCATGTACCAATGCTCGGCTCAGTGACTTGCAACTGGCTGCTCGATTTGTCGAAGGGAAGAAGATTGCCCCTAACTTAACAGCTATTGTGGTACCTGGTTCTCGACCAGTCAAGCGAGCTGCTGAAAAGTTGGGCTTGGATAAGGTTTTCCAAGATGCTGGTTTTGAGTGGAGAGACCCAGGTTGCTCCATGTGCCTAGGAATGAATCCTGACAAGGTCCCTGATGGCGTGCACTGTGCCTCAACCAGTAACCGCAACTTTGAAGATAGACAAGGATTTGGCGCTAAGACCCATCTCTGTAGTCCAGCCATGGCAGCAGCAGCAGCTATTGCAGGGCGCTTCGTAGATGTTCGACAAATGCCAGAAGCCCAGTAAGGAGAGGATATGGAGAAATTTACAGTTTATACGGGAACGACCGTTCCTCTTATGAATGATAATATTGATACCGACCAAATTCTACCCAAGCAGTTTCTGAAATTGATTGACAAGAAAGGTTTTGGTAAATATCTCATGTATGCTTGGCGTTATCTGGACGATAAGTACACTGAGGATCCAGACTTTGTCTTTAACCGACCTGAATATCGCAAGGCGAGTATTCTCATCACAGGAGATAACTTTGGGGCTGGCTCTTCTAGAGAGCACGCAGCTTGGGCACTAGCAGACTATGGCTTTAAGGTTGTGATTGCAGGATCTTTTGGAGATATTCATTACAATAATGAACTCAATAATGGCATGTTACCAATCGTTCAACCTAGGGAAGTTAGAGAAAAACTCGCCCAGCTCCAACCCACTGACCAAGTGACGGTTGACTTGGAACAACAAAAAATCATCTCACCAATTGGAGAATTCACTTTTGAAATCGATAGTGAATGGAAACACAAGCTTTTAAATGGTTTGGATGATATCGGTATTACTTTGCAGTATGAAGATTTGATTGCTGCTTATGAAAAACAACGCCCAGCCTACTGGCAGGAATAGAAAAAATTAGAAAAGGAACTATAGAATTATGACAAAACACATTCAATGGAACGGAACACTTTCACAAGAAGGCTATGACATTTTAAAAGGAGAGGGCGGATGTATCGTTTGCCCTACAAAAGTCGGTTATATCATCATGACTAGCGATAAGGCAGGACTTGAACGCAAGTTTGAAGCAAAAGAGCGTAACCGTAACAAACCAGGTGTTGTACTTTGTGGTAGCATGGATGAGCTTCGTGCTTTAGCACAACTCAATCCAGAAATTGAAGCCTTCTATCAAAAACATTGGGACGAAGACATTCTTCTAGGTTGTATCCTTCCATGGAAACCAGAAGCCTTTGAGAAATTGAAAGCATACGGTGATGGTCGTGAAGAACTCATGACAGACGTTCGTGGTACTAGCTGTTTTGTCATCAAGTTTGGTAAAGCTGGTGAACAGTTGGCTGCTAAACTTTGGGAAGAAGGTAAAATGGTCTATGCCTCATCAGCTAACCCATCTGGAAAAGGAAACCGTGGTAAGGTAGAAGGGATCGGAGCACGTATCGAAGGAGCAGTAGACCTTGTCATCGAAGCAGACGACTATGTGGCATCCATCCAACCTGACAAAACGATTGAAACGCGCTACGAGCAAGGTGTGATGGTGTCTATGGTCGATAAAGACGGCAAACTCATCCCAGAACAAGGAGGAGCACGTTCAACTTCACCAGCTCCAGTTGTAATCCGCAAAGGACTTGACATTGATAAAATCATGATGCATTTGTCAGATACCTTTAACTCATGGGACTACCGTCAGGGTGAGTATTATTAAGATTGAAAAGAAGTCTAGTGTTATGAGATATTAAAGCTCCTAACACTGGGCTTTTTCTTTAGAAATTCTTTTCTTTTTATATAGGATATGATATTCTATATATGAAATGTATAGTTTTTATTCGAACATTATTATAAAAGGAGTAAGATTGATGCTGAAAAGAAAAGTTAGTTTGGAAGATTTTTATGCTTGGTACCAAGAAAATAAAATAAGATTAAGAGAAGATGCATCTAAATATAGTATTTACAATGAACAATTACGTGAAGAATTTCTTAAAGAGTGGCCTCTTGATAGAATTTTAAACATGTCTATCGATGAATATGTCATTGGGAAAGGAGCTCAAAGCAATTCTTTTTGCTACGGTCTTGAGAGGGGAAAATACAAATCCTTATTTATGGGAATTGGAGGTGGAGGTTCTTCAAAATTTGGTATTTATTGGAATGAGGATACTAAAAGCTATAAGAATCAAGCAAATAAAATCATTCCAGAATCAGAACTAGAAGACCGATTTAACAAATTAAAATCGGATTTGTATGAGATCATTCAAGCTGGTAGAAAATTAGATTTCAATAATCCTATCTTTGACATGAAAAATTCAAAGAATGAATTTATTGGGCGTTCTGCAGTTGTTACAAAACTTCTTTGTATCTATTCTGAGGGATATTCTTTCTTAGGTATAAATCTTAATAGTCAAAAGAGATTCTGGGACAAGCTACTTCCTCAAAAAAATCAAGGGGGCCCTTATCTTCAGAATCATGAGATTTGTCAACTCGTATTGCAAAAATATCCTGAGCTGGAACCATCATTGTTGGGAAGTATCTTATTTGAATATTCAACACAATTTTTAGACGAAAAAGAAAAGAAAGAAGAAAAAATGTCTCTAGAATATAAGGTTTATCATCCATTGAGTCAAACTCTACTACAATCCAAAAACCTCATTCTCCGTGGTGCACCAGGAACGGGAAAAACTTATCTTGCTAAAGAAATTGCTAAAGAATTAACGGATGGCAACGAAGATCAAATCGGCTTTGTACAGTTTCATCCATCTTATGATTATACGGATTTTGTTGAGGGTTTAAGACCGGATTCAAATGAGGATGGCAGTATATTTTTTAAATTAAAAGAAGGTATTTTTAAGAAGTTTTGTCAGAATGCTATAGATTCTAAGAAGATTGGAGGTCAAGATAATTTTGATGAAGCTTGGGATTCTTACTTAGAATATATAAATGTTGCTGAAGAAAAAGAATATATAACAAAAACATCTTACTTATCTGTTAATAGTAGACAAAATTTGTCAGTAAATTATGATAGTGGTGTTCCAGGATGGTCACTACCTCGCAAATATGTTTACGAGTTGTATAAAGATAAAAATTATAATAAGCAAGAATACTACAAAAGTGGTGGAAGAACTGTCCTAGAAACATTGAGAAAGAGATTTGGTCTGAAAGACTACCTTTCCCCAACAGAGGTTGATACAGACAAAAAATTCGTCTTCATCATCGATGAGATCAATCGTGGTGAGATTTCTAAGATTTTTGGTGAACTATTTTTCTCTATTGATCCTGGCTATCGTGGTGAAAAGGGAAGTGTTTCTACCCAGTACTCTAATTTACATGAGACTAATGACAAATTTTATATTACTGAGAATGTTTACATCATTGGAACTATGAATGATATTGACCGTTCGGTGGATACTTTTGATTTTGCAATGCGCCGTCGTTTCCGTTTTGTTGAAGTTACTGCTGAAAGCCAACTAGGAATGCTCGATAATACTCTTGGCGATAAAGCGGAAGAAGCTAAAACCCGCCTAAGAAATTTGAATACTGCCATCGAAAAGGTTCAGGAATTAAACAGTCATTATCATATCGGACCAAGTTATTTCCTTAAGTTAAAGGAAGTAAATTTTGATTATGAAGACCTCTGGTCTGATTATCTGAAACCACTCTTGGAAGATTACTTGCGCGGTTCTTACGAGGAAGCTGAAATTCTAGAAAATTTGAAAAAGTCCTTTGACAAGACAAGCAATGAACAAAAAGATCAGGTAGTTACTGATAACAATGAAGGCGATGGAAATGAAAATGCGGATCACTGATAATCAGCATAAGATTATTAAAGAAGACTTTGTTGCAGAATATCCCAAAATAAGCCAACTTCTCTTAGATAGAACACTAGATAATCTTTCTCAAGAAGACAATATCTTTATTTTTCCAAATGACTTGCAATATTCTCCTGACTTGGATAAGGACCAAAAGATATTGGAAACAGTCAATCAGAAAATTAAGACGGGAAATGTCATTGGATTTCTTGGCTACGGTCAGGAGAGATTAACCATTTCTTCTCGTTTTTCAAACGAAAGTGATGACTTTTTTTGCATTATCTACTGCAGAAAGTTCTAAATATCAATCTCACTAGTTTAGATGTTCCTTTGTCGCGTGAAGATAAACTCTATCAGCTTTTAATCTACCTCTTTCCTAAGTATCTTCAAGCAGCTCTCCGAAAAGGTCTTTATAAGGAATACCAGAGATTTTCTTATAATGACAGCCATGTTAAGGGAGTAGTTGATGTAGGAAATCATCTCAAGAAAAATCTTCCTTTCACGGGAAATGTTGCCTATACAACAAGAGAGTTTACTTTTGACAATCCGATGATGCAACTGATCCGTCACACAATTGAATTCATAAAGAATCAGAAAAGTATAGGGAGAGAAGTTCTTGAAAATCTCTCAACTAGTCGTGAGAATGTGGCAGAAATCGTGCGAGTAACATCCACTTATAAACTAGCTAATCGAGCTAAGATTATCAGACTAAATCAAACCAAACCTCTTCGTCATGCCTATTTTCGAGAGTACAGAAAGTTGCAAGAGCTTTGCCTGATGATCCTAAATAGAGAAAAGCATGGTTTAGGATACCAAGAGAAAAAAATCCATGGTATTCTTTTTGATGTTGCCTGGCTTTGGGAAGAGTATGTTTATACCTTGTTGCCAAAAGATTTCACCCATCCACGAAATAAGGATAAGACAGACGGTATTTTAGTATTTTCTGACCGTGAACGAAAAGTATTTCCAGATTTCTATCATCAAAACCATAAAATCGTACTAGATGCTAAATATAAAAAACTGGAATTGACTGAAAAGGGAATCAATCGTGAGGACTTGTTCCAGTTGATTTCCTATTCTTATATTTTAGAAGCTGAACAGGCTGGGCTTGTTTTTCCTAGCAAGAAAAAGGTAGTTGATAATGAGATAGGTAACCTAGCAGGTTATGGAGCCTTGTTGAAGAAATGGTCTATCCAAGTTCCTGGACAAGTCGAAAGCTATCAAGATTTTGTCAGGAAGATGGAGTCCTTTGAAAAAGTCTTTATCGAAAATCTAGGTAGAAATTTAAAAGGTAAGACAAATTCAGGGAAAATGTCTAGTTATCTCTTTGATTGAAAACAAAAAACACGAACATTATTTGTTTTCAGTCATAATAATTGACAAAAAACGGACATTATTGTAAACTTGTTAGAGTAATTGTCTGGAAAAGACGAGGCTATTCCTAACTTTAGGAAAGTCTAAAGAAGAGAAATGAGAGATATATGTTAAACGAATTTCCAATCTTTGACTATGAAGATATTCAGCTAATCCCAAACAAGTGTGTTCTTCAAAGTCGAGCAGAAGCTGACACACATGTGACCTTGGGGAAACATACCTTTAAGTTGCCAGTTGTCCCTTCTAATATGCAGACGATCTTGGATGAAGATGTTGCTGAACAGCTTGCCAAGGGTGGCTATTTTTACATTATGCACCGTTTTGATGAAGAAGGACGCATTCCTTTTGTCAAACGTATGCACGATCAGGGTTTGATTGCTTCTATCTCTGTTGGTGTTAAAGACTACGAGTACGACTTTGTTAGTCAATTAAAGGCTGATGCACCAGAGTACATCACTATTGATATTGCTCATGGTCATGCTGATAGCGTTATTTCAATGATTCAGCACATCAAGAAAGAATTGCCAGAGACTTTTGTCATCGCTGGAAACGTTGGAACTCCAGAAGCTGTGCGTGAACTTGAAAATGCTGGTGCAGATGCTACTAAGGTCGGAATCGGTCCAGGTAAAGTATGTATCACTAAGGTTAAAACTGGTTTTGGTACTGGCGGTTGGCAGTTAGCGGCCCTTCGCTGGTGTGCTAAAGCTGCGCGTAAACCGATTATTGCCGATGGTGGTATCCGTACACACGGAGATATTGCCAAGTCAATCCGCTTTGGTGCAAGTATGGTTATGATTGGTTCACTATTTGCAGGTCATATCGAAAGTCCTGGTAAAACAGTTGAAGTTGATGGTAAACAATTCAAAGAATACTATGGTTCGGCTTCAGAATACCAAAAAGGTGCCTATAAGAATGTCGAAGGTAAAAAAATCCTTCTTCCTGCCAAAGGGCATTTACAGGATACCTTAACTGAGATGGAACAGGATTTACAAAGTTCGATTTCTTATGCTGGAGGTCGTAAGGTTGCTGATCTTCGTCACGTTGACTATGTCATTGTGAAGAACTCTATCTGGAATGGAGATGCTCACTAAAAATATGATTACTTATTTATGTCGCGAATTGGCGTGGCGTTTCTACAAGGTACCGTAAATACCTAACAATGAGTAAGCTGCAGAGATATAAGGATAGGTGTTAAATCTATTTCTTTATTTCCTAGAGGCTTACTTGGTAAGTCTCTTTTTATTTCGGAGGTTATTGTGAAATTATTAGAGGAACGAATTTTAAAGGACGGAAACGTTCTTGGTGAGAATATTCTTAAGGTGGATTCCTTCTTAACCCACCAAGTTGATTATTCCTTGATGCGCGAGGTTGGTCGTACTTTTGCAGAGCATTTTAAAAATGCTGGTATTACCAAAGTCGTAACCATTGAGGCATCTGGAATTGCCCCAGCCCTTTATGTGGCTGAACAGTTAGATGTACCCATGATTTTTGCTAAGAAGGCAAAAAATATCACTATGAATGAAGGAATTTTAACAGCTGAAGTTTATTCTTTCACTAAACAAGTAACTAGTACCGTATCCATTGCAGGGAAGTTCTTATCTCCTCAAGATAAAGTATTGATTATTGATGATTTCTTGGCTAATGGTCAAGCAGCTAAAGGTTTGATTCAGATTATTGAACAGTCTGGTGCTACAGTTGAAGCTATCGGAATTGTGATTGAAAAATCTTTCCAAGATGGTCGTGGACTGCTAGAAAAATCAGGCCATCAAGTAGTATCACTCGCGCGATTAGAGCGTTTTGAAAATGGAAAAGTTATTTTTAAGGAGGCAGACATCTAATGAAACAACAGGAAAACCACTCACAGGCAGCCGTTCTTGGTTTGCAACACTTGCTAGCCATGTACTCAGGTTCAATCCTGGTACCAATCATGATTGCAAGTGCTTTAGGGTATTCAGCTCAACAGTTGACTTACCTTATTTCAACAGATATCTTTATGTGTGGGGTTGCAACTCTCTTACAATTGCAACTCAATAAACATTTTGGTGTTGGTTTACCTATTGTTCTTGGGGTAGCCTTCCAGTCTGTTGCTCCTCTTATCATGATCGGTCAGAGTCATGGTAGCGGTGCTATGTTCGGAGCTTTGATTGTTTCAGGGATTTATGTTATCCTGATTTCAGGTATCTTCTCTAAGGTTGCCAATCTTTTCCCTGCAATCGTAACTGGATCTGTCATTACGACGATTGGTTTGACCTTGATTCCTGTTGCCATCGGAAATATGGGAAATAACGTTGAAAAACCAACTGGACAAAGTTTAGCCTTGGCCATGATTACAGTCCTCATTATTCTTTTGGTCAATATCTTTACCAAAGGATTTATCAAATCTATTTCCATTTTGATTGGTTTGATTGCAGGTACCATTATCGCTGCAACAATGGGCTTGGTTGATTTCTCACCGGTAGCAGAAGCTCCACTCGTTCATATCCCAACTCCATTTTACTTCGGTGCTCCGCAATTTGAGATTTCTTCTATTGTCATGATGTGTATTATCGCTACTGTATCTATGGTAGAATCAACTGGTGTTTATCTTGCCCTTTCTGATATTACTAAAGATCCAATCGATAGCACTCGTCTTCGCAATGGTTATCGTGCAGAAGGTCTCGCTGTTCTGCTTGGTGGACTTTTCAACACCTTCCCATATACAGGATTTTCACAAAACGTTGGTTTGGTGAAACTTTCAGGTATTCGTACTCGTTTGCCAATCTACTACGCAGCTGGTTTCCTTATCTTACTTGGTCTCTTACCTAAGTTTGGTGCCTTGGCTCAGATTATTCCTAGCCCTGTTCTTGGTGGAGCAATGCTGGTCATGTTTGGTTTTGTATCTCTTCAAGGGATGCAAATCTTGGCGCGTGTAGACTTTGAGCACAATGAACACAACTTCCTCATTGCAGCAGTTTCTATTTCTGCTGGGGTAGGATTGAACGGAAGCAATCTCTTCAATACTTTACCGACTGAATTACAAATGTTCTTTTCAAATGGTATTGTCATTGCAAGTACAGTAGCCATCGTCTTGAATGCTATTTTGAATCGTAAAAAATAAAAATAAATGAGAAGTGATAGAAATATCCTTCTCATTTTCTTTTTTTAGAGCTTGAGTATTGTTTATAGAGTCCTTTTTATGGTAAAATGGTTCTATGAATGAAAGAATGAAAGAGCTCGTTGAACTGCTCAATCGCTATGCGACAGAGTATTATACAAGTGATAATCCATCTGTATCTGATAGTGAGTATGACCGTCTTTATCGTGAACTGGTAGAGTTAGAAAAAGCTCATCCTGACCAAGTTTTACCAGAAAGTCCGACACATCGTGTTGGTGGAAAGATTCTTGATGGGTTTGAGAAATATAGTCATCAGTATCCTCTTTATAGTTTGCAGGATGCTTTTTCACGTGAAGAACTCGACGCCTTTGATGCGCGTGTTCGTAAAGAATTGGATGATGTCACTTATATTTGTGAGTTGAAGATTGATGGTTTATCGATTTCCTTGACTTATGAGCAGGGAATTTTTGTTGCTGGGGCAACTCGAGGTGATGGCTCCATAGGTGAAAACATCACTGAAAATCTTAAACGAGTGAAAGACATTCCGTTATCATTACCAGAAAAATTAGATATTACTGTTCGTGGTGAATGTTATATGCCGAGAGCTTCTTTTGACCAGGTCAATCAATCTCGTCAAGAAAATGGGGAGCCAGAATTTGCCAACCCAAGAAATGCTGCTGCAGGAACCCTTCGTCAGTTAGATACAGCAGTAGTATCCAAACGTAATCTTGCAACCTTCCTTTATCAGGAAGCTAGTCCTTCAACTCGGGATAGTCAAGAGAAGGTTTTGAAACATTTAGAACAATTAGGCTTTGTGGTTAATCAAAGACGTCTATTAGCTCATAGTATGGATGAGGTTTGGGCGTTTATTCAAGAAATTGGTCGAGAAAGAGATCAGTTGCCTTATGATATCGATGGAGTTGTGATTAAGGTCAATGATCTAGCTGGTCAGGAGCAACTAGGATTTACAGTCAAAGCACCTAAATGGGCAGTAGCATATAAATTCCCAGCAGAAGAAAAAGAAGCGAAACTTCTTTCTGTTGACTGGACTGTTGGCCGTACAGGAGTTGTGACTCCGACTGCTAATCTTACTCCAGTGCAACTTGCAGGTACAACTGTAAGTCGTGCAACCCTTCATAATGTTGACTATATCACTGAAAAGGATATCCGTAAGGATGACACAGTCATTGTCTATAAGGCAGGTGATATCATTCCAGCTGTTCTACGAGTGGTAGAATCCAAGCGAGTGTCAGAGGAAAGACTAGATATTCCAACAAACTGTCCAAGTTGTGACAGTAAGCTTTTGCATTTTGAAGATGAGGTTGCCCTTCGTTGTATCAATCCGCGATGCCCTGCTCAAATCAAGGAAGGCTTGACGCACTTCGCATCGCGTGATGCTATGAATATTTCTGGCCTTGGTCCATCGATCGTGGAGAAACTATTTGCTGCCGATTTGGTTAAGGATGTTGCAGATATTTATCGTTTGACTGTCGAAGATTTGCTCTTGCTAGATGGTATCAAGGAAAAATCTGCTCAAAAGCTCTACCAAGCTATTCAAGCATCCAAAGAAAATTCTGCTGAAAAACTCTTGTTTGGTTTGGGGATTCGTCATGTAGGAAGTAAGGCAAGTCAGTTGCTTTTACAAAACTTTCACTCAATTGAATCGCTAGCACAAGCCAATCCTGAAGAAATTGCAAATATTGAAAGTTTGGGGAGTGTCATTGCTCAAAGCCTACAGACCTATTTTGCTACAGAGGGTTCTGAAATCCTTTTAAGGGAATTGAAAGAATCAGGTGTTAATCTAGATTACAAAGGACAGACAGTTGCAGCAAATGCAGCCTTGTCTGGTTTAACTGTCGTATTGACAGGAAAGCTAGAGCGTTTGAATCGCTCAGAAGCTAAAAATAAATTAGAAAGTCTAGGAGCCAAGGTTACTGGTAGTGTGTCGAAAAAAACAGACCTTGTTGTAGCAGGAGCAGATGCAGGAAGCAAGCTCCAAAAAGCACAAGAACTGGGAATAGAGATTCGTGATGAAGCTTGGCTTGAGAGTTTGTAAGCTATGAAAGAAGTAAAAAAACGCGCACGTCTCATTTATAATCCGACCTCAGGCCAGGAAATTATTAAGCAAAATATCGCAGAAGTTCTAGAAGTGTTAGAGAGCATAGGCTATGAAACAAGTGCTTTTCAGACCAAACCTGAACACTTATCAGCCCAGAAAGAAGCAGAAAGAGCTGCAAAAGCTGGCTTTGATTTGGTTTTGGTAGCTGGTGGCGATGGTACTATCAATGAAGTGGTTAATGGAATTGCACCTCTGGAACATCGTCCAAAGATAGCCATCATTCCTACTGGGACTACCAATGACTATGCAAGAGCATTGAAAATCCCTATGGGGGATCCAGTTGCTGCAGCGAAGATCATTGCTAAAAATGAAACCAAGCAAATTGATATTGGTCGTGCCTTTGGTGATAAGTATTTCATCAATATTGCTGCGGCAGGAACTCTTACGGAGTTAACTTTTAGTGTTCCGAGTGAGCTAAAGACGCGTTTGGGTTATCTGGCCTACGTTGCTAAAGGCTTCGAGATGTTTCCAAAATCCAAAGCCCGTCCTGTTCGTATTTACCATGATTGGGGAATTTTTACAGGAGAAGTTTCTCTTGTCTTTGTTGCCTTGACCAATTCTATTGGTGGATTTGAGCAATTTGCACCTGATACCAAACTGGATGATGGCAATTTCACGCTTATTCTAGTAAAGACGGATAAAATACTAGATATGTTGAGTCTGCTAGTGCAGGCCATGAACGGAGGCCAACACGTTTCAGATATCAATGTTGAATACCTTAAAACGAGTAAACTCCGAATTGAAACTTTGGATCATGAAGAGCCTTTTATGCTCAATCTTGATGGAGAATACGGTGGCGACACACCAGTAGATTTGGAAGTGTGCCATAATCACATTGAATTTTTTGTGAATCGTGAGGCACTTAATCAATAAATTATTAGTCACATATAAAATCAAATTTATTTAGAAATTAGGGAGAAACATGTACAATTATCCTGTACTTATTCATTATCATCGTAAAGATGAAGCTTACGAGGCTTGCAGTTTCAGCAAAAAGCCTCTAGATTCAGCAGAACTTATCAAAGAAGAAGAATATTTTGGAGCAAAATTCTCACTGACTCAATCGAGTGAAGTAGCTCTTGAGACCATGACTTTTACTGTTGAAAAAGATGGTGTCAGCAAAGAATATCCTATTCGCTTCAATTATTATCCACTTTTGACAGAAGTTTGGATTTTGGATGGAGATGATACAGTTTATTATTCTGAAAATCCAGCTATTGCAAGTACTCATTATAAAGACCAAAATCCTTTTGCCTTCGACAAGGCAATCAATAGCGCTAGTTTTGACCACCACTGGGGTTATCAAGGAGAGTTGGGATGTCAAGTTTCTGAAACTGAAACAAGATTTAGCCTATGGGCACCAACCGCTACATCTGTCCAAGTAGTAGTCTATGAATCTGCAAGTAACGACGCACCTATCCTTAAAACCTTTGAAATGGAGCGAGGAAATAGTTACTCCTATAGTCACAAGTATAATACAATTGGTGTTTGGAGTTTATCAGTTCCAGAAAGCTTAGCAGGTTGTGCTTACCACTACCAAATTGACTTTCCTCATCACCAGTCATTAACTCGTGATCCATATACAATAGCGACAAGTCCTGATGGAAAACGTTCAGCCATTGTCTCAAACCAAGATCGTCAGGTCGAAGGTTTTGAGGTTAAGCATGGTACAGAAGCAACTTGGCGTTTGGAAAATCCTTGCCAGGCAGTTGTGTATGAAATGCATATCCGTGATTTGACTAAGTCTGAAACATCTGGTGTTGCGCCAGAATTAAGAGGAACCTTCTTAGGTGCAGCGCAAACTGGAACAGTTAACCAATATGGTCAATCGACTGCGTTTGATTACATCAAAGAACTTGGTGTCAACTATGTTCAGTTGCAACCAATTGCTGACCGTCATAAAGAATACGATGCTGATGGAAATGTAACTTATAACTGGGGATATGATCCACAAAACTACAATGCTCCAGAAATTAGCATGTCTACAAATCCAAATGATCCAGGTCAAGCTATCCGTGATTTGAAAGCCATGGTCCAAGCTTATCACGATGCTGGTATCGGTGTTATTATGGACGTTGTTTACAATCATACCTTCTCAACCGTTGATGCACCATTCCAAACAACGGTTCCTGATTATTACTATCGAATGAACCATGATGGAACCTACCAAAATGGAACAGGAGTCGGTAACGAAACTGCCAGTGAGCATGAAATGTTCCGTAAATATATGATTGATTCTCTTCTCTACTGGGTAAAAGAATACAATATTGACGGTTTCCGCTTTGATTTGATGGGAATACATGACGTCAAAACCATGCAGATGATTCGTTGGGCTATGGACGAAGTCGATCCGAAAATCATCCTGTATGGAGAAGGTTGGGATATGGGAACAGGTCTTGCTCCTTATGACAAGGCTAAGAAAGACAATGCCTACCAGTTGCCAAACATTGGATTCTTTAATGATAATCAACGTGATGCGATCAAAGGTTGTGAAGTCTATGGCTCTATCAAATCTGGCTTCGTCAGTGGAGCAGGTACTGAGCCGATCCTCGCAAAGGCTATTCTTGGAAGTCGTGAGCTCGGTTCATATCTCAGCCCCAATCAGGTTCTTAACTATGTAGAAGCCCACGATAACTACAATTTGCATGATTTACTTAGAACCCTTCATCCATCGGAGAGTGATAAACGCATCATGAAGAAAGTAGAAACAGCAACGGCTATGAACCTCCTCATGCAAGGGATGGCCTTCATGGAACTGGGGCAAGAGTTTGGCCGTACTAAACTCGTAGCTACAGGCGAAAATGGAGAGTTGACCCACGCAGATCGTGAGCGAGCAATGAACAGTTACAATGCTCCTGATAGTGTCAACCAAGTCAACTGGGATTTGATCAATGAGCGTCAAGATAGCATCGAGTTTGTCCGTCAGATTATCCGTCTTAAAACACAAACTAGTGCCTTTTCATACCCTACCTATGAAGAAGTCTACCGTCATGTCTTTGTTCACACAGCCATTGAAAATAGTGGTTGGATTGTCTACGAGATTCAGGGAATTGAAGAGCACTTCTTGGTTGTTTTCAATGCTAAAGGGGCTTCATATTACTATGAAAATGCAGGCAACCTTGAAATGTTGGTAACTAATAGCCGTTCTAATCAAGAAAATGTTATTGACGACGTCAGTGTGGCAGTTATGAATGTTTTATCCTAAAAATAACCCAAAACTCAAGATTTATGCTTGAGTTTTTTATATTTCTAGACATAAAAATAAAAATGGAACAATTACTAAAAATGGTTGAAAATTTCAGAAAATTTGGTAAAATTATATAAAAAGAGTTATCTACGAATATTATGTTATCAAAAACTAAAAACGTTCAGTTTTTTAAGTAAGTTATTTTATATAAAGATAATGAGAGTTATTTTCGTAACAGTAGCTAATAGAAAATTCCATTACTTATCATCATTTATGAAAATTTTAGAAATGTTAAGATAAATATATGAAGATTTTCGAAAAAAATTTTAGTAGAATTCGGAAATTAGTTGAAAGTTTTCCTAAAATATAGTATAATAGAGACATAGAAAACGCTTACAAATAAAGGGGGATTCAATGGATAAATTTGAGGCTTTAAGAACTTTTACTAGTGGTGAAAATTTCCATCTTCAACACTATTTAGGAGCGCATCGTGAAGAAAGAGACGGTGAGTATGGTTATACATTCCGTGTCTGGGCGCCAAATGCGCAGGCTGTCCATCTAGTTGGTGATTTTACTAACTGGGTTGAAAATCAAATCCCCATGGTTCGTAATGAATCTGGAGTTTGGGAAGTTTTTACAACTTTAGCTCAAGAGGGGCATATTTATAAATATCATATTACTCGTGCTAATGGTCATCAGCTTATGAAGATTGATCCCTTGGCAGTACGCTATGAAGCTCGTCCAGGAACAGGGGCAGTTTTAATAGAAATTCCTGAGAAAAAATGGAAGGATGGTCTCTGGTTAGCTCGGAGAAAACGTTGGGGATTTTTCGAAAGACCGGTCAATATCTATGAGGCGCATGCAGGATCTTGGAAGAGAAATCCTGATGGAACACCTTATAGCTTTGCTCAACTCAAAGAAGAGCTCATCCCCTATCTTGTTGAGATGAACTATACTCATATCGAGTTTATGCCTTTGATGGCTCACCCACTTGGTTTGAGTTGGGGTTATCAGCTCATGGGCTACTTCGCTTTAGAGCATGCCTATGGTCGTCCTGAAGAGTTTCAAGACTTCGTTGAGGAATGTCATATCAACAATATCGGTGTAATTGTGGATTGGGTGCCAGGTCACTTTACAATCAATGATGATGCTTTAGCTTATTATGACGGAACACCAACTTTTGAATATCAAGACCATAACAAAGCACACAACTACGGTTGGGGTGCATTGAACTTTGATTTAGGCAAAAATGAAGTCCAATCTTTCTTGATTTCTAGTATTAAGTTCTGGATTGATTTCTATCACCTAGATGGTATTCGTGTAGATGCCGTAAGTAATATTCTCTATCTAGATTATGACAATGCTCCATGGACACCAAATAAAGACGGCGGCAATCTCAACTATGAAGGCTATTATTTCCTACAACGTTTGAACGATGTTATTAAGCTAGCTCATCCGGATGTTATGATGATTGCAGAGGAGTCTTCTTCAGGTACCAAGATTACCGGTATGAAGGAAATGGGTGGACTTGGATTTGACTACAAGTGGAACATGGGTTGGATGAATGATATCCTACGTTTCTACGAAGAAGATCCAATTTACCGCAAGTATGACTTTAACCTTGTGACTTTCAGCTTCATGTATGTCTTTAATGAAAATTATCTCCTACCATTCTCACATGATGAGGTTGTACATGGTAAGAAGAGTATGATGCATAAGATGTGGGGTGATCGTTACAATCAGTTCGCTGGTTTGAGAAACCTCTACACTTATCAAATTTGTCACCCAGGTAAGAAATTACTCTTCATGGGTAGTGAGTTTGGTCAATTCCTAGAGTGGAAATCCGAAGAGCAATTAGAGTGGTCTAACCTAGAAGATCCGATGAATGCCAAGATGAAGTACTTTACATCACAGTTGAATCAGCTTTATAAAGACCACCGTTGTCTTTGGGAAATTGATACAAGATATGATGGTATTGAAATTATTGATGCGGATAACAGAGATCAGAGTGTTCTTTCCTTTATCCGAAAAGGCAAGAAAGGCGAGATGCTAGTCTGTGTCTTCAATATGGCACCGGTTGAACGACCTGATTTCACAATCGGTCTTCCTGTTGCAGGTATTTATGAAGAAATTTGGAATACAGAGTTAGAACAATGGGGTGGTGTGTGGAAAGAACATAACCAAACTGTTCAAACTCAAGAAGGATTGTGGAAGGATTATGAGCAGACTTTGACATTTACCTTGCCAGCTATGGGAGCAAGTATTTGGAAAATCAAACGTCGCATAAAACCTACTAAGAAAGTCGCTAATAAAACTCAAAAAGGAGTAGAAAATGAAGAATGAAATGCTAGCTTTAATCCTTGCTGGTGGGCAAGGAACTCGTCTCGGTAAACTCACTCAAAGCATTGCAAAACCAGCTGTGCAATTTGGTGGGCGCTACCGTATCATTGACTTCGCTCTTTCAAACTGTGCCAACTCAGGTATCCACAATGTTGGGGTTATCACACAGTATCAACCACTAGCTCTCAACAGCCACATTGGTAATGGTTCTAGTTGGGGTCTAGATGGTATTGACACCGGAGTTTCTATCCTTCAACCCTACTCTGCAAGTGAAGGGAACCGTTGGTTTGAAGGTACAAGTCATGCCATTTACCAAAACATCGACTATATCGACAGTATCAATCCTGAGTATGTTTTGATCCTTTCAGGTGACCATATCTACAAAATGGACTATGATGATATGCTCCAATCACACAAGGATAACAATGCCAGCTTGACTGTAGCTGTCTTGGATGTGCCGCTAAAAGAAGCTAGCCGTTTTGGTATCATGAATACAGATGCCAACAATCGCATTGTTGAATTTGAAGAAAAACCAGCTGAACCAAAATCAACTAAAGCATCAATGGGGATTTATATCTTTGACTGGAAACGACTTCGCAATATGCTAGTTGCAGCTGAGAAGGCTAACATTGACATGTCAGATTTCGGTAAAAACGTTATTCCAAATTATCTTGAAACAGGCGAAAGTGTCTATGCTTATGAGTTTAATGGATATTGGAAGGACGTAGGTACTATCGAATCACTTTGGGAAGCAAATATGGAATACATTTCTCCAGAGAATGCTCTAGATAGCCGTAACCGCCAATGGAAAATTTATTCTCGTAACCTCATTGCTCCACCAAACTTCCTTGGAGAACATGCTCAGGTAGAAGACTCTCTTGTAGTAGATGGATGTTATGTAAATGGTACGGTGAAGCATTCTATCCTATCTACAGCAGCTCAAGTTCGTAAGGGATCAGAAGTCGTTGATTCTGTCATCATGAGTGGTGCAGTTATCGGTAGAGGTGCTAAAATTACACGTGCAATCATTGGTGAAGGAGCAGTCATTGCTGATGGCGTGGAAATTGATGGTACAGAAGAAGTACAAGTAGTCGGATATAACGAAGTAGTGGGGGTAGTAACAGATGAAGATTGATAAATATTCAGCGATTTTAGGAAATACCGTTGGTTTCCATGATATGTCATCCTTGACAAGTAACCGTCCAGTGGCAACTTTACCATTTGGAGGAAAGTATCGTTTGATTGACTTCCCGCTTTCAAGTTTAGCTAATGCAGGCGTTCGTAGTATCTTTGGGATTTTCCAACAAGATAGCATCAGCTCTGTATTTGACCATATTCGTTCAGGACGTGAGTGGGGTTTGAATACCCTTCTTAGCCACTACTATCTTGGAATCTACAATACTCGTGTAGAAAGCAGTACAGTTGGTAAAGAGTACTATCAACAACTCTTAACTTACTTAAAACGTTCAGGTTCAGACCAAACAGTTTCCTTGAACTGTGATGTTTTGGTGAATATCGATCTCAATCAAGTTTTCCATTTGCATAATACAACAAAATCACCAATTACAGTTGTTTATAAGAAATTGCCTAAGAAGGACATTTCAGAAGTAAATGCAATCCTTGGTATCGATGAAACTGACCACGTGCTTTCTCACAAACTCTTTGATAAAAAATCAAACCAAGAATACTACAACATGTCAACAGATATCTTTGTTGTGGACACTCAATGGTTGATTAAGCGTTTGGAAGAAGAAGCTCAAAAAGAGTATCCAGAAAAATTACGGTATGTTCTTCGTGATTTGGCAGCCAAAGAAGGTGCATTTGCATATGAATATACAGGTTACCTAGCAAATATTCATTCGGTAGAAACATACTTCCAAGCAAATCTAGATATGCTTGATCAGCATAAATTCTACTCTTTGTTCTCACCAAATCAAAAGATTCACACTAAAGTGAAAAACGAAGAGCCTACCTACTATGCACCAGGTTCTAAAGTAAACACATCTCAATTTGCTTCTGGTAGTATCATTGAGGGTGAAGTGGATAAATCTGTTATTTCGCGTAATGTTCGTATCAATAAAGACAGCTTGGTTAAAGAGTCTCTTATCTTCCCTCGCGTTGTCGTTGGAAAAGGTGCACAAGTTGAGTATGCAATTGTAGATAAGGGTGCTGAAATAGCTGAGGGAGTTGTTATTCGAGGTACAGCAGAAAAACCAGTTGTCATCAAAAAAGGCGAAAAAGTAACAGAGGATGTCCTTTCATGAAAATTTTATTTGTAGCAGCAGAGGGCGCTCCCTTTTCAAAAACAGGTGGATTGGGAGACGTTATCGGAGCACTTCCAAAATCATTAGTAAAAGCTGGGCATGAAGTTGCTGTTATCTTACCCTACTATGACATGGTTGAAGCCAAGTTTGGTGATCAGATTGAAGATGTCCTTCAATTTGAAGTCTATGTTGGTTGGCGCAGACAATTTTGTGGAATTAAGAAAACTGTTTTAAACGGTATTACTTTCTACTTCATCGACAATCA
The DNA here is from genome assembly GCF_041432415.1 of Streptococcus sp. 27098_8_22. Classification (NCBI taxonomy): domain Bacteria; kingdom Bacillati; phylum Bacillota; class Bacilli; order Lactobacillales; family Streptococcaceae; genus Streptococcus; species Streptococcus sp. 27098_8_22. The sequence goes on along the minus strand of NZ_JAPVZP010000001.1, from coordinate 214,033 downwards.
ATTTTATTTCTTCCGTGGACATGTTTATGGAGATTTCGATGATGGTGAACGTTTTGCTTTCTTCCAACTTGCTGCCCTTGAAGCTATGGAGCGTATTGGTTTTATCCCTGATGTCCTCCACGCTCATGACTACCATACAGCGATGATTCCGTTCTTGTTAAAAGAAAAATACAGATGGATTCAAGCTTACCAAGGAATCAAGACGGTCTTGACCATTCATAACTTGGAATTTCAGGGCCAATTCTCTGAAAGTATGCTTTGGGACTTGTTCAGGGTTGGATTTGAGCGCTACGCTGATGGAACAGTTCGTTGGAATGATTGTCTTAACTGGATGAAGGCTGGTATTCTCTATGCAGACCGTGTATCAACCGTGTCACCGAGCTATGCTTATGAGATCATGACTACAGAGTTTGGTTGCGGTATTGATCAGATTCTCCGTATGGAATCTGGTAAGGTTTCTGGTATTGTAAACGGAATTGATACTGATTTATACAACCCAGAGACGGATGCTTTACTTGAGTATCATTTTAATAAAACTGATTTGTCAGGAAAAGCTCAAAATAAAGCGAAACTTCAAGAAAGAGTTGGTCTTCCAGTACGTCCTGATGTGCCAATGATTGGTATCGTGTCACGTTTGACTCGTCAGAAGGGCTTTGATGTGGTGGTTGAAAGCCTGCATCGTATGCTTCAAGAGGATATTCAAATTGTTCTCTTGGGAACTGGAGATCCAGGATTTGAACAAGCCTTCTCTTGGTTTAGTCAAGTATTCCCAGAAAAACTTTCTGCCAATATTACTTTCGATGTGAAATTAGCTCAAGAGATTTATGCAGCATGTGATATTTTCCTCATGCCAAGTCGTTTTGAACCGTGTGGACTTTCACAAATGATGGCCATGAGATATGGTACACTTCCTTTAGTAAACGAGGTGGGTGGACTTAGAGATACTGTTCAAGCCTTTAATCCAATTGAAGGAACAGGTACAGGCTTTAGCTTTAACAACCTAACTCCATACTGGCTCAACTGGGCATTGCAAACAGCTTTGGATGTTTATCACAACCATCCTGATGTTTGGAAAAATATGCAAGTTCAAGCTATGGAATGTGATTTCTCTTGGGATACAGCCTGCAAGTCATATCTTGATTTGTATCACAGTTTAGCAAACTAAATAGTTAAAATCGTATGATACCTTCATACGATTTTTTGAGATTCTGAAAGTAAGGCAATTATATGAAAAAAATTAAAGGACTCTGTGTACTGGATGTTGATGGAACACTGATAGAAGAAGAGGTTATTGATTTATTAGGGAAAGAGGCAGATTGTGAAGAAGAAGTAGCCCTTCTAACAGCTCAAGCTATGAGGGGAGAACTAGATTTTGAAGAAAGCTTGAGAAAACGAGCTTCTTTATTAAAAGGACTATTTGTCGATAAATTTGAATATCTTTATACACAGGTTCATTTTAGCAAGAATGCCCAAGAGTTCGTTAAAATTCTTCAAAAACATGATATTGAGGTCGGTCTAGTTTCAGGTGGATTTATACCTATTGTCGAAAGATTGGCAAAAGATTTAGGAATTTCATTATTTGCTGCTAATCAACTGGAAATCAGAGATGGTCATTTAACTGGAAATCTTGTTGGTCCTATTATCAGCAGAGAAGTTAAAAAAGAAACCCTAGTAAGATGGGCTGATGAATTAGAGGTACCAATTGATAGAACAATTGCTATTGGAGATGGAGCTAATGATTTAGCAATGTTGAAGAGAGCTGGAATCGGCATTGGCTTCTGTGCCAAAGAAATCGTGAAAGAGGAAATTCCCCTTCAAATTGAAGATAGAGATTTAACAAAAGTATTGAATCTGATAGATTTCCTTTGATTAGAAAGATGAGTGTATGAAAATTGTTATAGCACCTGACTCTTTTAAGGAGAGTCTCCCTGCAAGTGAAGTAGCTAAAGCTATTAAACGAGGCCTTAAAAAGGTTCTACCTGAATCGAAATGTTTGCTCTTACCTGTTGGCGATGGAGGAGAAGGAACAGTAGATGCCATTAAAAATTCACTTGGTCTTGTAGAAAAAACTGCTTTAGTGACAGGTCCCTTTGGAGATGAAGTTCAAATGACTTATGTTCAAAAAGGAGAACTTGCTCTGTTCGAGGTGGCCGATTTAGTTGGGCTTGCTAAAATTCCTATAGAAAAACGAAATCCACTGAAGATTCAAACAAAGGGGATTGGTCAACTGATCCTTTATTTAATCGAACAAGGAATGAAAGAGATCTATATCGGAGTTGGTGGAACATCCAGTAACGATGGTGGAATTGGGATTGCTGCAGGACTCGGATATCAGTTTTATGATGAAAGCGGGATAGAACTTGAGGCTTGTGGCCAGTCCTTATTTGAAATTAGTAAGACTTTGGACAAAAATGTCGTTACCATGCCTGCTGATGTGCGTATCAAAATCTTAGCAGATGTGACCAATCCACTCTGTGGAACTCACGGTGCTACCTATACATTTGGAAAGCAAAAAGGATTAAATCCAGCTCAATTTCAAAAAGTTGATGATGCTATTGAAAACTTTTACCACAAAGTTGCACCTGAAATGTTAAAATTGGATGGTGCTGGAGCAGGTGGCGGTATTGCAGCTGGCTTATGTGCTTTTGCTGGAGCAGAGATCGTATCTGGTATCCAAACTTGTTTGGATTTGATAAACTTTGATGAACAGGTTGTAGATGCAGATCTAGTTATCGTTGGTGAAGGTAGATTGGATGCTCAAAGTTTTTCAGGCAAGGCGCCAATCGGGGTAGCAAAAAGAACACCAAATGGTGTTCCAGTTATTGCTATTTGTGGTAGTTTAGCTGAGGATTTACCTCCTTTACCATTTGAGAATGTCATCGCTGCTTTTTCTATATTAGAAAAAAGTGAACCACTGGAAGATAGTCTAAAAAATGCCGCTATCTATTTAGAAGATACAGCTGCAAACATTGGTCAAATTTTAGCTTTGAAGAAAAATTAACCAAACCACTTTTTCCAAAGAGAAGTAGGAGCTTTTTTCATCTCTTTTTCCTGCCATAAGTCTGAAAAGGCCTTTCTGAGGTCTTTTTCACTTGTTTGAACAGGGGCATCGTTATGGATAACTAGGCCAAAAGGAGAAGAGTTATGATCTTCAGAAACGATGGTCGCTTGGCAGTCAGCATCTTTGGATTGTTTTAGATAAAAAACTTGTTTATCAAACTCTACCTGAGGAGAAATTTTGACAAATAGAGGTTGAGTCTCTTTTTTAAAGGTTTCTATAATTGTTAAAAATCCATTTTTAAATTTATCATCATCAGCTGTTTCAAGGTCTGCGTAGCCAAGGACACGTTCTTCAAATGTTCCGAGAAAACGTCTTTGTTCATCAGGATTTAGTTTAAGACCACCATTGGCCTTTTCTAGGATTTGTTTAGATAGATCAGTCATAAAAATAGTATATCATAAAATAAAGGAGAAAACAGATAAAAGAAAGCGATTACTTTATAAACTTAAGGAAAATTTGCACAAAGATAACGTTTTTCCTTGAAAAAGGAGTCTTTTTAAGGTATCATAGAGGTGTAAAAAATTTAACTCAATAAGGAGAGTAAAAAATGTCAATTATTACTGATGTTTACGCTCGCGAAGTCCTAGACTCACGCGGTAACCCAACACTTGAAGTAGAAGTTTACACTGAATCAGGTGCTTTCGGACGTGGTATGGTTCCATCAGGAGCTTCTACTGGTGAACACGAAGCAGTTGAACTTCGTGATGGTGACAAATCTCGTTACGGTGGTCTTGGTACACAAAAAGCTGTTGACAACGTAAACAACATCATCGCTGAAGCAATCATCGGCTACGATGTACGTGACCAACAAGCTATCGACCGTGCTATGATCGCACTTGACGGAACTCCTAACAAAGGTAAATTGGGTGCTAACGCAATCCTTGGTGTGTCAATCGCTGTAGCTCGTGCTGCTGCTGACTACCTTGAAATCCCACTTTACAGCTACCTTGGTGGATTCAACACTAAAGTTCTTCCAACTCCAATGATGAACATCATCAATGGTGGTTCTCACTCAGATGCTCCAATCGCTTTCCAAGAATTCATGATCGTACCTGCTGGTGCACCAACATTCAAAGAAGCTCTTCGTTGGGGTGCTGAAATCTTCCACGCTCTTAAGAAAATCCTTAAATCTCGTGGTCTTGAAACAGCCGTAGGTGACGAAGGTGGATTCGCTCCTCGTTTCGAAGGAACTGAAGACGGTGTTGAAACTATCCTTGCTGCTATCGAAGCTGCTGGTTATGTTCCAGGTAAAGACGTATTTATTGGATTTGACTGTGCATCATCAGAATTCTACGATAAAGAACGTAAAGTATACGACTACACTAAATTCGAAGGTGAAGGAGCTGCTGTTCGTACTTCTGCAGAACAAATCGACTACCTTGAAGAATTGGTAAACAAATACCCAATCATCACTATCGAAGATGGTATGGACGAAAACGACTGGGATGGATGGAAAGCTCTTACTGAACGTCTTGGTGGTAAAGTTCAATTGGTTGGTGACGACTTCTTCGTAACAAACACTTCTTACCTTGAAAGAGGTATCGCTGAAGGCGCTGCTAACTCAATCCTTATCAAAGTTAACCAAATCGGTACTCTTACTGAAACATTCGACGCTATCGAAATGGCAAAAGAAGCTGGTTATACTGCTGTTGTATCACACCGTTCAGGTGAAACTGAAGATTCAACAATCGCTGACATCGCAGTTGCAACTAACGCAGGACAAATCAAGACTGGTTCACTTTCACGTACAGACCGTATCGCTAAATACAACCAATTGCTTCGTATCGAAGACCAACTTGGTGAAGTAGCTGAATATCGTGGATTGAAATCATTCTACAACTTGAAAAAATAAAATAGTTCAGTGAACTATTTTATCCCGAACCTTGAAACTCAAAAGTTCGGCCGTTGATTTAACAACGTTTTAAGCCCTTCGGATATTTTCCGAGGGGCTTTTTCTTTGTTCAGGGAGCAAAAAATATTAAGAAATTATTTCACACATAAATTCCCTGTATTTTCACTATTCTAGGTGGGAATTCAAGATTTTTAAGCATATTTTTGGTATAATAATACCCAGGAAAAACTAGAGAAAAGAAGGAGGTTGAGATGGAAAAGTATTTATCGGTTACAACTTTGACCAAGTATTTAAAAATGAAATTCGATAAAGACCCCTACTTGGAACGGGTCTATTTAACCGGTCAAGTCTCTAACTTCCGTAAGCGTCCAACCCATCAGTATTTTTCTCTTAAAGATGACCGAGCGGTTATTCAGGCGACAATTTGGTCGGGTGTCTACCAACGTTTGGGATTTGACTTGGAAGAAGGGATGAAGATCAATGTAGTTGGTCGTGTCCAAGTTTATGAACCGAGCGGGAGTTATTCGATTATTATTGAAAAAGCTGAACCTGATGGTGTCGGTGCCTTGGCTATCCAATTTGAACAACTTAAGAAGAAACTGGCAGAAGAAGGTTTGTTTCAAGAGCGATTTAAACAATCTTTACCACAATTTTCAAAAAAAATAGGTGTGGTGACCAGTCGAAGTGGTGCTGTTATCCAGGATATTATTACTACCGTTAGCAGACGTTTCCCAGGTGTGGAAATTGTCCTATATCCTACTAAAGTTCAAGGTGAGGGTGCTGCAGAGGAGATTGCTCGTAACATTGCGAGAGCCAATGAACGAGATGACTTAGATGTTCTGATTATCGGCCGTGGTGGTGGATCCATTGAAGATCTTTGGGCCTTTAACGAAGAAATTGTAGTTCGAGCAATTTTTGAATCTCGTTTACCGATTATTTCGAGTGTTGGCCACGAAACAGATGTTACCTTGGCTGATTTTGTTGCGGATAAGAGAGCGGCGACACCGACAGCTGCTGCTGAACTCGCTACACCAGTAACAAAGTTAGACCTTTTGACCTATCTTCAGAATCAAGAGAAGCGGATGACTACAGCTGTTAAACATACTTTATCAAAGAAAAAAGAAGCTTTGAGAATCCTCAGTCAATCGGTCATCTTCAGACAACCAGAGCGTTTATATGACGGTTATCTACAACGCTTGGATCAGTTACAGCTACGACTGAAGCAAGGACTGAATGCTGAATTGGTTCGAAATCAACAAAAGGTTCAAGAACAAATCCACCGTTTGGAACAATTATCACCAATCATCAAAATCCAGCGTTATCAGGATCGTATTTTCCAACTGCAAAAACTAATGCGTAGCCAGATGGCTGTGACCTATGATGCAAAAGTAGCAGAAGTAAAACGCCTATCAGAAGCTCTCCTTATGCTAGATACTAGTCGAATTGTAGCCAGAGGTTACGCAATTGTCAAAAAAGGAGAAGTTGTAGTGGCTTCTGCGAAAGATTTGAAAGAGAATGACCAAGTATCACTGTTGATGCGGGACGGTCAAGTAGAATTAGAGGTAAGAGATGTCAAAACAAAAGAAATTTGAGGAAAATCTAGCAGAGCTTGAGACTATTGTTCAAAGCTTAGAAAATGGTGAAATTGCTTTGGAAGATGCTATTTCTGCTTTTCAAAAAGGAATGCTCTTATCCAAAGAATTGCAGGCAACACTTGATAAGGCTGAAAAGACCTTGGTCAAGGTTATGCAAGAAGATGGAACAGAAAGTGAACTGGTATGAACAAGCAGGAAAAACTAGCTTTAGTCGAGTCAGCTCTTGAAGACTTTTATGGCGACCAACAATTTGCGTCCAGTTTAAGAGAATCTATTCTCTATTCCGTCCATGCTGGTGGTAAACGGATTCGTCCATATTTGCTTTTAGAAGTTTTGGACTCCTTACAAGTGCCTATCACTCAGGAACATGCTCAAGTAGCAGCGGCACTAGAAATGATTCATACAGGAAGTTTGATCCATGATGATCTTCCTGCTATGGATAATGATGATTTTCGTCGGGGGCGTTTGACCAACCATAAGGTGTATGGTGAAGCTCTAGCTATTTTAGCAGGGGATGCGCTTTTTTTGGATCCCTATGCTTTAATTGCTCAAGCTGATTTGCCGAGTCAAACAAAGGTTGATTTAATAGCTAATTTATCACTTGCTTCTGGAAGTATGGGGATGGTAGCTGGACAAGTTTTGGATATGGAAGGCGAAGGAAAACACTTGAATTTAGAGGAACTTCAGACTATCCATGCTAATAAGACCGGTAAACTTTTAGCCTTTCCTTTCCAAGCGGCTGGTATCATTGCTGGATTGGATGAAAATCTTCAGAAGCAGCTTAAAACAGTTGGAGAGTTGATTGGCCTGGCTTTCCAAGTGAGAGATGATGTGCTTGATGTTACAGCAAGTTTTGAGGAAATCGGCAAGACACCCCAGAAAGATTTGCAAGCCGAAAAGTCAACCTATCCTGCTTTGTTGGGATTAGAACAGGCGAAAGCGTTTTGCAATCAAACCTTGGATCAAGCTAATGCGAAACTAGAAGAGATTAGCCAAGTTGTGAGCTTTGATAAGGAACCAATTGTGAAAATAGTAGAAAGTTTGAGAATCAATGGCTAAGGAAAGAGTAGATGTATTAGCTTACAAACAAGGTTTATTTGAAACGAGAGAACAAGCCAAACGAGGTGTTATGGCTGGTTTGGTAGTTGCTGTTATAAATGGCGAACGATTTGATAAACCAGGAGAAAAAATTCCTGACGATACAGAGTTGAAACTCAAGGGCGAGAAACTTAAGTATGTCAGTCGTGGTGGCTTGAAACTTGAGAAGGCGCTAGATATTTTTGATCTATCAGTTGAGGGACAAACGACCATTGATATCGGAGCTTCAACTGGAGGTTTTACGGATGTCATGTTGCAAAATGGTGCTAAACAAGTTTTTGCAGTTGATGTTGGTACTAATCAACTGGCATGGAAATTACGCCAAGACCCTCGTGTTGTCAGTATGGAGCAGTTTAATTTCCGTTATGCTGAAAAGAGCGACTTTAATCAGGAACCAAGTTTCGCAAGTATCGATGTCAGTTTTATTTCCTTAGGCCTTATTTTGCCGGCCTTACACCGTGTTTTAGCCGATCAAGGTCAGGTTGTGGCTCTAGTTAAGCCTCAATTTGAGGCTGGTCGAGAACAGATTGGCAAGAATGGAATTATCAGAGATGCTAAAGTTCACCAAAATGTTTTAGAAGCAGTTACTAAAATGGCAGTTGATGAAGGATTTTCAGTCTTAGGATTGGACTATTCTCCTATTCAAGGTGGTCATGGGAATATCGAGTTTTTAGCCTATTTGCGAAAAGAAGATCACGCAATCAATCAGGTTAGTTCTGAAATAGAAAAAATAGTGGAGAAAGCACATAGAGAATTTAAAGATGAATAAAAAAGAGAGACTTGAGAAGATTAGAAGATTTGTTACAGATTATCAAATCGGAACACAGGAAGAAATCGTTGAACACTTGAGAGAAGCGGGTATCTCTGCTACTCAAGCAACAGTCTCCCGAGATATTAAAGAATTAGGTATTGTAAAAATTCCATTGAAAGACAATACTTACATTTATGAATTACCAAAATCAATCGTTAGAAGCTTGCAATTGGCAGAAAACAATATTGTTCATGCTGAACAAATGGGATATATGATCAATTTGCAAGTCATTCCAGGAAATACTATTTTCGTCAAGAGTCAGTTGATGACTGTTTTTTCTGACCAAATTTTTAGCTGTATTGCTGATGATGATTCCATCTTGATGGTATTGAGAAGTGAAGAAACAGCCAAGGATATTTTTGAACAAGTTAAAAATTGGTAGGATTATATGTTACTTGAAATTTCGATTAAAAATTTTGCTATCATCGAATCAATTTCTCTGAATTTTGAAAAAGGGATGACAGTTTTAACTGGTGAAACAGGTGCAGGTAAGTCAATCATCATCGACGCTATGAATATGATGTTAGGAGCCAGAGCTACAACAGAAGTTATTCGTCATGGGGCTCCAAAAGCAGAAATTGAAGGTCTTTTTTCAATTGAAAGTAATCGCGCGCTAGAAGAAATTTTTGATGAACAAGGATTAGAATTGAGTGATGAAATCATTATTCGTCGCGAAATTTTACAAAACGGCCGTAGCATCAGTCGTGTCAATGGACAGATGGTTAATCTTTCAGTATTAAGGACAATTGGTCAACAGCTAGTTGATATTCATGGTCAACATGACCAAGAAGAATTAATGCGTCCTAATCGACACATCCAGATGTTGGATGAGTTTGGAGATACTTCTTTCTTTGAATTAAAAGAAGCCTATCAGATGAGCTTTGACAACTATCGTCGTATGCGCAAGCAAGTGCTTGACATCAAAAAAAATCAGCAAGAACATAAGGCGCGAATTGAGATGTTGGAATTTCAGATGGCTGAGATTGAAGCAGCTAATTTGAAAGCTGGTGAAGATGTTACCCTCAATCAAGAAAGAGACAGACTACTGAACCATAAACATATCGCTGATACTTTGACTAATGCATACAGTATGTTGGATAATGAAGAGTTTTCTAGTCTGGCAAATGTTCGTTCGGCTATGAACGATATGGAAAGTATTGAAGAGTTTGATCCAGAGTATCGTGAGATTTCAGGAACACTTTCTGAGTCTTATTATGTTTTAGAAGATATCACCAAGCGCTTGGAATCCATTATTGATGATTTAGATTTTGATGGTAATCGTCTGATGCAGGTTGAAAACCGACTAGATTTGATTCACACCATTACCCGTAAGTATGGTGGTAGTGTAGATGATGTCCTTGAATACTTTGCCAAGATTACAGACGAATACAATCTTCTAACAGGAAATAATTTATCTTCTGAAGATATGGAAATCGAACTCAAGAAACTTGAAAAAAATCTTGTGGATCTAGCAGGTCAAGTTGCTCAAGCTCGCCATAAAATAGCGAAGGACTTAGAAGCTGAAATCAAGCAAGAATTGCAAGGCCTATACATGGAAAAAGCTGAATTTCAAGTTCGTTTTAGTCAAGGAAAATTCAGTCGTGAAGGTAATGAGAGTGTTGAATTTTACATTTCAACCAACCCTGGAGAAGATTTTAAACCATTAGTAAAGGTGGCATCTGGTGGAGAGTTGTCTCGTTTGATGTTGGCTATCAAGTCCGCTTTTTCTCGTAAGGAAGGCAAGACCAGTATCGTTTTTGATGAGGTGGATACGGGAGTTTCAGGTCGTGTAGCTCAAGCCATCGCGCAAAAGATTCATAAAATTGGACAGTACGGACAAGTGTTGGCCATATCTCACCTTCCTCAAGTTATTGCTATCGCAGATTATCAGTTCTTTATTGAAAAGATTAGCAATGAACATTCAACGGTATCAACTGTTCGCTTGTTAACAGTTGAAGAAAGGATTGAAGAAGTCGCTAAGATGTTGGCTGGAGAGAATGTGACAGAAGCAGCATTGAATCAAGCGAGAGAATTATTACAAAGTAAGGAGAAATAAATGACAGACTATTATGTAATTGGTGATGTCCACGGAAAAGCTGGAATGTTAGAAGACTTACTTAAAACATGGGATGGCAAGACTCAATTACTCTTTCTTGGAGATTTGATTGATAGAGGAGAAGATAGCCGCCATGTTCTTGAAATGGTCAAGGATTTGGTTGATAACCAAGGAGCTATCTGCTTATCAGGGAACCACGAGTATATGTTTTTAACATGGTTAGACAATCCAGAAGAGAGTTACGATCACTACCGAAGAAATGGTGGGGATACAACCATTAATTCCATTTTAGGCCGTCCACTAGATGCACCAGTAGATGGAGTAGCAGATGCTAAACGAGTTGAGACAGAAGCAGCAGACTTAGTGGAGTTTATCCGTCAAATGCCTTTTGTCATTGAAACGGATAAGTATATCTTTGTTCATGCAGGTATTGATTTGACTTTGGATGATTGGCATGAAACGACAGATTACAAGAAAGTTTGGCTCAGAAAACCATTTCACGAAGCACCTAATCATACAGGGAAAACCATTGTCTTTGGACATACTCCTGTTTATGGTTTGTTGGATCAAAAACCTGGCACATCTGAACTCTGGATAACAGAAGACGGTAAAATTGGAATGGATGGAGGGGCTGTCTACGGCGGTGTTCTTCATGGGATTGTCTTTACCGACCAAGGCATGACAGAACATTACTTCATTGAAAATGATGGCTTTTTTGCTGAAGATTAGTACTCCTAACAGGGTATGGTCTTGTCAAAATGTTAAAAACAATTTATAATTAATAGATACCCTGAAAGGAAGAGAATGATGAACTTAGAAGAATTGAAAAAACGACAGGAGAAGATTCGTAACTTCTCTATTATCGCCCATATTGACCATGGAAAGTCAACACTAGCAGACCGTATTTTGGAAAAGACAGAGACAGTTTCCAGTCGTGAAATGCAAGCCCAACTTCTTGATAGTATGGATTTAGAGCGTGAGCGTGGAATTACGATCAAGCTTAATGCTATCGAGCTTAATTATACGGCTAAAGATGGTGAGACTTATATCTTCCACTTGATTGACACACCAGGACACGTGGACTTCACTTATGAGGTATCACGTTCTCTAGCTGCTTGTGAGGGTGCTATCTTAGTAGTCGATGCCGCACAAGGGATTGAGGCTCAAACCCTGGCAAACGTCTATCTTGCTTTGGATAATGATTTGGAAATCCTCCCAGTTATCAATAAAATTGACCTACCAGCAGCGGATCCAGAGCGCGTGCGTACAGAAATCGAAGATGTCATTGGTCTAGACGCTAGCGAAGCAGTATTGGCTTCAGCCAAGGCGGGTATCGGTATCGAAGAAATTCTCGAGCAAATTGTCGAAAAAGTACCAGCCCCAATTGGTGACGTGTCAGCACCATTGAAAGCCTTGATTTTCGACTCAGTATACGACGCCTACCGTGGAGTTATCCTCCAAGTTCGTGTCATGGATGGGGTGGTCAAACCGGGTGACAAGATTCAGCTCATGAGCAATGGTAAGACCTTCGATGTTACTGAAGTCGGAATCTTCACACCTAAAGCTGTAGGACGTGATTTTCTTGCGACAGGTGATGTTGGTTATATCGCGGCATCTATCAAGACAGTTCAGGACACACGTGTCGGTGATACCGTTACCTTGGCGGCAAACCCTGCTTCAGAACCCCTATCTGGATACAAGCAGATGAATCCGATGGTTTTCGCAGGTCTCTATCCAATCGAGTCAAATAAATACAACGATCTTCGTGAAGCTCTTGAAAAATTGCAACTAAATGATGCTAGCTTGCAGTTCGAACCAGAAACATCCCAGGCTCTTGGATTTGGTTTCCGTTGTGGTTTCCTTGGACTTCTTCATATGGATGTTATTCAGGAACGTTTGGAACGTGAGTTTAATATTGACCTCATCATGACGGCTCCGTCTGTTATTTACAAGGTTAATCAGACTGATGGGGAGTCTATGGATGTGTCTAACCCATCCGAGTTCCCAGATCCTACAAAGATTGCGACCATTGAAGAACCTTATGTCAAGGCGCAAATCATGGTACCGCAGGAATTCGTTGGAGCAGTTATGGAGCTAGCTCAGCGCAAACGTGGTGACTTTGTGACCATGGATTATATTGATGACAGTCGTGTCAATGTTATCTATCAAATCCCACTAGCTGAGATTGTCTTTGACTTCTTTGATAAGCTCAAATCTTCAACACGCGGTTATGCAAGCTTTGACTATGAATTGTCAGAGTATCGTCCATCTAAGTTGGTTAAAATGGATATCCTTCTTAATGGTGATAAGGTGGATGCTCTCAGCTTTATCGTTCACAAAGACTTTGCCTACGAACGTGGGAAACTCATTGTTGATAAGCTTAAGAAAATCATTCCTCGTCAACAATTTGAGGTTCCAATTCAGGCAGCTATTGGACACAAGATTGTCGCGCGTACAGATATTAAAGCCCTTCGTAAGAACGTTCTTGCCAAGTGTTATGGTGGTGACGTTTCACGTAAACGTAAACTTCTTGAAAAACAAAAAGCTGGTAAGAAACGTATGAAAGCTATCGGATCAGTAGAAGTTCCACAAGAAGCCTTCCTTAGCGTATTGAGCATGGATGAAGAATAGTTGAGATCTCAAGAAAAAATAAGATAAATATAAAATAATGATTTTTTAAGAGGCTGGGTAAAAAGTCAATTTTCTTCGAAAATGAAAAAATATAACGCATAGTATCAAGGTTTTCAACACCTGATATTATGGTTTTTTCTGATTTTAAAGATTTTTTGCCCAGCCTCTTTTCTTAATGTTTGACAAACGCGCCAACCTCAAGTATAGCAGATTGAACTTGGAATAGCACACTACAGATTCTAAAACATTTTTAGAAATTGATTTGACTTTCCTAATCTCTTTGTTCATATCTTATTTCAATCAACTATACAAGTTTGGGAATCGACATTTCTGGGCGGAAGGATATTATGTACTTAATGAAGCCACAATTAAGAAATATATTCAAGATTAAAGAAATTATCCAGTGGATGATTTCATCACGAGTATGAAAATTTGAGAACGAGTAAAGATGATATAGCACTAGATAAATTAAGTGTAAAAGAATATGAGGATCTCTTTAGAGAAAGTGGTAAGTAATACTCAAGCGTCTTTAAGAGGCAAGTGACGAGTCAAGAACGAAGCCAGCGTCTTTAGGCGCTGGCTGGTAATTTGGGCTTATAGCGTTCTGGTGCAAACCAGCCGTTAGATGGGGGTTATGTTTTTTTGATTTTTTCAATTTTTATTCTACAATAAAATTATATGAAGAGAAGGCGGTAACAATATGCTTAATGCGAAAATTTTTTATATATTTTTATGTTTGATCGTTATCGAAACTACAGGCTTGTTGTTGTTGAAAAGAGGTCTCGAAATGGGTTATTTAGACACAGAAGCTATTATCCTCGCAGTTTTTTCATTTGCTTTTTACAACCTATGTTCATTCGCTTGGGTCTGCTCTACAATAAAAAAAAATAAAAAATAAATAGACGTATTTTTAGTCAGAACCTCTCAAAAAACGCATTTTCTTGCACCTGCTCCGTAAATGTGTTATACGAATTCTGCAAAAAAGTGATAGTTTTCTAAGCCAGGAGTAATGGAAAAGCCCAAGCAGTGCGAATGCTGAGGCTTTTTTTACGTGGTTGCGAATCACGTCCGGGCCAATGGCACTTAATCATCGCCTTTCTTATCTAGCCAGACGGAAGAAACTCAAATAGCTGGATCTGATGATTATGGATATATGAAAATTCCTCAATCATGGGTTCATTTCAAAGAAATTGAAGGTGGAGATGACATTCAGTACTGTGATGGAACGGATGTCAACATTGTAACTCTCAATACCTTTAAACCTGAGCAGTTTGGTATTAGTGAAAGCGAATACGCAGCGCTAGAAACTGTTCAAATTTCAACTAGCATTTATGAATCTAAACAGAAAAGTCAAGATTTCTCCAAGGTATGGGGGTCAAAATCAACTATCGGTGGCTATGAGGCTTACGTAGTAAACTGTATTGCTAAAAATGGTAAATATTTAATTATCTGGGTTTTTAAATCCGATGATGGTAAGTTTAGATATGTTTCTCTTGAAGGTGTTCCAGAGGTATTAAAAAATCTCCTTCCAATGGTGGAAGAAAGTTGGATCAATAAAAAGAGTTAAAATTGTGAAAACAGGATTCATTCCTGTTTTTTGTTTTACTTATCAAGAAATTTATAAAAAATATGTTTGAAATTAGCAAATGTTTAAAACGTAAACAAAAAAAATAAAAATCAAACAAAATACAACAAAAAAGATTGACAACGGTTTCATATAGTGTTATACTTGTACCATAAAAGTTGAATATGAAGGGAGAAGGTCATGGGATTAGATCATTTCTTTGACAAAGACTTAGTCTTTTGCTTAGAAGCAGATAATCAAGAGCAACTTTTCGATCAAGTTGCAACCCTACTGGAAGAAAAGAAAGTTGTTACAGAGACCTATCGATCGGCCTTGATTGAACGTGAAAAATCGTTCCCAACTGGTTTGGATATGGAGTTTTTAGGGAAGGATTTGCCTAATGTAGCTATCCCTCATACTGATATAATTCATAATCTAACTGAAAATGTTGTCGTGGTTCGTCTAGAAAAACCAGTAACATTCCACAATATGATCGCTCCTGATAAGGAAGTAGAAGTTTCATTGTTGTTCTTTATCATCAACAATTCAAGTTCAAGTCAAACAAATATTCTTGCGCAGTTGATGGACTTCTTTACAGGCAATGGTCATCTTGAAGCGCTGTCTAAGATTACGGAACCTGAAGCCTTGTTCCAATATATCTCAGAAGCGACTGCTTAATTTGTTAATAATTTTTATATAAAAACGGAGGAAATCCAAATGATTAAAATTCTTGCTGCTTGTGGTGCAGGTGTTAACTCAAGCCACCAAATTAAAAGTGCTCTTGAAGAAGAACTTTCTAACCGTGGGTACGATGTTCAATGTGATGCCGTTATGGTAAAAGATGTCAATGAAGACTTGATTAAAGGTTATGATATCTTCACACCAATCGCTGCTACAGATTTAGGTTTTGAACCAGGTATTCCAGTTGTTGAAGCAGGACCAATCTTGTTCCGTATTCCTGCTATGAGCGCTCCAGTCTATGACAATATTGAAGCAGCTATCAAAGAACATGGTCTAAGTTAATTATTAATTTGTAAATATTCCATAAAAAATAAAGGGAGGAACATTATGGATTTCATTATCAATCTGGCCAACGATTTCTTTAAACCTATCTTGGCTATGGGTGGCCCAATCATCATGCTGATCATTTTGACAGTATTGGCCTTGCTTTTCGGAGTGAAATTCTCCAAAGCACTTGAAGGTGGTATTAAACTTGCCATCGCTCTTACAGGTATCGGTGCGATCATCGGAATGCTTAATGGAGCTTTCTCAGCTTCTCTTGCAAAATTCGTTGAAAATACTGGTATTCAATTGAACATCACCGACGTTGGTTGGGCACCACTTGCTACAATCACTTGGGGTTCTGCCTGGACACTTTACTTCTTGCTTGTGATGTTGATTGTCAACATTGTAATGCTTGCAATGAAGAAAACTGATACACTTGACGTCGATATCTTTGATATCTGGCACTTGTCTATCACTGGTCTTTTGATTAAATGGTACGCTGACAACAATGGAGTTAGCCAAGGAGTTTCACTCTTCATCGCGACTGCAGCAGTTGTTCTTGTTGGGGTTCTTAAAATCATCAACTCTGACTTGATGAAACCAACATTTGATGACCTTCTTAACGCACCAAGTTCATCACCAATGACTTCAACTCACATGAACTACATGATGAACCCAGTTATCATGGTTTTGGATAAGATTTTTGATAAACTCTTCCCAGGTCTTGATAAATTTGACTTTGACGCTGCTAAATTGAACAAGAGAATCGGTTTCTGGGGATCTAAATTCTTCATCGGATTCATCCTTGGTATCGTTATCGGTTTGATGGGAACTCCACATCCAGTTGCTGGAGTAGAAGATGCATCTTCATGGGAACTTGTTATTAAAGGTTGGTTGTCACTTGGTTTGACTGCCGGTGTCTGCTTGGAGCTCTTCTCATTGATCGGTTCATGGTTCATCGCAGCCGTAGAACCACTTTCACAAGGTATTACAAACGTTGCTACTAAACGTCTTCAAGGACGTAAATTCAACATCGGTCTTGACTGGCCATTTATCGCTGGTCGTGCTGAAATCTGGGCTTGTGCCAACGTACTTGCACCAATCATGTTGGTTGAAGCTGTGCTTCTTTCAAATGTCGGAAATGGTATCTTGCCACTTGCTGGTATCATCGCAATGGGTGTAACTCCAGCTCTCTTGGTAGTTACTCGTGGTAAATTGCTCCGTATGATTATCTTCGGAACACTCTTGTTGCCACTCTTCCTTCTTTCAGGTACACTTATCGCACCATTTGCAACAGAACTTGCTAAAGGTGTAGGTGCCTTCCCAGAAGGTGTAAGCCAAACTCAATTGATTACTCACTCAACTCTTGAAGGACCAATCGAAAAACTATTTGGTTGGGCAATTGGTAACGCTACAACTGGTGATATCAAAGCTATCCTTGGCGCATTAGTATTCCTAGTATTCTACGTTGGTATCTTTGCATGGTACAGAAAACAAATGATCAAACGTAATGAAGAATACGCAGCAAATGCAAAATAATTCGCTCCTAAAAATGTAAATTGTAAAAACTAGGTTGTCAGTTTCCAAATCTGGAGTCGACAGTCTAGTTTTTTTAGGCCTTAAATAAATGGAGGTAATTCTAATGATTGAATTAAAAACAGAACAGTTAAGTGTACAGTTTCAAACTTTTGGTGGTGCACTTTCTTCAATAAAAGACAAAGATGGAATTGAGTATTTGTGGCAAGGAGATCCAACTTACTGGAGTGGACAAGCACCGGTTCTATTTCCAATTTGTGGATCTGTTAGAAATGATACTGTCTTGTATGAGCAAGAAGATGGTAGTCAAGTTGCAGGAAAAATTCCTCGTCATGGCTTGGTTCGAAAAAAAGAATTTGAATTAGTAGAACAAACAGAGAATTCTGTCACCTTTGCTATCGAAGATGACCAAGACATGTATGAGAATTATCCCTATCATTTTCGACTAGAAATAACTTATACAGTTACTGGAAAGACTATTCGAACACAGTATCAAGTTACCAATAAGGAAACAGATAAGAAAATGCCATATTTTATTGGTGGACATCCAGGCTTTAACTGTCCTTTATTTGATGATGAAGCTTATGAAGACTACTATCTTGAATTTGAAATGCCAGAAACTTGTACAGTTCCTAAACCATTCCCAGAAACAGGGATGTTAGATTTTCAAAATAGAAGTAGCTGGTTAAAAGACCAAAAAGAATTGGATCTAAACTATGATTTCTTTAGCTATGATGCTGTGACTTTAGATGAATTAACCTCTCGCTCTGTTTCCTTACGGTCACGTAAGCATGATAAGGGATTAAAACTGGACTTTGAAGAGTTTCCAAACCTCATCGTTTGGTCAACGCTTAATAAAGGTCCTTTCCTTGCTCTGGAACCTTGGTCAGGTTTGTCAACTTCACTCGAAGAGGGAGATCATCTAGAAGATAAGAAAAATGTTCGAATCTTAAATCCAGGTCAAAGTGATCAAATTGGTTTTGATATAGAAGTTTTCTAAAAAATAAACAAAAACAAACATAAACTGTTGACTTTTTTAAACAATAGTAGTATATTATGTTTAGAAAGAACAATTTGTGTTTGTTTTGACAAGTTATTCTTCCAATTTCTCCAAGGAGAAGTTACTAAGAGTGAATAGATGATTCATTCTTAATCTAAAATAGTCAACAAAACTACTAGTAACTATTTGGTGATGGTCATTTTCTTTCCAGAACCAAAAATATTTACTGGTCTATTATAAAAAAGGAGTATACAATATGTCTATTGTTATTGGTGCAGATGCTGCAGGTTTGAGATTGAAAGAAGTCGTTAAAGATTTCTTGGAAAAAGAAAACTTCCACGTTGTGGATGTTACAGCTGAAGGTCAAGACTTCGTTGATGTAACTCTTGCAGTTGCTGAAGAAGTTAAAAAAGAAGAACAAAACCTTGGTATTGTCATTGATGCTTATGGTGCAGGTCCATTTATGGTTGCAACTAAAATCAAAGGAATGGTTGCTGCAGAAGTATCTGACGAACGTTCAGCTTATATGACTCGTGGTCACAACAACTCACGTATGATTACTATGGGTGCTCAACTTGTTGGTGACGAATTGGCTAAGAACATCGCTAAAGGCTTTGTAAATGGTAAGTATGATGGCGGTCGTCACCAAATCAGGGTCGACATGTTGAACAAAATGTGCTAATACTCTTCAAAAATCAAGATAATCTGTCGTCAGCTCACTTTAGCTAACCTCAGTTATGCTCGCAGCTCGCTTCCTAAGCTAATCTTGATTTTTCTTGAGTAAGGATAAATGATATTAGATTTATATAATTAATCGGAGGGAATAACTAATGAGAATTGCAATTGGATGTGACCACATCGTAACAAATGAAAAAATGGCGGTTTCAGAATTTTTGAAATCAAAAGGACATGAAGTCATCGACTTTGGTACTTATGATCACGCTCGTACACACTACCCAATTTTTGGTAAAAAAGTTGGTGAAGCAGTAGTTAGTGGCCAAGCTGATCTTGGTGTATGTATCTGTGGTACTGGTGTAGGTATCAATAATGCTGTTAACAAGGTTCCAGGTGTTCGTTCTGCTTTGGTTCGTGATATGACAACAGCACTTTATGCAAAAGAACAATTGAATGCCAACGTTATCGGATTTGGTGGTAAAATCACTGGTGAGTTGCTCATGTGTGATATCATTGAAGCTTTCATCAATGCTGAATACAAACCATCTGAAGAAAACAAAAAATTGATCGCTAAAATCCAACACGTTGAAACTCATAACGACCATCAAACTGATGCCAATTTCTTTACAGAATTCCTTGAAAAATGGGATCGCGGTGAATACCACGACTAAGAGGTGACTTATGATTTTAACAGTCACAATGAACCCATCCATTGATATTTCCTATCCTTTGGATGAATTGAAAATTGACACTGTCAACCGTGTTGTCGATGTTACGAAAACAGCGGGTGGTAAAGGTCTCAATGTTACACGAGTTCTATCAGAATTTGGTGATTCTGTAGTCGCAACAGGACTTGTCGGTGGTAAACTAGGTGATTTTTTAGTAGAAAATATTGATGATAAAGTAAGCAAACGTTTCTTTTCTATCCAAGGGGAAACTCGTAATTGTATCGCAATTCTACATGGAGAAAATCAAACAGAAATCCTAGAAAAAGGTCCTGAAGTTCAAGAAAAAGAAGGACAAGATTTCTTGGCTCATTTCAAGGAACTTTTAGAAACTGTAGAGGTAGTAGCCATTTCAGGTAGTCTACCAGCAGGACTTCCTGTTGACTATTATGCTAGTCTAGTTGAACTTGCTAACCAAGCTGGTAAACCTGTTGTCTTGGACTGTTCAGGAGCTGCACTTCAGGCGGTTCTTGAATCTCCACATAAACCAACAGTCATCAAACCAAATAATGAAGAATTGTCTCAACTTTTAGGAAGAGAAATTTCTAAAGACTTGGATGAATTAAAAGAGGTTCTTGAAGAGCCCCTATTTGAAGGAATCGAGTGGATCATCGTTTCCCTAGGTGCCAATGGGGCCTTTGCAAAACACGGGGACACTTTCTATAAAGTAAATATTCCAAGAATCCAGGTTGTAAACCCAGTTGGATCTGGTGATTCAACAGTTGCAGGTATTGCTTCAGGATTGTCCCATAAAGAATCTGATCAAGACTTGCTTAAAAAAGCCAATGTTCTTGGTATGTTAAATGCTCAAGAAAAAATGACTGGTCATGTAAATATGTCCAATTATCAAACACTATTTAATCAATTAACAGTAAAAGAGGTATAAAATGGTTTTATCAACACAAAAACGTGCGTATTTAGAAAAACTTTCTGACAAAAACGGTATTATTTCAGCTCTTGCTTTTGACCAACGTGGAGCTTTGAAACGTTTGATGGCTCAATATCAAGATGAAGCACCAACAGTTGCACAAATGGAAGAATTGAAAGTTTTGGTAGCTGATGAATTGACGAAATATGCTTCATCTATGCTTCTTGACCCTGAATACGGACTACCTGCAACTAAAGCTTTGGATAAAGAAGCTGGTCTTCTCCTTGCTTATGAAAAAACAGGATATGATACTTCAAGCACAAAACGTTTGCCTGACTGCTTGGATGTTTGGTCTGCAAAACGTATCAAAGAACAAGGTGCTGATGCAGTTAAATTCTTGCTTTACTATGATGTAGATAGTTCAGATGAATTGAACCAACAAAAACAAGCTT
The DNA here is from genome assembly GCF_041432415.1 of Streptococcus sp. 27098_8_22. Classification (NCBI taxonomy): domain Bacteria; kingdom Bacillati; phylum Bacillota; class Bacilli; order Lactobacillales; family Streptococcaceae; genus Streptococcus; species Streptococcus sp. 27098_8_22. The sequence continues at coordinate 193,104 of NZ_JAPVZP010000001.1, read as the reverse complement.
ACATCGAACGCGTAGGTTCTGAATGTGTTGCTGAAGATATCCCATTCTTCTTGGAAATCTTGGCTTACGATGAAAAAATTGCGGACGCAGGTTCTGTAGAATACGCTAAAGTAAAACCTCGTAAAGTTATTGAAGCTATGAAAGTATTCTCTGATCCACGTTTCAACATCGATGTATTGAAAGTTGAAGTTCCAGTAAATGTGAAATACGTTGAAGGATTTGGTGACGGCGAAGTTGTTTACAGTCGTGAAGAAGCAGCTGCTTTCTTCAAAGCGCAAGACGAAGCAACTAACCTTCCATACATCTACTTGAGTGCAGGTGTATCCGCTAAACTCTTCCAAGAAACACTTGTCTTTGCTCATGATTCAGGTGCTCGTTTCAATGGCGTACTTTGTGGACGTGCTACTTGGGCTGGTTCAGTAGAGCCTTACATCAAAGAAGGTGAAGCAGCAGCTCGCGAATGGCTTCGTACAACTGGTTTTGAAAATATCGATGAACTTAACAAGGTTCTTCAAACAACAGCTACTTCATGGACTGAACGTGTCTAAATTTTCCCCCTTTTATGTCCTAAAACCTAGCTAAAAAACTTTTAAAAAAGTTGTATGTAAAGGTTTACAAAATAAAAATCTTGTGCTATACTTAAGTCACAAGTTAATACAAAGTGAGTGTTACTAAGTAATATTAGGCATGATCACAGATGACTCAGAGCTATATTTTCTGAGTTCATTTGTGGTCATTTTTTATGCTCACAAAACTTAAATAATAGGGCAAGGAGGTTGCCATGTATCGGATATTAAATCCAATGAACAACAATGTTTCTCTCGTGCGGAATAGCAAGGGAGAGGAGTTGATCGTAATTGGTAAGGGTATTTCGTTCGGTAAGAAGAAGGGAGATTTGATTTCTGAGGATCAGGTTGAAAAAGTTTTTCGGATGAAAACAGAAGAGTCGCGAGAAAATTTTATGGCTCTTCTCAAGGATGTACCGCTTGATTTTATTACGGTCACTTATGAGATTATTGATAATCTTTCTAAAAAATATCAATATCCTGTCCAAGAGTATCTATACGTCACTCTGACAGACCATATCTATTGTTCTTATCAGGCTATTAGCCAAGGACGCTATAAGGATAGTAACTTGCCTGACATTTCAGCTAAATATCCTATCGCTTTTCAAATTGCACAAGAAGCTTTTGAAATTTATCGTCAAAAACTGACAGAAAATTTTCCTGAAGACGAAATCATTCGTATCGCTTATCATTTCATCAACGCTGAAGGTGAGAATGAAGTCGAAGTTGTTGAGTCGATTGATAAGAGAAAAGAAATTTTAAAGAGGGTCGAAAGCGTTTTGAAGAGTTATAAAATCCAGCGAACACCTGAAAATAATAATTTCTACGACCGCTTTATGATTCATCTAAATTATTTTTTGGATTATCTGGATCGTAGTCGCGATGATAATCAATCCTTGCTTGATATGGAAGAACATATAAAGAATACCTATCCAGAAGCATTCGAGATTGGTAGTAAAATTTATGAGGTCATTGCTCAGGAAACTAGTCTTGACCTCTACAAGAGTGAACGAGTTTATCTTGTTCTACACATCCAACGTTTATTGTCATAACGCTTTACTAAAAAATATATAAGGAGAATTCTATCATGAATAGAGAAGAAGTAACATTGTTAGGTTTTGAAATCGTTGCCTATGCAGGTGATGCTCGTTCAAAATTATTGGAAGCTTTGAAGGCTGCTGAAGCTGGTGATTTTGATAAAGCAGACGCTTTAGTTGAAGAAGCTAATGCTTGCATTGCAGATGCTCACCATGCTCAAACAAGCCTATTGACTAAAGAGGCTGCGGGTGAGGATATTGCCTATAGTATCACTATGATACATGGGCAAGATCACTTGATGACAACAATCTTGCTAAAAGATTTAATGCATCACTTAATCGAACTTTACAAACGGGGAGTTAAATAATGAATAAATTAATCGCTTTTATCGAGAAAGGGAAGCCTTTCTTTGAGAAACTGTCACGTAACATCTATTTGCGTGCTATTCGTGATGGTTTCATCGCTGGAATGCCAGTTATCCTTTTCTCAAGTATCTTTATCTTGATTGCTTTTGTACCAAACTCATGGGGTTTCAAATGGTCTGACGAAACTGTTGCCTTTCTTATGAAACCTTACAGCTATTCAATGGGGATTCTAGCTGTCTTGGTTGCTGGTACAACTGCAAAATCGTTAACAGACTCTGTAAACCGTAGCATGGAAAAAACAAATCAAATCAACTACATGTCAACACTATTGGCAGCTATTGTTGGTTTGTTGATGTTAGCAGCTGACCCTATTGAGAACGGTTTTGCTACTGGATTCTTAGGAACTAAAGGTTTGCTCTCAGCCTTTCTTGCTGCATTTGTAACAGTAAGCATCTATAAAGTCTGTGTGAAAAACAATGTGACAATTCGCATGCCTGACGAAGTTCCACCGAATATTTCACAAGTCTTTAAAGACGTTATTCCTTTCACACTTTCAGTTGTTTCTCTTTATGCTCTAGACTTACTTGCACGCCATTTTGTTGGTGCAAGTGTTGCAGAATCAATTGGTAAATTCTTTGCACCACTCTTCTCTGCTGCTGATGGTTACCTTGGAATAACAATCATCTTTGGTGCCTTCGCCTTCTTCTGGTTCGTAGGGATCCACGGTCCTTCAATCGTTGAACCAGCTATCGCAGCTATTACTTATGCAAATGCTGAAGTAAACTTGAACTTGATTCAACAAGGAATGCATGCTGATAAGATTCTTACTTCAGGTACCCAAATGTTTATCGTTACGATGGGTGGTACTGGTGCGACTCTTGTTGTTCCATTTATGTTCATGTGGTTAACAAAATCTAAACGTAACCGTGCAATCGGACGTGCATCTGTAGTTCCAACATTCTTTGGTGTTAACGAACCAATCTTGTTCGGTGCTCCATTGGTATTGAATCCAATCTTCTTCATTCCATTTATCTTTGCTCCAATTGCAAACGTTTGGATTTTCAAATTCTTTATCGAAACACTTGGAATGAACTCATTTACTGCTAACCTACCATGGACAACTCCAGCACCACTTGGTCTAGTCCTTGGTACTAACTTCCAACTTCTATCATTCATCCTTGCTGCATTACTCATTGTAGTGGACGTAGTCATTTACTACCCATTCCTTAAAGTTTATGATGAACAAATTCTTGAAGAAGAACGTTCTGGTAAATCAAACGATGAATTGAAAGAAAAAGTAGCAGCAAACTTTAATACAGCAAAAGCTGATGCCATCCTTGAAAAAGCTGGCGTTGAAGGTGCTCAAAACACAATTACTAAAGAAACTAACGTACTTGTACTTTGTGCAGGTGGTGGAACTAGTGGACTTCTTGCAAATGCTTTGAATAAAGCTGCTGCAGAATACAATGTTCCTGTGAAGGCCGCTGCAGGTGGTTACGGTGCTCACCGTGAAATGTTGCCAGAATTTGACCTTGTTATCCTTGCTCCTCAAGTAGCATCAAACTATGAGGACATGAAGGCTGAAACAGATAAACTTGGAATCAAATTGGCAAAAACAGAAGGTGCTCAATACATTAAATTGACTCGTGATGGGAAAGGTGCCCTTGCTTTTGTTCAGGCACAATTCGATTGATGACAGGGACTGTAAAACAGTCTCCTATCATCACGGAAATCGCTATGGCGAATTTCCTAATCGCCTTATTAATTCGTCGGTAAAAAAATATCGTTTTTACCTCCTCATGTCACAATTCGACTGACCTTGGGGACTGTAAAAGAGTCTCCGGATTATATATTTGTTTTCCCCCTTTATGTCACTATTTGGTGACTTTGTACAAGAAGTGAGACGGAGATGGATAGCTCACTAGCTCCTCTCCGCTCGCTTTTCATTTTATCCAATCAAGAAATAGGTGAAAAAATGACAAAAACACTTCCAAAAGATTTTATTTTCGGTGGCGCAACAGCGGCTTATCAAGCAGAAGGAGCTACGCATACAGATGGTAAAGGTCCTGTTGCCTGGGACAAATACCTAGCAGATAACTATTGGTACACAGCTGAACCAGCGAGTGATTTCTACCATAAATATCCAGTGGATTTAAAGTTGGCTGAGGAATATGGGGTAAACGGTATCCGTATTTCAATTGCTTGGTCACGTATTTTTCCAACTGGTTATGGTGAAGTAAATCCAAAAGGGGTAGAATTCTATCATAACTTATTTGCAGAATGTCATAAACGTCATGTAGAACCGTTCGTAACTCTTCACCATTTTGATACACCTGAAGCTCTTCACTCAAATGGAGACTTCTTGAATCGTGAAAACATCGAACACTTTGTAGATTATGCTGCATTCTGTTTTGAAGAATTCCCAGAAGTCAACTACTGGACAACCTTTAATGAAATTGGTCCAATCGGTGACGGTCAATACTTGGTCGGTAAATTCCCTCCAGGGATTCAGTATGACCTTGCCAAAGTTTTCCAATCACACCACAATATGATGGTGTCTCATGCGCGTGCTGTGAAATTGTATAAAGACAAAGGGTATGAAGGTGAAATTGGAGTTGTGCACGCTCTTCCAACTAAGTATCCATTAGATCCTAAAAACCCAGCAGACGTTCGGGCGGCTGAGTTGGAAGATATCATCCATAACAAGTTTATTCTAGATGCCACCTACCTTGGACACTATTCCGATGAAACCATGGAAGGTGTAAACCACATCTTATCAGTCAATGGTGGTAGCCTAGATTTTCGTGACGAAGACTTTGTAGCGCTTGAAGCAGCTAAAGATCTGAATGATTTCCTTGGAATCAATTACTATATGAGTGACTGGATGGAAGCCTTTGATGGTGAAACAGAAATCATTCATAATGGTAAAGGGGAGAAAGGAAGCTCTAAGTACCAAATTAAAGGTGTTGGTCGTCGTGTAGCTCCTGACTATGTACCTCGCACTGACTGGGACTGGATTATCTATCCTCAAGGATTATATGACCAAATCATGCGCGTGAAAAAGGATTATCCAAACTACAAGAAAATCTACATCACAGAAAATGGTCTTGGTTACAAAGATGAATTTGTGGACAACACTGTTTACGATGATGGTCGTATTGATTATGTGAAACAACACTTGGAAGTATTGTCTGATGCGATTGCAGATGGTGCAGTAGTCAAAGGCTACTTCATCTGGTCACTCATGGACGTCTTTTCATGGTCTAATGGTTATGAAAAACGTTATGGACTCTTCTATGTTGACTTCGATACACAAGAACGCTATCCAAAGAAATCTGCACATTGGTACAAAAAACTAGCTGAGACACAGATTATTGAATAAGCTAATCGAAGAATAAAAATAGCTTACTATTACTGATATAAACAATATGGGGGTTAGTTTTGCATATGGCAGAGCTAAACCCTTTTTATCTAGATTTTACCTGAAAGTTAAAAAAATTCTTGACAGATTTATGTGATAGGAGTAAAATCTTAACTAGTTAAATAACCGGTTAATTATATGGAGAACTAACTCACTCGCTCAAATCTTGTTTGATAAATAGAAAATAGAAGGAGGAGTTTTAAAAGTGATTTCGTTTTTCAGTTATATACTTAACCAGTTAAGAAAATTCTTTAGAAAAAGGTGTAGTCCTTTATTTAACGAATAAATGAAATAGGAAGTGTGTTTAGATGAAAATCAATAAAAAATATGTTCTTGGTTCGGTAGCTCTTTTAGCATTAAGCCTTTCAAGTTATGAACTGGGGCGTTTCCAAGCGGTACAGACTAGCAAAGAGCCTAATCGTGTGGCTTATATAGAAGGGAATCAGGCTAGTACTAAGACTGAAAATCTGACGCCTGATGAAGTTAGTCAGCGAGAAGGTATTAATGCTGAACAAATTGTTGTTAAAATTACCGATCAAGGTTACGTGACTTCACATGGGGACCATTATCATTACTTTAATGGCAAGGTTCCTTATGATGCTATTTTCAGCGAAGAACTTTTGATGAAGGATCCGAATTATCAACTTCGTAATGAGGATATTGTCAGCGAAGTTAAGGGTGGTTATGTGATTAAGGTAGACGGGAAATACTATGTTTACCTTAAGGATGCGGCTCATGCGGACAATATTCGTACAAAAGAAGAGATTAAACGTCAGAAGCAGGAACATAGTAGTAATCACGGGGGTGGTTCTAACGATCAAGCAGTAGTTGCAGCCAGAGCTCAAGGACGCTATACAACGGATGATGGGTATATCTTTAATGCCTCTGATATCATAGAAGATACAGGTGATGCTTATATCGTTCCACATGGCAATCACTTCCACTATATTCCTAAGAGTGATTTGTCTGCCAGTGAATTAGCTGCTGCCCAAGCCTTCTTATCTGGAAAAGGTGGCCAATTAAGTACCGTTGAATATCGTTCAAGCAGAGGAGAAACAAGATCTAGTGTGAGAACTAGTCCATCTGAAACTCCTCAAAATCCTGCAACAGCTCCGGAGAGCCAAAATGAGGATTTAGCTAGTCTCCTTCAAGAATTGTACGCTTTGCCACTTAGCCAACGTCATGTGGAGTCTGATGGATTAGTATTTGACCCAGCACAGATTACAAAACGTACTGCAAATGGTGTGGCAGTTCCTCACGGGGATCATTTCCATTTCATTCCGTATTCGCAAATGTCTGCTTTGGAAGAAAAATTGGCTCGAAATCTGCCAATTGGAGGTCAGCCAATTCAAAGTCATGCTGATAATCCGAAACCAAGCAGTTCTGAGAAACCAAGTTCAGCCATTAAACCAAACTTTAATTTCAATACGCCGGCACCGAATCGAGGAACTGGAGGAGCCTATACAACGGATGATGGGTATGTCTTTAGTCCGACAGATGTGATTGAAGATACAGGAGACGCTTTTGTTGTACCGCACGGCAATCATTTCCACTATATCCCTAAGAGTGATTTGTCAGCAGGAGAATTGGCTGCTGCTCAAGCTTATTGGAATGGTAAACAAGGTGCACATTCCTCTACAAGTTCAAGTAAACCAAGTAGTGATAATTCTAAGCCAGCTCAACCAAGTTTGACAGAGACTCCTAATCTGACTGTCACACCAACTTATCATCAAAATCAAGGGGAAGACATTTCAACACTTTTAAGTGAATTGTATGCGAAACCTTTATCAGAACGCCATGTGGAATCGGATGGTCTAGTCTTTGATCCGGCACAAATTATCAAACGTACAGCTAACGGTGTCGCAGTTCCTCACGGAGACCATTATCACTTTATTCCTTATTCACAAATGTCTGATTTAGAGCAGAAGATTGCAAGAATGATTCCGTTAAAAGGGCAAAATGGATTAAACGAAATTGTTACAGATATTAAACCTTTAGCATCAAAAGAAGTAGTTCATAAGTTCTTAGGACAACCAATCAAAGCTTATGGAAAAGGTTTAGATGGCAAACCTTATGATACGAGCGATGGATATATATTTACCAAAGATTCCATCGATTCTGTTGATAAATCAGGTGTTATTGCCAAACACGGAGATCATTTCCATTATATGGGATATGGTGAATTAGAACAATTCGAATTGGATGAAGTTGCTAAATGGATTCAAGAAACTGGTAAAAATCCAGATTCCATCGTTTCTTTAGTTCACTCAGATGAGGAGGAAAGACCAAAGTTTGATTATAAAAAAGTAACAAATAAAATTTCTAGAAATAGTAAAGTTGGTTATATAATTAATGAAGGTGGTAAAGATTATTTTTATTCACGTGAAGAACTCGATCTTACTCAAATAGCTTTTTCTGAGCAGGAACTAATGCTTAAAGATAAAGATAATTATCGTTATGATATTGTAGAAACAGAAATTAAACCAAGATTAGCTGTTGATGTATCTAGCTTGCCTATGCATGCAGCCAATACTACGTATGATACTGGAACTTCTTTCATTATTCCTCATATCGATCACATTCACGTCGTACCTTATTCTTGGTTAAATAGTGAGCAAATTGCAACTATAAAATATGTAATGCAACATCCTGATGTGCGTCCTGAAGTTTGGTCAAAACCAGGTCATGATGATGCTGGATCTGTTATTGCTAATGTAACGCCTCTTGAAAAACACGCTGGAATGCAGAATTGGCAAATTATCCATTCTGCTGAAGAAGTTCAGAAAGCTCTTGCAGAAGGTCGATTTGCAACTCCAGATGGTTATATTTTTGATCCGAAAGATGTATTGGCAAAAGAAACTTTTGTATGGGAAGACAAATCATTTAGTATTCCAAGAGCGGGAGGTGGTTCATTGAGAAGTATCACTAAATCCGACTTGTCAGAAGTAGAATGGAAACAAGCTCAAGAGTTGATAGCTAAAAGAATGAAAGAAAAAGAATCCCAAAATGGGACGTTTACGAATAATAATGAAGAATTAAAACCTGATTCAAACAATCTTAAAAATATTGATAAAAATAAGACGGTTGTAGATAAAACTGAGGAGCAACCGAAGAATAATATAGGTGTAAATGAGACTGGTACAACCAACGAAATTCCTTCAGAAAACAAGGTTGAAGATAAAGAAAACTCCAAAGAAGAAAGTGACGATGATTTACCAGACTACGGATTGGATAAAGTAACTTTAAATGAACATATAGAAAAGTTAGCAAAAATTGCACAAATCGATCCTAAGTTTCTAATTTTTCAGCCAGAAGGTGTTCAGTTTTACAATAAAAATGGTGAATTAGTGATGTATGACATTAAGACACTAAAACAAATAAAACCTTAAAATATTTTTATTAATTATAATCTACTCGAAAGGATATTGTTCGATTTTTGATTGAATAATGTCCTTTTCTTTATTAAAAAGCTGAAATTTGCAGTCTTAAAAATTGAATCAAGAAGTTCTAAAACAATAATTTTATTTTTGACGACTAAAAATCTTGACTTATTAAATAAAAAAAGTTAAACTATTTACCAGTTAATTAAATGGTTAAATACTAGTTAAGGAGTTGTTATGAAAAAAAGAAGTATCCTATGGCTTATACTTGCCTTCTTTGCTCTTACCATAGGAGCATGTGGACAAAAGACCAGTCAAGACAAGAGTGATGAAACTAAAGGGATGAAAATTGTGACCAGTTTTTATCCTATCTATGCCATGGTCAAGGAAGTATCTGGTGACTTGAATGATGTTCGGATGATTCAGTCTAGTTCTGGTATCCATTCCTTTGAACCTTCTGCAAATGATATTGCAGCCATCTATGATGCCGATGTTTTTGTCTATCATTCTCATACACTAGAGTCATGGGCGGGAAGTTTAGATCCAAGCCTGCAAAAATCCAAGGTAAAGGTCTTAGAAGCATCAGAAGGTATGACCTTGGAGCGCGTGCCTGGCTTAGAAGATATGCAGGCAGGAGATGGGATTGATGAGAAAACCTTGTATGATCCTCATACTTGGTTAGATCCTGAAAAAGTTGCTGAAGAAGCACAGATAATTGCTGATAAGTTATCAGAATTAGACAGTGCTAACAAGGATACCTATCAGAAAAACGCACAAAGTTTTAGTGCTAAAGCTCATGATTTGACAAAGAAATACCAACCCATCTTTGAAAAGGATAATCAAAAGACATTTGTGACCCAACACACAGCTTTTTCATATTTGGCAAAACGATTTGGACTAAATCAGCTTGGGATTGCAGGAATATCTCCTGATCAAGAACCAAGCCCAAGACAATTGACTGAAATCCAGGAATTTGTAAAGACTTATAAGGTCAAAACCATCTTTACAGAGAGCAATGCATCATCTAAGGTAGCGGACACACTTGTCAAATCAACAGGTGTGAGTCTTAAAACCCTCAATCCTTTAGAGGCAGACCCACAAAATGACAAGTCCTACTTAGAAAATCTAGAAGAAAATATGGCTATCTTAGCTGAAGAATTGAAATGAGGAGATTATGAAGATTAATAAAAAATATCTAGCGGGATCTGCAGTGGTCCTTGCCTTAAGTGTCTGTGCTTATGCTTTAAATCAACATCAAGCACCTGAGAAAAAAGATGATAACCGTGTATCCTACGTTGATGGTAAAGAGTCTGAAGCTAAAAAGAATGAAACTCTGACACCAGACCAAGTTAGCAAGAAGGAAGGCATAGAAGCTGAACAGATTGTTACCAAAATCACTGATCAAGGTTATGTGACTTCCCACGGTGATCATTTCCATTATTATAATGGCAAGGTTCCTTATGATGCTATCTTTAGTGAAGAACTGGTCATGAAAGATCCAAACTATCAGTTGCGTGATCAAGATATTGTCAATGAGATTAAAGGTGGCTATATCATCAAAGTGGATGGCAAATACTATGTCTATCTAAAAGATGCAAGCCATGCTGATAATGTCCGGACGAAAGACCAAATCGAGCAACAAAAACAAGAACATACATCAGATAGTGGCAGTGCAAGTAAGGAAGTTCTTGTTGCCAGAGCACAAGGTAGATATACAACAGATGATGGTTATGTCTTTAATGCTGCAGATATCATAGAAGATACAGGTGATGCCTATATCGTTCCTCATGGTGGGCATTATCACTACGTTCCAAAGAGTGCTCTATCTTCAAGTGAATTAGCAGCAGCTCAAGCCTATCTAGCTGGAAGAGGAAGTCAACCAAGCCTGACTGATTATAAACCAAATCCAAGTGTTACACCAAGTTCTCAAGCTGATAGCCCAGCAACAAGCATCCCAGTAGATAAAGAGGATAGCCTCCAAAGTCTTCTCGCTCAGTTATATGCTTTACCAGTTAGTCAACGCTATCAAGAATCTGATGGTTTGGTATTTGACCCAGCTAAAATTACTAGTCGTACACCATCAGGAGTTGCGATTCCACACGGTAATCACTACCATTTCATTCCTTATAGTAGTATGTCTGCTTTGGAGCAAAAAATTGCTCGTTTGATACCACTTGGAGGTGTTCTAACACCAACAAAACCGTTAGAAAATCAAAATAAACCAACAGTTCAGCGTGACCATGAAAATGTAACTCATAACACCCATCATGAAGATGAACACGATCATGGATTTGCAGCAGATCGAGTGATAAGTGAAGATGAGCAAGGTTTTGTAGTTTCACATGGAGATCATGCACATTATTTCTTTAAAAAAGATTTGTCAGCAGAGCAGATAAAGGCAGCGCAAGAACATTTGCATGGTCATGGCCGAACAGAAGTTCCAAAAGATAATCAAAACACTCATAAAGAGAATGAAGTGAAACACGAGCATCATGAAGATGAACATGATCACGGCTTTGCCGCTGAGAGAGTGATTAGTGAGGATGAGCAAGGTTTTGTGGTTTCACATGGAGACCATGCTCACTATTTCTTTAAAAAAGATTTGTCAGCAGAGCAGATAAAGGCAGCGCAAGATCATTTACATGGGCACCATCAGGCAGAGCCTGTAAAACCTCTTGCCAAGACTGTAGAAAGTTTCTCTCGAGATGCCAGCGATGAAGAAAAGATAGCTTATATCTCTAAAACCTATGGTGTTCCGCTTGAAGCGATCCGAATTTCAAATGGATTCTTTGTATTTGGAAATCCAGACCAGGCTTATGACCCAACTCACATTCACCCTTATGCAGTTCGAAAGGAACACGTTCGTATTCCGCTTCAAACAGGCGATGCAGAACTTGATTTCCTAAACGAACTCTATACAACTGCACTTCGGGATGGTATCTCTCCATATAGTTTGCAGGTGGAAAATGGCAGCTTCGTCATTCCTCACGGAGACCATAATCACTACATTAAAGTGCAGACTAAAGGTTATGAAGTGGCTTTGAAACATAAGATTCCTGCCTTACAATCCAACTATCAACCAGGTGCCTTTGATGAAGCTACTGTTCAAAATAAGGTTGATCAACTTTTAGCAGAAAGTCGCGAAGTTTACAAGGATAAACCAATTTTACAAAGACAGATTGAACTTGCCTTGGGACAATTCTCTGAAAATATGAAGAAGCTCTCAACAAACTCTACAGCTGGTTATCTGGCTGCTTTAGATCTTTTTGACAAGCAGTACATCCACGTTGACTCTAGTGTAAAACCAACAGAAATCAGTCCTTTAGACAAGAAATATCAAGCTTTAGTAGATAAGATTAATACCTTGGATACGGATGCTTATGGACTTCCTAAAAAGGATCTCTTGACTCAACTCCAAGAAAATAAATTGGCTCAAGATGAGGCTGGTTTAGATGCAGTTGAAGCTAAACTAGAAGCTCTTCAAGACTTTAATGATCGTACTGGAGTTACAACAGTCGAGTACATTAAGTATTTCTATCAACATTTATCTGATAATCACTTAAATGACACTCTTAGAAATAAAGTTGCTAACTTAACTTGGACACTTTATCAATCACAATCCTTCCTCAAGGCGACTGACTTAAACAAACTCTTCCCTGAAATCTATCAAACAAAATTAGAGGTAGAAGAAGCAGTGAAGAATGAATCAGTTGCTCATAAACCTTCTGAAACGATCCTAGACACTGAAAAAGTGGATGGTCATAGTGCTAAAACGGCAGTCTATGAATTTTTGAAAGGTTTGTATGATGATATTAAGCCTGAGGAACAAAGTAATCATGTTCGAAAAGGTCAAGTAGAAGAACTCTTAACAAAAGCTGAAGAATTAGTGGCTCAAGTCAAAGAAGAGGGAGTTAAAGCTTCACTTGCTGACGAAGTTAAAAATCTGAAAGCTGCTCTAGATAAAGACGATGCAGACCTTGATGAATTAAACACGCAAGTCCAAGATCTTCTGAAGCGTATTTCACAAACCATTCAGAATGAACGTGAGAATGTCAAACAAGACCCAGAGGTTTTAGTTCTCTACCAAAAACTTTACAATGGTGTCATTGCCCTTCATACTTATTTAGAAATGAATAATGGTTCTGATGCTGACTTTGAAAAAGTAGACGCCTTATTTGATAAGCTTAGTGCAGCAAGCAAAGACAAGCAAGCTCTTCTAGCTCTTGCACAAGAAATTGTCTCATTAAACCAGGAATTTCAATCCAAAGTCAAGCCAGCTGAAGCTAGCACCGAAACAGCAAATAAAGAAACAAATGATAAACAAGCTGAGTCAACCTTAATCGCTGCAACTACATCTCCAGAAACAAGAGAAAAAGTAGCAGAATAACAAAAAGTTCAGTCAGCTACCGTGTCAAAAGTAGACTGCTGAAAAAAAAAGAGGTCGGGAATTTTTCCCGATCTCTTTAGTCTTTATAAGCTACAATTCCAATAATGGTGTCAACTGCACGTTCCATTGTTTGTAGACTGACGTATTCAAAACGTCCATGCATATTTTCACCACCAGCAAAGATATTTGGCGTAGGAATTCCCATAAAGGAAATTTTAGAACCGTCCGTTCCTCCACGAATAGGCTCGATAATTGGTGTAATATCAAGACTTTCCATGACTGCTTTAGCGATGGTGATTGGAGTCATATCTTTTTCGATGACTTCCTTCATGTTGTAATACTGGTCTGTCAATGTTAAAGTAACACGATCACTACCAAGTTCTTGGTTCATCTTATCAGCAATAGCTTGCATAGTAGCTTTACGCGCTTCGAAGCTTTCTTTTTCAAAGTCACGAATGATATAGCTAGCACGCGCTTCCTCAACACTACCAGATACATCCATGAGATGGTAGAAACCTTGGTACCCCTCAGTCAACTCAGGTCGGTCACCAGCTGGGAGTTGGTTGTGGAAGTCAATGGCTAATTGAAGGGCATTGACCATTTGTCCTTTAGCTGTTCCTGGGTGAACATTACGACCTTGGAAGTGAAGTTCTGCACCTGCAGCAGAGAAGGTTTCGTATTGCAATTCACCAAGAGGTCCACCGTCAACTGTATAAGCAAAGTCAACATTGAAATCTTCTGCATCAAATTTATTGGCACCAACACCGATTTCTTCATCAGGTCCGAAGCCGACACGGATTTCACAGTGTTTAATCTCAGGATGAGCAGTCAAGTATTCGATAGCTGTCATGATTTCAGCGATACCAGATTTATCATCAGCCCCGAGAAGGGTAGTTCCATCAGTAGTTATCAATGTTTGTCCATGATATTTCTCTAAACTCTTGAAATCGGCAGGATCTAGCTTGAAACCAGAATTACCTAGTTCGATAAGGCCACCGTCATAATTTTCAATAACTTGCGGGTTAACACCTTCAGCATTAAAATCTGCTGTATCCATGTGGGAGATAAAGCCAATCTTACGAGTCAAACTAGGATCGTTAGCTGGAAGAGTACCGATAGCAAAACCGTTTGGCAAATAATAGACATTTTGCAAACCGACACGTTTCATTTCTGGGATGAGGATGTTAGTCGCAAAGTCTACTTGACTCTGAGTGCTTGGTGTAGTGGTTGAATGTTCGTCAGAACGTGTATTAACTTTGACATAAGTCAAAAAACGCTCTAACAATGTTTGGTATTTCATAAAAACTCCTTATTTCCTTCTTTTAAAACCATTGTATCATAGAAAGAAGAGAAAAACAAAAGTCAGAAGGAAGATAAAATCCTTATGTTAGCGTTTACTTATGGCTACTTTAGTGATACAATAAAAAAGATAAAAATATCACAAGGATGCAAATATGAAAAAAGCGATTTTAATGATGACATTTGGTTCACCAGAAGAGATTACCTTTGAAGGAGTAGCCGACTTTTTTACCAACATTCGTCGTGGAGTTCGACCTCAAGATCACGAGATTCAAACACTCTATGATAATTATGTTCGAATTGGAGGAACTCCACTTCAAAAAATTACCCGTGAAGAAGTTGCCTTGGTAGAAGCTAGATTAGGAAATGAATATAGTGTCTATTTTGCCAATAAATTTTCAACCCCTTTTATTCCAGATATAATTCGGAAAATGGAAGCAGATGGAATTGAAAAGTGTATTTGCTTGATTTTGGAGCCACACTATTCCTTTTACTCTGTTATGGGGTACGAAAAGTTTCTGGAAAGCAAACAAATTCAGTTTTTAGTTATTAAGGACTGGTATCAAGAAGAAGCACTATTAAACTATTGGACAACTGAAATTGCTAAGATTTTAAAAGAAAAGGTGAAACAGGATAGTTTTAAAGTCATCTTTTCTGCCCACAGTGTGCCCATTTTTGCCTTGGATTTTGGTGATCCCTATATCGACCAGATTTTCGAAAATAGCAAGTTAATTGCTGAGAAATTAGGCTTGAAACCAGAGCAATATACCAACACTTGGCAGAGTGAAAGCGATATTGGTATTCCTTGGATTAAACCAGATGTATTGGAGTATCTTAGAGAACAGGAAGAACATCCAGAGCATTATATTTTTGTGCCTATTAGTTTTATCAGTGAGCATATTGAAGTATTGTTTGACAACGATGTGGAATGTCAAGACTTGTGTCAGGAATTGGAGGTGAACTACCATCGTCCACCAATGCCAAATACAGATTCTCGTTTGATTGATGCCTTGGTCAATATTGTCCGAGCTAACGAACATAAAGAATTTAAAGAATTCCTCCCAGAAGAAGAAACCTTTGATGAATTAGTCCCTTCGGATGAAACTAAGAATATTTTAGATGAATCACAAGACTTACAAATGCCAGAATTTGTTAAAAAATTAATTGAGAAAAAAGGTCGTGAAAATGTCAAGATGCCTTATTTAATCAAAAAAATGCTTGAAAAAGCTGGCAAATTACCCAAAGACTAAGTGAAAATAGAAAAGAACTGGTAAGGTTTGTTTTAAATATCTGCTAAGGCAGGATATAACTTAGAAGGTGAAAGAAAAGGCGGTGGACAGAAATCGATAGACAAAGTCTTGATTTCGTAGTCCCAGCCCCGCGAGGATGATTAGGAGCTTCTTGGAGTCTAAAAGACGAACAAAAAGTTCAATCAGCTACCGCGTCAAATTATTATGATTGATAATAAAAAGTGAGGTCGGGATCTTTTTGTCCCAACCTCTTTTTAGGTGACTAGCATTTTTTTGACCTAGTTTTTATGTTATTTACCCAGACAAAATTGGCTGAACAACTGTGTAATGAGTTCATCTGGAGCAGCATCACCAGTGATTTCTCCGAGGATTTCCCAAGTACGTGTCAAATCAACTTGAAGCAAATCAACTGGCATTCCTAGTTCGAGGCCTTCGTTTACAGCTTGTAAGCTTTCAACAGCCTTTTCGATTAATGAAATATGACGGGCGTTGGATAGATAGGTAGCATCTTGTTCGACCAAGCCAGCATTTTCAAAGAAGAGATTGTTAATCCGTTCTTCAATCTTATCAATGTTTTGATTTTTAAGGACTGAAATACGGATGACATCTTCAGGAAGTTCCTGAGTTTCAATAGCCTCAGGTAGGTCAGTTTTGTTAAGTAGGATGATACGGTTGGTATCTTGGCTGATTTCAAGAAGTTGTCGGTCTTGGGCAGTTAGAGGTTCACTGGCGTTTAAGACAAGTAAAACCAAATCAGCTTCCTTGAGAGCTTTTTTGGAGCGCTCGACACCGATTTGTTCGACGATGTCATCTGTTTCACGGATACCCGCAGTATCAATCAACTTAAGTGGTACACCATTGATGTTGACGTATTCTTCGATGACATCTCGAGTAGTTCCTGCAATATCCGTTACAATGGCCTTGTCTTCACGTAGGAGGTTGTTGAGTAGACTGGATTTCCCAACGTTTGGACGACCAATGATAGCCGTTGAAATCCCTTCACGGAGAATCTTCCCACGACGTGCCGTTTTTAAGAGATTGGTTAAGAGTTGTTCAAACTCCATAGTTTTTTCACGGACAACAGCAGTAGTGGCTTCTTCAACATCGTCGTATTCAGGATAGTCGATATTAACCTCTACTTGTGCTAGTGTATTGAGGATTTCCTGACGAGTATTGTTGATAAGGTCAGATAGAGAACCGTCTAATTGTTTGACCGCTATATTCATAGCCTTATCAGTCTTGGCGCGGATGATATCCATAACAGCTTCAGCCTGAGTCAAGTCCACACGACCGTTGAGGAAGGCACGCTTGGTAAATTCTCCAGGTTCTGCCATACGTGCACCTTCACGGATAGCCAGTTGGAGAATTTCATTGGTTACGGCGATTCCACCGTGGGTGTTAATCTCGATAATGTCTTCACGAGTGAAGGTCTTTGGAGACTTCATAGCCCCAACCATAACCTCATCCATGACTTTCCCTGTCACAGGATCAACAATGTGGCCGTAGTTAAGAGTGTGGCTAGCAACCTTGCTCAAGTCCTTGCCTTTAAAGATTTTCTGCGCAATGGCAAAACTATCCGTTCCGCTTAAACGAACAATCCCAATAGCTCCTTCACCAAGCGGTGTAGAGATGGCTGCAATGGTATCAAATTCCCGTGTAATCATTTCAATTCCTTTATAGTTTATTTGTTTGTATAGACTAATATCTCTTAAAATTGTAACAAATTTTAGTATTTTCTTCAATGAATGTTACTTATAAAGAAAAGCCTAAGCAGATTGCTTAAGCTTTACTTAGTGCGCATTTCACCTTGTGGGAAATAGGTTCCTTCAGGCATATCGTTGATAATGACATGAACAGCAGACTGAGGTGCACCAGTGTTGCGAACAACAGCTTCCGTAACTTCCTTGGCTAGGGCTTTCTTTTGCTCTAGCGTGCGTCCTTCAAATAAATCGATGCGTACAAATGGCATAATTGCGTCCTCCACTAGTTATTTGATTTCTTCTATTTTACCACAATTTGCCGTTTAAAGCTTTGAGAAAATATGGTATACTAGAATGTAGCAAAAATTTAGAAATGGACGTGAAATAGAAGCATGGCACAGTTGTATTATCGTTATGGGACCATGAACTCAGGAAAAACGATTGAGATTCTCAAAGTAGCCTATAACTATGAGGAGCAAGGAAAGGGAGTTGTGATTATGACTTCGGCTCTGGATACGCGTGACGGTGTTGGCTATGTTTCAAGTCGAATTGGGATGAAAAGACCAGCAGTTGCTATTGAGGAAACAACGGATATCTTTGGATTTATCCGAGATTTACCTGAAATGCCTTACTGTGTACTTGTCGATGAAGCCCAGTTTTTAAAGCGTCACCATGTTTACGACTTAGCTCGTGTTGTGGATGAGTTAGACATACCTGTTATGGCATTTGGTTTAAAAAATGACTTTCGTAATGAACTATTCGAAGGTTCAAAATATCTTCTGCTCTTAGCAGATAAGATTGACGAAATCAAGACCATTTGTCAGTATTGCAAGAAAAAAGCAACCATGGTGTTGCGTACGCAGAATGGTCTGCCAGTCTATGATGGTGAGCAGATCCAGATAGGTGGGAATGAAACCTATATCTCGGTTTGCCGTAAACATTATTTCGCACCACTGATAACATCTAAAAAGGAACAAGACTATGACAATTGAACTAAGAGATGTTACAATGGAAAATTATTTTGATGTTCTGCATTTGGATGTTAAGGAATATCAAAAACAATTTATTGCTACCAACGCAATTAGTTTAGCTGAAGCATATGTCTACACTAAAAATGGAGATTTTGTAGCTCCATTGGCAGTTTACGATAATGATGCAATCATAGGTTTTGTGATGTTAGCTTATGATAAAAAAATCGGAATTAGTAATGAAAATTATTTACTATTTCGTTTCATGATTGATAAGCATTTTCAAGATCGAGGATATTTTAAACCAATTATGGATAAGGTGCTAGACTATGTTCGGACAGCGCCAGCAGGTTTATCCAATAAACTTTGGTTGTCTTATGAAGCAGAAAATGAACATGCAAGATCTTGCTACCTCAGTTATGGATTTAAAGAAACTGGGGAAATATTTGAGAACGAAGTAGTAGCCATATACGATTTAACAATTGAAAAATAAGGAGAAAAAAATGAACATCTATGATCAACTACAAGCTGTAGAAGACCGTTATGAAGAGTTGGGAGAATTGCTGAGCGACCCTGATGTGGTCTCTGATACCAAGCGTTTCATGGAGCTTTCAAAAGAGGAAGCTTCTACTCGTGATACCGTAACTGCCTACCGCGAATACAAACAAGTCCTTCAAAATATCATTGATGCCGAAGAGATGATTAAAGAATCAGGCGGAGATGCGGACTTGGAAGAAATGGCTAAGCAAGAACTCAAAGATGCCAAAGCTGAAAAAGAAGAGTACGAAGAAAAATTGAAGATCTTGCTCCTTCCTAAAGATCCAAACGATGACAAGAACATCATCCTTGAAATCCGAGGAGCAGCTGGTGGAGACGAAGCAGCACTTTTCGCTGGTGATTTGCTAACCATGTACCAAAAATATGCTGAAGCCCAAGGTTGGCGCTTTGAAGTCATGGAGGCTTCTATGAACGGTGTCGGTGGTTTCAAGGAAGTGGTTGCTATGGTATCAGGTCAGTCTGTATACTCTAAGCTTAAGTATGAGTCTGGTGCCCATCGTGTGCAACGTGTCCCTGTGACAGAAAGCCAAGGGCGTGTGCATACCTCTACAGCGACAGTTCTCGTTATGCCTGAAGTGGAAGAGGTAGAATATGATATTGATCCAAAAGACCTTCGTGTGGATATCTACCACGCATCTGGTGCTGGTGGACAGAACGTCAACAAGGTTGCGACTGCCGTTCGTATCGTTCACTTGCCAACCAATATCAAGGTTGAAATGCAGGAAGAACGTACCCAGCAGAAAAACCGTGAAAAAGCTATGAAGATCATCCGTGCGCGTGTGGCAGATCACTTTGCTCAAATTGCCCAAGATGAGCAGGACGCAGAGCGCAAGTCTACTATCGGTACAGGAGACCGTTCAGAACGTATCCGTACCTATAACTTCCCACAAAACCGTGTGACAGACCACCGTATTGGCTTAACCCTTCAAAAACTTGATACTATTTTGTCTGGTAAACTAGATGAAGTTGTGGATGCCTTGGTTCTTTATGATCAAACGCAAAAATTGGAAGAATTAAACAAATAATGAAACTAGCTCAAATTTTTAAGGATTTTGAGGAAAAGTTGATAGCACAAGGAGAGGAAGCAGAAAGCCTCTCCTTTGTCTATCGTAGCCTGAAAAATCTCTCTTTTACTGACTTTGTCTTTGCACTCCAGCAAGAGGTGATAGATGAAGATTACAAATTTGTAGAGGAAATTTACAAGAAATTAGCAGCACATATGCCTGCCCAGTACATTATCGGTCATGCAGAATTTTTTGGGATGCAGTTAGAGGTCGATGAGCGGGTCTTGATTCCCCGTCCAGAGACAGAAGAGTTGGTGGAGCTCATCCTAGCTGAGAATCCGAAGGATAATCTCAAAGTTCTGGATATTGGAACTGGGAGTGGTGCTATCGCTCTTGCTTTAGCTAAAAATAGACCAGATTGGACAATCACAGCTGCCGATATTTCTCAGGATGCTTTGGATTTGGCGATGGAAAACGCTAATAATCAAGGTCTAACATTATCCTTTATTAAATCTGATTGTTTCTCCGAAATTTCTTCAAAATATGATATAATTGTATCCAATCCACCTTATATATCTCGAGTAGATGAGGCAGAAGTTGGTTTGAATGTTCTCCATTCAGAGCCACATTTAGCCCTCTTTGCAGATGAGAATGGTCTAGCGATCTATCGCAGAATTGCGGAAGAATCAAAGGACTATCTAAGTGATGGTGGTAAGATTTATCTTGAAATTGGCTACAAACAAGGTCAAAGTGTACCTGCTCTCTTTAAGGAAAATCTTCCTGAGAAAAGAGTTCGAACTCTCAAAGACCAATTTGGCCAAGATAGGATGGTTGTCATTGATGATGGAGAAAATTAAGCACGAGCTTGAAAATGGTGGAGCTGTTGTTTTGCCAACGGAGACAGTTTATGGACTTTTTGCAAAAGCATTGGATGAAAAGGCTGTTGACCATGTTTATCAGCTTAAATGTCGTCCAAGAGATAAGGCTCTCAATCTCAATGTTGCTAGTTTAGACGATATCTTGAACTTTTCTAAGAATCACCCAACTTATTTACAACAATTGGTTGAAAGTTTTTTGCCAGGCCCTTTGACCATTATCTTAGAAGCTAATGACAAGGTTCCTTACTGGGTCAATTCAAATTTGACGACAGTTGGATTTCGCATGCCGAGTCATCCTGTAACTCTGGAGTTGATTCGTGAGTTTGGCCCCTTAATCGGACCTTCTGCCAATATTTCAGGTCAATCAAGTGGAGTAGATTTTCACAAGATTCTTCAAAACTTTGACCAAGTGGTCTTGGGACTAGAAGATGATGCTTTTTTAACGGGTCAGGATTCGACTATTTTAGACTTATCTGGCGACAAGGTAAAGATTCTTCGCCAAGGAGCGATTACTCGAGAAGATATCCTTGCCAAGATACCAGCCATTCCTTTTGAGGAGGTATGATATGCTACGTGATTTGAAAACAACAGATGTTGCAGCGATTTGTGTCATTAACAAAGAAGCTTTAGGTTATACTTTTAGTCCAGAGGAAACGGCTAGTCAACTAGCTAGATTATCCAAAGACTCACATCATTTTCTACTAGGTTATGAGGATGATGCTAGTCATGAACTCCATGGCTACGTTCATGCAGAGGTTTATGAATCTCTCTATTCCAAGGCAGGATTTAATATCTTGGCCTTGGCAGTTTTACCTCAAAGACAAGAGAAGGGGATTGGTAAAGCTTTACTTGAAGGGTTGGAGCAAGAAACAAAAAGACGCGGATATGAGTTTATTCGCTTAAACTCTGCAGACCACCGTCTGGGTGCGCATGCATTTTATGAAAAAGTTGGCTATACTTGTGATAAGATGCAGAAACGGTTTATTAAATTGATTAAAGGAGAAGACCTATGATTTTTGACAAAGATGATTTTAAAGCATATGACGCAGATCTTTGGAATGCTATTGCTAAAGAAGAAGAACGCCAACAAAATAATATTGAATTGATCGCTTCAGAGAACGTAGTCTCTAAGGCTGTTATGGCTGCTCAAGGTTCTATCTTGACCAATAAATATGCCGAAGGTTATCCAGGACGTCGTTATTACGGTGGTACTGATGTAGTGGATGTTATCGAAAATCTAGCTATTGAGCGTGCAAAAGAAATTTTTGGTGCCAAGTTTGCAAATGTCCAACCCCACTCAGGAAGCCAAGCCAACTGTGCTGCTTACATGGCCTTGATTGAGCCTGGCGATACGGTTATGGGAATGGATTTGGCAGCAGGTGGGCACTTGACTCACGGAGCTCCAGTAAGTTTCTCAGGACAAACCTACAATTTTGTTTCTTATAGCGTTGATCCTGATACCGAACTATTGAACTTTGATGCTATCTTAAAACAAGCACAAGAAGTGAAACCAAAATTAATCGTAGCAGGAGCTTCAGCCTACTCTCAAATTATTGATTTTTCAAAATTCCGTGAAATTGCAGATGCTGTTGGTGCTAAACTCATGGTAGATATGGCTCATATTGCTGGCTTGGTTGCTGCTGGTCTTCATCCAAGTCCAGTGCCTTATGCACATATTACAACAACAACGACCCACAAAACCCTTCGTGGTCCACGTGGTGGTTTGATTTTGACCAACGACGAAGATCTTGCTAAGAAAATTAACTCAGCTATCTTCCCAGGTATCCAAGGTGGACCATTAGAGCACGTTGTTGCTGCTAAGGCTGTTGCATTTAAAGAGGTATTGGACCCAGCCTTCAAGGAATATGCAGCAAATGTTATTAAGAACAGCAAGGCTATGGCAGAAATCTTCTTGCAAGACCCTGATTTCCGTATCATTTCTGGCGGAACTGAAAACCACCTTTTCCTAGTTGATGTAACTAAGGTTGTAGAGAACGGAAAAGTTGCTCAAAACTTGCTGGATGAAGTCAATATTACCCTAAATAAAAACTCAATTCCTTACGAAACATTGTCACCATTTAAGACAAGTGGTATTCGTATCGGAGCTGCAGCAACTACTGCACGTGGGTTTGGTGAAGAAGAAAGCCGTAAAGTGGCAGAGTTTATCATTAAAGCCCTTAAGAATGCAGAAAATGAGGCTGTTTTAGAAGAAGTGAGAAGCGAAGTCAAAGCCTTGACAGATGCCTTCCCATTATACGAGGACTAAAATTTTTATGGACATTTATATTAAGAAAGCTATTATCCATCAGTTCAGTCCGGATGATACCGAGTTGTTTTTAGCGGATAAGTTTCTCAATATCACTCCAAAAATCGAAGAATACCTGCGCAAGAAAATTGAACGTGTGTATTCAGATGAAGCTAAGACTGGGATTTTCGAAGAAGAAAATCCCTTCTTCAATCACATTACAGACGATTTGTTGGAGACATCGGTGGCGCTAGCAAATCTCTGGAAAGAGGAGTTTAGCATTTCTGAAAATCTCAAGACCAATGACTTGATGTTTGTGCAATTTTCTAAAGAAGGAGTAGAGCATTTCGCTTTCTTGCGAATTGCCCTGCGAGAAACCTTGACTCACCTTGGAGGAGAGGTTGATAATCCAATCAAGCTGACTCAAAACAATCTACCAGGATTTGGTACAGGGGCTGACGAAGCTTTGGTGGTCAATCTTCAAAGCCGAAAATATCACCTGATTGAGAAACGAATCAAGTATAACGGAACTTTTTTGAACTATTTTTCTGAGAATCTGATTCAGGCTCAGCCAAAGATTTCACCTAAGAAGTCAATCAAGGAACTGGAAAAAACAGCTCAGAGAATTGCTGAAACATTTAATACAGATGATTTTCAATTTCAATCCAAGGTCAAGTCTGCTATTTTCAACAACCTTGAAGAAAGCAATGAATTGTCTCCTGAAAAATTGGCCAATGACCTTTTTGACAACAATCTGACGGCACGCCTTAGCTTTATTGATCAAGTTAAGGAAGCAGTACCAGAGCCAGTTCAGTTTGATGAAATCGATGCTAGTCGCCAATTAAAGAAATTTGAAAACCAAAAACTTTCCCTGTCAAATGGTATTGAGTTAATTGTTCCTAATAATATTTATCAAGATGCTGAGTCGGTCGAATTTATCCAAAATGACAATGGAACCTACTCTATCTTAATCAAAAACATCGAGGATATACAAAGCAAATAATGTTTAAATTTATAAGAAGGGTCTTGCTACTTGTTCTTATCTTATTTACTGGCTATAAACTTTTCCATATGTATCGGGATGTGAAGCAGGTCATGACCTATCAATCCTTGGTCCGAGAAGTTTTAAGTGAGCAAGATACGCCAGCAAATGAAGAACTGGTCCTGGCCATGATTTATACCGAAACCAAAGGTAAAGAAAGTGACGTGATGCAGTCTAGTGAGTCTGCCAGCGGTACTACAAATACGATCTCTGACAATAGGAGTAGTATTCGTCAGGGGATTCAAACCTTGACTGAAAATCTGTATTTAGCGCAAGAAAAGGGCGTGGATGTTTGGACTGCTGTACAGGCCTATAACTTTGGTCCTGCTTATATCGATTTTATTGCACAAAACGGGAAAGAAAATACACTTGCCCTAGCCAAGAAATATTCGAGAGATACAGTTGCACCAACTTTAGGAAATACAACTGGGAAAACCTATCGCTATGTCAATCCAATTTCCATCTTTCAAGGTGGAGAACTCTATGTGGATGGTGGAAACTATTATTACTCTAGACAGGTTCAACTAAATCTCTATATTATTAAATTTTTTAATCTATTTTAAGCATCTAGAATTTCTAGGTGCTTTTATAAGTTTTCTTTAAGGATACTTTAATATGCTAGAGTAGAAAAGGAGGAACGTCTCATGCGAAAGAAATTCTTTCTGACTAGTGCTACTGTTCTTTTAGCAGTTGCAACTTTGCAAAGCGCTCAAGCAGCCACTGATGTTCAAAAAGTAATTGATGAAACTTATGTTCAACCTGAGTACGTCTTGGGTTCATCATTAACAGAGGATCAAAAAAATCAAACCTTAAAAAAACTCGGCTATAATGCCTCTACAGATACCAAAGAACTGAAGACTATGACGCCAGATGTCTACTCAAAGATTATGAACGTCGCCAATGACTCTAGTCTCCAGCTCTATTCATCTGCAAAAATTCAAAAATTGGGTGAAAAATCTCCACTTGAAGTGAAGATTGAAACCCCTGAAAATATCACTAAAGTGACCCAAGACATGTATCGTAATGCGGCTGTTACCTTGGGTGTGGAGCACGCGCGTATCACCGTTGCGGCACCAATCCCTGTAACAGGTGAAAGTGCCTTAGCAGGTATTTACTATTCATTAGAAGCTAATGGTGTTCAACTTCCTCAAGAAAATAAAGACCTAGCTCAGGAAGAGCTAAAAGCCTTGTCAGACATCAACGATGAAAACAAGGATAAATCAGGCTATGATGCCAATAAACTCAATGTAGCCCTTGCCGATATCAAAGCTGCAGTCGCTAAGGCTAAAGAGTCTAAAGGAGAGCTTACTGAGGATGATGTTCGTAAGATTGTCGAAGATACTTTGAAGAACTACAAACTGGATCAAGTTGTTACAGGCAACCAAGTCAATGTCATCATCAACTTTGCCTTCAATCTTTCAAAGAGCGATATTCTTAATAACGAAGACTTTACTAAGACGCTAAAAGATTTGAAACAAAGTATCGTAGCACAAGCAGGTGATAGTTTCAGCAATATTGACCTTAACTTTGATGCTAATAAAGCATTTGAGAATGGGGGCAATATTCTCAGTGCTATTTGGCAAGCAATTGTAAACTTTTTCAAGAGTTTTGGTGCTTAGGTTAATTCATGGTATAATAGATGGTAACAGAACAGTTGCCATCTTTTTTTTCGGCACATAGAAAGTGAAAAATATGTTAAAGAAAAATGATATTGTAGAAGTAGAGATTGTCGATTTAACCCATGAAGGAGCAGGTGTTGCCAAGGTAGATGGCTTGGTCTTTTTTGTAGAGAATGCTCTACCGACTGAGAAAATCCTTATGCGAGTCCTTAAAGTCAACAAGAAGATTGGCTTTGGTAAAGTCGAGGAATACCTTACGCAATCTCCACATCGTAATCAAGACTTAGATTTGGCTTACCTACGTTCAGGCATAGCCGACTTGGGGCATCTAGCTTATCCAGAGCAACTCAAGTTTAAAACCAAGCAAGTAAAAGACAGTCTTTATAAGATTGCTGGAATCACGGATATAGAGGTTGCTGATACTCTTGGCATGGAAAATCCTGTCAAGTATCGTAACAAGGCTCAGGTTCCTGTTCGTCGCGTTAATGGTGTCCTAGAGACTGGTTTCTTCCGTAAGAATTCTCATAATCTTATGCCTCTTGAAGATTTTTATATCCAGGATCCAGTGATTGACCAGGTTATTGTGGCTTTACGTGATTTGCTCCGTCGTTATGACTTAAAACCCTATGATGAGAAGGAACAGTCTGGCTTGATTCGTAACCTTGTCGTTCGTCGTGGGCATCATTCTGGAGAAATTATGGTCATTTTGGTGACCACTCGTCCTAAAATTTTCCGAGTTGAACAGTTGATTGAACAAGTCATCAAGCAGTTCCCAGAGATTGTGTCTGTCATGCAAAATATCAATGACCAAAATACCAATGCTATTTTTGGGAAAGAATGGCGAGTTCTCTATGGTCAAGATTACATTACGGACCAAATGTTGGGAAATGATTTCCAAATCTCTGGACCAGCCTTTTATCAGGTCAATACAGAAATGGCAGAGAAACTTTATCAGACAGCCATTGATTTTGCGGAGTTAAGTGAAGATGATGTGGTGATCGATGCCTATTCAGGAATTGGGACCATTGGCTTGTCAGTTGCTAAGCATGTCAAGGAAGTTTATGGTGTCGAAGTCATCCCAGAAGCAGTAGAAAATAGCCAGAAGAATGCAGAGTTGAACGGTATCACCAATGCTCATTATGTTTGTGATACAGCTGAAAATGCCATGAAGAATTGGCTCAAGGAAGGCATCCAACCAACTGCCATCCTGGTTGACCCACCACGCAAGGGCTTGACAGAAAGCTTTATCAAAGCAAGCGCCCAAACAGGAGCTGAACGCATCGCCTATATCTCCTGTAACGTCGCAACCATGGCGCGTGATATCAAACTCTACCAAGAGTTGGGCTATGAATTGAAGAAAGTACGACCGGTAGATTTGTTTCCACAAACGCATCACGTCGAGTGTGTAGCTTTGCTGGTAAAAGCCTAGAAACCTTGTAACGAAAGGGGTTAAGAAAAGCCTTGATTGTAAGGCTTTTTCTTGTTTAGTGGGGAAGTATTAAAGTAACCTCTCATATTTTTTACTAGGTTTGATAACTTATTTGAGATGGACTCTATTTCCATAAACACTGTGGGGATGTTTTTGTTACCAAAGATAATAAGTTAATGGGAATAACTATATATTTATCTGATATTTTTTTTAAATGTTTTAACAATATTTTCTTATATCCGATTAAACAATTTGACAATTAACAATCAAAGAGCTAATATAATCTATAGTTGATTTTTTACAAAGTATATTCTATTGAAATAATTATTTTTATTAGATTATTAGGATAAAAGCTATGCCTAATTACATGGGATGTTAATAAAGATAGGAATTGGAATTTGATTAAGAAAAATACATGGATTCCCATCTATAAATTTGTGAATAGTTGAAATAAAAAGCGAAAGAAGTGTTGACTGAATTCGAAAGATTGGTGAAGGTAGATGTTAAGAGTTTTTGAGGCTTTTGCAGGATATGGCAGCCAAAGAATGGCATTGCGTAATATAGGTTTAGATTTTGAAGTAGTTGGTATTTCAGAAATTGAAGGGGATGTTATACTATCTTATGCAGCAATCCATAGCGACTTTTTAGAAAAAAGGAAAGAAATAGAGAAATATATCCCTGAAGATATTGAGGAAATGATAACTTACCTTGAGAAAATCAATGTACCTCTGGATTATAAGACATTTGAAAATAAAGCAAGAAAATTAAAACCGTCAAAATTGAAGGATCAGTATTTAGCAAATAAACTGATAAACAATTACGGAGATATACAGATAGTCGACCCTGATTTACTACCTGATTTTGATTTATTTACTTATTCTTTTCCATGTCAGGATATTTCAGTAGCAGGATATCAGCAAGGTTTAAATTTAGATTCAGGAACTAGATCATCATTACTTTGGGAGTGTTGTAAAATTATTGAGACCAAAAAGCCAAAATATTTAATGATGGAGAATGTTAAGAATCTAGTTGGTCGCAATCATAAAGCGAACTTTATGAAATTTCTAGATTACCTTAAATCTCTAGGTTATAAGAACTCTTGGAAAGTTTTAAATGCCCGTGATTACGGTATACCCCAAAATCGTGAAAGAGTTTTTTGTATAAGTGAGTTAGATGGCCAAGATGAATTTGAGTTTCCAGAGCCAATAAATCTTAGATACAAATTGTATGATATTTTAGAGAAAGAAGTTGATAATAGGTATTATCTTAAAAATGAGCAGTTGATGGATGTTCCAATCGAACAAGAGTATAGCTATTGTTTGGATTCGAACTACTGGAAAGGCGTTACATTAAATTCTTTTTTAGAAAAACACAGACGACAGTTAGTTACGGATAAAACTGATGAAAATGGAAAGTACATTCCAAGGAGGTTAACTCCGAAAGAAACTTGGAGATTAATGGGTGTTAATGATGAAGATATTGAAAAAGCTAGTCAATTAATAAGCCAGACCAGTCTCTACAAACAGTCAGGAAATAGTATTGTTGTGCCTGTGTTGGAAGCAATATTTTCAGAATGGTTTGTAGACAATAACTAGTAAGGAGATTCTCGTATATGAATAGAGCAGAAAAAATTTTGAGTATTAGGAAAAAACTAGATATCACTCGAAAAGAATTTGCAGATGCTCTGTGTCTTTCAAAGGAACAAGAAAAACTCTTAAAAAACTGGGAACTGGGAGAAATTCCAATTCCAGAAGATATTTATTGTAAAATAAACTCTTTTCCCACAAAGGCTATTTTTAAAAATAAACCATTAGAAGAATGTAGGTTCAAACAAATTGATCTGTTTGCTGGTATTGGAGGAATACGTCAAGCTTTTCAAAAGCAAGGTGGACACAACGTTTATTCTTCTGAATGGGATAAGTTTGCTCAAAAAACCTATAGAATCAACTATGGAGAAGTTCCTGATGGCGATATTACACAGGTTGATGAAAATGATATACCTGATCATGATATTCTTTTAGGTGGTTTTCCTTGTCAGCCGTTCTCACAAGCGGGGCTGCACAAAGGTTTTGAAGATACGAGAGGGACACTATTCTTTGATGTAGCAAGGATTATTAAAGCTAAAAGACCAAAGGCATTTATGCTAGAGAATGTTAAACAATTAAAGGGGCACGATAAAGGTAATACACTACGTGTAATATTATCAGTATTGGAAGAATTAAACTATTATGTTCCAGAACCTCAAATTCTAAATGCCTACCATTTTGGAGTTCCACAAAATAGGGAGCGAATTATCATTGTTGGATTCAATAAGGAATATCTTCCCGAGCATTATGAAGAGTTTAAATTTCCAACGGGACATGTTGACGATAGTATTCGTGTAGGTGATATATTAGAAATGAATGTAGATGACCGTTACACTATTTCCGATAAACTATGGCAAGGACATCAAATTAGGAAAAAAATGCATAGAAAAAAAGGTAACGGTTTCGGATTCTCTCTCTTCAATGAAAATAGTAAATATACAAGTACAATCAGTGCTCGTTACTATAAAGATGGAAGTGAAGCCTTAATAGAACAGAATGGGAAAAATCCACGAATGCTTACTCCAAGAGAATGTGCTAGGCTACAAGGATTTACAGACGATTTCATCATTCCAGTGTCAAATGCTCAATCATATAAGCAATTTGGAAATTCTGTTTGTATTCCTGTTATTGAGGCTGTTGCTGAAGCAATGTTAGAGTATCTTGGAAAGTATAATATTTTGTAGGTGATGATGTGAGAAAGATGCTATTAAGTTTTAAACCTAATGTATATAAGAAAATATATGAAGGTGTGAAAATATTTGAACATAGAAGAAACTTTCCAAACGAGCCAATTATGGCTTATATGTATGTTAGTAAACCTGTTCGGGCTATTACAGGAATAGTTTATCTAAGTAATCGTCATGAATTAATTGATTGGGAGCGACAGTTTAGCTATGATTCTCAGGCACTACAAAGAATCGAAGACTACAAAAAATCATATAGATACGCAATGGAAATAGTAGAATTTCAAGAAACTAATAAAATTAGCTTGGATGATTTGAAAAGGGATCTCCCTAACTTTGTAGTGCCACAAAGTTACATTTATTTAGACAATAATACGGAATTATTAAAGTATATTGATGAAAAAATAGTTGAACAAGGAAAAAATATTAAACATGATTTTTCAATAGTAACATCAAATCAAATATGCGTTCATTAAAAAATTAAGACGAGGTGATTAAATAGTCACCTCGTCTTTTTAAATATTATTCGTATTCTTCAATGATTAAGCTATCCCAAAAATTATTGTTTGCTCTCCATTGGGAATACGGTCTTGAATTTCCTTCATACATTCCACTATCAAAAAATACTGTACCTTTTTTGACTAAGCGTATCCATTCATCATAATTCAATGGTTTTCCAAAACAAACTTTTGTATAAACACCTGATTTATCTCTCTTGCAAGTAAACCATCCTTTATCATTAAACTTGTCTTCTAGTTTTGATTTTAAACATTTATCAGTTTTTTTTGTAGTAGGTGAATGTTCTCCATACCATCTAGCAATTTCAAGATTTTCTATTTGAAGAGGTTTAGGAACAATGGTTGCTTTATCATTTCTTTGGTCATGAGAATAAGAGTAAAATGCCACGATATCTTTATTAGGCTGGACGGTAAGAATTTGGCCGAAATCATTGTAAGAATTTATTTTTGGACAAGAACTACCAGACCATGAATAACGACCGCCTTTCGATGAATTAGGTTTTCCAAATATTCTAAGAAAGCTGTCCTGTTTTTCATACTTTGTAGATCCAGTAAATAAAGACTCATAACGAGGGTCAGTGAAAACATAAACATTAGCAGACCAGTCTCCAAAAGTAGTTTTTGAAGTAGTTTGATTTTTTAGTTCATATCCCCATAAATCGGGTTCATTATCAGCATTTGCAGTAATTCCAAATTGCTGTTCTAGCCAATGACCTTTTCTTCCATCATGTCGTTCATTTTTCCCAAAGACGTCAGGAATATGTCCTCGTACGTTTTGTCTAAATAAATCAATAATTTGTTCTTTAGGTTCCATAATTATTCCTCCTTAAATGTTATTTATAAATTCTTCCACTGTAATAATTTCTTTGGAGACAATAGATTCAGGTAAAGTATTGTTGCTTCTCATCAAATAGCCGCTGAATTCATCTTTCAAATACCAATTCCTTTTATTTTTTGCATATAACTTTTTAGGAACATTGCTTTCCAATAAGCAAATAAAAGTAATATCATTTATCTGAGTTTCAGGTATGTTTTCGAAGTCATCAGGGGTAATAGTATTACTGATAAGTACATTATCTGATAGTTTCTTGGATAGACCTACACAAGACTCCTTTAGTTTACAAAGACTGCATGCTAATGGATTTACACCACGCAATTCTTTATTTCCTATAGTTCCATATCTTTGGCACCAAAGAATATCAAAAAAATTTTTCATATTAGTTTTGTTAGATTGGCTTGCCAACCAGATAACTCTTTCAAGTTTTCCAAGCATATCAAAATCATTATAGAATTTTGACCGTGTCTCGATTCCTAAGGGGTATTGATAGAACGTTTCAATCCATGTATCTATTGGGATGATTTCTTCATTTGCAAAACCTTGTTGAAGGAAACAAGCTATAACCTTTTCTGAATAACCTTTTAGTTTTTTTCCAGAATCATAAAAATTTTTAAAGAAATCTTTGTTCCAAGTACGATAATCTGTTTGCTCAATATTTAGAAAAGCACTAATAAAGTATGCTGCTCTCCATGCATGACGATTGAATGCATCAACTAGTTTTTCGGCAAAGTATTTATCTTCTTCTGAGATTTCTCCTGTAGAAAAATACTTTCCAGATACGTTCGAGATAAAATTATCTTTATTCTGTTTCCACGCTTTTGGCATTACTTTAAATTCTATGTCGTCGATAGTAACCGTTTTTGTGAAATCTAATCGGAATAATTTCGTTATTGAATGATGTAATTTTTCAAATATTGGAAAATCAGAATAGTCTTTTTTTCTGACATCGGAGTATGCAGGAATTGCATAGTATTCTAGATGACTCCATTGTTCCGGAAAAATTACCTCTTCGCCAAAACTACTCATAAAGTTATACAACATACGCATTTCACTTTGTCGACCTGTTTTAGGTTGCCATGCTGCAACGAAACGAGGAATTGAATAAATCTCCTCATAAAACCTTCCATAAGGTATTGAAGAGCCAAACGATTTTTCAATGTACTGCCATAAATCACTTAAAAGTTTAATGTAATCTTCATTGTCTTTACAGCAATTTATAACTGTTTCAAGTGTTATCTGATCGCTAAGTCCAATACGGTTTTCTATTTCACTAGTAATAGTATTTATAATAGGTTGAGAAGGCTCATGATTCAGCAACACTAAGAATGTGGCATTGCATTTATCATTTTCTATTTCATAGCTAATGGAAACGGGGCAAGCAATGATACGTTCATCTTCAATAAAACAGTGAATGTACATAATTGGAAATTGAGGTAAATCAGGATAATATAATTCTATCTTAGGAATCCATTGAAGTGGTAACCCAAAAACCTTAATTGTAGTTTCATAACGTAACGTAAACAATGTAACCTCCTTAGTTAAACCAAGATTAAAAATTTTTGTAACTCTGTAACCTTTAAAGTATGAAAATAAATACTGAAAAATTTAAGAGTTTTATTGTTATTTATAAAAATTAAAGAAGAATTTCTTTGCTATTTATCATTCACACCTTCAAGAAAACCATATCTACCGTTGTTATAACTTTTAGTAAATTCTATAAAATTACAATCAAAATTCCTAAATTTAGGTAGATTTCTAGAATTTTCAATAACAATTAGTTGACTTTCTTGTGCTGATAAACTAAAGTACTCAAATAAAGCAATTCTCATGCTCTCGGGTGTGTTATTTTTCTCACCTTCATCTAAACCAAGTAAAGGTGTATCAATAATATGGAAAAAAGGTTTGAATTTAGCTTGTTCGAAAAATAATTTTCGTAAAGCTAAAACAACAACTGTGTTTAGATACGATATATAACCTTTCCCATATCTATTTATTTTATTCTCACCCATTATTTCAATATCAAATTCTTTTGAATCAAATCTACTAAAACCATATTTTTCAAATGAACATTGTTTTAAGATTGATTGTATGTTTTTTGTCATACCGTGCCAGAATTGAGAAGGGAATTCATCTTTTGGGAAATATTCAACTTTATCGTAATGTTCGTTTTCTAAATCATCAATATCTTGATTCCAATTTTCTACCAATCTATTTATGGTTTCAATAGAGCTTTTTGCCTTGATATATGATTTATACTGTTCGATTTTAAATGTCAATTTTTTTTCATCGGGTATTAGGATATTGTTGATTTCATCTGCTACACGAATTCTTTGTAGTTCAAGTTCCTCTTTTTGTTCTTGTAGAAGAGAAAAGTCTTTTTTTAAATCTAATCTAGTTTGATTTAGTGATTTAATTTTTCTGACTAGAAGCTCTAAGTCTGTTTCAAATGAATCTACATGCTGCCTTGCAGAATCGCTTGGTAATTCATTGTTACAAATTGGGCACATTCCAGAATTTTCAATTGTTGAGATACTAGTATGAGATTCAATAATAAAAGATAGTCTGTTGAAATCAGATTCATACTGACTTGCAAGATCTTTAAAACGATTAAGTAATAAAGATTTTTCACTGAGTTGTGTATCTACATCTGCAAGTTGTTGTAGGAGATTTGAATGTATATTATTTGATTGGTAAATTACGTTACTTAAATTTTCTAATTTATTAGATAACTCCTCAATTTCAGCATATATATCGGATTCAGATTTTTTATTCAATTTGCCAATCAATCGATCCTGTTCCTCATTAAATTGGTTTATTTTTGAGTAAATATAATTTTTAACAGAATTATGTCGTATATTTCTCTCTTCAACAGATTCTTGTTTTTTTATTTTGGAAAAATCTTTTTCATAAAGTAAGTAAAGAAGGGATGACAGATATGCAGTGACTTGACTTGTGATTCTAGGTAATAATATCGAAGATGATTTATTCATTTCATTTTCATGAATAATCCAAGAACTAATAAACGTTCTGATACTCAGTTTTTGTTTTCTGAATAATTTGTTACTAATAACTTCAACAGGTGGCTCTATTCCAAATAGTTGTAGCCAAACATCACTTATTGGATTTTTATTATTACTTTTATATTTAGAGTAGTATTCACCGGAGTTTATTTTTGGAAAGTTAGAATCCACAAGCACTGTATCTTTACCGAGTTCTCGACTTAATTTGACTACTCTATCCCCCACGGAAATCTCTAAATTTACTGTATTGTATTCTGTAGAACTAGAAAACGGATGTTTTAAAGAGCCAGTAAGGTAGTCTATACATTTTACGATACAAGTCTTACCAACATTCGAAGGTCCAGTGATAATATTAAGACCTTCTCTAAAATTTATCTCAGAATACCTATTTGGACCAGTGACGGTTAATTTTTTTAAATATGTTGTTGTCATATAAATTATTCCTTATTTATAATAAGTTTGTAAGTGAAATCAAGTAACTCTATATCACTCATATTTTTTACAGATTTACAGACATTTTTTGTTGCTTCTCTATAAGCAATTGAGAAATTGGAGTTTATCTTTTCAACAAGTTTTTGACCACTTTCAGTGATAGTAAAATTTATACTTTGTATATCATCAAATCGTATAAGATTTTTTGTAATTAGAAGTAATATTGCTTCTTTAATCTTTTCACGTTTCATGCTCAATTGTACTTTAGAATAGATACTGTCTCCGTTTAAATTATTATCACTAAAGTTAAAATCTTTTGCATATAAGGATAAAAAATTAATAAGCCAAAGTCTATCAGTAGATAGACTTTTTTGCTTCAGTGTATTTAATGTGATCAAACATTGCATAGCTATTTCATAATTTGTATCAAAAAGATTATTCATTTTCATCTATCCAACTAAATTTACCATCATTTACTAATGTATGGCAAAGACCTTTCTTTTCCGAGTTGCCAATAAAGTTCTGGATTTGAGTTATCTCAGGTTTTTTAAATGAAACAGTTGTAATATGTTTAAGTGTATCACTGATTTTTTTATAGGCTGATGGATAGTCATCAAAGAGGTAATCACTTACTGAATCATAAGTCTCTTGTTTTAGAATTTCAATTTGCTGACTACTATCTTTAAAACTTTCTTTAACCGTACGTAAAACATAGTCAGCATTAAAATAATTTATTCTTTGATCTTGTAAGTGTTTTTTATACCTTGTTGGAAGAGATGGTATGTCATAGATATCAGTCTTTGATTTACCGTCGTTCTCGGAGTATGCTTGCAACAGTTGTTTACAATAAGCGTCTTCAACATCAACAATATTATCAGGTATGGATGACTTGGAGGGGAGTGTAAATGATTCTGTGCCAATAATTATTTTTCCATTCTCTACATATACTTTAGAAATTGGAATATCAGAGACAGATATAAGAGTGTTTGTTGGAGTAGCTATACCAGCTAATTGTTCTAAATAATTCATAAACAATTTAGCACAAACTTCATCAATTTCAATATCCGAAGAATTATTAAATAAACCTGCTTCAGTTAATCTCTCTTCTAATCTATCAGTTGTATCTGCATTAAGTTGTTCTGAAATGTAAGCAGTTAGAAGGGGAACTTGGATAATATTTAGCAAAATTGTAGAATTTTTTTTGGATATTTTATCTGTTTTAGAAGAGAAATATCTATTTACGGTATCATCTGAAATGTTTGCCAAAGGATTATCATCGGGGTTTTTAATAGAATTCTCTATCAAGGTATTTAAAAAATCACTTCTTGTTGATTTACCTCCTAAATAAGTATGTAGGAGTGTTAAAAATTCGTAGAATAGCACTTATGATTTCCCCCTTTTTTGCCCGAAATCCCCCTGAGATGCCCGAGGTAAAATTTAATAACAGTGTATACTTGATATGTAAGCTAATAAATATATTTTCACTTACTAATTATTATATCAAAAATAATAAATTTTGTAACAAAAAGAAGTATACGCTTACATTTTTGTTTGTTCCAAATCGAAACTTTGCTACTGATCATAGCTATTGACTTCAAAGGTGGAGATTTGGTTTACAATTCAGTCTATGAAGTCAACTGACCGATACATAGAGGAAAGTACTATGCGGTCAATAATATATTTAATGCATATTGAGTTGTCAAAACTGCTTTCGGTATTAACAGAAAGTCAGTCAAACAATGACAATTCAAGAAAACAAACGTCAATCAAAGTATAACCCTTCAAGATATGAAAATGAAAAGGCATATAACGATGTACCTTGTGGACTTAATCAAGTTCTCGCTCCTTTCGTTATTAGAGATAAAGAGATGAGGCAGAGCAAAGATATTAACTCTAAAAACTTAAAAACATTTAAGTTTTATGGGAAAGCTGTACTTGTAGGTTTTGTACCAGTTTTTATTGAGGACTTTGACAATGTCATAAAAATCTTCAATATGGATGTTAACGAGTATCTTAATCGTTATACGAAAGGTAATGACATATCTTTAGATGAGATGTTGGATAAAATGTCTAGTAACGAAGAAGTAGGTTTCGATCCTACTGGAGTAGACTCTCACGAAGAGATTATTATGATGTTAGAAACAATTCGTGAACTGATAGAAGAAGTAGAACGTCGAAATAAGAAATATGGTCAAATCCTAAGACTTATTTATGAGAATATGGATATCGCAAAACAAGATATTATTTCTACACTTGGAATGAAAAAGACTCAAGGTTATGAAGCTATTAAGAAAGCTCAAGCAATGGCCAAAGAAGTCTACAGAGAATTAAACCAATAATAAAAGAAGTCCGCTATCCTATTAAGGATGCGGATTTTTCTTTAGTCTTTTTGATAGAAGTAACATTCATACCCTTCAGCTCGTAGATTGATGTCTCTCATCCAGATTGGAGAAATGGACATTTGATTAGATATTTCATCTAGATTTTGCTTTGGCAAGCACTCGATGATAAGCTCATCGTGAATATGGCCAACGATTTTCTTGTCTTTTAGTTGTTTTATCGAATGGGCTAGTATATCTCGACTAATTCCTTGAACTATGTTTTCTACAAACTTTGGACCATAACTTTCCAATCTTTCCCATCGTTTTGCAGAACCGGTCCCTTCATAAGTTACCGATTCACCTCCGAATTGATTCTCCCCAATTCTTGGTTTCACATAAGCTAATCTTCGTCCAGATGGGAGAGTAATAAATAACATTCCTTTTTCTACACTGAATAGAATTCCATGACTTTCCGTTTTGGTTTGTTCCTTGATAGCAGTCTTGACGGCCTTATCGATATCCCACCATAAAAGGACAATGTTAGGATTGGCTGTTCGCCATGAATCAACAAGAGGTTGTAGTTCTTCTTCAGCTAATCCCATTTCAATAGCTCCCATTGCTTTAAGAGCACCTACAGAACCACCATAGCCTAGCGCTAGCTCTGCAATCTTTCCCTTTTGACGTAAGTGTGCATTAACTCCATGTTTCAATACAGGAACGTGGAACATTTTACTGGCACTGGCGCAGTAAATATCATCTCCTTTATTAAAAACTTTAGTTCTCCACGTTTCACCTGCAAGATGGGATAGAACACGAGCTTCAATAGCAGAAAAGTCACAAACGATAAATTTCTTTTTCTTACTAGGAATAAAAGATGTTCGAATAAGCTGTGACAGTGTGTCCTGAACATCGTAGAGAAGTTCAACAGTATCACTATCTCCAGACTGAAAGAGTATTCTCGCTTCATTTAAATCTTTTAAGTGGTTTTGTGGTAGGTTTTGAAGTTGTACCAGTCGTCCAGCCCATCGCCCAGTACGGTTTGCTCCATAAAATTGAAACATTCCTCTTACACGTCCATCTTTACAAACACAATTCATCATTGCCTGATATTTGGATACACTTGATTTTGCTGCTTGCTGACGTAGTTTTAGAACCCTTGCAGTTTTTTCATCAACTTTATGTAAAAGGTTATTTACAGTCTTTTTATCTAGTGAATCTGTTTCTATATTGTGTTCACGTAACCAACCAATCATCTGTAGAACAGAGTTGGGATTCTCAAGACCTGTTAAAGCTTTCAATTCTTCTTGGATTTTTGCTTTACTCTCTGCATCAATTTTGATAGCTGACTGTACAAAGTCAACATCAACTCCAATACCGCAGTCATTGATATTCTGATCAAGGTGGTACTCATCCCATACAAAATCAGGAACTGGGAAGTTTTGCAACCTTTTTTTGATTGCTAGTTCAACTTCTACATCTCGTTTATTATACTCGATGAAATTTTTCCATTTCTCTGGCGCGTGATTTTCATAATTACGTGTTCGACCACCATTTACTTTTGTAGGTTTACAAGGAAGGCAGAAGTAGCGAATTAATTCACTCCCAACTTTTAGTTTTTGTTCACTAAGTTTCAGGATCGTACCTACACCTTCAAGTGACAAGGGCAATCCCAAATAAGCAGACCAAATCATGCTACATCGCCAAGAATTTGGGGATAAAAAGTTTTCATTAAGTAATGTTGGGTAATGTTTCTTAATCCAATTAGACAGGCAAATGCGCTCAAATGTTGCGTTAAAAGCCCATTTAATGACTGTATCATCAAGCAAGGCTTGTAGGATGAGATTTGGAAGTTTATCCTTAGTCAGATCATAAACAATTACAGGAGCATTATTTATAGATACTGCTAGAAGAAGGATTTCAAAAGATTCATCTTCCGCATATCGATAGACTCCAGTTTTCCGTAGGTCTACATCACAGTAAGTTTCTATGTCTACTGATAGTTCTTTAATTTGCATAATTCATCCTTTCATAAAAAGGTGGCAGGAAGAACTGCCACCATGTTTTAGTGTTTATTTCTGCGACTAAAGAATCGTTCTCTCTCATATCTGATGTCATTGCGAATACTAACATATAAAAGATGGCTGAGTAAAGCGATTGTGAGACAAGATGCAACAGTCCATAGGAATTCAATTATTGTCATTTGCATTCACCATTTTTTGTTTTCTCTCTTTTTCTGATCGGATATCATCTCGAATTGTCATAAATGCAGCATATAGTCCAGTGAATAGCCAAACTGCCATTAAGATAGTCATAAAAATTGAAAAAATCATCTTTCATATCTCCTTTCTTAGTTTAAGAAATCATCATCGTCTGTAGCGAAGTCATCTTCAGCACTTGTACGACCTCCCAGAGGCTCACCATCTCGCAATTTTTGCAGGTTATTAAGACCGCAAGCAATTCCCTTATTTCCGTTTGAATTGAAAGCGTAGAAGGAGATGCTGGCACGTCCATAGATACCGGAGTATAACTCTGAAGTATCAATGATTTCTTGACGGTTAGCATCAACAATACCAGGTTTATGTGGAGAGTTCGCATTTACGAAGTAAGCATTGCGATAAGCTTCATCATCAGGACGTTCCAAGTCGCCATCACGAAGTGGAGTTTTCAAAACTTCTAGGGATGGAACAGATTTTCCGTTCCCTTTTAGTTTAGATTCACCTTCTTTATAGGCTTGCTCAATTGCTGCTTTAATTTTATCAATAGTTTGAACATCATCTTTTGAAATGATGAGTGACACGCTATACTTTGGTTTACCACCATTAATAGCTTTTGGTTCATTAGCGTTTAAATAACTGAAACGTGTATCTTTTCCTGTAATAACTTTAGTTGTCATAAGTTTAGTCCTCTATAAAATCTGTTTTTGCTAGGTTCATTTCTTGACGATTATCATCAATTGGAACGAGTGTAGGTTTTCCATTTGGTTTTATAATTAGATTACCAAGAAGCTCATTAAAGGCTTGTTTTCCAAGCAGTTTAGTCATCCCGGTAATGTTTAGTAGTTTCTTTTCATAGGGGTCAAATCCTGCAGCAGTTACTGTTTGAATTACTTTATTTTCATCTGAGAATTTTCGAATAGAACGTCCTTCAACTAGCTTGTAACCTGGGATTGTATGGCCATTTGTAGCTAGATTTAAAGCATGATTTCTAACATCGTTAGCCCATGTTATCAATAGTTCAATTTTTGGTAAAATCTCCGATATATCTTTATTACTAAGAGTAGCAGGATCAGCAAATTCCATCTTGGCAAGTTCTAGATTATCTTCTGCACGTTTGCGACAGATACTTTTTATTTTGCAGAACTGGCAGTGTTTTCCTGATTTCATTTCTCCCTCACCCCTGAAAGCTAGTTCAGCTTTAGGAGATAGTTCAGTTTCAGCCCAGTGAAGTAGTTTTTCTTTGTCCATTTCAAATGTTGAGACATTGTGCTTTCGTGGTTGGAAAATAGTCATTGTCACTTTATCAAAACTGTATAAGCCTTCAAACATTTCTAAAGCACCTAGAGCATAGCACATCATTTGGGGGTTATGGTCAGCATCAACCAGTACACCAAGACCGTGTTTATAATCGATGATTTGTAGCAAACCATCAGCCACAATAATACAGTCTCCTGTGCCAAAACCTTCAGGAACCCATTTTGAGAAATCTAGTCTCTGTTCAACAAGAACGGTTGGATCTCTAGAATATTTTTTTGCAATTTCTATCTGTTCAACTACATAGTTCCGATATTCTTCTGCGCAATGTTGCATTTCCTCGTTATAGAAAGTTAAGTTTTCAGTAGGATCACGCGCCTTACGTCCAAGTGCAGTTTCAACTAAATAGGCACACAACTCATGGGCATCTGTTCCTTCCAATGCATACGTTGAAACCTTATCTTCTAATTTTTCGGTTAATCTTACTGATGGTGGACAATTTAGCCATCGATGAGAAGCGGAAGCGGATAATACAGCATGATTAGTCAATACCAATACCTCCAGCCTCTTCCATTAAAGCTGAGTAGTTTTTAGGATCTAATTTTGAAAGTGAATCAGCACCATAAGCTTTTAACAAAGCTCGAATCTCATCTTTAAATCCTTCACTAGCTTTTGTAGCAAGCACACCACGAAGTTCTTCAAGAGTAACATGTCTTGGTTCTTCCATAACTTTTTCGTGACTTAAAGAAGTGTTTTCCTCAGACAGTAGTTCTTGAAACTCTTCTATAATTCTTAACTGGCACTTTGCTGATTCCTTCATTTCATTTAATAAGTCATTCAGTTGTTTCATTTTGCTCATATTGTTCGTCCTCTTTAATTTTTTTAGCTAGTTGTTTTGAGATAACACTGATGGCAGTTAGTGTATCTACTAATTGTTCATCGTGTTCAATCAATTGTTCTTTTGTCATTTCACATCCTCCTATCTTTATAGGTAAGAATCACTTTAGAATTTCCGGATTTTAAAAAATATTTTTCTATTCGATTTCTAATTCTTACACCTGTATAGGTAAAATGAGATGATTGAATTCCGGTTTTTTCAAAAATTAATAAAAAATTTAAAACAAAGAAAACTCTCCCTTTGACATATAAAGGAAGAGTATTTTTTTTGAAATAAATTTCTACTGAACCGGAAAATAGCAGGCAAATTTTACCTATAAAGATAGAAAGAGAAATAGACTCTCAATTTATTAGCAGATTAAGGAGGAGTTGCGGATGCAATTTTCGTTATGTCATTCTGGAAAGACAGGTATCCAAACAAGTACTGTATATCCCAATGAAGTCAGAATAACAGATGACAAATCATTATTGAATACAGTTCAATACGATCATGTAGGTGCAGAGTTTACCAATCACACTCGCTCAAACTCAAATTTTATAAAATCAGATGTTATTGTCATGGATATTGATAATGACAAGACAGATAACCCTGACGATTGGGTTACAGAAGAGAACATTAAAGAAATCTTTATTGATTATGACTTTGCTTTGGTTACTAGCCGAAATCATATGTTGTCTAAGGGTGCTATGATAGCACGTCCAAAATTTCATATTTATTTCCCAATTAAAGAAACGAACAATAGAGAAACTTATGTTGCTATGAAAGAAGAGCTCACGAATAGGTATCAATTTTTTGATGATAATGCAAAAGATGCTGCAAGGTTTTTCTTTGGTAATCCAAATGCAAAAGTCATATGGAATGATTCATGGATGACTATCGACGAAGATTTACTTCAACTGAATTCTATAGAGATAGAAGAAGATTTTGATGCTGACTTTTATAGACCACCTAAAGGACCCATCGTTGAGGGAAGTCGAAATTCAACCATGTCAGTTTTTGCAGCTAAAATTCTTAAAAGATTAGGGGTTACACAAGAAGCAAGAAGTGGTTTTGATGAGCAGGCATCCAGATGTGAACCGCCATTAGAAAAATCTGAACTAGACACAATTTGGGGAAGTGCGGTTCGATTTTACAATAAGACAATTAAATCTTCAGATGATTATATTTCACCAGATAGTTTCAATAGGCCTTCTTTAAAACCGGATGATTTTTCTGATATCGGAGAAGCTGGAGTATTAGCTAGAGAATATGGTGATGTTTTAGCTTATACAAATGCGACAGACTATTTAATTTTTAATGGTCAGTATTGGAAAGAAGATAAACAATTGGCCATAGGAAAGGTTCTTGAGTTTATGGACTTTCAACTAGCAGATGCTCTTGAACAATACGAAAATTCCGTAATAGAGTTAGTCAACTCCGGAATTGATGAATCAGTAGTTCGTGAAGGTGGTAAAGCACTTGCTAAAGTGATTGAAACACCGATCCAACAAAAACTTCATTCTATTTATCTTTCCTCAAAAGCTTATTATCAGTTTGTGATGAAGCGAAGGGATTATCGCTATATTACTGCAACTCATAATACTGCAAAACCGATGCTAGCCATTGATTTATCAGAACTTGATAAGGACGATATGTTACTCAATACTCCCAACGCTACCTACAACTTAAGAAATGGACTTAGGGATTACCATGAACATGACCCAAAAGACTACATCACTAAGATAACCACTGTTTCTCCAGGTGATGAAGGCTTGGGATTATGGAAGGAAACTTTAGCTACTTTTTTCTGTAATGACCAGGAGTTGATTGATTATGTACAGGAAATCATCGGTATGACAGCAATCGGAAAAGTCTATCAAGAACATATGATTATCGCTTATGGCGGAGGAGCAAATGGGAAATCAACCTTTTGGAATACAATCGCTAGAGTACTTGGAAGCTATTCTGGCAAATTATCTGCAGATGCTTTAACCATGAATAATAAACGAAATGTAAGTCCAGAACTTGCTGAGTTAAAAGGGAAACGTCTTGTTATTGCTTCTGAAATGGCAGAAGGAATGAGATTGAATACTGCAGTGGTGAAGCAAATTACCTCAACTGACGAAATTCAAGCAGAAAAGAAGTATAAGGATCCATTTCATTTTGTTCCATCTCATACGCTGGTACTTTATACGAATCATTTACCAAAAGTTGGAGCGAACGATGATGGAACATGGAGACGTTTGGTTGTTATTCCATTTAATGCAAAAATTAGTGGTCGTTCAGATATCAAGAATTTTGCGGATTATCTGTACGATAATGCTGGGCCAGCAATTTTATCGTGGATTATTGAAGGAGCGGAAAAAGCCATCAAAGCAAATTTTAAAACATCAGTTCCAAAAGCAGTAACAAATTCTGTCAAATCGTACCGTGAAGCTAATGACTGGTTGGGGCATTTCATCAATGAAAGTTGTGAAGTGGGAGAAAAGTTAAACGAAAAATCA
Organism: Streptococcus sp. 27098_8_22; assembly: GCF_041432415.1. Taxonomy (NCBI): domain Bacteria; kingdom Bacillati; phylum Bacillota; class Bacilli; order Lactobacillales; family Streptococcaceae; genus Streptococcus; species Streptococcus sp. 27098_8_22. The sequence goes on along the minus strand of NZ_JAPVZP010000001.1, from coordinate 149,205 downwards.
GGAGAATTGTACAGTAAGTATCGTGCATATTGCCTTCAAAATTTAGAATACACACGAAGTACAACTGATTTCTATGCTGCACTTAATCAAGCTGGTTATGAACGAAAACGAACTAATAAAGGGAATTTTATTATGGGGTTATCGTTAAAAGCTGACGATGATGACTTTCTAAACTAATGACTTACACAGTGAGGGAATATCTCCACTAGATTTTAAATCAAGTATTTTTGGAGTGTAAGTCGTTGAAGTATTCAGTGAAAAATAATTTGTGAAGTATGGTCAAAAAGTTTATGGATTAAGTTCCACGACTTCCATTTCTTTGTTTAGTGTAAGTCAATGATGGTCTTTTCTAAAACTATCTCTATAGGAAATATAACTAAGAATAAGTATATAAGGAAAGTTTAGGAAATGACCTCATTAGACCTCCACCATTTAAATCTGATGAGAGGACAAGTATGAGAGAAAAAGTGATTGAACAAAAGTTAGCAAGCGAGGTTTTAAAGCGTGGTGGTATCTGTCCAAAGTGGGTATCACCATCCTTTTCAGGAGTACCTGACCGACTGGTATTCTTACCCAATGGCAAGTTTGGTTTGGTGGAAGTAAAAGCACCTAATCAACATCCTAGAGCTTTGCAGGTGTCACGGCATAAGCTATTTGAACGTTTAGGATTTCGAGTCTATGTTTTAGATAATAAGAAAGATATTGAGGGGATATTGGATGAAATTGAAACTGCATGACTATCAAGAAGTCACCAAAGACTTCATCATAAAAACTCCTTATGCAGCAGTCATTTTAGACATGGGGATGGGGAAAACAGCTACAACCTTATCAGCTATTAATGAACTGATGTTTGATCGCTATGAAATTCATAAAGTACTGGTGATTGCTCCGCTTAGAGTCGCAAATACAGTATGGAGTGACGAAATAGAGCAGTGGCAAGAACTGTCTCATTTGAGATATTCAAAAATTGTTGGAAGTCCCAAACAACGACAAGCAGCACTCCATAAAGATGCGGATATCTATATCGTAAATCGTGAAAACATCCCTTGGTTAGTTGAACAGTGTCATCCGTATTTCAAGTGGGATATGATTGTCATTGATGAATTAAGTTCATTCAAATCATGGCAATCAAAACGTTTTAAAGCTTTTATGGCCATGCGCCCCTACATGAAACGAGTGGTAGGTTTAACAGGCACACCGAGTTCAAACGGATTAATGGATTTGTTTGCGGAGTTCAAGGTCATTGATGGCGGTGTTCGTTTGGGACGTTTTATCGGAGAATACCGAAGTCGTTATTTTAGAGAGGGACGTAGAAATGGAAACGTCGTCTATGAATATATTCCAATGGACTATGCAGAGTGTCAAATCTTTGACAAGATTGATGACATCACAATTTCTATGAAAGCAATGGATTATCTACAAATGCCAACATTAATCTCAACGAAAAAATTAGTCCATCTCACAAACGCAGAAGCAAAAAGATATAAAGAGTTTAAAAAGGAATCTGTTATTTCTGATTCTAACGAAATTGAAGTAACAGCAGCAAATGCTGCCAGTTTATCCAATAAACTGGTTCAAATGGCAAATGGTGCAGTTTATTCTGATGATCATAAAATTATCAAGTTACATGATCAAAAACTAGATGCACTTGAAGATATTATAGAAGCAGCAAATGGAGAACCTGTGTTGGTTGCTTATTGGTTCAAACATGATTTACTTCGTATTCAAGAACGATTGAACAAACTTAGGATTGAAAGTACAGTTCTTAAAAGTGAAACTGATATTCATGAATGGAATAAAGGGAACATCACTGTTGGTTTGCTACACCCAGCTAGCGCAGGACATGGTCTAAATTTACAAAAGGGAGGTCATCACTTAGTGTGGTTTGGGTTAACTTGGTCACTTGAACTGTACCAACAAACCAATGCTCGACTTTGGCGACAAGGACAACAATCAAACACAGTTATAATTCAACACATTGTAACGGAAGGTACAATCGATGATGATATTCTAAAAGCTTTAACTGCCAAGGACGCACAACAATCACGTCTGATTGAAGCAGTAAAAGCACAAGTAGGAGGTTGATATGGATAAAGTAGACTACTATTTCCAACACTATCAAGATGCCAAAAGAGATTTAATAATTGCAAAGAACTTGATTGAGAACTATAAACCTATTTCAGAAGATGCTTTTCTCTATTCTCTTGCTACTAGACAGACAAATGAAGAACGTGTTAAAACGAGTAAAACTAATGTTAGAACAGAAAATATGGCTCTATCTTTTCATGATAAGTTCTTAGCAGAGGAAAGAGAATATCAGGAGTCACTGTTTGAAAAGTACTGTCATTTAAAAACTGATCTCGATTTTTTTGAACTTGCTGTTTCTTCTGTTGATGAAATTATGAGGGATGTAGTAGTTGATTTAGTCTTAGTTGGATTGACATGGGATGAGTTACTACCTAAGCATAATGTTTCTAGAATGACAGTTAGTCGATATAGACAAAAAGCCTTAAAACAAGTAAAAGAATATTACCGTTTTGCTGGGAAAACCTTGAGTATAAATGGCTAATGATACTAGGGTGTTACTAAGGTGGTACTACCCTGTTACTAAGTTGTTACTAAGATGGTACTGCTTTTTAAAAATGAGTGTGATATACTTAAGATGTCAAAAAAGATAGAAAATCGGCTAATTTCACTGGATAAAATTCTGGTTCTACGGTAATATACACCTAGAAAAATAAGAGGAGAATAACTATGTGGACCAGAGGTCAGATTCATTATCACGAACAAATAGTTGATTACATAGCAAAAGTCAGTGACCAACCATCAGATGTAGGTATTGATTTAGGATGTGTATTCAAATTAGAGGTTGAGGTTGCTGAAAATACTATCATTTCTTATGACAGAGGATGGGATATCTACCCAGAATCTAATGAACAAGAAGCTATTCTTGAAGTGATTTTGAAAACTTTAAAAGTTTAAAATATCTTTAAAATAATGCACAAATGACTGGATATATCCCGCTCTTAGAGGTAATATGGTTACAACAAAAAAGAAAGAGGATAAAACCATGAAGAAAGAAGATATTTTAACAAAAATCGCAAAAAATAGAATAGGCGCTGAAACGCTAGAAACGAGAAATAGCGACAGCCTTGACTTTTATGACATCAGCGTTTGGGCATTGAAAGAAATGCTTGAACAAGCTTATGAAGCAGGTAGAAAAGCAAAATAAAAAAAACAGAGCCTTACCCAAATGGGGAGGCTTTTTGCGTGGAGGAAATAATGATTATTACGAGTGAACAAGTATCTAATGGTCATCCAGATAAAATTTGTGACCAGATTTCAGATGCAGTTCTAACAGTATGTTTAGAACAAGATAAGAATAGCAGGGTTGCAGTAGAAACTCTTATCAAAGATAATCATATAGTGGTTGCTGGTGAAATGAAAACAACAGCCTTATTTGATTTAAAAACTGTTGTTCGAAATGTCGTTAAACCACTAGGAATGAAAAATATCATTGTGACAAATCTTATCGGATTACAAAGTGATGATATTTCTCAAGGTGTTGATACAGGTGGTGCTGGAGATCAAGGAATGATGTATGGCTATGCAACTGATGAAACTAACGAATACTTGCCGCTTCCCTACGTTTTAGCAACTCGTGTTCTTGAGAATCTTATGGAACTTCAGCATCCGCTCTTAGGGAAAGATGCTAAGGCACAGGTTTCTTATGATTATGACAATAAAAGAATTACAACATTCTTAGTATCAATTCAGCATAGCGATGAAATAACAATTGAGAATCTAAGAGCTATTGTTAAAGAATCTATGATAAAAGTAGCAAAACAGTATAAACAAAACCTTGATTTTAATGTTTTAGTGAATCCTACTGGTCGTTTCGTTCTTGGTGGTTCTTATGCAGATGCTGGAGTTACTGGAAGAAAAATCATCGCTGATACTTATGGTGGATTTGCTCATCATGGTGGTGGTGCATTTTCAGGAAAGGATCCAAGTAAAGTAGATCGCTCAGGAGCTTATATGGCACGTAAGATTGCAAAAGACATCGTTCGTGAAGGATATGCTAAACGATGCGAAGTTCAATTAGCATACGCTATAGGTGTCGCAGAACCGGTTTCTATTCATGTGGAAACATTTGGAACAAGTAACTATACGAGCAAACAATTGGTAGGAATGATTAAAGAACGGTACGATTTAACACCGAAAGGGATTATCAAGGAGTTGGATCTTCTAAACGTAGACTACACTCAATCTACATGTTTTGGACATTTTACGAAACCAACTCTTCCTTGGGAGCAGTAAGATGCCACGTAGACCAAGTACTCCCTGCAAGCAGAATGGTTGTCCAAACCTTGTGACCTATGGAAACAAGTACTGCAATGACCACAAGACTAACCACGCACTTGACGCCAAGACAACCAAAGCTAAAGGTTACAATTCACGGTGGAATAAGGCGCGGATTCGTTACTTAAAGCTCAATCCTCTCTGTGTTTACTGTCAAAGAGAAGGTCGACTGACCAAGGCAACAGTGGTTGATCATATCACTCCCCACCGAGGTGACCAAGAACTCTTTTGGAATCAATCTAACTGGCAAGCTCTCTGTAAATCTTGTCATGATAGAAAGACCAAGACAACGGACCTATATGTGGAATATACCTATCGGTTTTAATACTGTAGTTACGTTCTAAAAATATCTCTCTTTTATAATTTGGGGTAGGGGGGATAAAATCTCTAAATCCTTGTCCGTAAAAGACCGACGCCCCCTTAAACGTAAAATTTCGCAAAATTGATAGGGTGGGATATAAAAATCAATTCAAAATAGTAAAGAATCCAGTAAGAATATAGAATTAAGTGAGTGTTATTTTCGTAAATTTGTTTAAATTTAGGTACGAAAATAACCTTATTTTTTAGTATAAAAGTGAGGAACAGGTATGAATAACTTTCAACGAGAACAAATTTGGTTACTTAGAAAAAATGGCTTAGGATACGGTGAAGTTGCTAAAGTAATTGGTCTATCTAAGGACTCTGTTAAAAAGTATTGTAAAAGAAATCCTGAGTTAAAGGGACAAGGAACATTACCGTATTTGATGGTTGAGAAACGAGTTCAAGATGGTACAAACTGTCCTCAATGTTTTCAACCTATGGTTCCTAATAAAACTGGACGACCGAAGAAATTTTGCTCAGATAGGTGCAGAATAAATTGGTGGGAAAATCATCAAGAGGAGCATGATAAGGAACAAACTGCATATGAAGAAATGACTTGCCAGTGTTGTGGTAGGTCATTTTTATCTTATGCCAATCCCAATAGAAAGTATTGTAGCCATGCCTGCTACATACAGATAAGATTTTACAAAGGAGTCTAAAATGACGAACCAACCAACAATGGAAATAAAAGAACTTCCTCTGAAAGAATTAAAGCCTGCAGCTTATAATCCTCGAAAGAAACTGAAAAAAGGGGATAAAGAATATGAGAAAATTAAACAGTCGCTTCTAAAGTTTGGATATGTTGACCCTATTATTGTCAATGAAGATTTAACTGTAATTGGTGGTCATCAACGCTTGACAGTTCTTAAAGACCTTGACTATGAAACTGCTAAGTGTGTAATTGTAAAGCTTTCTAAAGAAGATGAGAAAGCATTGAACATTGCTCTCAATAAGATTACAGGTCAATGGGATGACGCTCTCTTAGCGGACTTACTTTTGGATTTACAGGAGTCTGATTTTAATCTAGACCTGACTGGTTTTGAACCGCCAGAGATTGATAATATCCTCTCTAATGTCCATGACAAGGAGTTGTCTGAAGATGAGTTTGATGTGGAAGAAGAATTGAAGAAACCAACGGTATCAAGACATGGGGACATTTGGCAACTCGGAAAGCACCGAGTCATTTGTGGTGATTCTACCAAATCAGAAACCTACGACCAATTACTTGGTGATAAGAAAGCTAATTTAGTTGTAACAGATCCGCCTTATAACGTTGACGTTGAAGAGACGGCTGGGAAAATCCTAAATGATAATATGTCTGACAGAGACTTCTATCAGTTTCTCCTTTCTATGTTTACTCAAGTAGAAAATCACATGGAAGATGATGCGTCTATCTATGTTTTTCATGCAGATACGGAAGGACTCAACTTCCGTAAAGCTTTTAAAGATGCTGGTTTCTATTTGAGTGGGTGTTGTATCTGGAAAAAGAACTCACTTGTATTAGGTCGTAGCCCATATCAATGGCAACATGAACCTTGTTTATATGGGTGGAAGAAAAAAGGAAAGCATCAATGGTTTAGTGATCGGAAGCAAACTACCATTTGGGAATATGACCGTCCTAAGTCTAGTAAAGACCACCCAACCATGAAACCAATTCAACTTATGGCTTACCCTATTCAAAACTCTTCTATGCGTGGAACAATAGTTTTAGATCCATTTTTAGGTTCTGGTTCTACTTTAATAGCTGCAGATCAGACTGGACGTGTTTGTTATGGAATCGAGCTAGATGAAAAGTTTGTGGATGTCATTGTTAAACGCTATATAGAAGTTACAGGCGATACTGAAGTAACCGTACAACGTAATCATGAGGTTTTAACTTATAACCAAGTGTTAAAGGAGTTGGAGGAACAAGTATGACATTAACGTTTCTAGATTTCTTTTCCGGAGTTGGTGGCTTTCGACATGGGCTAGAATTAGCAGGAATGAAGTGTATAGGATTTTGCGAAAAAGATAAGTTTGCACGCAAATCTTATGAAGCAATGTATGATACGAAAGGAGAATGGTTTCATGACGATATCACAACAATCGATCCAACACGATTACCAAAAGCAGATCTCTGGTGTGCGGGAAGCCCTTGTCAAAATGTGTCTATCGCAGGGAAACGAGTCGGACTATACGGTGAGAGAAGTGGACTCTTTTTTACATTTGTTGAACTCATCAAAAGCCAAAAAGAAGAAGATAAACCCGAATGGGTTCTCCTTGAAAATGTTAAAGGACTTTTATCAAGTGGTGGGGGACGAGATTATCTCGACTATCTCTCTATCTTGGACGAAGCAGGGTATGACCTTGAGTGGCAAGTGTTCAACTCAAAAGACTACGGTGTACCCCAAAACAGAGAACGCATCTACACTCTCGGACATCTTAGAAGTCGAGGTAGACGACAAGTACTACCTATCAGCAGAGAAAGCAGTAGCCATCTTAAGCAACTTGTAGGTGGTATGCAAAGTTACCGTGTATACGACCCCAGTGGTATTGCAACAACCCTTGTTGGAGAGGGTGGGGGATTAGGAGCTAAGACAGGTCTATATCTGATTGACCAATCGCTAACTGAACCAAAGTTAACTGAAGAAGCAAGATGTATAACTGCTCGTTATACTGCTGGTGCGACAAAGCGTACAGCAATGAACTCTGGAGTGCTTGAGGTTCAACCTATTTTGAAACAAGGTATCAAGGTTAGGAACGGAACAAAGCAAGGTTACCAATTAGCGAATATTGGTGATTCGGTTGATCTTTCTTATCCAAGTTCATTAACGAGAAGGGCAAGAGTAGGGAAAGGGATAGCTCACAACCTTTCATGTAGCTGCCAGATGGGCGCAGTAGTTTGGAATGGTCGTGTTGTCAAAATTAGAAGACTTACTCCAAAAGAGTGTTTTAGACTTCAAGGTTTCAGTGATAACTTATTTGAAAAGGCAAAAGCTGTAAATTCTGATGCACAACTCTATAAACAAGCAGGAAACGGAGTCACAGTACCAGTTGTTTATGCTATTGGATGTGCTATATTATCTTCAAAAAATCTTCAGAAATAACTGGATAAAAATGAACTTTAGAGTTAATATGTACTAAACAAAAGGGAAGAGGATGTATTATGGATGACTTAAAAGTCAAGACTTTAAAATCATTGTATCCCAATGGGACTCGAGTCAAATTACTCGAAATGGAGGATCCATTTGCACCACCTATAGGTACTCTTGGTACAGTAATTGGTGTTGATGATATTGGTTCAATTTTAGTAAGTTGGGATAATGGACAAAGTTTAAATGTACTTTACGAAGTTGATAAAATAATGAAATTGTGATAGTTATGTGGGAAACAATTACTAGAGAATTTAATGGTCGGCACTATCATATTGAGTTTCTTAGGGAATATAGTACCTATGACCGACATATTGATGGCGCTTGGATAGCAATTCTAAAAATTAAACGAAATAAAGAAATAATTTTTCATTATGAATATGGTAAAATTATTGATCAATTGGATGATTTTGACAAGATTATCTATCAGGAAATAGTGGATACATACAATAAATTATAATTTGGAACTCGATGTGAGTTCTTTTTATTTTAGGAGGTGAATTAGTGGCAATTAGAGGACGTAAACCGAAACCTACAAATTTAAAAGTTTTAGAAGGTAATCCTGGTAAACGGCCTCTCCCAACGAATGAAGTAAAACCTCAAAAGAAAGCTCCACGTTGCCCTCAGTGGCTTGAAGAAGATGCTAAGAGGGAATGGAAGCGGATGGGAAAAATATTGGAACAAATGGGATTACTGACGGAAATGGACATGACTGCATTTGCAGGTTATTGTCAGGCTTACGCACGTTGGAAAGAAGCAGAGGAATTTTTATCAAAACACGGTTCTATCTTAAAGACACCAAATGGGTATTTACAGCAAGTTCCACAAGTTTCAATTAGTCAAACTAATTTAAAAATCATGCTGAAGTTTTGTGAACAATTTGGTCTAACCCCATCCGCTAGGAATCGTTTAGCTACTATGGATTCAGAGGTTGGTAACGGTGACGAAATGGAAGATTTGTTGGGAGGTTTACTATGACTTTTCATTATGAACCAACTCCTTTTATGCTAGCTTCATCACATTATGATAAAAGTAAGGCTGATAGAGCAGTGACTTTTATTCAAAACCTTTGTCATACCAAAGGAAAATGGGCAGGTCAGAAGTTTATACTATTACCTTGGCAGGAACAGATAGTACGAGATATATTTGGGATTGTTAAAGAAGATGGGAATAGACAATTTCTAACTGCTTATATTGAAATTCCAAAAAAGAATGGGAAGAGTGAACTAGCAGCAGCAATCGCTCTTTATCTCCTTTATGCAGATAATGAAGCTAGTGCAGAAGTTTATGGTGCTGCATGTGACCGAAATCAAGCCTCTATTGTATTTGATGTAGCAAAACAAATGGTACTAATGAGTCGACCTTTAGAGAAACGTTCAAAAATAATGGGTGCTACGAAACGAATTGTTAACTACTCTAATGCAGGTTTCTATCAAGTTTTGTCCGCTGAAACTGGTACAAAACATGGTCTCAACGTTTCAGGACTCGTGTTTGACGAAATACATGCGCAACCCAATCGCCACCTTTATGATGTCTTAACTAAAGGTTCAGGAGATGCACGAGAACAACCCTTATTTTTCATCATTACTACTGCAGGAACAGATAAGAATTCAATTTGTTACGAGTTACACACAAAAGCACTTGATATTTTAAAGGGCAGAAAGAATGATACATCTTTTTATCCTGTCGTTTATGGTTTATCTGATGAAGAGGACTGGAATGACGAAAGTAATTGGTTAAAAGCAAATCCGTCATTAGGTCATACCATTGGTTTAGACCGCGTCAGAGAAGCCTATAAACAAGCACTCGATAATCCTGCTGAAGAAAATGTATTCAAGCAACTACGGCTAAATATGTGGACAAATTCTACAGTTGCTTGGATTCCAGAACATGTATACAACAAAGGGGATGCACCAATCAATTTTGAAAGTTTGAAAGGTCGTGAGTGTTATGCTGGACTAGACTTGTCAAGTACATCCGATATCACAGCCTTTGTTTTAGTTTTTCCACCTAGGAATGAACTAGAAAATTACATCATTCTACCCTATTTCTGGTTGCCAAAAGATACTCTTGAACTTCGTTGTCGTAGGGATCATGTTTTGTATGATGTATGGGAACGGCAAGGTTATTTAAAGACGACAGAGGGTAATGTTGTTCATTATGGCTTTATAGAGAAGTTCATTGAGGAATTATCAAAGCTATACAATATAAAAGAAATCGCCTATGATAGATGGAATGCAACGCAAATGGTGCAGAATCTAGAAGATATGGGACTGACGATGATTCCTTTTGGTCAGGGGTACAAGGATATGAGTCCACCGTCAAAGGAATTATTCAAACTTATGATGGAAGGTCGTATACAACACGGAGGACAACCTGTTTTAAAATGGATGTCGCAAAACGTAGTTATGCGCCAAGACCCTGCAGGCAATATCAAACCAGATAAAGAGAAATCAATTGAAAAAATTGATGGAATTGTTGCTCTTATAATGGGGATTGATAGATGTATTCGACACCAAAATAATGAAAGTAGTATTTATGATGAGCGAGGGATATTGAGCTTTTAGTTGAATTTTAAATATAAAGATGATACAATGTATTTACAAATCATCTTTACAAAGAGGTATTAATCATGGCAAGTACTCAACCTGTTAATTTTAGAGCAGATTCGACTTTTTACCAACAAACAAAAGAAATCTTAGCTGATGAAAAGTTAACGCTGTCAGATATTTTTAATGCTGCACTTCGTAAAATTGCGACAGGTGCAGTTGACCCCAAAGAGTTCGTATTTAGTGATTCACAAGAGACTCAATATCAGGTTGCTTTTGAAGACTTGAAAAAGGAAATCTTGTTGGGACATCAAGAAATTGAGCAAGGTAAACTAACGTCTTTGGCAGATGTAAGAAAGGAATTTGGACTTGAGTAATCATAAACGTTACCATGTTTCTCTTACGGATCAAGCCAAGAAAGACTTGAGGGAAATACATGATTATATTGTACTGAATTTTTACAGCCAACAATCTGCCGATGGTAAACTAGACCTTATTTTAACGGCACTAGAAACTTTAGAAACCTTTCCAGAAGCATGCCCTTTGGTGTCGAGTCGAGGTTACGGTGAATTAACAGATGACGGTAAACGTTACCGATATATGCCAATTGAAAATTACTTAGCTTTTTATTATATCGACAAATATGAGGTTTATGTCTCCAGAATTTTAAATTCCAAGCAGAATTGGGCTAAGTTATTCAATAAATAAATTCAATTATAATTCATAGAGCATCTCATAAATGAGGTGCTTTTATTGTACTCAAAAATGGAGGATTAGATGGGATTCTTAGATTTCTTTGGAAGAAAAAGATCACGAGATAAACCGCATAATAGTTATGAAGGTCAGGATTTTTCCTATCTCTTTGGACGAACTAGCAGCGGGGAGAATGTGGATGAGTTTAAGGCCATGCAGACTACAGCTGTTTATGCTTGTGTGCGAATATTAGCTGAGGCTGTCGCCTCTCTACCCATTCATATTTACGAAAGAACACCTAATGGAAGAGAGAAAAAATTTGAACACCCTCTATATTTTTTACTTCATGATGAACCAAATCCAGAAATGTCTTCTTTTGTCTTTCGTGAAACTTTGATGACTCATCTTTTGATATGGGGAAATGCATATATTCAAATCATAAGGGATAAGAGTGGTCAGGTTATCAGTTTGTATCCCTTATTACCAGATAAAATGTCAGTACACCGTGATGAAAATGGGAAACTTTACTACAAATATCAACGTCAGACCGAAGAAAATCCAAATTTCAAGGATAAAGGAAGTGTTATTTTAAAACAAGAAGATGTCCTTCACATTCCAGGACTTGGTTTTGATGGATTGATTGGCTATTCTCCCATCGCATTAGCAAAGAACGCAATTGGAATGACCCTTGCTACAGAGAATTACGGAGCATCATTCTTTAAAAATGGTGCAAATCCTGGTGGTGTATTGGAACATCCAGGGATTTTGAAGGATCCAAAAAGAGTACGTGATTCTTGGAATGCGGTTTATAACGGTGTCACAAATGCACATAAAGTTGCAGTACTAGAAGAAGGGATGAAGTACACTCAAATAGGCATTCCTCCAGAAGAAGCGCAATTCTTACAGACTCGGAAGTTTCAAATCAATGAGATTGCACGTTTGTATAGGATACCACCACATATGATTGGTGATTTAGAAAAATCTTCATTTTCAAATATCGAGCAACAATCACTAGAGTTTGTTAAATACACATTAGACCCTTGGGTAGTTCGTTTAGAACAGGCCTTCAAGAGGTCTCTTTTTTTGCCTGAAGAAAAGAAGAAGTACTTTGTTAAGTTCAATGTAGATGGTTTATTACGTGGAGATTATCAAAGTCGTATGAGTGGGTATGCTATTGCAAGACAGAATGGCTGGCTATCTACAAATGATATTCGAGAACTTGAAGATTTAAATCTTTTAACAGATGAAGAAGGAGGAAACCTTTATTTAATTAACGGAAATATGACTAAATTAAAAGATGCTGGTGGTTTTATGACAAAAGAGGTAATTGAACAACCTCAAGAAAAACCAAAGGAGGAAGAAGATGCGTAAATTTTGGAATTTTTCAGACGAAGGGAATATTCGTACTCTTCGTATTGAAGGACAGATTGCTGATGAAACATGGTTTGGAGATGAAGTTACTCCACAACTCTTTAAAAATGATTTAAATGCAGGAAAAGGTGATATCACCCTCTGGATTAATAGTCCAGGGGGTGATGTTTTTGCTGCAGCACAAATCTATAACATGCTGATGGATTACAAGGGAAATGTGCATGTCATAATTGATGGTCTTGCCGCTAGTGCTGCCAGTGTCATTGCCATGGCTGGAACAACAGTATCCATGAGTCCTGTTGCAATGATGATGATTCACAATCCATGGACAATTGCACAAGGTGAAGCAAAGGATATGGAAAAGGTCATTGAAATGCTGGGGGAAATCAAAGAGTCTATTATGAATGCCTATGAGTTAAGAACAGGATTATCTAGGACAAAAATCTCACATTTAATGGATTCTGAATCATGGTTTAATGCGAGAAAAGCAGTTGAACTTGGCTTTGCGGACAAGATTTTATTCAGTAAAGATGAACCTAAAGAAGAACTAGAACTAAGCAGTTATTCATTTAGTAGAGCCACTGCGGATCATAACCTTGTTGTTAAACTTCAAGCCAAAATAGATAGCTACAAACCTTTATCAACGACTCCTCTCAATCAGTTAAGAAAACGATTAGATTTATTGAAATAATGAAAGGAAAACTAACCTATGTCTAAATTACTTGAATTAAAAGAAAAACGAAATCAAGCTTGGGAACAAGCAAAAACTTTCCTAGACTCAGTGCGAACTGAAGATGGTTTAGTCTCAGAAGAAGATTCTCAACGCTATGATGAAATGGAAAGTAAAATCAATCGCTATAATCAAGAAATTGCTCGCTTAGAACGACAAGAAAAGATTGATCTAGAACTTGCTCAACCAACTTCTCAGGCTTTGACAAGACAGCCTACCACTGTCTTAAAAGATAGTGAGGTAGAAGATGAGAAGAAGGGAACTAAGTCTGATGTCTACTCCAAAACCTTTTGGACGAATGTCCGTAAGCGTAACTTCTTTGATGTTAAGGATGTTCTTCGTGTTGGAGAAGATACAGAGGGTGGCCATTTAGTACCTGATGAGTATGAGAAAAAACTAGTTCAAGGTCTTCAAGAAGAGAATTTCTTCCGAAGTCTAGCAACTGTCATTAAAACATCAAGTGGAGAGCGGAAGATTCCAGTTGTTACAGGGCACGGAACTGCGTCGTGGATGGATGAAAATGGACTTTATCCTGAAACTGATGAGACATTTGGTCAAGTAACACTTGATTCGCATAAGATTGGAACAGCTATTCGAATCTCAGAAGAATTGTTAAATGACTCAGTATTTGATTTAGAATCCTATATGACTAGTGAGTTTGCACGACGTATTGGTACAGAAGAAGAGAAATCATTCCTTATTGGAGATGGCTCAAAGAAACCAACAGGAATCTTTACGCAAGCAAATGTTACTGGTCCTACAACGACGACTAAAGACATTACGTTTGATGACATGATTGAATTGTATCATTCTCTTCCTGCTCCGTATCGTAAAAATGCAGTATGGATTCTTCATGATACAACTGTTAAAGCAATCCGTAAACTGAAAGACAATAACGGAAATTATATTTGGCAACCGTCTACACAAGCTGGACAACCAGATTTAATTCTTAACCGTCCATACTATACATCTACCTTTGCACCCCTACCTGAACAGGGGAATAAAGCTATTGCATTTGGTGATTTCTCATATTACTGGATTGCAGACCGCCAAGGACGTACTTTTAAACGTCTAAATGAACTTTATGCTAATAATGGTCAAATTGGTTTTCTTGCATCTCAACGTGTTGATGGGAAATTAGTATTACCAGAAGCAGTAAAAATTTTAACTGTGAAAGCAAAATAATCATGATAAGTCTAGAAGAAGCAAAACTTTACCTTAAGGTAGAAAACACAGATGAAGATGACTTGATTACGCAATTAATTGATACGAGTAAAAAACTCTGTGAAGAAACGTTAAGGCAGAATACTTACAGTGAGGTTCTAAGAATGGCAATCCTGTATGGGGTTGCCTATCTTTATGAACACCGTGAAACAGCTAATTATAAAGAGTTAAAACAAATGTTATATCACCTACTATTAGCTGATAGGAAGGATATTTTTTGATGAAAATCGCTCCGTTACGTGACCGTCTTACATTTGAAGTGCGTAAAATTGTGGTTGATGAAATTGGAAATGAATCCTCAGTTTGGAACACGGTTTTCCAAAGATGGTGTTCTAGTCGCCCATTGACCTTGACAGAAAATGAGGGGAGTGTGTCTAAACTCCTTTATAACAAAATTCAATTTACACTAAGGTACGACAAAGCGGTACTAAATCTAAGTTCATTAAAAACTAGGATAAAGTACAGAGACGCCTACTTTACGGTAGATTCAATTGATGGTGATAGCGTTCCTAGGCAATTGATTTATATTGTAGCAACTAAGGAGAATGACTATGAACAGGATAGGAATGGATGAGTTGGAAAAAGTAATTGATCAAGAGTTGAGTGATTACATTAAAGAGACGACATCTGCAATGCGAGAGGTAGTAGAAGAAGTAACAGACAGTGCTGTAGATACTTTAAAGATCTCTTCTCCACGAAAAACTGGTAAGTATGCACGAGGTTGGAAAAGCAAGTCAACAAGTGACAGTCCTACAGGCTTAACAAAAACCATTCATAACCGAACACCAGGCTTAACTCATCTCCTAGAAAATGGTCACGCTAAACAAAATGGTGGTCGAGTAGAAGGGCAAAAACATATTGAAATCGTTGAAAAAAGTGCCGTTAAGTCACTTGAAGATAGGCTGAGACAAAGATTGTGAGGATTTCATGACATTAAAAGATTTCTATAACATTTTAATAAAATCAAAGTTGCCAGTAGCTTATCATCATTTTGAAGAAGGAAGAAGTCCAGCTCCACCATTTATTGTATATCTTGTTAAGGACTCTGAAAATGCTGGAGCTGATAATTGGAGCTATCATAAGACTCTTAATCTTCAAGTGGAACTCTATACCTTAAAGAAGGACTTAGAAATCGAAACTAAGATGGATGACTTATTCGATAGTCATTCAATTTTTTTTGACAAAGTAGAGACTTATATCTCAACTGAAAAACTCTATCAAATTACATATTACATTTCATTAAACGGAGGATAGTTATGACTGAAAAAAATAAAGTTACCTTTGGATTACAAGATGTTCATTGGGCAGAAGTTACAACTGAAGCTTCAAATGGCGCATTGACTTATGGGACGGTTGAACGATTACGAGGTGCAGCAGAACTAACCTTGGAACCGACTGGTGACAAAGGTTCTTACAAGGCAGATAATATCAACTTTTATACTTCAGAATCAAATGATGGTTATGAGGGAACATTGAAGCTCGCCTTATTAACTCAAGAATTTTTAACTCGTGTCTTAGGAGAAAAATTAGATCCAACAACTAAAACGATTTCTGAAATCGCAAATGCTGAAAAGAAGAATTTCGCTCTGATGTTTCGTTTTGAAGGAGATAAGAAAGAAACACTTCATGTTTTGTATTACTGTTACGCATCACGTCCGTCAATGGGATCAAAAACAAAATCTGGTTCAGATATTAATGAGGTTGAGTTAAACTTTACTGCAAGTCCCCGTCCACTTGATAAGGTGGTTCGTCGCAAAACGACAGAAGAAACAAGTGATGAGATTCGTCAGAATTGGTTCAAGGAAGTCTTTGAACCTCGTGAATAAAGGAGTTACAGATGAGAGATAGTATTACAATTTCAGGAAAGACCTATGAATTGGCTACTAATGCATATACACCGATTGCCTATAAAGAACAGTTTGGTAAAGATTATTTTCAAGACTTGTTTTCAATGGTGAGTACGCAGTCAATTCTTGATAAGATTGAGCACCTAAATGAGGAAGAAAAACTCGAAACTGGTGACATTGATCTATCCATCCTGACCAATTTTGATATGACTTTTTTTCACAGAATTTTTTGGGTGTTTGCTAAATCGGCTAATCCAAAAATTAAACCATTCAAAGAATTCTTTATGGAGATGGAGGAGTTTCCAGTTCAAGAAGTAGCAACTATCTTAATGAACATGCTTAACCAAGGAATGAATACAAGAAAAAAGCAGATCAAACAGAAACAGCAAGTGAAGAAATCTTTACGGTAGAAAGCTATCTATTTTGTTGTAAGGAAACTGGCTTATCCATAGACGACTTAAAACATATTTCAATTGGGATGGCTCTTGATTATCAAACTGATTATGTAAACTTGCGGACAAATGAAACAAGCAACACAAGAAAAGCGAATCAAAGTGATTTTGATAATTTTTAATAGAAAGGAGATGTGAACATGGCTGGAAATATAAAAGGTATCACAATAGAAATTGGTGGTGACACACAACCTTTGCAAAATGCCTTAAAAGGGGTAAATAAACAAGCAGCTGAATCAACTAAAGAATTGAAACAAATTGATAAGGCTCTTAAGTTTGATACAGGAAATGTCACACTCCTTACTCAAAAACAAGAAGTGCTTGCTAAACAAGTTGAAACTACTAAAGAAAAGTTAGCTACCTTAAGACAGGCACAAGCTCAAGTTGAAGCTCAATTTAAGTCAGGTAATATTGGGGCGGAACAATATCGAGCCTTTCAAAGGGAAGTAGAAACTACTCAAACAGTACTGAAAAGTTACGAAAGCAAACTAGAGGGTGTCAATCAAGCCTTATCGGAAAATGGTAATCGAATAGGTAGTACTAAAAGTCAATGGGATAGTTTGAAACAAGAACAAGCTCGTCTAGCTTCTGAGAGTGAAAAATTAACGAGTCAATTTAAATTGCAAGAAAGTGAACTTTCTTCAAATGCTAGTGAATCTGAAAAGCTAGCTTTAGCTCAGAAAAAAGTAAATGAAAGTTCCTCCTTACTAGAAAAACAGATTCAGAATTTAGAGAAACAGCTAGAACTAACAAAATCTCAGTATGGCGAAAATTCGATTGAAGCCAATAAACTGGAACAGACTCTAAATGATACCAAAACGGCCTATAATCATCTTCAAAATGAGATGGAAGAGATGGGCACTAGTTCAACAAGTGCGAAGGATAATCTATCAGAAATCAATCATCTCTTAAAGGCAGATATCCTAATGGAATTCAGTGATCGTTTAGCAGAACTATCACAAAAATTGATTGATTTTGGGAAACAGTCGCTTGAAGCTTTTAACGAAGTTGATGAAGGGATGGATATCATTGTCACCAAAACTGGTGCTTCTGGCCAAGCTTTAGAAGAAATGACAACTATCGCAAAGAACCTTGCTACTGAAATTCCAACAGACTTTAATACTGCAGGAAGTGCAGTCGGAGAGTTGAACACTCAATTTGGTTTAACCGGTGATAGTTTAAAATCAGCTTCAAGTTATCTCATCCAATTTGCATCTATAAATGGGAGTGATGTTACTTCATCGGCTATTTCAGCTAAGAAAGCTATAGAAGCATACGGCTTACAGGCAACGGATTTGTCTAGTGTTCTTGATACTGTCACCTTTACCAGTCAAGCTACTGGGGTGGGAGTCCAAGATTTGATGGATAAGGTTATCTCTGGAGCACCACAAATTAAGGCATTAGGACTTTCATTTGATGAGGGTGTTGCTTTAATGGGGAAATTTGAAAAGGCTGGTGTGGATTCATCAGCCTCTTTATCATCCTTATCAAAAGCATCTGTGAAGTATGCGGCATCAGGAAAGACTTTGCAGCAAGGTTTATCTGAAACCATCGAAAAAATTAAAAATTCAACTAGCGAAACTGAAAAGTTAACTCTCGCTTCAGATATATTTGGAACTAAGGGTGCTCCACGAATGGTGGATACCATTAATCGTGGTGCTTTATCTTTTGATGACTTAGCTGAAACAGCAAAGAAAGCATCAGGAACAGTCGGCTCAACTTATGAAGCGACACTAGATCCAATTGATAAATTTACAACTGCTCAAAATGAAGCGAAGTTAGCATTATCTGAAGTTGGAGATGCTATTGCTGTCACTTTTGCACCGATACTAGAGATTTTAGCTGATTTGTTACGTTCAGTTGCAGAGTGGTTCTCTAGTTTATCAACGCCAGTAAAACAATTTATCATTATTGTAGGTAGCCTGATTACTGGATTAGGATTATTACTCCCTATATTTTTAGCACTTCAGGCAGCTGCCTTAGCAATGGGTGTCACAATTGGTGGCTTAATAGCAAGTGTAGCACCTGTTATTGCTATAGTATTAGGAATTATAGCTGTTCTAGCTTTGTTAATTGTTGGTATAAAAGAACTTTGGGGACATAACGAGGGATTTAGAACAGCAGTAATGGATATTTGGAATGCTATATATTCTTTTATATCTACTATCATTCAAGAAATATCAGACTTTATTTTAAGCATTTGGGGGACTCTAACTTCATGGTGGACTGAGAATCAAGATTTAATTCTTGCTGCTGCAACCACAGTTTGGAATGCAATCTCAACAGTCATAACTACCGTTATGTCAATTCTAGAACCCTATATTCAGGCAGCATGGGAAAACATAAAACTAATCATCAGCACATCTTGGGAAATCATAAAACAAGTAGTTGAAACGGCAATCAATCTTGTCTTAGGCATTATTAAAGCAGTAATGCAAATTATTACAGGAGATTGGTCTGGTGCATGGGAAACAATAAAGGCAGTTATTTCAACAGTATGGGAATCCATCAAGTCAATTGTAAGCTTAGTTCTAAGTGCTATTAGTCAACTTATATCAAACACTTGGAATGGGATTAAGAACACAATTAGTAATCTCTTATCAGCAATTAGTAACGTTGTCAGTACAATTTGGAATAGTATCAGTTCAACTATTTCAGGTATTTTAAACGGAATCTCAAGTACAGTGTCCAATGTTTGGAATGGAGTAAAAAATACGATTTCAAATGCAATCAACACTGCCAAAAATGCAGTTTCAACTGCTATAACTGCTATCAAAAATCTCTTTAATTTCAGATTTCAGTGGCCACACATTCCTTTACCTCATTTTAGTGTGTCAGGATCTGCAAACCCTCTGGATTGGTTAAAGGGACAAATTCCTAGAATCGGAATTGAGTGGTATGCAAAAGGGGGAATTTTAACAAAACCAACTGCCTTCGGAACAATAGGGAATTCCCTAATGGTAGGAGGAGAAGCAGGAAACGAAGCGGTACTCCCTTT
Source organism: Streptococcus sp. 27098_8_22 (assembly GCF_041432415.1). NCBI lineage: Bacteria > Bacillati > Bacillota > Bacilli > Lactobacillales > Streptococcaceae > Streptococcus > Streptococcus sp. 27098_8_22. The sequence continues at coordinate 129,488 of NZ_JAPVZP010000001.1, read as the reverse complement.
AAATGAATCTACTCTTGGGGCAATCGGAAGAGGTATTGCAAGAACGATGGATTTAAGAATGCCAGACATCAACATATCGATTACTGGAAATATTATCCGAGAACAGGCAGATATTGAAAAAATAGCAAATGAAGTAGCAAGTCGAATTGCAGAAGAATTAGCACGTCAAAAACAATTGAGAGGAGCCACTATATGATTAAAAGAAACGAGTTAGTCATAGATGGAATTGGAACTTCTAGTTTTCCTTTTAAGGTGATTGTCCACGAATCGCCTTCTGTTATCCTAGCGGAGAGTAAGACGAGTTTATTAGAACATAAAGGAATGAGTGGGGCTCTTTCGCAAACAAATCGGCACCGAGATTTGATTGAAAAATCATATACGATATACATTGTTAAGCCCTCAGAAGAACAACTTCATCAATTTATGGGTATATTTATCAAGGAGCAGTTTTGGCTTGAGAGTGAACGGATGAAAACCACACGTCTTTGGTGTTACCGAGTAAAATGTACTGAGGTAAAACAAGAGAGAGATGGTGTGTATGCGACGAAAGCTACCTTTATTTGTCATCCTACAAAGTTTTTTAAATCAATGGATAGACAAACTTTGACATCAAACGGTGTACTTAGAGTTCAAGGGACGTCTCTAGCGTTCCCCAAAATAACGATAATGGGGAATTCGGCAACTGAGACTCAGTTTACGATTGGAGATCAGGTTATTAAAATTGAAAAACTTACAGAACCTCTTGTGATGGTAAACGAACCAAATAGTCCAAGTTTTCTAACGGTTAGCAAAAAGTACATCAAATGGTCTGGTGATTTTATCACTATTGATCCAAGCGCTAAAAAAGAAGTGGGTGTTGTTCTTGGTAGAGGTATTACTTCTTTAAGCTTTGAAACAAATTGGGGGTGGGCTTAAATGCTATATTTGTTGAACAAAGATGTTAGAACTGCAAAGTGGAATGGATTACCTCTTCATGAAACTAGCTCTGCTATTGTAAAAGAAACCCTGAACGGTGATTTCACCTTATCTATTCGCTATCCAATTACCGATTCTGGTATCTATAAACAAATAAAAGAAGATATGCTTATCAAGGCTCCTGTGCCTGTCTTAGGATTCCAGTTATTTCGTATTAAAAAACCAATTGAAAACGATGATAGTTTGGATATAACCGCCTACCATATTTCAGATGATATTATGCAACGGTCTATCGAACCAATTAGTGTTCTTAATCTTACTTGTGGTATGGCCTTATCCCAAATGGTCCAAAATACTAAGACCAATCTTGGTGATTTTTCATTTACGAGTGATGTTACAGATCGCCGTACTTTCAATACAAATGAAGTAAAGACACTCTATGCTGTCTTAATGGATGGTGCCCATTCTATCATAGGAACTTGGGAAGGGGAGTTGATTCGTGACAATTTGGCTCTGACAATCAAGAAGAATAGAGGTGAAAATAGGGGTGTTGTCATAACAACACATAAGAATCTAAAGTCTTACAAGAGAACCAAATCAACTCAATCAATCATTACTCGTATTCATGCAAAATCAACATTTAAACCAGATGGTAAAGATAAGGACCAGACAATTAAAATTACTGTCGATAGTCCTCTAATCACTTTCTATCCATATATCAATGAAAAAGAGTACGAAAATAATACTCTTAAAAGCATTGAGGAGTTAAGGAAGTGGGCTGAGGCTAAGTTTAAGAATGAAGGAATTGATAAGTTATCGGATGCTATTACGATTGAAGCCTATGAACTCGATGGGCAGGTTGTACATTTAGGGGATACAGTAAATATCAAGAGTTTGAAACATGGGATCGATATTCCCAAAAAGGCAGTTGCTTATGAATTTGATGCACTGACACAAGAATATATCTCGATTACTTTTGATGATAAACCAATGATAGGTGCTTCAACTTCAAATAGTGCAATTTCAACTGTCGCAAATGAAATTTTAGACTCTGGTTTCACATTACAAGAAGTCGCAATTGAAAAAGTTTTGAGAAATGCGAACACAGCATTTGATGCCGAATTCACTAAACAAAAAGAATCAATTCTAGATGATATTGAAAAAGTCAAAGCTAGTGCAGAAGTTTACGCAAATGGTATTCGTCAAGAGATTGAAGGAAAGATTGCTGATGTTGATTCTAAAGTTCTATCTAATGAATTACTTAATGAAAATAGATACAACGATGTATTGGCTAAAGCAAATAGTAGTAGAGATTTAGCTAATCATGCCTTAGAGGTCAGTAAAGAAGTTAAAGAAACTACTAATACAGTACTAACAGATACCTTAAATTATAAAAAAGAAGCTATTGCTGAAGCAAATCGGTTGGTTGAACTCAGCAAGAATAGCTTATTGAATCAAATTACGACAGTAGAATCTTCAATTGATAAGCTTAAGGGGGTTATTACTAACAAGGTTTCAAAGACAGACTTCGATGCTATCAAAAATACCGTAGAGCAACAACGAACGGAAATATCACAAGCCAAGGATAAAATAAATCTAAAAGCTGAAAAGACCTATGTAGAAATTATTAAACAAACAGCTAGTGAAGCACTCCAAAGAATATCAGAGAACGCATTAGCAATATCTAAAACTAAAGCTGATTTACAAGTTGCTGCAGATGCTATAAATACTAAAGTATCACAAACAGATTTTAATCAAACGTCAAATCGACTTGCTAGTACTGAAACAACAATTAAAATTCAAGCAGGTGAAATAGCCAAACGATTGACCAGTAGTCAGGTAGAATCCATTATCAATTTAAAAGGATTTCAAACTAAATCGGATGTTGATAAAAATATTTTAGATAGAGGTTATGTGACGAACTCTAGCGTTCAAAATTTAGTTAGAGAAACTTCTAATAGTTTTAGTCGGACTATTAGTGAAACTAAATCTTTAATACCAACTAGTGTTTCTCATCGAAACTTGGCGGCTGGTTCGAGTGATAGTTGGACTTCATACAAAGAAATAAACTCGAAACTCAATTGGATTCAAACATTAGGAAGAATTCCTTATGGTGATTCTACTGGCATTTATTCAGGGACAAAAATCAATCTATTTGTTTATATTTCTGTCGATAATGTTGTTTTAGATTCAACTGTTACTCCTAGAATTATCTTACAAGGTCCTGGCTATAAAAAATCAGATAATAGTGCTGTATGGAGTGTTCATTCTAATCCCTTTCATTCCTCTTGGTCTAGCACCTTAAAAACTGGTACAAACTACCATCTTATTAAAATTTCTCGAATAGTAACAGATGAGATGTTCAATAATTTTAAAAACTTTGAATTACAATTTCGTATTGATGGTGCAAGTTCAGGTAAGTTTCATTGGAGAGCTTTAATGATTACTACTGGAGATATCTTCCCAAACTATTGGACTAAACCTATCGAAGATTTAACAACTGTAACGGCCTTTAACGAAGTTAAAGATACTCTAGGTAGTCATACAAGAACTATTAGTGAACAAGGAAAATCAATTAGTCAGGTTGTACAAACATCCGAGGGGCTGGTTACAAGAGTCAGTGATTTAATTGATAACCAAAACTTAGTATACGATCCAACAAATTTTAGTAAATATAGAGAACGTGAACCGAATTCAAATTTAGTTATGACTGGAACTAATGAATACAAGTTGCTAAGAATAGCGCAAAGTGGTAGAACAACAAATGGTTGGCACGGTTTCCAAATGCCTCTTCATAGTCAAAAATTTGTTGCTGGTGAGAAACTTTCTTATAGGGTCAATTTATGGATAGATGTGGTACCTGATGGAAAAGTTGGTTTTGAAATCAAATCAGGTAACTCAATAGGAGGTTTCACCATCAGTCCTACTAGAACGGGCGCAGCTCAAATTTTTACAGGAACTTTTACGATAAATAAAACCGTGACAAAAACAGATGATTTTGGGCTTCATATTTGGCTAGAAAAGAACGGCACTGTGGCAGTTGGCCAAATTTCAATTGTTCGAGGTAGTCAGCCACCTAATAACTTTGTAGATAGTACATCCTTTCAACAAATTGCAACAGAAAGTCTTGTTCAGCAACATCAAGGTTCCTATTCGATTCAAAATTTAACTAATGCAGGCTCTTTAATTTCAGGGATTAATTTAGGTGCAAATGGAATCAATCGAATTATTGGCAAGGCAACTCATATCACTGGAGATACTTTAATTGATAGAGCAGTCATTAAATCAGGAATGATTGACAAATTAAAGACATCAAACTTTGAATCTGGGTCTGTAACTACTATGGTATTAGCGTCAAATTCAGTAACTGCAGATAAAATTGTCGTGGATCAAGCGTTTTTTAATAAGTTAGTTGCAAATGAAGCTTATTTACGACAGCTCTTTGCTAAGAATGCTTTTATCAATAGTGTACAAAGTGTTAGGATTGATGCTAGTCAAATAAAGTCAGGCTTACTAAGTGGTGACAGAATTCAGGGTGGCACAATAACTGGAACCACAATTTCTGGTGGATTATTAACTGGAGAAACAAAAATTAAGTTAGGTGCTTATGGTTCATTTGACGCTATCAACGGTGGATTACAGATTAATGTTCCTCGTCAGTTTAATTCTAAAGATGGTTTAGGCGTACAATTTATAGGTTCTTATGGCCGAGGGGACAATGTTCCTTACGGCTTATTTATTTACAAAGATTCAGATTTTACTACTGGAAACACTGCAAGTGATAGTGATGATTTTCTATTGACGGTCGAAGGATACATTAAGGCAAAAGGAATTGGCTGGTTAAAGTACGGCAAAAGTAGCATTAATGGCTCAACTACAGGAACTATTAGTTATTGGAATTCTAATAATGTATCTCTAGACTTTGGTGGATCAGGAAATGATATTTACTACTCATATAACGGAAATGCTTATAGCTTATGGCAAATTGTTAACCAACATTTTTCTGATAAAAACTTGAAAGAGAATATAGGCTTATCTAACTATAAAGCACTCGATTTTATCAAAAGATTTCAATTTAAAGAGTATGACTGGAAGAAAATAGGGAATCGTATTCAAAAGGCTCATACCAAAATTGGACTCATCGCTCAAGATGTTCAACAAATTGACTCGTCACTTGTGTATGAAAATGGTGGTTTTCTGAATCTTGATAATACAAGATTAACGAATATCGCTTTAAAAGGAATTCAAGAGTTAATACTTGATATTCGAAAATTAAATAAACGATTGGAGATGTTAGAAGATGAACACAGATTTAATCCATCAATTAGCAATGGAGTCGTTGACTAAGAAACTAGCACAAACCGAAGGTCAAGCAGCACAAAATGAGGCTCTTTATTTGGTTGTTGCAAGCGAATTGCAGTTAATGAAAGATGTATTAGAATACGACTCAGACCTAAAAGACTTATTTGAGGAAGTAAAAACTAAAAGAGAGAAAGGAGAAAGTTAATGGCATTAGAAATTACTAAAACAACACGTTTGGTTGGAAATTTGAAGATTGGTGATGAAGTAGTTAAGCAGTATACTGTTGATGTTGATGAACATGGTGTTTCTACAGTATCTGAGTTTCTCTATCATTCAGAGCTCTATGCGGAGCATCGTCTCGAAATGAGAAACCAAGAAAAATTGTTCCGAGATAAACGATATGAATTAGAAGATGCTGTTTTAGCTGAAATTGAGTCAAATAAAAAAGAACTATAGGGAGTATTAAAAATGGATATTGAATTGTTTAATTTTTTAAGAAAGCTCATCGAAACAGAAGATGGGCTTATTTTGTATGCGTTAGCGTTAATTGTCATCATGGAAATTGTAGACTTTGCATCAGGCACATTTGCTGCAATTGTAAATCCTGATGTTGAGTATAAGAGTAGAATTGGAATCAATGGATTAATTCGAAAAGTCTTAGGGATTTTTATGTTACTGTTATTGATTCCGATGTCTGTTTTGTTGCCTGAAAAAACTGGATTTATGTTTCTGTATTCGATTTATATCGGATACCTAGTTTTTACTTTCCAATCACTAATTGAGAACTATCAAAAAGTAAAAGGGAATATTCTACTTTTTAAACCAATTTTAAAAGCTTTTGAACATCTAACTGAAGGAAAGTCTAACGATGATAAGGAGGATAATCATGGAAGTTGATAAAAGTAGATTACGAACAAATCTTCCTCAAATCGGTGAGCAACCCTATCGACAAGTTCATGCTCACTCTACAGGTAATCCTAACTCAACAGCACAAAATGAAGCGGATTACCATTTGCGTCGTCCAGTTGAGTCAGGATTTTTCTCCCATGTGGTAGGGAATGGTCGTATCATGCAAACTTGGTTAGTAGACCGAGGTGCTTATGATGTTGGTGGCGGATGGAATGTTGAAGGTTACGCTCAAGTTGAACTAATAGAAAGTCATGAATCTAAAGAAGAATTCATGAGAGATTATCGACTTTATGTCAAGCTATTACGTGAGTTAGCTGACGAGGCTGGAATCCCTAAAACTCTAGATTCTAGTAGTCTTGCTGGGATTAAAACTCATCAATTTTGTACTTACAACCAACCAAATAATGGAAGTGATCATGTAGATCCCTATCCATACCTTGCAAAATGGGGCATTAGTAGAGAACAGTTTAAGAAAGATATTGAATCTGGTCTAACTGAAGGAAACTGGAAACGAAACGAAGTTGGTTGGTGGTGGGAAGAAGCAGATGGCTCTTATCCAAAATCTCAATGGAAAAATATCAAAGGAGAATGGTTCTACTTTGATAATAGAGGCTACTGTTTCATCAATAAATGGTTCAATGATGGCAAGGATTGGTTTTATTTAGATAAGCGTGGTGCCATGGTTACTGGTTGGATGCATATCGATCATCGTTGGTACTATTTTAAGTCGGATGGTAGAATGGCTAAAGGTTGGGTAAAATATCGTGAAACTTGGTATTACTTGGATGAAAAAGATGGGGATATGAAATCTAAGCAATTTATTAAATCAGGAAACGGATGGTACTATCTCAAGTCTGATGGTTCGTTATCAGTAAAACCAGAATTTACGATTGAACCTGATGGTTTGATTACTACTAACTAAGAGTTTGTAGATACTACTCTTAAAATAAATCTTTAAACAAAATAAACCACCGAAGTTGGTGGTTCATGTGGTATAATATCTATTGTAGAAAAGTGAAGACGGTGGCTCCTTATACCGAAAGAGAGGTGATGCCTATGGGCAGTTCATCAAAATCTGACGGAAAGGAGGGGCACTCTTTTGACCGCATTTGAAGTTGTACAGACAATACTTGGTTTTGGTAGCTTTACCATTACTTTGATTGGCTTGTGCTATAAAATCTTCAAAGACAAGGACAAAAAATAATCCGTCCCCACTTTTGAGCGAGTAGGACGGATTAAATCTGTTATACGAGCTACCGTCTTTTTAACGGTTCTACGTTGGAGTTGAGTTGGTAGCTCAGCTCCTTTTTCTATGTTTATTATAACATATTGCGATTAAATTTCAAATAAAAAATCTAAGCCTGGTGAAGTACATCAGGCTTTTTCTTTTTGATTTTTTCTTAAAACCGGAAAAATCTATCTTGAAAGTACCTATTTAGGTAAGAGGACAATAAAGACATTTTGTTAAAGTACAGGGTTGCTGATTACTTGACTAATATAGCGTTTAGAGGGATATATAGTGTGTAAAAACTTCTTCTAGGAGGAAAAATGAATATAAGAAAAATTGAAGCAAAGAATAACAAAAGAAAAAAGAGAATTTGTGCATATGTTCGAGTTTCTACAACCAACGGAAGTCAACTTGATTCGCTAGAGAATCAAAAAGTCTATTTTGAAAAGTTGTATGCTGAACGTGATGATGTTGATTTTTTGGGTGTTTTTTGTGACAAAGGAATTTCAGGTTCAAAGTATGATAGACCTGATTTTCAAACTATGTTAGATGCTTGTAGAAAAGGACAAATTGATGTTATCCATACTAAGTCAATATCAAGGTTTGCAAGAGATCTCATCAATGTTCTTGAAATAAGTCGAGAATTAAAAACTCTTGGTATTGATATCTTTTTTGAAGAGCAGAATATCCACACTTTATCAAATGAAGGTGAGGTTGTCTTGACTGTGTTAGCAAGTTTGGCTGAGGAAGAGTTACAAAGCATGAGCGGAAACCAACGATGGAGTTTTCGTAGAAAGTTCCAGAAAGGAGAATTACTCATTAATGCTAAACGGTTTTTAGGGTATGATTTAAACGAAAAAGGTGAACTTGTTATAAACAAAGCAGAAGCGCAAATAGTAAGAACCATCTTTTATAGTTATTTGGAAGGAATGGGTACACATAGGATTGCTAAAAAACTTAATGAGGGCAAGGTTTCAACTGTAACAGGAAAGAAATGGTATGACAGTACAATTCGTAATATCTTAAAAAACGAAAAATACAAAGGCTCTTTACTACTTCAAAAATACTTTCATGACGGTGTAAACGGTCCAAAGAAATTAAATCAAGGGCAGGTTGAACAATACTATATTGAAGATAATCATGAAGGAATTGTATCTAAGGAAATATGGGAAAAGGTTCAGGTAAAAATGAAAAGCCGTTCTCGGATCCAAGGTACAAATAAAACCTATAAATTTTCTAGAATGTTAAAATGCCAATATTGTGGTTCAACATTAAAAAGACAGGTATCTTATAAGAAAAAGATTGTTTGGTGTTGTTCCAAATATATCAAAGAAGGAAAAAATTCCTGTAAAGGTATGAGAGTCCCTGAAAGGGATATTGAAGATTGGAAACTAAGTTCACCAGTAATTGTGTTAGAAAGGATTGAAGATGGAGAAAAACATTACAGTTATACCGGCCAAAAAGGTACATCAAACAGTCATATCTCAAATTCAGAAAAAAATCAGAGTAGCCGCTTATTGTCGAGTGTCTACAGACCAAGACGAGCAGCTATCAAGTTATGAGAATCAGGTCAATTATTACCGTGAATACATCTTAAAACATGAAGATTATGAGTTAGTAGACATCTATGCAGATGAAGGCATTTCAGCAACTAATACAAAAAAACGTGATGCTTTTAACCGACTAATACAGGATTGTAGAGATGGTAAGGTGGATAGAATTTTAGTTAAATCTATTAGTAGATTTGCCAGAAATACATTGGACTGCATCAAATATGTAAGAGAACTGAAAGAACTAGGCATCGGAGTAACGTTTGAAAAAGAGAATATTGATAGCCTAGATTCAAAAGGTGAAGTACTACTTACCATTTTATCCTCACTCGCACAGGATGAATCGAGATCTATTTCAGAAAATTCAACTTGGGGAATTCGTAAGAAATTTGAGCGTGGTGTAGTTCAGGTAAACACTACAAACTTTATGGGATATGACAAAGATGAAAAAGGAAATCTCATTATAAACCATGAACAAGCTAATGTCGTAAGGTATATATTTGATAGATTTCTAGAAGGATACAGTCCAGAATTTATTTCCAAAGAGTTAAGAGAACAGGAAATACCAGGTTGCACAGGTAAAGCAAAGTGGTGCCCAAGTGCTATATGGAAAATGCTTCAAAATGAAAAATACAAGGGTGATGCTTTGCTTCAGAAAACCTATACCGTTGATTTCCTGACGAAGAAAAGAATTGATAATGATGGACAAGTTAATCAATACTATATCGAGAACAATCATGAACCAATCTTAGATAGAGAGAAGTGGGAGATTGTTCAGTTAGAAATAGCAAGAAGAAAGAAATTTAGAGAACAACATAAGCTCCAATTTTATATCATGCAGAAAGAAAACAATCCCTTTACAACAAAAGTATTTTGCGCCGAATGTGGTTCAGCATTTGGTAGGAAGAATTGGACTACAAGTCGTGGTAAACGGAAGGTATGGCAGTGTAATAATCGATATAGGATTAAAGGCAAGATTGGATGTTTAAACAATCATATCGATGAAGAAATGCTTGAGAAAGCCGTAGTAATGGCTGTAGAACAACTAAGTAAGAATGTTGACTTGTTGCACGGAAAGTGGAACAAAGTTTTAGAAGAAAATCGTCCGCTAGAAAAGCACTATAGTTTGAAGTTGGCAGAAATGATAAACAAGCCCTTGTGGGAATTTGATTCTCATGAGATGTGTCAAGTATTGGATAATATTATAATTGCAGAGGATGGGCAGATAACTGTCAGATTCTTAGAGGGAACTGAGGTAGATTTATAGAGTAGACAAAAGGTTATGATGATAGTGGGCAACTATTGTGGTTATAGCCTTTTTTTGCATTTTTGTGATAGAATATATAATATTAGAGATACTTGGATTAGCGATGAGTTTGATAGACTTATAAGAAGATAATATCAAAGCAAATGAAGAAATTCAAAACATCTGTGATTTATTTGCGAATGATCCGAATGTAATAGTTTTTCCTATTCATGGATGTTCTACTGATGTATTTAGAACAATTTTGGATAGATTTCCTGTACTGAATATTATCCATTTAGCGGACCATACATATACGAAACCTAATGGGGAGATATTACTTTCTTTTGTAGATTCAAACATGACTTTTATAAAATTTAGTAATTGGATTTCTAACCATAGATTTTATTATTCATTTCTTAACTGTTATTCAACTTTAGAGTTCGCATTGTATTCACGTTTACAAAATTCAAACTTTTCTATTTTTCATAGAGGGAAAGTTTAATCGAGCATAGCATATGAGTTTTCGGAACATTTCTATAAAGTGATTTAAAGTAGTGGAGATTTTAATCAGGCCTGGCAACTAGCTGTTGCAAATTGTACTGAGGCTCCCTTGAATTACATCAATTGTTAGTATATTTAGTTATATAGGGAGGTAGATATTGATATGGCTAGTAGCACTGAGAGGATTGGCATACATCAATGTGGAGTTATTGCAGAAAGAAATAGTTGGATGTTTAGAGAGCAGCCAGTTAATGATATAGGTATAGATGCTCATATGGAATTTGTTGTAGATGGCAAACCAAGACAACACCTTGCATTACAAATCAAGTCAGGACCAAGTTGGTTTAGGGAGAAAAAAGATAACTGCATTATTTTTAGGAACATAAATGAGAGACAATATAATTATTGGACGATGAATTCTCTTCCGTGTATAATTGTTCTGTTTAATCCTGATGATGGTATGTGTATTTGGCAAGAGTTAACTCCTAAAACAATTAAAAAAACTAAAGAGGGAGGAGGCAAAGGATATTATGTGAAAGTTCCTATAAATCAAGTTTTTTTGGATAAACAATCAAATAACCACCTTCTTTCCTATACGAATTTACCGCAACATATTCAAAATTATAACTTTCTGCTATCTCAGAAAAAATTTATGGAAATTATACAAACTGGAGGTGAAGTTAAACTACATTCAACAGAGTGGGTTAATAAGTCTAGTGGTAAAGGTGATACTAAGTTAATTGTTAATGATGGTCAAGAAACTAAAGAGTATGCCTATCCTTATTGGTTTCCGTTTACACCGTATACCGATGTTTTTCCTCGATTATTTCCATGGGCATATTTTTCTGTTGATGAAGAATTTCTTGAAGAAAGTGATTATGAATTATGGAAACAACTTCATTGTTGGTATGATAGTGAGATAGATGAATGGATAGAAGTAGGAGATACATTTGAGCAATTTCGCAAAAAATTACCCCCTATACGATCTATTGATCGTTCTGGTGAAGTTGCAGAATATATGTTGATTCTCAGTTTGAATGAATTGGGAAAATCGTTCTTAGAGGTAGAGCAATTTATATCTGAAACTAGACCATACACCAAAGCAAGACCAGAATCAAAAGATGAATAAAGGAGCATAATCATGAAAAAGCTTAAACTTAATAGTGGTATGAAATCAGAAAAAACTATAGATGGATATAGACTAAATCCTACGGAGAAGTATGTTATCAATTTGGAAGATGAAATGGAATTTGCAATATCTACAATGCAAGCAATTTATATGTTTGGTTTTCCACCAGCATTTAAAAATTGGCATGCTTGGCTATTTGAGAATGGTTTTAGTACAGAAACACCAAATCCAACAAATGAATTTGTAGCAAAGTTTTATGGAAGAGAACCTCTTTGGAAAACTCCATATTCAATGGGAATAGTTGTAAAAGCAGAGGAAGATGATGATTTCTACATTGTTATGGAATGTAGTAGTAAAAATACAGGTTTCAAACACACACAAATTATCCTTACTATGGATGGCTGTCTTTGAGTGGAATCCTTCCATAATATAATTTCAAACTCTGACTATTCTGTATCGTGTTATAGTATAGAAATTTCTCTCACCACATGTTGAGGCAGCATCACTGCTTGTACGAACTTAGAAAAAATGTTGACGAAAAAGCCTTGGTGTCAAGGTTTTTTTTTGGTATCCTCAAAAAGGTAATTTTATAATTGACAGTTTGTCAGTAGAGTAGTATAATTTATAAACAGGAGGAATAAAATGCGAGATGTAAAAGATCCGGAAATTCGACGGGCTGAGATTATGGATGCTGCTATGCTCCTCTTTATGGAGAAAGGATATGCGAACACAACAACTCAGGATATAGTCGATAAGGTAAATATATCACGAGGTTTGTTATACTATCACTTTAAGAACAAAGAAGATATTCTGTATTGTCTTGTGGAACGTTATTCAGAGAAATTATTGAGAGATATTCACGTGATTGTCAATGATGATGACAAAACTGCTATTGAAAAAATAAGAGCCTTTATAGATGCCACAATAATCTCTACAGATAACGTTTCAGCAGAAGGAACTGAGTTACAAAAGACGGTTGATCTTGAAGAAAATCGTTATATGTTAGATAAGTTGTCTCATAAGCTCATTGAAAAACTGACTATATATTTTGAGAGGATAATAAATCAAGGCATCTCAGAAAAAGTATTTTCTGTAAAATATCCATCAGAAACAGCAGAATTTCTGATGACAGCCTATGTTTTTGTTTCAAATAACATAGGTATAAAAACTTCAAAGAAAGAAACTGTCAAAGATTACTTGAATGCATTTAAGATAATGCTGGAACAAAATCTAAATACAAAAGGACTCTTTAGCAATTAAAAAAAGATAGAATGTTTGTAAAGAGAACTATGTACCGATAGCTAAATCAAAACAAGCTATCGGTATTATTTCAAAATATGACTGACAAATTGTCAATAGAGGTGAAAATATGTTAGAGATAAAGAATTTTAGTAAAAGTTATGGGGACAAGAAGGTTGTGGATAACCTATCTATTTCAGTACAGCCTGGAGATATTTATGGTTTTATTGGAGCAAATGGTGCGGGAAAAACATCAACGATAAAGGCAGTTGTCGGTATCCATGATTTTGAAGGCGGAAGTATAATTATCAACGGTCATTCTATTAAAGAAGAACCTGTTATTTGTAAAAAAATGATGGCGTATATCCCTGATAATCCAGATTTGTATGAACATATGACAGGACTACAATATATTAATTTTATTGCTGACTTGTTTGAAATTCCTACAAAACTACGCAAGGAGAGAATACAAAAATACGGTGATTTATTTGATATGACTGAGCATCTTTCGGGGATTATTTCTTCATATTCACATGGAATGAAGCAACGAACAGCCATTATTTCTGCACTTGTACATTCTCCCAAACTGTTGATTTTAGATGAACCTTTTGTTGGGCTAGATCCCAAAGCAACTTTCCTACTAAAGAAAATTATGCATGAGTGTGTTTCAGATGGAGGTGCTATTTTCTTTTCAACCCATGTATTGGATGTTGCGGAAAAATTATGTAACAAGATTGCCATTATCAAAAATGGAAAGTTAATTGCAAGTGGCAATACAGGAGACGTCAAAGGTGATGAATCATTGGAGGCATTTTTCATGGAGGTGCAGGACAATGAGTAACATTTGGATACTGCTTAAAGCCCAATTGATTAATTTCTTTCCTATTAACGAGATTAGAGATTCACGAAATAAAAAACAAAGTTCAATGACTATTGCGAGTTTTGGCATAATAACTCTTTCCTTATTTTGCTTTGTTTACAATATAATAACAGCGAAAACATTGGTCCACGTCGGACAGCAGAACTTGATTCCAGCATATATGGTTTCTGTATCAAGTTTTTCAATATTATTTTTGACAGTATTTTATTCGAATGGCATTTTATTTGGCAGTCGAGATATGGAAATTCTCCAATCCTTACCTGTTAAAAGTTCGTATATTATCACCAGCAAGTTCATGTTTATGTACTTATTGAATTTTTTAATAGGCTTGATGTTTATGCTTCCAGGTGGAATTGTATGGGGCTTGAACGAAAGTTTAAACCTCCTACAGATTATATTGTATTTTACTTCTATAATTTTTGCCCCTTTGATCCCCATGTGTATAGCGGCATGCATGGGAGTCGTTATTGTTGTCACTTCATCTTTTTTTAAAAGAAAAAATGTTATCTCTCTTATTTTTTCATTTGCGATATTAGGTATAATTGGATATTTTGCATTATCAGCTTTGCAATCAGGTGATGAAAGTAGTATTGGGGTTACTCTGGCTAAGCAAATTACTGGACTGTATCCAATTTCTAGACTATTTATGTCATATTACAATTTTCCAATGTACTATGGGATGGGATTTTATATAGTTCTTTCAATAGTCGTCTTTTATCTATTTGTCAAAATTGCTTCGTTGAAGTATGGACTACTTAATACACTTGCCAATACAAAATCAAGATATGCTAATGACAAAGTATCTTATGAAAGAAAATCGGTCTTTTTTTCCTTGTATCAAAAAGAGCTTGGACGATTTTTAAGTTCTTATATGGCAGTCTTGAATGCTGGGCTTGGAGTGATTCTTTTATGTGTCTTTAGTATATGTTTCCTGTTTAATTCTGTAGGTCAAATAGGAAATTCTGCAGGAATTGAAAATATAAATGAGTATCTTTCAAACTTAGCTCCCGTCTTTATTGCATCTATGCTTTCACTCAGTTGTCCAGCAGCTTCATCTATATCTTTAGAAGGTAAAAATATTTGGATTTTGAAAAGTTCTCCAGTTGAAGTGAAAACGATTTTAAATGCTAAGATAGCTGTCAACCTTACACTTCATTTGATTGGATATATGATTTCTGTATCTGTATTTATGCTGAAACTTGATATGAATCCTATTCAAGTTATGAATCTAGTTATTGTTCCTATATGTTACTCCCTTTTTATAATGGTAATCGGAATTTCATTAAATAAAAAATATCCTAACTATGATTGGGACAGTGAGATGATAGTTGTCAAACAAAGTCTTCCTGTTATTGTAACTGGAATTATTAGTATGATTACGCTTATTACGCCTATTTTGCTTAATTGGTTTTTTAATCTTCCGATTATATTTGTTTTACAAGCAGTATCAGTAATTTTACTGGCTATTTCGTTTAGAGTTTATATAAAAATGACCAAGTTAAATTTTATCTAATTAAAGGAGGAAAATAATATGAAAAATAGACTGTTAAAAGATATTTTGGTTTTGTTGGGAATGATGGTCATCATAGTCATTATTTGTGGGTTTCTCCCTGAGAAAGTTCCTATTCATTTCAATGCAAAAGGAGTAGCAGATATGTTTGCAAATAAATACTATCTTCTACTAGCTACAGTCATCCCTTATTCTGCATATTGGAAGTTTGTTAGGGAAAGTGATAATAAAAAGATTAAATGAAACACCATCTATATTTACAAATTGCATCAAAATTAAGAACGACTATTTTAAGAGGTGATTATGCACCTGAACAACAAATTCCTTCAATAAGGAGATTAGCAGAAAACGAGAAGTGTAATCCGGCAACTGTCCAAAAAGCAATGAAAGTTCTCGAAGAACAGAATTTGGTTACTAGCTGTGGAACATTAG
This sequence comes from Streptococcus sp. 27098_8_22, assembly GCF_041432415.1. Taxonomy (NCBI): domain Bacteria; kingdom Bacillati; phylum Bacillota; class Bacilli; order Lactobacillales; family Streptococcaceae; genus Streptococcus; species Streptococcus sp. 27098_8_22. The sequence continues at coordinate 113,647 of NZ_JAPVZP010000001.1, read as the reverse complement.
GATATTTTGTCATAGCAAGCGAGCAAGAAATAAAGGAGTTAAGATATCAAGAATCTAACAAGCTAGTGAAAATTTTGTTTGAAAAACTTGGTGAGCTAGGCTTTTCAGAAGATGAGATTGTTAATTTATTTTTAGAAAAGATGCTTAGAAGAAGTTGAATGGAAATTTATTAGGAGTATTTGTGAAAGTATAGAAAAGCCTTGATTTTAAGGCTTTTTTTGTTTTTTGTGATAGAATATAGGTAGTTATAATCGAGAGCAACTAATTAGCAGTAAAAATATTATTCATTAAATAATCAAGCTAGTGTAGACGAACTGGATAGGTAACTAGTGAAAACTGCAATAAGTGTTGTGAAATGAATCGGAGAGTTCTTGATGGAGATTATTAGTAAGATAGTCATAAATAAAGGCTGGTCAGATGATAAAAAATATTGTGTGACGGATCAGGATCAGAAAAAATATTTTTTGCGTGTATCTGATAAAAAGAGGTTAGATTCTAAGAAAATTGAATTTAATATAATGGAGAAAGTTGCTTCTCTTGGAGTTCGTATGTGTAAACCTATTAAATTTGAATTCAGCGGTGACGAAGTCTATTCGTTTCACGAATGGATTGATGGAAAAGATGCCCGAGAAACCATTTTAACTTATTCGAAAGAACAACAATACTCGTATGGAGCAGAAGCAGGAAGAATCCTTCAAAAAATTCATTCACTCCCTGTTATAGAAGTTCGTGAAGATTGGGATGTCTTTTTTAATCGAAAAATTGATGACAAAATCGCCAAATACAAAGAATGTACCGTTCAATATGAAAATGGTCAGATCTTTATTGATTTATTAAATGAAAATCGAGAATTGTTAAAAGATAGACCTCAGGTTTGCCAACATGGAGATTATCATATTGGGAATTTCATGATTGGAGAGGATCAAGAGATTTATGTGATTGACTTTGATCGTTTTGATGTTGGAGATCCTTGGGAGGAGTTCAATCGTATTGTGTGGTCAGCTCAAGTATCTCCCGCTTTCGCATCTGGTATGATAGATGGATATTTTGATGAAAAAGTTCCAAATTTATTCTGGAAACTTCTTGCCGTTTACATTCTAAGTAATCTAGTTGGTGCTCTTCCATGGGCTGTACCGTACGGAGCTGAAGAAATATCAGTAATGCAAAATCAAGCTAAGGAAATTTTAGAATGGTATGATGATTTGAAGCAAATCATTCCTAGTTGGTACTTGAATAAGAAATATAAACATTGAAATATCAATTTGAGAAAATGTCAAGATTATTTGCTCAGATTATAACGCATTCAATTCTTTATTGATACCTATCGAGAATTATCTTGAAAATTGGAATGATATATAGTGGTCAAGCTAATGATTGGGATGTTAAGAGTAAAGAAGTTCAACAAGTTTACAAGTTAGCAAGTAAATTTATTAAGTGACAATTATCAGCTATAAAGTTGAAAAAAGGGAACTATACCAAAGAAAAAGAAATAATTAAATTAGAAGTAGTAGGTGAAATGATGAGAATCGGAGTTATTCAAGCAAGTTCTCAAGCGACTAAAAATCAAATAATCTATGATGCTGTATTAAAGTATGCTCCAAAGAAATCTGAGGTTATAAATTTTGGTTGTACGATGGAAGAAAATGAAAAATATTCGTATATAGAGATTTCTATTCTTGTAGGTATCTTGTTAGCAAGTAGGACAGTTGATTTCGTTGTTACGGGCTGTTCTTCCGGACAAGGAATGATGCTTGCTTGTAATAGTATGCCAGATGTCATTTGCGGGTATGCACCTACACCGAATGATGCCTATTTATTTGCTCAGATTAATAATGGAAATGCGATATCATTACCATTAGGTGAAAATTATACATGGTCAGGTACTGAAAATCTTGAAAGAACAATAGAAGCTCTTTTCTCGGAGCCATTTGGGCAAGGATACCCCAAAAGTGAGGCAGAGAGAAAGGTAAGAGATGCTGAGAAGCTTAAAAAAATAAGAAAAATCGGACAGGTTCAGTTTGAAGAATTCGCAAATGTACTAGATATATCATTGTTTGAATCAATCAAGAGGAAACAGGATGTAATTCAAAATGTAAAGGCGTATGGGAAGAAAGAAATAGCTGATTTAATGAAATGAGTAAATCACAGTTTGTCGGGGTAATACCTTTTAACGATAACCTTATGCTATCGAAAAAGGTTCATAGACATGTTCACTTGGCATACATAGTGTTCACTCGTTTTATGTCGAGTGTGTGGTACTGCTTTTAAGAGCTGATTAAACAAGGATGTAGCTAGTGAAAGTCCTACAGTAAGGAGTTTAAACATGAAATTCCATGAATTTGGTGATAAGAATTTGCCTCCTATTTTACTGATACATGGTGGTGGCAGTTCTTGGTGGAATTATCTTCGTCAAGCACGAATCTTGTCAAAAGAATACCGTATTATTCTACCAACTTTGAATGGCCACGGCGAGGAATATCAACTTGATTATGTTTCTACAGAAGATTCTGCTTTGGAGATTCTAGACTATATCAAAGCAAACTGTGGTGGGAAATTGTTTGCAATCGGTGGTGTTTCACTTGGTGGTCAAATTGCCATGGAGCTTTTGTCTTTAGACAGTGAAATTGCTGAGAAGGCCATCATAGATGGAAGCCTCTGTATTCCTCAACCAAGGTTAGCTAAAATCAGCATTTTTCTAGTGTCTCTATTTGGTAAACTGATGTTCAATAAATTCTCTTGCAAACTTCAGTTAAGCATGATGAACAAACTCTATCCTAAACTGGCTTATCCAGAGGAAATAAAAGCTTATTATTTGGAAGATTTGCCAAGGACGCCTGTCAAAACATTGGTGACAATTTACAAAAACTATATGGGATGTTACAAGCTGAAAGATATGATTTCTGCTAGCAAGGCTCAGGTTCTGTATATCTATGGTGAAAAAGAATTGAACTGTGTGAAAGAATCAGCGAAATTATTTCAAAAGCTGCATCCAAATACGATTTTGTATGAAGCTAAGGGCTATAACCACGGTTATTTATCAGCTTACCTGCCTTATGAGTGGATTGATTTGGTGGTGCCATTTTTAAAGAGTGATTCATTAGAAATGTGTAACGAATCTGATATGCCATAAAGAGGAATCTTATGCTAGGAGCAATTGTGGGAGATATTGTAGGTTCAGTTTACGAATGGAACAATATCAAAACGAAGGATTTTCCTTTATTTCGAGAGGATTGTTTTTTCACGGATGATACGGTAAGTCCGAACCGCTGGATGTGTAAGCTTGTTAGTGAAACGTGGCTAATCCTCAAAAAAATTATTTTAAGATGAAAACTAGATTGGTTTTAAGGAGGTGTTATATTGATAGAAAGCAGACCTGAGTTTGATAAAATCACATCCTTTGATGAGTTTAATAAATACTACTGGTATCGTGACGAACTTTCACAGATATGCAAGTCATTAGGACTTGAATATAGAGGTACAAAACAGGAACTCAATGATATCATTGAGCAGTACTTTAAGGGGAATTTGATTAAAAAATCATCAATAAAAAGGAAAAAGAAACAAGTAGAAGTCGTTACCTTAAATACGCCTTTACTTGAATGTGGATTCTCCTTTAATGCACACTTTAGAGAATATTTCTCAACTTTAACAGATGTTTCACCCTTCAAATTTACTGCTGATATGGCAACTGCTTGGAGAAAAGTCAAAAGAGAACATGATGTGAGTTTTACAATCAAAGATATGCTAAAAGTTTATTATGGAGATTCAGATTATGCCCAGTATGACCATTCGGTTTGTCAATGGAATCAATTTTTAAAAGACTTTTGTGCAGATGAAAATAGTCGCAACTACTCGAATAAACTAAAAGTAGCTTCCATTCTTTGGAAAGAAGTTAGAAATTCAAGTAATGAAAAAATTTATTCAAAAAATCTTTTGACTGAATATGCTGATAGAATAAACGAGTATGGGAAGTAGAATGGTTCATAAGGAGGAATCTGATGCTAGGAGCAATTATTGGTGATATTGTAGGTTCAGTTTACGAATGGAACAATATTAAAACGAAGGATTTTCCCATATTTCGTGAGGATTATTTTTTCACAGATGATACTGTTATGACCTGCGCCGTCGCAGAAGCAATCATGAATGGTGGTCAGAAAGATGACTTTATTGACGCCATGAAGAAATATGGAAAAATGTATCCCGATGCGGGCTACGGTGCTCGGTTTAGTAGTTGAATCAATAGTGACAATCGTGATCCTTACAATCGCTTTGGAAAAGGATTTGCTATGCGTGTTTCTCCCTGTGCTGCTGAAGAACTCGTTAATGTTCCCATAATTCCACTAAATGATCATTCATGTCTTGTATTAAATAAACTTGGAAACATAATGAGAAAATTGACTAGTTTTCATTATCTAAATCTTGATTTAGGTAACTAAAGTGTAAACGAACATTTATATGAAAGGTTTAAAATAAACATGAGTCTCTTATTTGAAGAATTTAAAACCATTTGTTTCCATTTAAACCAAGTCGGAATTACACCGACACTGATGGGTTCTTTGGGATTAGAGTTTAGAACGAAAGAAAATTGGGGGCCGTCTGACATTGACATTCATGTGCCTGGTGACCCTAGAGGTTGGGAAGCACCTGATCATCTCAGAATTTATGACTGGGACAAGATAATGAAAGTAATGAAAGACTCAGGCTACGTCTTAATAGATATTCATGAGCATGAATTCAAAAAGGATCGAGTGAGTGTTGAATTTGGAAGTATCGATTCCTTATCTGATTTTGCAGGAGTTTCGGAATCGGATATAGAGCTTATTCAAATCGAAGGCATCACTTTTCGTCTTCCAAGTCTGGAGCAGTATTTAAGTATTTACAAAGCTTCTTCTCAAGACTCCTATCGAAATGATCACAATAACAATAAGGATTTTAAAAAGATCGAGTGGCTGGAAAGAAATTTGTAAATTATCATATGAAAAGTAGTAAGTTGTAAGACTGCCTGCTATGTTATTTTTATCATCATTTTTATTGGTCATTTAATTTATACCATATTGGCTAGTAATAGAATTAGTAATGAAAAGTCTTTTAAATTTTAGATCAGCTTATCCATTATTGAAAGTAACGATTTTATAATTAAATGATTAATGTTAGAGAATTATCAATTGTAATTTTAAGTGGAGTTATGGATGTCGTTTCTTTTGGAAGGGGTGATAATCTTTCCGTTCCACAGTATCATTTTAAAATGATTTTCATTGCCTTTTGTTTATTAGTATGAAAGCAGAATATTACCACATGTCGAGGCGGTAGCACTTTTGTCCAAACTCGATGTCGATAAGCATATAGACGTTGAAATTGAGCTGGATGAGCTTGATTTGACCAGTGCTGAAAGTAAGGCAACATATGCTCAAATCAAAGAATATGTTTGGAATAAATTTGAATTAAAAGTTCCGACATTATATATTGCACAGATAAAAAGGAAATGTGGAATAGAATTACGAGAACATTACAACAAGTCTAAAAAGGAGAAACAAATTATTCCACAGTGTACACCTGAAAAAGAAGAAGCTATCATGGATGCCTTGAGACACTTCAAAATGATTGAATAGAAAAGAATGACAGCATATGACTTTCTGCATTTATGACATTCCTACTTGGTATAGGAACAGCTATTATTCCTTTCTTGCAAGGTATCAATGAGAAAATAGGCTCAATATAAAGATTGATAGGATCATTTTTATATTTAAAGGAGCGTTGAAATGATTGATAAAAGCAATAAAAAATTTTGGGATAAATTTGCTAAGCTATATACTCCTTTCATGAAAAAAGACAAAGGAGTATATGATAAAGTTTGCGAATACATTCGTCCTCATTTGAATAAAGACATGGAGGTGCTTGAACTTGCTTGTGGCTCAGGACAATTATCGTTTAATCTTTCAAAGCATACGAAAAGTTGGATTGGCACAGATTTTTCCGAACAAATGATTAAGGAAGCTAAAAAGCGTGGGGAATACGAAAATCTTACATTTGAAACAGCCGATGCAGTAGCATTATCCTATTCGCATGAAAAATTTGATTGTGTGTTAATTGCTAATGCACTTCATATTATGCCTAAACCGGATGAGGCGATGAAAGAAATATATAGGGTGTTAAAACCTAATGGGACTTTGTTCGCCCCCACTTTTCTATGGAAAGAGGGAAAACAAAGAAAAATGATAAAAAGTTTGATGTCTATTTTAGGATTTAAGATGTATCAAGAATGGGATAAAAAGGAATTTGAAGATTTTATTAAAGAATATGGATTTTCAGTAGTTGAAATGAAATTGGCACATGGAGGTCTTGCACCGATTGGTGTGATGATTGCTCAAAAAGTGGCTTAACAGATTCTATTCTTATGATTTAAAAAATTTCATCAAAGTGGTGCAAGGCTTGCTCCATTTGATATTAGGGAACTTAGGGACTTGATGAGTGAAGATGAACTGGAGCTTGATACACTGGGGGATAGAAAAACGGCTCTCTTTGTTATTATCTCTGATACAGATGATACCTTTAACTTTGTAGTATCTATTATGTACTCACAACTTTTTAATCTCTTATGTGATAAGGCAGATGATGTATATGGCGGTAGGCTTCCTGTTCATGTAAGATGCCTTCTTGATGAGTTTGCAAATATCGGCTTAATTCCAAAGTTTGAAAAGCTGATTGCCACAATCAGAAGTAGAGAGATTTCAGCAAGTATCATACTTCAAGCACAATCTCAGTTAAAGGCAATCTATAAGGATAATGCCGATACAATCGTAGGTAACTGTGATAGTACCTTGTTTCTTGGTGGCAAGGAGAAAACTACACTAAAAGAATTGTCTGAAACACTGGAAAAAGAAACGATAGATTTATATAACACATCGGAAACAAGGTCAAATCAAAAGAGCTTTGGTTTAAACTATCAAAAGACAGGCAAAGAACTGATGAGTCAAGATGAGATTACTGTAATGGACGGTAGTAAATGTATCTTTCAGCTTAGAGGTGTCAGACCTTTTCTTTCAGATAAATACGATATTACAAAGCATAAGAACTATAGATTACTTGAGGACTATGATAAGAAGAATTTGTTTGACATAGAAAGCTATATGAAGCGAAAAGGAAAGGGTTGCCTTTGCCGTGTCCGTCCCAAGAAGGGACCTAAATTAGGGAAGCCTTACCATGTAACAGACAATAAGCTGGATCGTGATTTCCAGGCAGACAAGCCTATGGAGAAACTTGTCACAGACATCACCTACCTCTATTTTGAAAACTGTAGACTTTATCTATCTTCGATCATGGATCTCTATAATCATGAAATTGTAGCTTATACCATCTCCGAGTGCCAAGATACGGACTTTGTACTCGACACACTTAATCAACTTGAGCTACCTCAAGGAGCACTTTTACACAGCGACCAGGGCTCTGTCTACACCTCAAAAGCCTACTATCAGGCTTGTACAGAAAAAGGCATCACCCGCTCCATGTCCCGAAAAGGAACACCAGCAGATAATGCCTGTATCGAATGGTTCCATTCTGTTCTCAAGTCTGAAACCTTCTATCTCCATAAGTGGAGAAACCTAACTAAGGATAGTATAACAGATATTGTTAAAAATTACATCATATTTTATAATGAAACTAGAATTCAACAGAAATTAAATGACCAGTCTCCTGTAGATTACAGAAAACTGGTCGCATAAGAGGTTTTTCTCTTGTCCCATTATTGGGGTGCAGTGCCGAGAACAGCAGATAGCCGAAACGTTCGGAAGTAAAAGCGATTGAGAAATCATAGCGTCTTTTTAATTGATAAGGAAATCTACCATATAATTAGAGAAACGATATTGGCAAAGGGTAACGATGGATTTAAGGTGCAGTTAATAATTCAGAATTAGAAATAACGGAGATAGAAAGAGGAGAAAATTATGAATGAAAGAAAAGTATTTAAAAAATTAGATGGAAAAGATTTGATAAATATTGGCGTTTTCACTGCAATATATTTTGTTGTTGTTTTTGCCGTTGCAATGCTCGGGATGATACCGATTTTTTTGGTCCTTCTTACTGTTTTTGTACCACTTGTCGGAGGCATTATTTTTGAATTATTTTTAACAAAAGTAAAGAAATTCGGAATGATAACAATTATGGGATTCTTATTAGGCTTAATTATGCTGTTAACAGGCATGGGATACATTCCAATTATTACAGGAACATTTTTTGGCTTTTTGGCTGATATTACTTATACAAAAGGAAGATTTACAAGTGCTAAGTTAGCTGTTTTGGCAAATGGCTTTTTTAGTATTTGGTGTTGGGGTAACTATTATGAACTGTTCTTTAACCCAGATGCATATTGGTCAACACGTCAAGTTTATGGAGAAGGATATATTAATGCAGTACGAGCGCTTTTTCCTACATATATGGCGCCGATATTGGTTGCAGTTTGTTTTATGAGTGGTATATTTGGCGGACTTCTTGGCAGAGTGCTACTGAAAAAACATTTTAAAAGAGCGGGAATTGCGTAATGAATAGGAAATTTTTTAAGCTCGATCCCAGAACAAAACTATTTCTTATTATCATAGCAGCTTTGGTTGTTTTGAGCCGATTAGGTGGAGAAAAACTGCGTGTCTTTCAAATGATTTTGACAGTTGTACCATATATTTTGCTTTGGGCAGAAAAAGAGTATTCATATTGCCTGAAAAGCTTAATAGGGCTGTTGATTAGTTACTGTATTTTATATATTCCTTATGTTTGGGACAACATGTTGGTTGGAACATTGGCTATAGTTGTTGGCAGTATTTTTTCAAGAATGATACCTACATTAGCAATTGGTTACTATGTGGTAAAGTCGACTAAGATTAGCGAGTTTGTAGCCGGAATGGAAAAAATGCATGTTTCTGAAAAAATAATCATTCCATTGACAGTTATTTTTAGGTTTTTGCCGATGTTAAAAGAGGAATTTCAATCAATAGATGATGCAATGAGAATGCGTGGGATTTGTTTTGGAGGAAAAAAAACATCTAAAGTTTTGGAGTACAAAATGATTCCGATGCTCATTTGTTCAGTGCGAATTGGCGAGGAACTATCAGCAGCAGCTATCACAAGAGGATTAGCTTCAGGAAATAAACGTACCAATATTTGTAAGATTGGATTTGGAATTTTAGATTATGTTTTTTTTTGTCTTTTTTGCAGTGGGAATAGCTAAATTAATCATGAGTTTAGTAGGAGTATAAGGATGATTGAGATAAAAAATTGCACAGTTACTTATGCTGCTGAACCAAATCACAGGGTATTGAAAGATATTAGTTTGACTATAGAGGATGGAGAATTTGTTCTCTTAACAGGAGAATCAGGTTGTGGAAAAACAACGATTTTAAGGATTATGAATGGGCTTATTCCATATTTTTATGATGCAAACGTGGAGGGAGAAATATATATAGATGGTCTCAACGCAGAGCAATCTACTATTTACGATCTGGCAAAGATGAGTGGCACAGTTTTTCAAAATCCAAGATCTCAGTTTTATACCTGTGAGGTAAAAAGCGAGCTTGTATTTGGATGCGAGAATGAGGGAATTCCAGAGGAGGAAATAAATAATAGACTCGATGAGACGGTTAAAAGATTTTCTATCGAAAAGCTTTTAGACAGAGGAATGTTTGAACTGTCCGGTGGAGAAAAACAGCAGGTTGCCTGTGCATCAATAGACATGGAAAAAACCAAGATTATATTGCTCGACGAGCCATCGGCGAATCTTGATTACGAAGCTGTAAAAAGATTAAAGGAACTAATCTCTATATGGAAAACAGAGGGGAAGACTATTATTGCTTCAGAGCATAGGATAGCTTACCTTTGGGAAATGTGTGACAGAACTATTATTATTAATGATGGACGAATAATAAGAAATCTTGATAAAGAAGAAATGAAAAAGATCACGGAGGAAGAGGTAAGAGATTTCGGAATCCGAAGCTTTGTTGAAAGGAACCCTTTTAAGCTTGATATAGATGAAGCTACAGATAGTGATAATATATTAGATTTTAAAAATTATAAATTCAGATATAAAAAGAGCGACAGAATTTTTGAGGCAGATGATGTAAAAATTGCCAAAGGTGAAATTACTGCTCTGATAGGACATAACGGAGCGGGAAAGACCACTTTTTTAAAATGCTTATGCGGTATTAGAAAGTGCAAGGGCGATTTAGTAATAGATGGAAAACCTCTTGATTGGAAGCAACGAAGAATGAAGATGTTTATGATTATGCAGGATGTAAGTCACCAACTATTTACCGATAGTGTATTAGAGGAAGTTCTATTAGGAATGGAAGAAGAAGATAGAGATAATGCCCTTACTATCTTGAAAAAACTAGATTTAAGAATGGTAGAGGAAAGACATCCACTAAGTCTTTCTGGAGGGCAAATGCAACGAGTTGCTATAGTCAGCGCTATAGCTGAAGATAATGATATAATTCTCTTGGATGAACCAACAAGTGGCTTGGATTATAAGCATATGATGGATATATCAGAAATCTTAAAAGAACTTCAATCAATGGGAAAGACGATTATTGTGGCAACTCACGATGGAGAGTTTATCGAAAGTTGTTGCAGTAGAAAATTGATAATTTGAATAATTAAAAAAGGAATTTCCATTTTTTCGGACAAGCATGATATCAAAAAAATAGCACCATCAACAGAGATGATTTCCGATTTTACAATGCCGGAATTAGTGACATAAAGCATAAGTGTAGAAAAATCAATATTTGGAATGATATATTCCGCCCTCCATAGAATATGATTGAATTTCAATCATATTCTATGGAGGGATTTTTTATACACACGATAATTTAAAGCGCTAAGAAAAACAGTTGACATTTAAACTATGAAATGTTACAAATATAAATGATAACCGAATTATCGGTAATTAAATTATCGTAATATATTGAGGAGAAAGTAAATGTCAAACCGTGATACAAGCATTGATTCAAGGCTTATTGAAAGTGCTCGTAAAGAGTTCATTGAAAAGGGATTTATAAAAGCCGAACTGAAAACGATATGTGAGAATGCAAATATAACAACTGGGGCTGTTTATAAAAGATATAAAGGGAAAGAAGAACTGTTTAGAGCAGTTGTTGAAAAGGCTGTAGCAACTTTAGATAGTTTTGTTTCGGAACGAACAGATGTGGATTTCTCCTCTATGAGCGATGAAGAAGTAAGAAATACATGGATTATGAATGAGAAATACATCTTAGATGTGTTTCGAATCCTATGGGATATTCGAGAAGAATTTGTATTACTTTTAGAAAAATCCGCCGGGACAGTGCATGAGAACTTCGGGCATGATTTTGCTTATCGCATGACGCATGCCTATAAGCAATATTATGAAGAGGCAAAAAAGAGAGATATCGCTAAAGCGGAGATTACGGATGAGGAAATGCATGTTCTCTGTACGATATTTTGGACATCTGTTTATGAGCCTTTCATTCATGAAATGTCTTGGAAAGAAATTGAAGAGCATTGCAAAGTTGTATGCAGATTCATGGATTGGAAAAATGCAGTGGGAATAATGGATTAATAAATTCAGACCGTCGAAAGACGGTTTAAAATAAACAATAGCATTAGTTTAAACTAACTCGAAAGGAGAGCGAAATGTTTAAAAAAGTAGCTCCCTATATGGGAGAATACAAGAAATACACGTTCAGAGCGGTAATGATGATGTGTATTGGAATTGTGGCAAAAATAATGCCCTATTTTTTTCTGTATCAGATTGTTTCACCATTGACAAAGGGGCAATCGATTAGTTTGGAATATGTGATGCTGAAGGTGTTAGGGATACTTTTATCTGAAATCATTTATTCTTTTGTCTATGTGAAAGGACTGATATTTTCCCATATCAGTGCATACAATACCCTAAAAAATTTAAGAATATCTCTGCAGGGGAAACTGGAAAAACAGCCTCTCGGAAATATAGAGAGCCTTGGTACAGGACGTATAAAAAAGGTATTTACAGAAGATATTGATATGATCGAGCTTTTACTTGCTCATGCGATTCCGGAAGGGATTGCCAATATTTTGATTCCGTTTGCCATCCTCGTTCTGATGTTTGCGGTGGATTACCGCTTAGCTTTGCTTTCCTTTATTCCCATTCTCGTAGGAATCTTTGCCATGGGCATGATGATGAAGCAGGGCAACTCGAAAATGGATGCCTACTATGAATCCGCTGCAGTGATGAATAACACGATTATTGAATATGTAAATGGAATGGAAGTGGTGAAGGTATTCAATAAGGACGGCGATTCTTATAAAAGATTTAGAGAAGTCGTAAAGAACTACAGAGATTTTACACTTTTATGGTACAAAGCTTGTTGGCCCTGGATGGCCATGTATTCCAGCGTTTTGCCGAGTCTTTCGCTTTTCATTATTCCAGTAGGGGCATTTTGGGTTATCAGTGGAAGTCTTGCTTTAGATAAACTGATTTTAGTGCTTTGTTTGTCTTTCGCAGTCGGTCCGTCTTTTATGAAGGCGATGAATTATGCAGGAAAGTTTCCTCAGCTGAATTATAAAATAACAGAGCTGGAACATCTTATGGATAAACCGGATCTTAAAGAGGGAAGTGCAAAGTTTAGTAGCGTGAATAGGGATGTTCAGTTTGAAAATGTCAGATTCGCTTATGGAGAGAAAGAGATTCTTCATGGGGTAAGTCTCGAACTGAAGCAGGGAACGACAACCGCTCTGGTGGGAGAATCGGGAAGCGGAAAATCTACACTGGCTAAGCTTTTAGTGCATTATTATGACTTGAATGAGGGAAAAATCCGGATCGGTGGACAGGATATCACAGACATGTCTCTGGAAGCACTGAATAATGAGGTCTCTTATGTTTCGCAGGAGCAATTTTTATTTAATACAAGTCTGTATGAAAATATTCTTATCGGAAAGCTCGATGCGAAAAGAGAAGAGGTGCTCAAAGCGGCAAAGAGAGCGCAGTGTGATGAATTTCTGAAGAGACTTCCGGATGGAATAGAGACCATAGCGGGAGACGGCGGAAAGCAACTGTCCGGAGGGGAGCGCCAGAGAATTTCCTTGGCACGTGCGATTTTGAAGGATGCGCCAATTATTGTTTTGGACGAGGCTACTGCTTTTATGGACCCTGAAAATGAAGAAAAATTAAATGCTGCTCTTGATGAAATCACAAAGAATAAGACGGTGCTTGTGATTGCGCACAGACTTTCCACGGTAAAAAATGCGGATAAGATTTGTGTGCTAAAGGAGGGCAAGTGTATGGCAGCCGATAAGCATGAGAAGCTCTTGGAAGAATGTCCGGAGTATAAGAAATTCTGGGATGCCTCTGTAAGTGCAAGTACATGGAAGATTAAGGGGGAGAAGGCATGTTAAAGATACTGCATAGAATTGTTTGTATGACAGGAAAATATAGCTCCAGGATTAGAGCTTCGTATCTAACTTCTTTCATCAAGGGGATTATGATGAAGGCACCGTTAATCTTCAGTTTTTTTGCAATCAGTCTATTTATGAAGGGGCAGATGAATGAAAAGATATGCCTTTATCTCGGAATCGGTCTTGTTCTTTGTATAGCGGTAGAAGCTGTTTTTGAACACATCACGAATGTTCTTCAATCCGCAACAGGATATGAGGTGTTTGCGGATATGCGAATGAGACTCGGAAATCATCTCCGGAAACTTCCTATGGGATACTTTACAGAAGGAAATATGGGAAAAATAAGCACGGTTCTATGTACAGACATGGTGTTTATTGAAGAGTGCTGTATGGGTGTTTTGTCGGAACTTGTGACTTTTATGATTTCCCAGGGGCTCATGACACTCATGATGTTTGTCATGGATATACGATTAGGGATTGCCGCACTCGCAGTCGTTCTCGCCTTTGTTATCGTTGGAAATTGCATGATGAAAACGACCCTTGCGCATTCCAAGACGAAGCAAGAGGGAAGTGAATCGCTTACGGAAGAGGTTTTGGCTTTTGCCGAAGGAATAGGAATTATCAAGTCATTTAATATGCTAGGGGAAAAATCAAAAAGTCTTTCCGCTGAGTTTGATAAAAGCTGTAGGGAAAGTATTGATTTTGAGAAAAGTTATGGGCCGTGGGCGAGAGCTTTATGCCTTACTTATGGGATTGGCACATCCTTCATACTTGCTATAGCAGGCCTGTTATATGCGAAGGGAGAAATGGCGTCGGACTATATGGTGGGAATGGTACTGTTCTTATTTGATCTATTTATTTCCATAGAGAGCTATTATGGACAAATTACCAGACTTACCGTAACAGCGGCATCTTTAGACAGAATAGAAGAGGTATTTGAAGCGGAAGAACTTCATGATTTTGCTGATATTGCATTATCTAAAGATGCAGGGGGAAATGATTCTCTTGTTGAGTATAGCGATGTAAGCTTTGGCTATACAGGAAAGAATGTGTTGAATCATGTCTCTTTTACTATGAAAAAGGGGGAAATGACTGCTCTTGTAGGACCGTCAGGTGGTGGCAAATCTACAATAGCCTCTCTTCTTGCGAGATTTTGGGATATCAAGGAGGGAACGATTAAAGTTGATGGCAAAGATATAAAAAATGTTTCCTTGGGAAGCCTTATGGATAAAATCAGTATGGTGTTCCAGAGGGTTTATCTTTTTAAGGATACGATATACAACAATATCGTAATTGGTAGACCTGATGCTACAAGGGAAGAAGTAATTGAGGCTGCAAAGAAGGCAAGATGTTATGACCTTATTATGTCGTTTCCGGAAGGATTTGATACGGTAATCGGGGAAGGAGGAGCATCGCTTTCCGGCGGAGAAAAGCAAAGACTTTCCATTGCTAGATGTATCCTGAAGGATTCGCCCATCGTTATTTTAGATGAAGCAACAGCAAGTGTTGACGCAGATAATGAATGTGCGATACAAGAAGCGATTTCGGAACTATGCAAGAATAAGACGCTTCTTGTCATTGCCCATAGATTAAAGACGATAAGAGATGCAGACCAGATCCTTGTTATATCTGACGGGAAAATCATAGAGCGTGGAAATCACGAGAAACTCATGGAAAAAGACGGTGTTTACGCACATATGGTCTCCGTTCAGGCATCTTAAAAATGCAACATGAGAAAAAGAGAACTGTCCCGTTTTATATGTGATAAAATTTATTATCATAGACAACCCTTTTCAAATACAGTTTTGGGGTAGGAGCTAATGGGGAGATGCTGATGCATCTGAGTTTGAAATAATAGCTTAGTCAAATTTCACGAATAAGTATTTAGGTATTGAACAAGAGCAGTCATTCAACCTACTTTTAAAGTATCACAACAGCTTAGAGGGGAGCTTGTCTAAAGAGTATCTTGCAGATGTTAGATTGTATATACGGGTGGTGTGCTCCACATAAATACATTTGGAGAGAATAGAGAGAAATAGCTGTTTTGATTTGCTATAAATCCCAGTTTATAGACATGTTTCCACATACAGACAGCTTCACTTGATATACTCAGTGATCAGTCGTTTCATGTTGAGGCAGTATCACTGCTTGTACGAGCTGAGGCATCGGCGAAGTAGAAGCAGATGTTCTGCCCATGGGATAGCTGTCGTAGAGTGAGGAGATTACGACGAAACGATACGGTAACAGCGAACCGCTGAGTGTGTGGCACTTTTGTCCAAACTTGATGTCAAGATGTAAATAATCCAGTGGACACTATGTTTAAGACACTGGGGTGGAATAGATGTCTATTACAAAAAAGAAGAGGGTAGATTCCTTCTGCAGATAAAGGGGAAGAATACTATGTTTTATTGGGCATAGCTGTATGGACCGTATGTTTAAGTATTGTATCATAGATATGGACTCTGTAATGCACGGATTATGTAATTGGACATCACCAGCTAATAATAATGATGAACCCTTAGCTACTGCACTTGATCATGAACTTATCGCGAAGTTTGCTAAAGGGTTTATGGAATTATATAATGGGATTTATTTTTAAACAAAGACAAATTAGAATTTGTTGAATTTAGCAAGGTATAAATTTCTATGAAATGAGACCTATAAAACTTGTACGGATATTGTAGGGTAAGAAAAGAAATCTTCCTCTATACTAAAATAAACTGAAGGAAAGGGGGAATCGAAATGAATATTATCAAGTCGTTTAACGATACGATTGATTATCTTGAAACAGTTCTTGATGATGAAATTGATGAAAAGAAAGTAACTCAGTTATCCGGATATTCGTATTCAATGTTCAGTCGCTTGTTTTCTATTCTGACTGAAACAACGCTTTCAGAATATTTAAGAAGCAGAAGATTGACGGAAGCAGCCGTTATATTAAGAAATACGGATGAAAAAATTATTGATGTTGCTTTCAAATTTGGATATGAGTCATCAGATTCATTTGGAACAGCTTTTAAAAATTTTCATGGATTTACTCCTTCTGAGGTAAGAAATGGAAAACCATTCAAATTAGTATCACGAGTGCAGTTAGCACTAAGTGTAAGAGGAGGAAGAAGCATGAATATTACAATTCAAAAGAAAAAAGCATTTACAGTTGCAGGAATCAATGAACAAAACATCAATTCATCATTATGTCCGAGTATTTGGGATAAGCTATATGAAAAATATAGCCACGATGAGCTTATGAGTTTGGGAAGCGGTAAAAGTGTAGGCGTTTGTCATGATATTTTAGACCTTGATAATCATGATGTTTTAGATACCAATACAATAAACTATATGGCAGGATATATTGTTAATGATGTAGACAAAGCAAGAGGCATGGGCTTGGATGTTTTGGAAGTTGAAGAAGCAGAGTATGCAGTTGTAGAATTAGTAGGAAGTGTTCCGGAGTGCATTCATAACGGGTGGAAATATGCAATGGAAGTATTCTTCCCTGAGCATGGCTATATTCATTCAGAAAAACCTGACTTTGAATATTACTATGAAGGTGATATGCACAGCAAAGACTACAAAATGGAACTTTGGATTCCGATAACTAAAGCTTAAAAACAATTTTCCGAGCCGAATAAAATTAAATGCTGAAGATATAAGGCGATTAAGAAATAGAAATCTTAGTCGCTTTTTCTTATGCAAAAAATTAAAAAGAGAGGTGGTATGAGAAGTGGAATTTGATTATTTTTTATAACAGTTAATAAGATAAGCAGCACTATCATTATTTGAAAAACATTTCATAACATGACAACAGATGTCAAGTTATTGTGGTATAATATCTGTAGGAGATGTTAAGACGATGAAAGATAATAGACTATTTAGGATACTATATTACATTTTAGAAAGAGGAAAAGTTACAGCAAATGAGCTTGCTGATAAATTTGAGGTATCAGTCAGAACAATTTATAGGGATATTGACTCTATCAGCAGTGCCGGTATTCCCATTTATGCGCTGCAAGGAAAGGGCGGCGGAATAGAAATTGCTGAAGATTTTGTTCTTAGTAAATCACTGCTGTCTGAAAATGAGAAACAGCAAATTATGTCAGCTCTTCAAGGATTGGATAATACCACAATACAGCGTGAGAATGAGCTCCTAACAAAACTCTCTGCACTCTTTAAAATGAAAAATACCAGTTGGATAGAGGTTGACTTTAATAATTGGCAAAACAATAAGCTGTATGACAAAACTTTTGACGATATCAAATCTGCAATTTTAAGTAAAAACATTATTTCATTCACATATTTTAGCAGCAATAAAAAAGAAACAAACAGAAGTGTTAAACCTGTGAGATTGCTTTTCAAGAGTCAGGATTGGTATCTAT
The DNA here is from genome assembly GCF_041432415.1 of Streptococcus sp. 27098_8_22. Taxonomy (NCBI): domain Bacteria; kingdom Bacillati; phylum Bacillota; class Bacilli; order Lactobacillales; family Streptococcaceae; genus Streptococcus; species Streptococcus sp. 27098_8_22. The sequence continues at coordinate 95,879 of NZ_JAPVZP010000001.1, read as the reverse complement.
ATGCCCTATGTTTACTCAGAAATGATTTCAGATATTTCAAATTGTCCAGAATAAAGAATTTAGAAATCCATACTGAAAAGTTTGATGATAACTTTGAAGATGTAATACTCAAAAAAGAAACGCCACATGAGAATACAGTGAATATAAAAGTTAAGTTTGATCGAAAAGTTGCTTTCAGGGTATATGATGAACTAAACGGAGAAATTACAGAAGATAATGACGGAAATTTATATACTGAAATAGAAATACCGAATGACTATAATTTATTCAACTATATTTTTTCTTTCGGAGATGAAGCAGAAGTATTAGAGCCAAAGGAGATACGAATGCAGATTAAAGAAATGATAAATAAAATGGCAGAAAAATATATAATATGACAGATGGTGTCAAGTATCTTCCTGTATAATAAAAATAACCAAATGTAAAGGGAGAACTGGATAATGAAATATGAATGGAGAAAACAAGAAAAAAATCTTTATGGTGTAAAGCAAACACCTATCATTGTAGAAGTGCCAAAGCAAAAATTTATTTTGCTAAAAGGTAAAGGAAATCCGAATGAAGTGGATTTCTCAGATAGAATATCCGCATTATATTCTCTTGCCTATGCCATTAAAATGTTGTTTAAAAATGCAATGAAAAATAAAACTAATAACGAGATTACAGATTTTACGGTATATCCATTAGAAGGCTTTTGGAAAAAAGTAAATTTAAAAGAGCTTGATAAAAATAAACTGGAATACACATTGATGATTAAACAACCTGATTTTATTACACAAGAGATATTCACAAAGGCACTTGAAAATGTAAAAAAGAAAAAGCCCAACGTATTGTATGATGAGATAAGTTTTAGAGAAATAGAAGAGGGTAAATCTATCCATATTTTACATGTTGGAAGTTATGATGATGAGCCAAAGTCATTTGAACTGATGAATGAATTTGCAAGAAAATTTGATCTTACAAGAATAGGTGATTTTCATAAAGAAATATACCTAAGTAATAAAAACAGGACGTCAGAAGAAAAACAAAAAATTATATTAAGATATTCAGTTAAATAGGAGAGACTTGTTATGCCAAGACCAACGACAAAAAATGATTTAATGATTGTTGCTAAGGAAAACTATGAAAAGTTAAATTTATTTATCTCAAAGATGACTGAGGAAGGGTTAAATACACCATTTGACTTTTCAAAAGATGAAAAGAAAAAAGAAGCCCACTGGAAAAGAGATAAGAATCTAAGAGATGTTTTAATCCATCTCTATGAATGGCATCAGCTTATTTTGAATTGGGTACATTCCAATCAAAAGGGAGAAGAAAAACCGTTTTTGCCTGAGCCGTACAATTGGAAAACTTATGGAGATATGAATGTAGAATTTTGGAAGAAACATCAAAATACTTCTCTTGAAGACGCAACTAAAATGTTTCATAAATCCCATAGCGATGTTTTACAGTTGGCTGAAACCTTTACAAACGAAGAACTTTTTTCAAAAGGTGTATATAAATGGGTTGGGGGGAGTACACTGGGTTCCTATTTTGTAAGTACCACTGCAAGTCATTATGATTGGGCTATGAAAAAATTAAAAGCTCATCAGAAAAAATGTAAATTAAAATAGAGGAAATTAGGGTAGTAAAGTGCATTTTAAAGAAGTAAAAGGAAAATGGAATCAGTCTTTTGGAAGAGAACCTAAAACGAAATCGAAAAAAATGCATGATTGGTTTGGGGGCAAGTAGCATGAAAGAATATATTTTAAATTTAGAAAAAGAATTTTCTTTAATAGAAAATGGGTTTAAAGTAGAAGAGAAAAGAGCTCTTGCTGACTATCTATCAAACGATAATGCGTATACTAAAGAATTAGCATTTTTAGCCTTTAAATCCAATGTATATCAAGTTAGAATGTATAGTGTATTTCTCTTTGGCCATTTGTCATCGTATGAAGAATTTTTGATCTTCATGAGGGATGAGGTTTCAAAAGATGAAAATTGGAGAGTTCAAGAAGTATTAGCAAAAGCATTTGATGAATTTTGTAAGCAAACAGGTTATGAAAAATCTCTTCCGGTTATTGACGAATGGTTACAAAACAGTAATCCAAATGTTAGAAGAGCTGTTACAGAAGGTTTGAGAATATGGACGAGTAGACCATATTTCAAGGATAATCCAGATGAAGCTATTAAACGAATCGCAACATTAAAAGAAGATTCTAGTGAATATGTTAGAAAATCAGTTGGCAATGCTTTGAGGGATATTAGCAAAAAATTTCCAGAGTTAATCAAAGAAGAACTTGATAGTTGGGACGTTAAGAGTAAAGAGATTCAAAAAGTTTACAAGTTAGCAAGTAAATTTATTAAGTGACAATTATCAGCTATAAAGTTTGAAAAATGCTAACTATAGAATATTTTCATTCTAAAGTTTAATTTTAAACAACAACTCAATCACTTTCGTTCTATAATATAGAAGTTTGCTAGCGCTACATTGTGAGACAATTGTGTTGATGTCAAGGGTTGTACCTATTGCTTAATTAATGTATTGAAATGAAAGGATTTGTGGGAAGATGTAGAGTTCATATAAGGTCTTCCCAAGAGAATGAGCGAAAGTGAAGTTAGATTGGTAGTGGGCTACTGCGGATGACGAAGTTCTACTGTTAAAAAAGAGTTTAAAACATTATAAAAATATTGAAATGAAAGGATTTCTAGCAAGTAAATTGAAGTTACTAGGAGGGCAAAATGTGTTATGTTGATTTGGAAAAACACCTTGATAGAATTGGGATAGCTTATGAAACGAGTGCCTTCACAGACGGTATTCGACCGGAGTCAGAGGAGGATATAAAAAAGTTTGAAGCAAGTTATGCCTCCATACCAGCAGAGTACCGCTGGCTGCTACTTAACCTAGGTGGTTGCTATTTGGTAGAACCATGGATTTTTGACTTGAAGGAGTTGGAGGAAAATTATACATACTTTGAAGAGGCATACGAGGAGTATATGAGTGAATGTGAACACGGCCCGGTGTTTCCTATCGGAGGTTTAGGTGATGGAAGCATCGTATTTATAGACCTGAAAAGCGGTAAGGTTCGTGGATATAACAATGACTATGCTGACCTTGAGGAAATTGCGGAGAACTTTTCGGAACTTGTTTTAGATTTAGTAGAACAGGTAGAAAGCTTTTCTTGATACAATATATTCTATAGGGAGTATGTATCAAATGTTGCATCTACAATATGATTAAGATATGGAATATATTAAGAAGGTAATTGATCGAAAAGAGAAATATGAATGTAGGAATTAGTGACATTTATCATAAGTGTGATAAAACCAATATTTGGACTGAAGAAGCAAATGATAGAGTGAAAAACAGTATGGTGGCAGGACAGACTCAGTTTGATAGATTCTAGTTTAGCGTAAAATATGTACAACGGTCATTATATAGATTTGAATTTAATAAAGAGGTTCACAATGAGATTGTTTGATAAGTTAAAATTGAATTAAAATGCTATAGTATTAGTTGTTCTATACAACTTAGAATTTGACGAGGTGTAGATTATGGCTTCAAGTAAAGAATATTTAGATTTCATTTTAGAACAATTGTCCGAGTTGGAAGAAATATCATATAGAGCAATGATGGGTGAATATATAATTTATTATCGAGGGAAAATCATGGGTGGAATTTATGATGATAGATTTTTAGTGAAGCCTGTCAAATCTGCAATAGTGTATATGCTGTATGTAGAATACGAATTGCCGTATGAAGGTGCAAAGGAAATGCTATTGGTAGATGATGTTGACAACAAAGAATATTTAACCGGCTTATTCAATTCAATGTATGATGAATTACCTGTAGCCAAACCAAAGAAAAAGAAATAATAAAATCTCAGTTTATCTAGGTAATACCATTTAACGATAACCTTGTGCTATCGTTAAAAAGTTTATAAAACAGACAAGACTACCTGGCATAATTAGTGTTCACTCGTTTCATGTTGAGGCCGTACCACTGCTTTTCCGAGCTGAGGCATCAGCGAAGTAGAAACAGATGTTCTGCCCATGGTATAGCTGTCGTAGAGTGAGGAGATTACCGACGAAACGATACGGTAACAGCGAACCGCTGAGTGTGTATCTTTGCTCGTAAAAGCATAGAAAGCTTGGTATGAATCAATAATGAAAGGCCTTGATTGTAAGGCTTTTTTTGTGTTTTTGTGATAGAATATAGTTAGTTATAAATCGAGAGTAACTAAGAAGCAGTAAATATTTTATTCTTAAAATAATCAAGATAAGGGCGATAGAATGACAGAAATTGACAAAAAGAATTTAAAAAATTATCTATGTTTTACATTTGGAATAACTTATATAGCTTGGGGGCTTCTTGCCATCTTTACTCAATCTCATATTTTGGGATTAGAAACATTTATAGGGAGAATGTTACATATAGTAGGTGCACTTGGTCCAGCTATTGCAAGTGGCTTTTATTTGAAAAGGAATAAAATAAAATTTAATCATTTTTTATTTAAAAAGATAGGAAATAGTAGTATTTATTTCATTATTCATTTGTTAGCAATTTTGATACTATTTTCTGTATCTTCCTTAGAATTAAATGGAGTATCAATTTATCTGATGCCATTATTCTTTATACAACTAATTTTTTTTGGTGGTGGACATGAAGAATTAGGATGGAGAGGAATATTACAACCATTACTTGATAAAAAATATACATATTGGCAATCTAATTTGATTGTAGGATCAATTTGGGGAATATGGCATCTACCTTTATGGTTTATAGTTGGAGAAAGTCATCAAGGATTTCCTTTTATTTTATTTTTTGTATATACATTATTTTTAAGTTTTGTTTTAGGGCTTCTTTACCGTCAAACCCAATCAGTGGGTTACTGTATATTATTTCATGCGTTCGCAAATTTGTTAAATCTCTATTTTGTTTTAAAAATTAATGTTACTTTTATTATCATTTTTATTGGTTATTTAATCTATACTATATTGGCTAGTAATAGAATTAGTAAGGAAAAGAATTTTTATCCAAAATAACTGGATATACTCTAGAAAATGAAGATGATTATGTTCAAGGTAATAAAGTAGAAATAACGAACATTTAGATGAAAGGTTTAGAGTAAATATGAGTCTCTTATTTGAAGAATTTAAAACCATTTGTTTCCATTTAAATCGAGTCGGAATTACACCGACACTGATGGGGTCTTTGGGATTGGAATTTAGAACGAAAGAAAATTGGGGGCCGTCTGACATTGACATTCATGTGCCTGGTGACCATAGAGGTTGGGAAGCACCTGATCATCTCAGAATTTATGACTGGGACAAGATAATGAAAGTGATGAAAGACTTAGGCTACGTCTTAATAGATATTCATGAGCATGAATTCCAAAAGGATAGAGTGAGTGTTGAATTTGGAAGTATCGATTCCTTACTTGATTTTGCAGGAGTTTCGGAATCGGATATAGAGCTTATTCACATTGAAGGCATCACTTTTCGTCTTCCAAGTCTGGAGCAGTATCTAAGTATTTACAAAGCTTCTTCTCAAGACTCCTATCGAAATGATCACAATAACAATAAGGATTTTAAAAAGATCGAGTGGCTAGAAAGACATTTATAAATTATCATATGAAAAGTAGTAAGTTGTAAGACTGGCTGCTATGTTATTTTTATTGCTTATTTAATTTATACAATATTGGCGAGTAATAGAATTAGTAAGGAAACAACATTTTAAAATTTAGATTAGGTATCCATTATTGAAAGTAACTTGTGGTCATTCTAGATAATCAATGTTAGAGATTTTTCTATTTGATGATGCATCACTGCTTGTTCAAACTGATTGAACAAGTATTTATCTAGTGAAAGTCCTACAGTAAGGAGTTTAAATATGAAATTCCATGAATTTGGTGATAAGAATTTGCCTTCTATCTTGCTGATACATGGCGGTGGCAGTTCTTGGTGGAATTATCTTCGTCAAGCACGAATCTTGTCGAAAAAATACCATGTTATTTTACCTACTTTGAATGGTCACGGCGAAGAGAACCATCTCGATTATGTTTCTACTGAAGCTTCTGCTTTGGAGATCCTAGACTATATCAAAGAACACTGTGGCGGGAAGTTGTTTGCGATTGGTGGTGTTTCACTTGGTGGTCAAATTGCCATGGAGCTTTTGTCATTAGACAGCGAGATAGCTGAGAAGGTCATCATAGACGGAAGCCTCTGTATTCCTCAACCAAGATTAGCTAAAATCAGTATTTTTCTGGTACGTCTATTTGGCAAACTGATGTTTAGTAAATTCTCTTGTAAACTTCAGTTAAGCATGATGAACAAACTCTATCCTAAACTGGCTTATCCAGAGGAACTAAAAGATTATTATTTGGAGGATCTGCCAAGGACCCCTATCAAAACATTGGTGACCATTTACAAAACCTATATGGGACGTTACAAGCTGAAAGATATGATTTCTGCTAGCAAGTCTCAGGTTCTGTATATCTATGGTGAAAAAGAATTGAACTGCGTGAAAGAATCAGCGAAATTATTTCAACAACTGCATCTAAATACGATTTTGTATGAAGCTAAGGGCTATAACCACGGCTATTTATCAGCTTACCTGCCTCAAGAGTGGATTAATTTGGTGGTGCCATTTTTAAAGAGTGATTCATTGGAAATGTGTAATGAATCTGATATATCATAAGGAGGAATCTGATGCTAGGAGCAATAGTTGGAGATATTGTTGGTTCTGTTTATGAATGGGACAACATTAAAACGAAAGACTTTCCATTTTTTAGAGAAGACTGCTTTTTCACAGATGATACGGTGATGACCTGCGCCGTTGCAGAAGCAATTATGAATGGTGGTCAGAAGGATGACTTCATTGATGCCATGAAGAAGTATGGTAGGATGTATCCTGATGCTGGTTATGGTGCTAGGTTTGATACATGGATTCATAGTAATGACAGCTCCCCTTATAATAGCTTTGGAAATGGCTCTGCCATGCGCGTTTCTCCGTGTGCTTGGGCGATGGATTGTAGTTTCTGTGCACGAACGGGAGCCTGGCCGTCCAGAAGAGCTCTCGCGCGACTTTCTGCAGAGGTGACGCATAACCATCCAGAAGGTATCAAGGGAGCTATGGCGACGTCTGATGCTATCTTTATGTGTCGGTATTACTTCGGAGGATACTGTGGCGACTATGAACAACCAATCAATGATAACCCTGCGGAGATTAAAAGACGTATCAAGGAACATATCGAGAAAGAGTATGGATATGACCTTTCTAAAACGTTAGATGAAATTCGTCCTACGTACCGTTTCAATGAAACGTGTCAGGATACGGTTCCTCAAGCTATCGTTGCCTTTCTAGAAAGTACAGATTTTGAAGATGCGATTCGAAATGCGATTTTCCTTGGTGGGGATAGTGATACTCTTGCTGCAATCACAGGAAGTATCGCCGAGGCAGCTTATGGAATTCCTGAGTGGATTAAGGACAAGGCCTATAGCTATCTCGATGAGCCTTTGAAAGAGGTGCTCAGACGATGGGAGAAAGAAGTTTCAATATCATAACGGATACTAACTAGTCAGTATTAAACTCTAAAAATAAGATTAAGGAAGTTGAGCAAATACTAGGGTAAAGAGTTATCACCTTTTGAGAAGAAAAGGCAGAAACAAACTTAACCAAATAATGAGCTTGACCACTGAAAAACAGCAAAGCGACGAGATAAGAAACAATCTCGTCGCTTTTGCTTTAAAGTTAATGTTGCCATGGATTCACGTTGCTCTATTCAGGTATTTACTCAGATTTTTGTTTATTCAAGAGGAGGATACAAGTCATTACTGCAATACAAGATACAAGAATTAGATACCACAGGTTTTCAAGACTAAAATCATTCTCTAGCATCAATCTGTATCCCCAATAAGCTGGGAAAAGTCGCCCTAATATTTGGAGAAAATCAGGTAGCAAACTAATTGGAAACATAATCCCTGAAAGCATAATTGAAGGCAAAAATACAAGTTGAGCTAACATGGTCTGCTTTGCCTGATTTTTTAAAGTAAGTCCAAGAATACTTCCAATACTCAATGACACAATAATATAGATGGTGAGTGAAAGTAAGAAAATCGGAAGTTGAGTCGGTAGACTTGCTTTAAATAAAATAGGGGCAAGTAGCAGGATCACAATGCTGGTCATCATTAAATGGACAAAAGCCGAGAGAACCATAGTTAGCAATCCTAAATAAATAGGCACTCCATTTGCATTATAGATTTTTTTAATGTCGCTTCCATAAATTTCAACTAATGAGGGGGGCAAGCCAAGAAAGGCCCCCATTGAGACACTCATGACTATCATAGATTGTATGAGCGTACTTCCAATCCCAGGCGAAACGGAAGTAAAAATACCACCCATGATAAGAAAGAAAAGAAGCGGTACAATATAGAAAGTAACCAAGAGAGATTTGCTTCGTATATCTAATTTCCACTGTAATACTAAACTATATAGAAAACAGTTCATTCTGATTCCCTCCTTGCAATTTTGATGAAATGCTGTTCCAAGGTGCCACGATCAACCTTAATATCCAATATTTGGATTTTTTTCTGCTTGCATTCATTCAATAATGAAATTAAGGTATCCTCAATATTAGTCGTTTCAAAAGACTTCACTCCCTCTTGAGTCTTTAAATGGATATAGTATCTTCTTCCAACCTTGTCTGTCAGTTCTGAAGGAGTGCCACAAAAGACAATCTTTCCACTGTTCAAAATAGCAATGCGGTCACATAAGGTCTCAACTTCAGCCATATCATGACTTGCCAAAATGATTGTTTTCCCTTGTGATTTGAGATTCCGTATTTGTTCGTGGAGGGATAGTCTTGCTTCAACATCAAGTCCCGCTGTCGGTTCATCGAGGAAAATAATATCGGGATTTCCGATAAGTGCAAGGGCGAGATGTAGTTTTCTTTTTTGTCCCGTAGATAATTGCAGGTATTGTGACTTCTCAATTTCTTTTATTTTCAGAGCTTTAAGCATATTATCATCAATTTTTGTTTGATTCCATTTTGCAAAGAGCTTTATCGCTTCCATAGGTTTAATATGAGCGGGCAAAGAAGATGACTGCAATTGAATTCCCATTTTGCCGTTTACAACAATAGAGCCTCCATCATATTTTCTCAGACCTTCAATACATTCAAGCGTTGTTGTTTTCCCAGCACCATTCACACCAAGTAAAGCGAAAATTTCTCCTTTTACGATTTGAAAATTAAGACCTTTTAAGATCTTATGACAGCCGTAATTCTTATTTAGTTCACGAACCTCTATTGCGTATTTCATGGTTACACCTCCTCAAAGGGATTGGTTCCAAGTCTTGAAAAATAAACTTGCAAAGCTGGCTCTAAATAATCATTAACGATCTTTTGTTTTTCTTCCCAAGCGTTAGTGGCGGTATCAATATTACCGACTTCCATCAACTTCGGAAGCATAGTCATATCTCCATTTGTAAACTCCATAATCAAGCCCCAGTATTCTAGAACAACTTGTTGGCATTGTTCGCTATCAGCTGGCACCTTTTCTTTTTGGAGACGCACAATCTCATCACTTAGGCGGTTCAATCTGTCCATAAAGTCTAGTCCGCTTTTCTTGTCAAATCGACTGCGTATCTGGTCGAGCGTATCATCATCAAAGCGCTTGATAAGAGAGTAGGAGTCATTCTTCATTTGTAGATTAACAATAATATCAGCATACTTCTTAAAATTAACCGTTTGCATCTGTAAAACTTCTGTTTTTAACTGTTCTATTGCTGCCAAAGAATCCTTAAGTTGTTTAATATTTATACGTATAGCATCCGCCTGCTCGGTAAGAGCATTTGCAACTTCAGATGGAGTTTTCAAAGAGTTCAAACGTCCCTTTATGTCCTTAAGAGAAAAACCAAGTGATTTCAAGGATATAATCTGATGAAGCATAACTAGATCTTTATCGGTATAAAGCCTACGTCCTCCCTCACTTTCTGCAGACGGGGAAAGCAATTCTTCTTTATCGTAGTATTGTAGAGTACGGACTGTAACTCCCATTTTCTTTGCGACTTCCCCAACTGTCATAAAACCTTCAGGGATTGCTCTGAATTTTGCCATCATTCTCACCTCCTAATATATATTATATATCATTACGTAAGGTCATGAGCAAGCGCTTTATAAAAATTATTGATTAAAGATTTATTCTAGTGATCTCGTTTACTTAATATAAATGAAAATGCTTGTGAAAACACCTATTTTAAGATGACAAAAAGGAGTTGAAAGAGAAGTCCCAAAACAATTACTTGCATTTAGTATATCTTTTTGCTTTGTTCAATGATTGGTGCTATAATCTAGTTAAAAAGTAAAGAAAACATAGGAGATAGATGATGAACTCAACTTATATTATTGTATTTTTTCTTGTCCTTTGGCTCTTGCTTTTTGTTGTATTTATGATTGTATATAGCAATAGAAAGAAAAAAGCTGTTAGCTTTGTTAGTGATAATAGTGATAAAGCTATTGTTCATTTATACTGTTCAAAAACTAAAATTAATGGACGGAATTTTGCTGACTTTAATCCAATAACTGGAGAAAACCTAGAAAATGTAGTTGCTTTAGTTCCAGGGAGATATACAATCGAGGGCGTTTATAAAACGACTGAGACTCGATTGAACAAAACAATCAATATCAAATCAGAAAATATCAGTATGACTCTTGACTTGGAGGCTGGGAACACCTATTCAATAGCTATGTACCTATACTCTCCTGAAGAAAGACAAGAGTATGAGAATGGTAAAACTGATGAAGTTGTTTTGAGTGTTCCGTTAACCATTTCCGTGGGTAGTGATTTCATCAAAGCATACATTATTTGCTACAAAGAAAAATGATTATTTAAGAGGCTGGGCATAAGTTTGTTACTGGCCTCTTTTCCTAAAATTAAGTCAAGCTATGAGCAGCATCATTTTGTTAAGTAGACTTGCCAATCAATCCGAATTTGTGGGGGGAGATAAATGTTATGAAAAAGAGTACCTATAATCTATTAACTAAGATTCCTATACACGGAGTTTTATTAAAACAATCGAGTAAAGGTGAGATGAGGCTATGCAGTCCATTCCTTCAAGATTTGGCGGAAGAAGGGATTAGACCAATTGAAATTTATGAACTTTTAGAAGAGAAATATCCAGGTGAAGTGGTAACAAGAGAACGTTTTTATGAAGGTTATAATAAAATACTTGAATTAAAGTTTAAGCAGGAGATTAACAAAATTTAATTTCTTACTTTTATTTTTCAACAGAAGTACCACAGGCTGAGATAGTAATAACGTAAAAATGATCAGAATTAATAGAAATAGTTAAAATTAGAGGATGATAGATGCTTATATTGGAATTGTATCAAAATCATTATTCAAAAGATTTAGCCGCTTTTGATTCTTTAGAAGAGGGGAAAGCTTTTGTAGCTCAAATTCCTGGTTATACTTTAGAAAATGAAGATGGGTTTGAAGTGGAGTATGTGAATCCAAAACACTTGCCGGATTATATGGAAATTGTCTTCAATGGAAATATTGTCCCTTTATCTAGATTTTCGTTTAATTCTGAGGAAAATGTGGATATTATTTGGAAAGAGATTTCGAATCTATCCGTTAAAAATGATAAAGTAATCGAAGGATATTCAAAAATCGATGCCTATGTCGTTAACAACGATGAAGTCAAAGCTTATGTCGAAGCAAGAGAAGGAAACTTTCGAAAGGCAAAAGACTTTTTAGAAGGCAATGGATTTGAAGTTGATAGAAGTTTTTTCGGAAGTGAAGACGGTGAAGCGATTCTCTACAGAAAACGCGACACCGAAGATTGGCACTTCCTATGTCACTTAGACCCAATGTTTGTAGAGATTGAAAATGTCGAAGGATATGTGAAAGAAGCGATGAAAGATATTCAATAGTCAACCAAAGTTCTTTGTGAGTGTATGCCACTGCTTTAGTAGACGGATTGAGCAGTAAAGAGCAACATCTAGCACTATCTAGCTTCTTAAGGAGAAATATCTATCATGAAAATGGAAATCAGGAAAACCTATCTAGTGAAAAATGATATTTTCAGTTTAAAAAAAGGTGAACTCTGGACCTTAGTTGACAAGGGTTATCAGGCTTATTTTGGTGAACATAATTTCGTCTTTGTCAATGATGATAAAGTGAAGGTATTCGCAGTTTTACAAGATAGTTCAGAAGAAGATATACAAATTTACCATCATCTGGATGACTATCTTGAAGAAGTTACTCACGAAAATTTCTGAAGAAGGTGAGCTGCAAATTGAAAATGCTCGCTTTTAAAAAGTTTACTGAAATATTTTTGTGGGAAATCATAATTTTTAATATATTTAGTGAGAAAGTTAATGGATAAAGAATTTTATATGACACCAAATTCTGAAGAAAGCAATCTTGTCCTGAAACAGGCTTTGAAAGAACTAATCGAAGATATGTACGAAAAGAATATAATATCAGGTTTGTTAGAGGATGATATAGATAGTTAATCCTTTGAGGATCTTGTTCTTTCTTTAAGGGATAAACTTAAAGAATGCTATCCTAAAACTAAGCTCAAACGAATGATGAAGAGCATCCATTATGCGAATGGTTTTGAAGATAAATCTTTAAAAGAAAGTGCTTTTCTCTTGGATGAGATTGAACAGTATCTTAGTAGCAATCGCTTTCTTGATCATGATCAAGCGGTCAAGTTTTCTAATGACAGAATTACTGCTGATGGCTTTGAAATCAATCCCCAATCTCTAGTTTTAATCATGATTGAAAGTTTGCATAGCTGAGAGAAGCTGTATAGGATATTGAGAAAATATGCGTAATGATAATAAAAGAGAAAGGTATAGCTATGTCTTATGATTTAGTAGTATTTGAGAAATCAATCGCACCAGCTAGTAAAGCTGAATTTTTAGAATGGTATGAGGAGCAAGTGGAGTGGAAGGAAGACCACGATTATGATTCAATTGAAGTTAGTTCAAGCAAACTAAAAAGTTGGTTTCTGGACATGATAAAACTATTTCCTCCTATGAATGGTGACTTTGATATGGATGATGCTTTAGAGAGTGACCAAGAGCTGGAAAGTCGTTTTACTGACTATAGTATTGGTAAGAATCTTATCTATGCAGGATTTGCATGGTCACAAGCAGAAACAGCCTATAAGACAATGCTCATGTTAGCCTCAAAACATGATGTGGGATTTTTTGATGTCAGTGGTACTGGGGCAATTATCCTATCTGAAACTATCAAGTTGGATTAAAAGATGAGCCAGGTTAGTTCTTAGGAGATTTTATGATTTCCATAGCTTCCTAGCATATGTATTTATTAACCCTTTTACAGGGAATTAATTTTGGGATAGACGTCCTTACAGTGGCTATTCCGATTATCAAAAAGATCTAGACTGAAACCAAGCTGAAAGCCATCTGGTTCAGTCTTTTTTTCTGTTAATGTAGTATAATAAAGGGTGTAGGAATTCTATTTTTTAATAGGATTATTCTAAGAACGAAAACCATCTAGAAAGAGAAAAAATATGAAGCAATCACTTGAATTTTTAAGAGAAAGAATCACCGATAAGATGCCCTTAGAGGAAATGGTAGCAATCTTTGAAGACTTGTGTCGTCAGCCTATTGAGGATGAGATGATTTTATTTGAAACAGGGACATTTACAGCTATATCTGATAAGCCAATGTTTCAACTATCCTTAGTAAGACAAGCTCCAAATGAAGATGAAGAGTTTTATCAAATTCACCTTGATATTTTCTATGAAGCTAATCGTGAGAATCAAATCTTTAGTGAATCGACCTGGGATGAAGATTTAGAGGAAAATATTTTTGATTACATTAGAGCTTCAGAGGTGTTTGCCTATGCTAAAGAGCAGGAATACCAAGCGGTCAAAATTTATCTGGAAGAAACTTAAGAAAAGGTAGTAATATGTTTCATTTTTTTAAGAAAAAAACATACAAAAAACTTGAAATCAATCTCCACAACAATTCAATGATTTTTAACGGAACCAGCTTAGCTTTTCCTTTGTCCTTGAAAGATATTGAAACTGTTTTGGGGAAGCCTGACCAGGTTGTCAAAAGAGATAATAAGTTTATTAAATACATTTATGACAATATTGGTATTGTATTTGAACATTCTTTCTCGATTAAAAATCATTTAAAAAAATCTAAAACATACATTGATGAGGAACATTTGATTTCTACAGTTTTCCTCTACTATGGCGATGTTGTAAAATCTATGACTGGAGAGAAAGAATTGCCAAAGCAACCATGCCAAGCTGTGGTATTATCAGATGGAAAATCTCCTTATTTCTTTTCTGATAGGCATAGAGTAGGGGAATTTAACCTTATTTTATGGACTCCTTATGGAACAAATTTTAATGGAACTACAGAGACAATCACAGACACACTTTCTATTTCCTATTTTCCAGAGATAAAAAATGAACGGGAAAGTTACAAGTTAAAAACACCTGATGAAGAAGTGCTTCACTTTGACAATATAAATTTTAAACTAGCTATTATCCAGGTTTTGATGTATGATCTAGAGGTTTTAAAACCTGTTTTTAATATTTTTGACTTTGCAGAGGAATCCAGTGAGTTGAATATCGACACAGAAAGTATGGAGATTATTCAGCCGGCCCTTGAATATATGATGAATCTTCCTATACCTAAGAAATATGCTGAACAAGTCCAAGAAATCTATATGGATGGAGGTAACGAGATTTATATGAATCTGATACCTCAGTGGGACGGTGAAGATGATAGCTTCGATCTAAATGAAGTTAGTCTTAAAGAACTGCAACAGTTTCCTAATCTGAATCAAGCGACGATTATGACTAGTAATTTTAAGCAAGTCAAAGAAACGTTCGACAAGCAAGGGGTTCAAGTGAAGGTATTATAATTGTTGCATTTATCTGAATAAATCATAAATGGATGGTATAAGTTCTTTAAGGATAAGGGCTAAAAAGGAAAGAAATCTGGTGTTGGAAAATGAACATTCTTGATCTTAATTCTAATCAGAAAGAGACTATATTGTTAATCCACCCGATGTTATCATCTGCTCAAGGAATGAAGTCGCTGATTGCAGACCAGATGGGGCAAGAGTTTAGATATATTATTCCGGATTTGTCGGCACATGGGCAATCAGCTTCGCTCATCTACGAATCGGCTCTTAAGGAAAGCCAGATGATTTATGATTATCTAAAAGCTCATCATATAAAAGACTTGTGTTTAGCCTTTGGTGCATCCTTGGGTGGAGTTGTATTACTGCAATTATTGAATTACAACGATATCAGGTTTGGGAAACTTGTTTTTGAAGGGGTCAGTTTATGGACCAAAGCGCCTTTGCTTGATGTCTTTACTAGGTATTTATTGTTAATAAAGCATAGAAAAGCTCTGCGAAATAGAGATCTAGCTGTTCGTAAGATGGTTGCACTTTATGGAGAAAAAGGAGAGATGATGGCGGATTCTTTCATTGCTATGGATGAAGAAAGCATCAAACATATTTCCCATGATTGTGCCTTCGTAGCTTTGCCTAACCTTACGCTAGAGGAACAAAAAAATTGTGTTTTCTTTTATGGTTCAAAAGAATTCGACTTGATTTCTGCTAAAAAAGTTCTTCCCAAAAAGTATCCTCATGCCACATTTCACATTTGGCAAGGATATGACCACTGTTGTAAGATCACTGAAAATTCGGCAGTTTACTGTAAATTATTAGAAGAAATGATTTTAAAGAAAAATTTCAGTTCCAATGAGGTAACACATGACAAGTAAAAAATCTAATCTTGAACATTATAGAAATATGTTAAAACAACCTTGGGGAAAGATACAATATGAAATAACCTTTGCCCAACTTGCTCACCTGGAAGGTAAGAAAATTCTTGATTTTGGATCTGGATTTGGCTTGGTCAGTGAATTTCTCTCTCGCAAGAATCAAGTTATTTCTGTTGAACCTAATGAGGAAATGCTCTATGCCAACTCTTCCACATCCTATGAAAAATTGCGGGGAAGTATTGACCAACTCGTTCGTTTTACGGATAAATCCTTTGATCTTGTCCTTTGCCATAATGTTTTAGAATATATAGATCCTAATGACCGAAAAGACTATCTTCTGGAGTTCAAAAGAATTTTAAAAGATGATGGCTTAATTTCAATTATCAAGCATAATCAAGTTGGAAAAGTTCTACAAAGTGTTGTTTTTGCTAATGACATCAATCAAGCATTTAGCTTACTCAATAGTGAAAATTTTGAGAGCCTATCTTTTGCAAGTGGTTCTACTTATACGATTGAGGAAATATTAACTTTGTCTGGTCTTAAATTAGAAAACTATTTGGGGATTCGAACATTTTACAGTCTACAACCAAATGAATTTAAGAGCAAAGAAAACTGGTTAGAAGAAATGACAAAGATTGAACTTGCAGTATGTGATTTAAAACCCTATAAAGATATTAGTTTTTTACAACATTTGTGGCTAAAAAAATAATAGAAGCATAGGTTTTGTTTTAAAGTAAAACAAAAACTGATGTATATGAAAAAAAGTAAATGAGATGATTTCTTCAGTTTGTAACTTGATAAAATTTTTTCCACAAATCTATTTTTCCAATTTTGAAAGAATAATTCTTAGACAGTTCAGGATTGTATCTATTTTAGTTCAGTACTTTCAATTTTTGTTTTTAGAAATTTCATTATATAATAAAGTATATCAAAAAAGATATATTGATAGCCTAAAGATTTAAATAGATATTGAGGAGAAAATAAATGCAAAAAATAATGTTGATTATCAATCCAACCTCTGGTGGAGAAAAGGCTTTAGATTATAAGGAAAAGTTAGAAAATAAGGCTAAAAAATACTTCGAGAAAGTCGATGCCAGAATTACACAAAAAGCTCAAGACGCAACCAACTTGGCCACAGAAGCTTCTCTGGAGCATTATGAGGCAGTTCTTGTTTTTGGTGGAGATGGGACTGTCAATGAAGTAATCTCTGGTATAGCGGAAAAAGACTACATTCCTAAACTTGCGATTATCCCAGGAGGAACTGGAAATCTCATTACGAAACTGTTAGAAATTAATCAAGATATTGATGGTGCCATTGACGAGCTTGATTTTAATTCTACGAATAAGATTGATATCGGAAAATCAAATGGAAATTATTTTGGTTATATCTTTAGTATTGGCTCACTACCAGAAGCCATTCATAACGTTGGGATAGAGGATAAAACAAAATTTGGCATGTTCGCCTATGCGATTAATACCATGAAGTCTGTGGTTACAGATCAAGCATTTAACATTAGAGTTGAGACAGAAAATGGAAATTACATTGGCCCAGCCAGTCATGTCTTGGTTCTCCTTACCAATTATTTCGCTGATAAAAAAATCTTTGATGAAGATAAGGATGGTTATGCTAACATTTTGATTTTAAAAGATGACTCAATCCTTACTAAATTGTCGGTTATCCCTGACTTATTAAAGGGTGATGTTGTAGAAAATGATCACATCGAGTACATAAAAGCTCGTCATATAAAAATTTCTTCAGACACTGAGTTAGAAACGGATGTTGACGGCGACAAATCTGATGACCTACCAGTAGAAATTAAGGTGCTAGGTCAGCATATCCAAGTCTATTCTCAACCGAAAGAATAAAACTTTTGAAAAGAATAGTAGATAATAAAGGAGGCGATGATGACCAAGATTTTAGCAATTAATTCTATTTCGTTTAAAAAAAGAATGATTGAATTACTATTTGATTATCTTTTTATTCTAGCTTATTTAGCACTTCTGTTTTTAGGTTCTATGCTTTTTTACACTATTTTTTTTAATGGTATCCCAGAGTATACAGAAATTCAATCGCAGTGTCTTGTATTTTTTACCTCTGTTTTGCCAGTCACTCTACTTTTTACATTCTTAGATTATAGAAAAAATGGGAGTTTTGGGAAGGCGAAAGCAGGACTTCAATTGGTTTACAAGAAAAAAACTGTGCAAGCTAGCTTGCTTAGAAACACCATTAAATTTTTACCTTGGCAAATAGGTCATATGGGCACGATACATGGTTTCTATAGTGAGTTTGATTTCTTATCTATTATCCTCTCGTTTTTAGCTACTCTCCTCGCAGTTGCCCTACTTGCAATGATGGTTTTCAGGAAAGATAAGCGACATCTAGGTGACCTTATAGCTCATACACAGGTACAGCTAAAAGGTGACTAAAATTAAATATTTCAAAGATATTTCACTTATTAGGGAGCGTGCTGTGTGCCAGCTTCCTTTTTAATGATTTAAAATCTACTTTACTTATCAAAATGCTTGGACTTAAAATAAATTTGAACTATAATATAAGAGAAGCTAATCGACCTGAAAAATCTTAGTAAAAAAAGAAATATTTTATGAAAGTATCTAAAAAAATCAGATTAATGAGCTACTGTGGTTTAGCTATCTTTACTTTAGCTGCCTGTTGTACAAACCAAAACCAATCTACGGAAAAACAGAATAGTTCAACTACTAAGTTGGTTAGCTCAGATAAAGAAAGCTACAAAGGAACCTATAGCAATCTCAATAGCAAGGAAAGTTCAGAAGAAGTTCGAAAAGCCTTGGTTGAACATTTGGATAAAGATAGTGTCGATGCATTTTTCAATCTTGTCAACGATTATAACAATACTGTTGGTTCAGTTGGCTTAACTGGAGATTTTTCTACATTTACCAAAACAGACTATGATGTTGAAAAGATAAGCAATCTTTGGACTCCGAAAAAAGGTGATTTTGTCGGTACCAACTGTCGTATTAACAGTTATTGTTTATTGAAAAATTCTATCGAAATTCCTAAATTAGAGAAAGATGATTCTCTCTTGTTTGTCGATAATGATGCCATTGATAAGGGCAAAGTCTTTGGTGCAGAAGACAAGGATGCTTTTGATATTTTATTCTCAAGAGTCAAGACCGAAGCAACGACAGATGTTAAGGTGCATGCTACTAAGATGGAAAAATTCCTTTCTCAATTCAAGTTTAATGAAAATGCTCGAATGCTGTCTGTTGTAGTTCATGATGACTTGGATGGTCAATCTCTCTTTATCGGTCATGTTGGAATTCTTGTACCAAGTGAGGATGATGGCTATCTCTTTGTCGAAAAGCTAACTTTTGAGGAGCCTTATCAAGCTATCAAATTTGCAACCAAGGAAGATTGCTACAAATATCTAGATACAAAATACGAAAACTATACAGGTGAAGGTCTAGCGAAACCCTTTATTATGGATAATGATAAGTGGGTTCAACTCTAAAAATTGGATGATTTGCCTAAAGAGTAGATAAAAAGTTACCAACCGAATGATAGTTAAATTGATATGATTAGAGGACAGCAAGCATGGATGAACATACATTAAGAGTTGTAAAAATTGATAAAGAAGCTATTTTTGAGCTGCTCTACGAGACTTTTATAGCGCAAGAGCAAGAACTGCTGGACCTGTCTCCAGTAGATCTTATCAATGATTGTGCTATGGATTGGGAAAAGGGAGAGTTTATCTTTGCAGCACATCTTCAGGAAAATAGTCTGGGAGAATTTAATCCTCTTCCCAAAGATATTGATATTCAAGAGTTGCTGAAAAAACTACCTGTTACAACAGATTCCGTTCTTGGAAAAGAGAGGATTTATAGAGATTTTTCATTTGACCAATTAAAAAGATAGTATAATAGTAGTAAATAAAATAGTTATAAGGAGACACAATGGATATTAAAGATTTTACAGAAAAAGAACAAGATATGATTAAAAAGGGCCTAACTTTCTCTAAGCTTAACGATAAGGAAACTGCCGATAAAATTATCGCCTTAATTCCTCAAGATATGATTAAACGGATTCCATTTTTTGTTAGAAAACATGCTATTACACGTACTGTCAAGAGAATCTCGCTTGAGTATCCAGAGTTGTATGCTGTAGCTGAACAAGAAGTCCAACTTCCTGAAAAGGAAGCTCAAGAATTACGTCAAATTCTTACAGATATTTTCCAAGAGAAAATGAACAAGCATAAGATCAAATAAGCTTTGAGATTCAGAAATAAGATGTCGATTGAACATTAGGAGTTGAGAATGGCTATTGATGGCGTTAAAATCATTGACAGTGATCAAGGTTATGACATTTACAATGAAGTAGTTGGTCGCTATAGAGACGCTGAACATGTAACGAATATTATCAAGGATATTCTCGATGCAGAGAAAGATTACTGTCAAACTGACTTTTTTACAGAAATATATTGGACTGCTTTTGCCTACTCACTGTGGAAGATTGGTCATCTGACAGACGATATCAGAGATAAAACCTTGGAGCTTATCAAAAAAGGGGCTGATCCATTTTGGATAGAAATAGATCCAAAGGCTTTGAAGCAAAGGCAAAAGGTCTTGGATAAACTTGCTATCCAGTTGCAAACTGAAAATCTTAGGCCTCTAAAGGTCCCTAAAGCCAAAACTAAACGCAAACCCTATTTTGAAGAAGGGAATCTCCTTGCTGTTAAGTTCCAAGATGAGTATGGTCTTGTCTTTGTATCGATGGTTGATCAGAGTCCTAGAAAGCTTGAGTACCATCTGGCTTGCACGCGCCTCTTACAGACAAAAAAGCCCACCATCGATGATTTTTTGACCAGTCAAATTTCCTGTAAGATGGACAATACAAAGTTTGCTCTCGTTACAGACTGCTGGTTCAATCACAAAGATTTAGGCCAATTATTAGAAAATATTGAAAAAATTGGACAGGTGAAACTTAGACCTTTTAGTCTTTGGATGCTAGCACCTGCCCAAAATTTAGAAGATATTTATGAAGAAATCACTAGAGATAAAGGTTCCTCTGGCCTTAGATTCATCGAAACCTATAAACTTGTCGATGATATTTTTTCAGTTTAATGCTTATGTGATAAAGGGGGGAATGGTTAATCATTCCCATTGACTGTGTTGGGCTCTGACACCATAGCTATCTAGGGAGCCATCTCTATTAAACTTAGATTCAATCCGATACCTTTTCCAGAGGTCGTAATCTGCTGTTTGGATTGTTAGGATAAAGTTGGCATCGGTATCAGAGACATTATAATCAGCAGGATTGACTTCAAAGATATCGATTAATTTTCGTGTTTGAAAATCTTGAAGCTTGAGATTTGCTAGCTTGACATGATTGATGGAAATTTCTTCTAGTTGATTCTTATCCTTAGGTGTTCTGTAATAGGTGACGACGCAGTTTTTGAGTTGATCCGTATCTTTACCTGTGGGAGTAAGGCTCATAAAGCCATAGGACTGATCATCCCGCTTGACTTCGAGAAGCTGACCGTAGTAGAAGTGGTCGTTTTTGGGATTGGTGATTGGACTATCTGCACCTTTATCTTCGAAGGTGAACCCCTGCTCCAAAAGCTCGGAAGCCTTGGTCTCCCCGATAATGACAGTGGTATCTTGAATGGTTACTGGAACAGGTTGAGCTGGAAGACCACTCATCATCATGCAAAACATAAAAACATAACTCGTTAAAAAAGCTGTACCGATAAAAGCATTGGTTGATGCATAGACATGACTGTTATGAAAGTTTTTTCTTATAGCTAGTACAACAAATTTTCCAAGACTTTTTAAAATCATACTAACAAGTACGATGAAAAATTGTTTTTTCAAACATTCATAAACTGCTTGCGGGAAGCTATTGTCATGATAGTAGAAGCCAGCCAATGTGAGTAGATTTACGATTAAATAGATCAGCAAGAACCAATGAATCTCTTTAAGGGCATTGGCATCAGTGATTTCTTCATAGTCAACGTGAATTCTTCCTTGAACAGCATGACCAAGTTTATAAATCCATTTGGGAATGTCTTTGCCTTTTTTAACCGCAACTACAAGTCTAATATAGAGATAGATAGTAAAGGACAAGGATAGAAAGAAAAGAGCATAAAAAGCCAAAACAATACTAGTGAACATGACTATTTCCCCCTATTTAACATTCAATAAAACAATTTCTTAGCTCCATTATAGCATTTTCTAGGGAAATAGAGCTAGAAATATCCGTATGATACTAACTGATTCAAAGGAGTAAAATTATGGGAATGATTGCCAATTATCAATATTTACCAGACGATGAATTAAAACAAATAAAGCTACTTTCTAATGAGGAAAATGACTTGCTGGACTTGGCGGAGGATTATGTAGAAGAATATGAAATTTTTCTGGATATCGATAAAATGTGGGATGCCTTGGTCTTTGTCTTGACAGGATTTAGTAGTTCAGAATTTTTGGATGACAATCCCTTGAGAGAAGCTGTTTTAGGGGTGACTCCTCTAGAGGATGTATCTGAATATCTCGCCTATACTGAAAAAAACAGGATAGCCGAGATTGTAGAAGCTTTAGAAAGTTTTGACATGGACAGAGCTATGACTGACTTTAGTATGGAAGCCTGTAAGAAAGCCGACTTGTATCCTGATATTTGGGATTATCTTGAGGAAGAGGAAGAAATCAAGGATGACATTTTAACCTGCTTTATAAATATGAAAGAGTTTTACAAAAAGATTCTGGAACTCAATGGAAATGTCCTAGTCACTATTTGTTAAGATTTTATGTCATCCATTAGAAAGGTAGTCCCATGAATCCATTTCTAGAAAAATACATTACATTAAAAAAGCAATACCTGGACCAAGATGGAAAGTCTTAGTTGACCTCTATGAGCAATTGGGTCTCTACACTAGTGCCTATAGCTTATTTACCGAAATTTTTGATAAACCAGATCGAAAACAGATAAAGAAACTGAGCCGTTTACAAGAAATGAGTCAGAGTCATGGCGATCGTTTTGCCCTTCCTCGTCCTCTAAGAAAAGAAGAGAAAAAGCAAAGGCAGGACTTGTTAAAAGACTTACCTCATTTTCTCTATCATCCAGATCCCTTAGCTACAGGTTCATTTGTTCAAGGAGAAGCCAAGGTTTGTCCATCTTGTGGGAAAGAAAGTAATGTTTATTATGCCCTTATACCTTATTGTATCGAGGATATAGAATACCTTTGCCCAAGGTGCATTGCAAGTGGGCTAGCAGCTCAGAAATTCGATGCGGAATTTATCCAAGATGCCGAGTGGCAGGGTGAATTGGATCCAGAAAAGAATCAGCTGCTTTTTTGTCAGACCCCAGGCTACTCTAGTTGGCAGGGTGAATATTGGTTATCTTGCTGTCAAGATTACTGCGCTTACTTAGGTACAGTTGGAACTCGAGAATTGAAAGCTATGGGAATCGCTGAGCAAGTCTTGGCAGACTATGAAGCGCGTGAAGAATATCAAGAGGTAGAAGACTACTTGGTCAAAGACGGGCCTATCTGTGGTTATTTGTTTAGATGCCTCCACTGTCAAAAATACCAGATTTGGGTTGATGCGGATTAAATCGAAATGTGATTAGCTATGAAAATTAAAGAGAAGAGTGTGGAAGAACTAGAAGTATTCGAAGCCGCCTCCAAAGATTTATTTGATACTATGCAGGGATTTAAAGACAATCTATCTGTTCAATTTCCCCTATTAGATAGTGATAACTGGCAGTATGATAAGGGGTCTATAAAAGTTTGTAAGGCTGATGAGTCAGGATTCAAAAAAAGATGTAGGGTCGGAATCAGCTACAACTTGAAAGTCTCCCTATTAAACGAAGATGCCGAGCAAATCTGGTTACTGTTTAAAGACTGGTTCAACACTAGCAGATTGGGTCAAGTTGAAAGAAATCCTAATAATGAGGATTTGGGAAGATATGTCTTCTCAGCAAGTTCCCCTCTAGGTGATCAGGTAGCTTGTTCGATTTATTTGCCTAATGAGTGGAATATCCCTCAGATTAGCTTTTCAGGCTATCTAACAGCTCGTTATAGGGCTTGTGATCTTGATAAATAGCAAAAATAAGATGGAGGTTTTTAGAAATGAGAAAGATTGATTGGGACAAGATAAAGACTCGCTTAGATGCCTTACTAGTCATTGATGAGTATCTGACAGATCCAAGTGAGGATTGGCTCAGACTTGTGATTAAGACTGAGGAAGACTATGGAGTCCGCTACCTTATTGACGATTGCTCTGGTGATTCTCTAGATGTGATTTTGACTGATAAAATGATCCTTATAAAAGGCTTTGATCATGAAAATAGTTTAAGCCAGTTTGCTGCTGACGAGTGGAATCAAGATATCATCGATAGTTTTTATAAAGGACTGGATGAAAAGTATGTCTCACTTTATTCAGAAGATCAAAAAGATGAAACAACCTTCTTTATCTGGTATGATGGTCACGCGCATCAACAGACTTACCAAGATCAGGATGGTGGAGAATGGTTGCTATCTTACCTCTTTGATAGCTTTGAGAGATTTCATGAGTTTGTGACAGACTATTATGAAATTACAGTTGATAAAGATTTACTTAGAAAACTCTACATGAAAGGCTTTCTTTCAGACCTAGAATTAAAGCAATTAATCCAAGATGATTAAGAGGCTTATTATGAGAGTGAACTATAAAAATACCCCTGAAAACTATCGAGCTATGGTGGAAATAATCATCCCACCATTGCTTGATTTACTCAAAAGTTTAACCTTGTTAGAAGAGGAAATTTTTGAGCGTAACAAAGCACTGGATAAGGAAAAAGAAGCCCTTGGCATCCCAGCAAATCAAGTTCATCCCAAGTGGAACGATCTTATGGATGACTATTTTCAGAGACAAATGCAACTTCTAACTGGACGAGTGACTCAAAAATGCTTGGAAGGAGGAGTTAGAAATTCTTATGGCTCCCCAAGTGAGTATAACTATGTTCAAACGAATGATTTTTCTGTAGATTTTATCATGACAAAAGCTGAAAAAGCAAGAGTCATCACCCATTATCAAGAAGCTTTAGAAATGAAGCATCAGTTTGTACTTAGATTGGTGGATGGAAATTGGCTACTTGATGAAAAATTTTACAGTTTTGAGGATGAGGAAACTTGGTATCTCGACTCACTTTAAGCAAGATAGCTTTACTTCCCAACTGATATGAGAAAAGGAGAAGTCCTATGAAATTTTTGAAAAATCTATTTGCTAGTAAGAAAGAAAAGTCAGAGAAGAAAAAGACCCTTACCTTGTCCATGCCCCTCTTCAAAGGCAAGCAGGCCTATTCTTTAAACCAGGTCGTTCAGGAATTGAAATCTCACTGGGGACTTGAAATTTCTGAAGTTTCTGGGGATGATTCGAGTGCAACATTTATGATTGATGGTGCTCTCGTTGCGCTGGCTTTAATGGATTTACCTATCCCAAGTCAAGAATTTGAAGAATTGTATGCCTATTCTTACCTCTGGCAGGATGTTGAGAAGGAAACACAGGAGCACACTCAACACGCCATTGTTTCTATTTTGTCTGACAATCTTTCGCCAGTAGAAACTTATTCCCTATTAACTAAAGTCAATGCCTCTATCCTAAAAACTAGTCAATCAGCTGTTGGTATTTATCAGGGTTCTACCACCTTGCTCTTACCCAAAGATCTTTATCTAGACCTGGCTGATCTTTTGAAAGAAGAAATGCTTCCCCTTCAACTCTGGATTTACATGGGAATTATCAACCAGGGAGATAAAACTAGTATTTACACTTATGGTTTGAAAGAGTTTGGAAGAACTGAGATTGAAATTATCGAGTCTCCTATGAATAGCGATGACTTATATTATTTCCTCTTGTCTATTCTTCAGTATGTTTTAGGCAGTGATGTCACCTTAAAGGACGGTGAAACCATTGGCTTTTCAGAAGATCAAAAAATCAAAATCACTGAGTCAAAAGCCGTCTATTTGGAAGGAAATTCCTTGAAATTAGATGTTTAAACCATGATTTATAATTGAGTGTCCTTCTTAGATTGGGGATTTTATGAAGTGTGATATAAAAAAGTATTATCTCTACCGATTTCTGGCCTATAGATTTGAAAAACTCTCTTGTAAGAATCCAAGTCTCAAGGAAATAAAACCAGAGAAGAGAGAAAAAATCGTTCTAGAGGCTACTCGAACTAGTCAAAAGATTATTCTAGTCCTTGGAATTCTTTATGTTTTTCTAAATTCTGCTTTGTTCATTTACCTAAGGCTCAATGATTTTCAAAATCCCTTATTGACTTGGTTTACTGACTACATCGACTATTTTGGGGGATTGATAAACGGAGAATGGGGTGGTAGTTGGCGTCAAAAGAAAGCTAGTTTTTTGATGATTGCTCTACTGGCTTTACCCATTGTGCTGATAGAAGGCGGCCCCTTCTTCTTGCTGGTTTTATTGATTGGGAATTGGGTATTAAAGAGAAAGATAAGATTTGTGAGAGAACATAAAGGAGTAGAGAGCCATGGGTAGAACGGTGATTATAGGTACTTTAATAGTTTTTGCAATCTTTAATCTGCTACTCGGTCTGGGCTTTTATCTCTTTCTAAAAAAGAGGAGAGAGAACGGGCAGTCATTGTACGAAACCCCTGTAAATCAACAAACTCGAACAGAAAAACTGGGTTTAGGCGAGATTTTAGTCTACCTGACGTTGATTGCTATTGCAGGCGTCTTTGCTTTTCAGACCTTAAATAGAGGTGGTGTTGGGAATTCTATTTTAGCCAAAATGATCCTTCTACCTGCTCTAATGGCCCTTTTCAATGCAAGAAAAAGGACTGGAAAGTCTTTACTTGCCCTCCTTATAACCTTTATGGTCTTTCTGGTAGGAGTCATGTTTAATCTCACGATTGGTTTGCCACCTCAAGCACCGATTTTGCAAATTAATGAAAGTAAAATTACGTTAGCAGAAACTAAAGCAAGTGATCTGATGGAAGCTGGATTTGACATCTATGTAAGACAGGGCGATGGTGGTAGCGACTATGAAGACCTCCTGACAAGTAACAGTTTCCAAAAGTATCCTGGAGATAAAACAGTTACCATCGAAAAAGGCTTCAGGCTTGATAGCAATGCTGTTCCTTACGCCCCCTATCTCCTAGCAAAAGATGGCATAGTACTGGGCAGTATTTCCTTTTACGGTGCTGAGGACTATGATGTGGCTATAGAAGATTCTAAGGTTATTCAGGTTCGATTTAACAAGGATAGCATTGAAGCAGCTAAGAAACATTCTATCACTTTGAAATTGGATGAACTCGACTTGACTAGTCGACTGGACCTACCACTTGTTCAAGAAACTTTCAAAAAGCATCTATGGTCAATCCCCTCATCAAATACAAGTGATGTCACTCAATTATGGTATGGATTACAGTGGTCAAGTAACAGTGACTCTCTATTTTGGAATGAGTATTATAGTCTTATCCGTCTAGATGAAAATTATTTGATGACTGATTTTGAACTAGCTGCCAAAGTAGCGCGTGATGAGTAATACGATTTTGAATAGTTGAATTTGCTTATGACTATCTAAAGGAATTAATTTATTTATACTCTTCAAAAATCAAATTCAAACCACGTCAGCTTCGCCTTGCCGTACTCGAGTACAGCCTTAGGCTAGCTTCCTAGTTTGCTCTTTGATTTTCATTGAGTATTAGTTCCTTTTTTTATTATTTGATTTTAATTTAAAACGATTTCCATTTCTTGGCTAAACAAATTACACGAACTAAATAATAAATCATTTAAAAAAAGTTCTAAAAAAACTTTACAAAATAGTGAAAATATGATATAGTAATGAGGCTTAGAAAATGAGATGATGTTTTCTAGCAAATATAAACCCGAGTAAAAAATGCCTACGGACAGGCAGGGTTGAATGCCGAAGCGTGGTTGAAAAGCCACATTATTGATAGGGTTAAAAGCCTACTTTTATAAGTTGATGTTAGAACACTAGTTCTAATTCGTATACATTTGTTAGTGTGGTGAAAGCACACGTCATCTTGTGAAACGATCAATAAAGTACGTAATATTTGCTACTAGAGAGTTAGGAAACATCAGGAACAGACATACTCAAAAGAAACAAACATAAACACGTCAGTAGATTGTAGAGCAGGTGCCAACCTGCTCTTTTTTCATAAGTATCCTTTAGAGCCTTACACAAGGTGAAAAAACTATGATAAAGGAGTATGTCTTTATAATGTTAAATCAAAACCAAGCTCCCATCTATGAGGGGCTGGTCAAATTACGAAAGAAAAGAATTGTACCGTTTGATGTACCTGGTCACAAGCGTGGCCGTGGGAATCCAGAGTTGGTTGAACTTCTGGGTGAGAAATGCGTTGGGATTGATGTCAATTCTATGAAGCCTTTGGACAACTTGGGACATCCTATTTCGATTATTCGAGAAGCTGAAGAGCTAGCAGCAAAGGCTTTTGGTGCTGCTCATGCCTTTTTAATGATTGGGGGGACCACATCATCTGTTCAAACCATGATTCTCTCCACTTGTAAAACTGGAGATAAGATTATTCTTCCGCGTAACGTACATAAATCAGCTATCAACGCCCTTGTTTTGTGTGGTGCTATCCCCATCTATATCGAGATGAGTGTGGATCCTAAAATCGGTATTGCTTTGGGGCTTGAAAATGAGCGTGTGGCGCAAGCTATTAAGGACCATCCGGATGCCAAGGCTATCCTAATTAACAATCCAACCTATTATGGGATTTGTTCAGATCTTAAGGGACTAACTGAGATGGCTCACGCTGCAGGAATGAAAGTCTTAGTAGATGAAGCCCACGGTGCTCATCTGCACTTTACAGATAAACTTCCTCTGTCTGCTATGGATGCAGGAGCAGATATGTCGGCTGTATCCATGCATAAATCCGGTGGCAGCTTGACTCAAAGTTCCCTTCTTTTAGTTGGCAATCAGATGAATCCTGAGTACGTACGTCAGATTATTAATCTGACACAGTCGACATCAGCATCCTACTTGCTAATGTCTAGTCTAGATGTTTCTCGTAGGAACCTAGCCCTTCGTGGCAAAGAGTCGTTTGAGAAAGTCATTGAGCTATCTGAGTACGCACGTCGTGAAATCAATGCCATCGGTGGCTACTATGCCTACTCAAAAGAGCTGGTAGATGGTGTATCGGTTTGTGATTTTGATGTAACAAAGCTGTCAGTTTACACTCAGGGGATTGGTCTAACAGGGATTGAAGTTTATGATCTCTTACGGGATGAATATGACATTCAGATTGAGTTTGGTGATATCGGGAATATCTTGGCCTACATTTCAATTGGTGACCGCATTCAAGACATTGAGCGCTTGGTAGGTGCTCTGGCTGACATCAAGAGACTCTACTCGCGAGATGGAAAAGACTTGATTGCTGGCGAATATATCCAACCAGAGTTGGTGCTATCTCCTCAGAAGGCCTTCTATGCAGATAGAAGAAGCTTAACATTAGACGAGTCCATTGGCCAGGTATGTGGGGAATTTGTCATGTGTTATCCTCCAGGAATTCCAATCCTAGCGCCAGGTGAACGGATTACACGAGAAATTGTCGATTATATCCAATTTGCAAAGGAACGTGGTTGTTCCCTCCAAGGAACGGAAGATCCAGAGGTCAATCACATCAATGTTATTGAAAGAAAGGAGAACTAGATGGATTTATGGTTTTCTGAAGTTCATACTCCAGATGTGAAATTGTCGCTTAGAACTGCTAAACAACTCTATGCTGGAAAAAGTGAGTGGCAGGATATTGAAGTATTAGATACTCCAGCTTTTGGAAAGATTTTGATTTTAAATGGGCATGTCTTGTTCTCAGATGCAGATGATTTTGTCTACAACGAAATGACTGTTCACGTTCCTATGGCTGTCCATCCAAATCCCAAGAAAGTCTTGGTTATTGGGGGTGGTGACGGTGGTGTTGCCCAAGTATTAACCCTCTATCCAGAATTGGAACAAATCGATATTGTAGAACCAGATGAGATGCTGGTTGAGGTTTGTCGAGAGTATTTTCCAGACTTTGCTGCAGGACTTGATGACCCTCGCGTCACCATTTACTACCAAAATGGACTGAGATTTTTGAGAAACTGTGAAGATGATTACGACATTATCATTAACGATGCGACAGATCCATTTGGCCATACAGAAGGACTCTTTACCAAGGAATTTTACGGTAATAGTTATAGGGCTCTCAAAGAGGACGGAATCATGATCTATCAGCATGGTAGTCCTTTCTTTGACGAAGATGAGTCAGCTTGCCGAAGCATGCACCGTAAGGTCAATCAAGCCTTTCCAATCAGCCGGGTTTATCAGGCACATATCCCAACTAGTCCTGCTGGCTATTGGTTGTTTGGATTTGCATCGAAAAAATATCACCCTGTCAAAGATTTTGACAAGGAAGGCTGGAAAAAACGTCAGTTATTTACGGAATATTACACTGCAAACTTACATGTGGGGGCCTTTATGTTGCCTAAGTATGTAGAAGACATTTTAGAAGAAGAGGAAGGAAAAAAATGAGTCGTTTATTAGTTATTGGATGTGGGGGAGTTGCCCAAGTTGCTATTTCAAAGATTTGCCAAGATAGCGAAACTTTTAAAGAGATTATGATTGCTAGCCGTACCAAGTCAAAATGCGATGACTTGAAGGCTAAATTAGAAGGCAAAACAAATACTAAGATTGAGACAGCTGCTCTTGATGCTGACAAGGTAGAAGAAGTGATTTCCTTGATTGAAAGCTACAAACCAGAAGCTGTTTTGAACGTAGCTTTGCCTTATCAAGACTTGACTATCATGGATGCTTGTTTGGCAACAGGTGTCCACTATATCGATACTGCCAACTATGAGGCTGAGGACACAGAAGACCCTGAATGGCGTGCTATTTATGAGAAACGTTGTAAGGAACTTGGTTTTACTGCCTACTTTGACTACTCATGGCAATGGGCTTATCAAGAAAAATTCAAGGAAGCAGGTCTGACAGCTCTTCTTGGTTCTGGTTTTGACCCAGGGGTAACAAGCGTCTTTTCAGCTTATGCACTCAAACATTACTTTGACGAAATCCACTATATCGATATTTTAGACTGTAATGGTGGTGACCACGGTTATCCATTTGCGACAAACTTTAACCCAGAAATCAACTTGCGTGAGGTTTCTGCACCAGGTTCTTACTGGGAAAATGGAAAATGGGTAGAAGTCGAAGCTATGTCTATCAAACGTGAGTATGATTTCCCACAAGTTGGTCAAAAAGACATGTATCTCCTCCACCATGAAGAAATTGAATCATTGGCGAAAAACATTCCAGGAGTTAAACGCATTCGCTTCTTTATGACTTTTGGCCAATCTTATCTAACGCACATGAAATGTTTGGAAAACGTTGGTCTCCTTCGTACAGATGCTATTAACTTTAACGGCCAAGAAATCGTACCAATCCAATTCTTGAAAGCCTTGCTTCCAGATCCTGCTAGCCTTGGCCCACGTACAGTTGGTAAAACCAATATCGGCTGTATCTTTACAGGTGTCAAAGATGGCGTTGAAAAGACAATCTACATCTACAATGTTTGCGATCATCAGGAATGTTACGCAGAGGTTGGTTCACAAGCCATTTCTTACACAACAGGTGTTCCTGCCATGATTGGGACAAAATTAGTGATGGATGGTACATGGAAACAACCTGGAGTTTATAACCTTGAAGAGTTGGATCCAGACCCATTCATGGAAGCTTTGAATAAATACGGTTTGCCATGGGTTGTGGTTGAAAATCCACAAATGGTGGACTAATGAAATTAGAACAAGTACCAACGCCTTCTTATATCATTGACTTAGGAAAATTAGAAGAGAATTGCCGCATTCTACAAGAGGTTCAAGAAAAAGCAGGTTGTAAGGTTTTGCTAGCTCAAAAGGCTTATTCTCTCTATAAAACCTATCCCTTGATTAGTCAATATCTGTCAGGTACGACAGCTAGTGGACTCTATGAAGCGAAGCTGGCTAGAGAAGAGTTTCCGGGGGAAGTCCATGTATTTGCGCCTGCTTTCAAGGAATCAGACATGGAAGAGCTACTGCAAATATCGGATCATATTGTTTTTAACTCAGAGAAACAACTACGAAAATATGGTCAACGTTGTCGTGAGGCTGGTATCAGTGTGGGTCTTCGCATCAATCCTCAATGTTCAACGCAGGGTGACCACGCGCTTTATGATCCTTGTGCTCCTGGCTCTCGTTTTGGAGTGACTTCAGACAAGATACCAAGTGATTTATTGGAATTGGTTGACGGACTTCATTTTCATACCCTCTGTGAGCAAGGGGCAGATGATTTACAAACGACTTTGAAAGCAGTAGAAGACCAGTTTGGAGCTTATTTGCACCAAGTTAAATGGCTCAATATGGGTGGTGGACATCATATTACGAGAGATGATTATGATGTGGACTTACTGATCTCTGAGATTAAACGTATTCGAGAAACCTATAACCTTGATGTCTATGTCGAACCAGGTGAAGCCATTGCCCTTAATGCGGGCTATCTAGCGACAGAAGTCTTGGATATTGTTGAAAATGGGATTGAGACCTTGGTGCTAGACGCCTCGGCAAGCTGCCATATGCCAGATGTTCTTGAGATGCCTTATCGTCCCCCATTGAGAGATGGATTTGAAGCACAAGAAAAACCTTATACTTATAGACTCTCTTCAAATACTTGTCTGACAGGGGATATCATTGGGGATTACAGCTTTGAAAAACCGATTGAAATCGGCAATCGCCTCTATTTTGAAGACATGGCTATTTACTCATTTGTCAAAAATAATACCTTTAACGGGATTGGACTTCCAAGTTTGTATCTAATGGATAAAGAGGGTGAGTGCAGTCTAGTCAAGGCCTTTGGTTACCAAGACTTTAAGGAGAGATTATCATGATGGACAGTCCAAAGAAATTAGGTTATCGTATGCCTGCAGAGTATGAACCCCATCATGGGACTCTCATGATCTGGCCTACTCGACCAGGGTCTTGGCCATTTCAGGGTAAGGCTGCAAAAAAAGCATTTAGCCTGATTATCAAAACCATTGCCCAAGGGGAAACAGTCTACCTTTTAGTAGACCAGAATTATTTGTCTGAAGCCCAATCCTTTCTTGGAGACCAGGTCGTTTATCTAGATATCCCAACAAATGATGCCTGGGCTCGTGATACTGGTCCAACTATTCTCCTTAATGATAAAAGGGAAAAGTTAGCGGTAGACTGGTCTTTCAATGCCTGGGGTGGTGCTGTGGATGGTCTCTACAAAGACTATGAAGCAGATGACCAAGTCGCTAGTCGCTTTGCAGAAGTTTTAGAGATACCTGTTTACGATGCCAAACCTTTTGTACTAGAAGGTGGAGCTATTCACAGTGACGGCCAAGGAACTATTCTTGTGACAGAAAGTTGCCTTCTCAGTCCGGGTCGCAATCCTCATATGACTAAAGAAGAGATTGAAAAGACCTTACTAGAGAGTCTTGGTGCTGAAAAAGTTATCTGGCTTCCTTATGGTATTTATCAAGATGAAACCAATGAACACGTCGACAATGTAGCAGCCTTTGTTGGCCCAGCGGAGATTGTCTTAGCTTGGACAGATGATCAGGATGATCCCCAGTATAACATGTCAGCAGCTGACCTTTCCCTTTTAGAGAAGGAAACAGATGCAAAGGGGCGTTCCTTTACCATTCATAAACTCCCAATCCCAGGTCTTCATCAAGTAGTGATGGAAGAAGATTTGCCGGGCTATACTTATGAAGAAGGTGAAGAAGAACGCTATGCAGGAGAACGTTTAGCAGCTTCCTATGTTAACTTCTATATTGCCAATAAGTCTGTCTTGGTGCCACAATTTCAGGACGAAAACGACCAAGTAGCATTGGGTATCCTCAGTCAATGTTTTCCAAATCGTGAAGTCGTCGGAATCCCTGCAAGAGATATTCTTTTAGGTGGTGGAAATATCCACTGTATTACCCAACAAATTCCAGAATAGGAGAAAAAGATGAGAAATGTAACGGTTGCAGCTATTCAGATGCAATGCGCTAAGGATGTGGAAACGAATATCCAAACAGCTGAACGTTTAGTCCGTCAAGCTGCGGAGCAAGGAGCCCAGATCATTCTTTTACCAGAATTATTTGAACGTCCCTATTT
The DNA here is from genome assembly GCF_041432415.1 of Streptococcus sp. 27098_8_22. Taxonomy (NCBI): domain Bacteria; kingdom Bacillati; phylum Bacillota; class Bacilli; order Lactobacillales; family Streptococcaceae; genus Streptococcus; species Streptococcus sp. 27098_8_22. The sequence continues at coordinate 61,941 of NZ_JAPVZP010000001.1, read as the reverse complement.
CTGTCAGGAACGTCAATATGACTACTACCAGTATGCCCAGTCGGTTACAGAAAATACGGCTATTCAGCATTTTAAATCAATTGCCAAGGAACTAAAGGTCGTATTGCCCATTAGTTTTTATGAAAAAGATGGTAATGTCTTGTATAATTCGATAGCTGTCATTGATGCTGATGGAGAAGTACTAGGTGTTTATCGGAAGACTCACATTCCTGATGACCATTATTATCAAGAAAAGTTCTATTTTACTCCAGGAAATACTGGTTTCAAGGTCTGGGATACTCGCTATGCCAAGATTGGTATTGGGATCTGTTGGGATCAGTGGTTCCCTGAAACAGCCCGTTGCCTTGCCTTAAATGGTGCAGAATTGCTCTTTTATCCAACAGCCATTGGTTCGGAACCAATTTTGGATACAGATAGTTGTGGACATTGGCAACGTACCATGCAAGGGCACGCAGCAGCTAATATCGTTCCAGTTATCGCAGCCAATCGTTATGGTATGGAAGAAGTCCAACCTTGCGAGGAAAATGGTGGCCAAAGTTCTAGCCTTAACTTCTATGGTTCATCCTTTATGACAGATGAATCAGGAGCTATCTTGACCCAAGCAGAACGACAAGGCGAAGAGATCTTGTTAACTACGTATGATCTTGATAAAGGTGCAAATGAGCGCCTGAACTGGGGCTTGTTTAGAGACAGAAGACCAGATATGTATAAAGATATTGTCAGATGAAAAAGCCTATCGTAGGCTTTTTTCTGTAGATACTATAATAATTTTTTGATAATGGCCTAGGATTCTGATAAAATGGGATATAAGAAGTTTTAGGATTTTAAATGACAGTTTTTTAAAATTGAAACATTTTGAGAGGTAAAATATGATTACAGGAGAATTAAAGAATAAGATTGATCAGCTTTGGGAAATGTTATGGACAGAGGGAAATGCGAATCCTTTGACTAACATTGAGCAATTGACTTATCTTTTATTTATGAAAGACTTGGATAGGGTCGAACTTGGACGAGAAAATGATGCTGAATTTCTAGGTATTCCCTATGAGGGAATTTTCCCAAAAGATAAACCCGAGTATCGTTGGTCAACCTTTAAGAACTTAGGAGATGCGCAAGAAGTTTATCGCCTGATGTCACAAGAGATATTTCCATTTATTAAGAATATGAAGGGGGATACTGACGATACAGCTTTTTCACGTTATATGAGGGATGCTATTTTTCAAATCAATAAACCTGCTACCTTACAAAAGGCTATAGCGGCTCTGGATGAGTTACCTACGGATATAAAAGATATTGGAGATATCTATGAGTATCTATTGTCAAAATTATCTCAGGCAGGGGCAAATGGTCAATTTCGTACTCCTCGTCATATCATCGATATGATGGTTGAACTCATGCAACCGACAATTAAGGATATTATCTCAGATCCTGCCATGGGTTCTGCAGGATTTTTGGTTTCAGCTAGTCGCTATTTAGACCGTAGAAAAGAAGAGTGGCAGACAAATATAGACAGTGTAAAGCATTTCCACAATACCATGTTTCATGGGAATGATACGGATACGACAATGTTGAGACTTGGGGCTATGAACATGATGCTCCATGGGGTTGAAAATCCCCAAATTAGCTATCTAGATTCTCTCTCTCAAGATAACGAAGAAGCTGATAAATATACTCTAGTTTTAGCCAATCCACCTTTCAAAGGATCTCTTGATTATGATTCAACCTCTGGAGATTTGTTGGCTACGATTAAGACTAAGAAGACAGAGTTGCTTTTCCTTGCTCTTTTCTTACGCACTTTGAAGCCAGGTGGACGTGCAGCTGTTATTGTACCGGACGGTGTCCTATTTGGCTCCTCTAAAGCTCATAAAGGGATTCGTCAGGAAATAGTTGAGCACCATAAACTAGATGCAGTTATTTCAATGCCAAGTGGTGTTTTCAAGCCTTATGCAGGGGTTTCAACCGCTATCCTTATCTTCACTAAGACTGGAAATGGTGGAACGGATAAGGTTTGGTTTTACGATATGAAAGCAGACGGTCTGAGTTTAGATGATAAACGCCAGCCTATCAACGAAAATGATATTCCAGATATTATTCAACGATACCATCAATTAGAGAAAGAAGTAGATCGCAAGAGAACAGACCAGTCCTTCTTTGTTCCAGTTGATGAGATTAAGGAAAATGATTTTGATTTGTCCATCAATAAATACAAAGAAATCGAATATGAAAAAGTTGAGTATGAACCAACAGAAGTCATCTTAAAGAAAATCAATGATCTAGAAAAAGAAATTCAAGCTGGCTTAGCAGAGTTAGAAGAATTACTAAAGTAGGGAGATGAACGTATGAAAAAAGTGAAGTTGGGGGAAGTGATTTCTCTAAAAAAAGGTAAAAAAGCTGATATTCATACTTTACAAACCAGTCAAAGTAAACGTTATATTCAAATCGATGATTTGAGAAATGACAATAATTTAAAATTTACTGATAGTTTAAATATAACTGAAGTTCTCCCTGAAGATATTTTGATAGCATGGGATGGCGCTAATGCAGGAACAATTGGATATGGACTGTCAGGTGCTATTGGCAGTACTATCACAGTCCTAAAACAGAATGAATATTATAAAGATAAGATTTTATCTGATTATTTGGCTCTATTTTTAGAAAGTAAGTCACAGTATTTACGAGATCGTGCAACAGGGGCTACAATTCCTCATTTGAACAAGAACATATTATTAAATCTACAGTTAGAATTGTTACATCCTGAATCTCAAGATAATATTGTTAAGACCCTTAATATAATCAAGAGAGTTATTGCCAAACGAAGATTTCAGTTAAATGAATTGAACTTGCTCGTAAAATCCCGATTTAACGAGATATTTGGGGATCCTGTTTTGAATGAAATGAGATGGGAAATTGAAACACTTAATAAAATTGGAACCATTGGACGTGGTGTTTCTAAGCATAGACCACGAAATGCTTCGGAATTATTTGGAGGAATCTATCCGTTTATACAGACGGGAGATGTAGCTAATTCAGGAAACTATATTGTAGATTATCATTCTACATATTCTGAGTTTGGTCTTAAACAAAGTAAACTGTGGGATAAAGGAACATTATGTATAACTATAGCAGCTAATATAGCTAAAACAAGTATATTGGCTTTTGATTCATGTTTTCCAGATAGCATTGTTGGTTTTATTCCGGGAGAAAGAACCAATAATATATTTATTCATTATTGGTTTAGTTACTTTCAAAAGATACTAGAAAGTCAAGCTCCAGAATCAGCACAAAAGAATATAAATTTAAAAATATTAAGTGAACTCAAAGTAATCCTCCCCCCTCTTTCCCTCCAAAACGAGTTCGCAGACTTTGTGGCTCAGGTTGACAAATCACAATTGGCAATTCAAAAATCACTAGAAGAACTTGAAACTTTGAAGAAATCTCTCATGCAAGAGTATTTTGGCTAATATTCTGTCATTGTAATTACGGTAATTATTTGTTATAATACTTCAAAGGAGGAAATCAGATGGTAGTAAAAACAAGAAAACAAGGAAATTCAATCACCATTACCATTCCGAGTGAATTCAATATTCCAAGTGGTGTTAAATACGAAGCGAAATTGTTACCAAGTGGTGAAATCATCTTTACTCCCGAAGAGTCTGGACATCAGATTTCTTATGTATCTGATGATGCCTTTGACTTAAATTTGGATAAAATCTTTGATGAATACGATGATATTTTCAAAGCATTGGTGGAAAAATGACAGTCTATCTTACAGAAAGGCAAATCGAGAAAATCAATGCTTTAGCAATTCAACGGTATTCACCTAATGAAAAAATTCAGACAGTTAGTCCTTCTGCCTTAAATATGATTGTCAATTTACCAGAACAATTTGTTTTTGGCAAACCTCTTTATCCAACAATTTTTGATAAGGCAACGATACTTTTTGTCCAATTGATTAAGAAGCATGTTTTTGCCAATGCTAATAAACGAACGGCTTTCTTCGTTTTGGTGAAATTTTTACAATTAAATGGTTATCGTTTTTCTGTAACAGTTGAAGAAGCGGTCGCTATGTGCGTGACTATCGCAGTAGAAGCCTTGACAGATGAAAAGTTAGCTTCCTACACCAAATGGGTATCTGAAAATTCATTTAGAGTTAATGGCAAGAATTAAGTTTGGATGTTTAAATCCTAAAAGTAAAAAAAGTTAAACAGACAGTATTAGAATTCTGTAATGCAGAAAACTAATATTGTCTCTTTTTATTGAAATAATGAAAGTGAGAATATATGGAAACAAAAGTGACAATCATCATTCAAGAAATGTTACCCCTTTTAAACAATGCACAATTACTAGCATTGCGGGAGAGTTTAGAGCGCCATTTAGTGAATGGTGTAAATCAACAGAAGTATACCAATAATTCCTTGTTAGCCTTGTTCATTACTGCTAAACAGGTGGAGGGGTGTAGTGCAAAAACGATTCGTTATTATCAAAGGACCATTGAAAATTTATTTACAAGCATAAAGCAGTCTGTAACACAACTGACAACAGATGATTTGAGAAGATATCTAGCACAGTATCAGTCAGAAAAAGATTGCAGTAAAGCAAATTTGGACAATATTCGACGCATCTTGTCTTCGTTTTTTGCTTGGCTTGAGCAGGAGGAATATATCATCAAAAATCCTATTCGACGGATTAAAAAAATAAAGACAGAACAAACTGTAAAGGAAACTTATACGGATGAACATCTTGAAATCATGCGAGATAATTGTGAGAACCTAAGAGATTTGGCAATGATTGATCTACTAGCTTCAACAGGAATGCGCGTGGGAGAGCTTGTGCAGCTGAATCGCTCAGATATTGACTTTGAGAATCGTGAATGTGTAGTATTTGGGAAAGGTAAAAAGGAGAGACCTGTTTATTTTGATGCTCGTACGAAAATCCATTTAAAAAACTATATCAATAGCAGAGAAGATAATCATCCAGCTCTTTTTGTTACTTTGCTTGGAAAAGCCCAGAGACTCGGAATAGCTGGTGTTGAGATTCGATTAAGAAAGTTAGGACAAAAGCTTGGAATCCAAAAAGTCCACCCACATAAATTTAGAAGAACACTAGCAACAAAGGCAATTGATAAGGGAATGCCTATCGAACAAGTCCAAAAACTGCTAGGTCACAGCAAAATTGACACTACTCTAGCTTATGCTATGGTAAATCAAAGTAATGTGAAACATTCCCATCAGAAATTCATCTCTTAAGTGCAAATCCCGATATTTCGAGGAGGTGGTCGCGTGAAGAAAGTGAAGTTGGGTGATCTTGGAAAAATTATTACAGGAAATACACCTAGTAAAAAACTATTGGAATTTTATAATAGCAATGATATCCCTTTTATAAAACCAGATGACTTTAAAACTATAGATGAAACTTCGTCATCAAAAGGGAATAAAAATTATATTTCTGAGAAAGCACGAAACAATGCAAGAATCGTCCCCAAAAATTCGGTATTAGTAACTTGTATAGGTATAATTGGTAAAGTTATGATTTCTGAATCTGAATTATCATTTAATCAACAAATTAATGCAATTGTTCCGAATGAATTAATTTTATCTAAATATTTAGCATATTTATTGCTATATAATAAATCTAAATTAGATTTTATTTCCAATGCGCCCGTTGTCCCAATAATCAATAAAACTCAATTTTCGGAGTTTGAAGTTACGTTCCATGAAGATATAGATGTCCAAGAAAAAATTATTCAGAATTTAGAGAATTTAGATAATCAGATTTTAAAAAGAAGACATCAATCAAAATTACTCTTAAATCTTGTAAAATCCCGATTTAACGAGATGTTTGGGGATCCTGTTCTGAATGAAATGGGTTGGGAAAAACATGCTTTAAAAGAATTTGGAATATGGAAAAGCGGTGGAACTCCTAAAAAAAATGAAGAAAAATATTTTAGAGGACATATTCCTTGGATTACATCAGGAGAACTAGAACATAAATACATTGATGATTCTTCTGAAAAAATTACAGAAAAGGCAATTGAATGTAGTTCTGCAAAAATAATTGAAAAAGGTAGTTTATTACTAGGAATGTATGATACTGCGGGTTTAAAATCATCAATCAATACTAAAGTAATGTCTTGTAATCAAGCTATTGCTTTCGCAAAATTAGATGATAAAATCACGAATACTATATATGTTTATTATGTAATTCAAAATTTACGATCCATGCTATTGAATCAACAAAGAGGCGTACGTCAAAAAAATTTTAACTTATCGATGATTAAAAATATTGCCATCCCCCTCCCCCCTCTTTCCCTCCAAAACGAGTTCGCAGACTTTGTGGCTCAGGTTGACAAATCACAATTTGCTTGTCAGATGGCTATAAAACTGTGGAGAAATAGCTTAAAATCTAGTATAATATAGCTATCTATTTAGTCAAAGTGAGAGAAAAATGGGAAATTTTGATTTTCTTTTAAATAACGAGGAGTATGAATCTTTTTCGAGGCCCTGTATAGAAGCTGAAAATATGATTGGAGCATCCACTGTAGCGACAGCTTTCATGGCTCGTCGTGCCTTGGAGCAGGCTGTTCATTGGATTTATAGCCATGATTCCTATTTGGAAGCCCCTTATCGTGCTACCTTGTCTTCATTGGTGTGGGATGATGACTTTAGAGAAATCGTAGATCCAGAGCTTCATAGTCAGATGGTTCTCTTGATACGTTGGGGCAATCATGCTGCTCATGGTGGGGAGATCAAGGAACGTGAAGCGATTTTAGCCTTACATCATTTGTACCAGTTCGTAAACTTTATTGATTACTGCTACAGCAATGAGTTTGTGGAACGTTTTTTTGACGAGAAGTTATTGCCAATTTCAGAGAATGTCAAGAAAAGAGAAACACCACAAGCCATGGTGGAACTGCAAGACAGTTTACCTGTTATGCCCGACTTTCATGAACAAATGGCTGTACAGTCCTTGGAAGTTCAAGAGAATTATACAGAAAAACGTGAAACTGCTGCTCAACGGCAAGAGGTTTCCTTTCATATCGATCAGTTATCTGAGGCTGAGACGAGAAAACTTTTTATTGACATTGATTTACGATTAGCGGGTTGGAAATTTGAAGAAAATTGTCGAGTTGAAGTCGCTGTTAATGGACTGAAACACGGTTCAGGAACAGGTTATTGTGATTATGTCCTTTATGGTAAAAATGGAAAGATTTTAGCAATTATTGAAGCTAAAAAGGCTGCAGTTAATCCAGAAGTTGGTGAGGTACAAGTCAAGGAATATGCTAATGCGCTAGAGGAAAAAATAGGTTACCAACCGATTTGTTTTATTACAAATGGCCTCAAGCACTACATTCTTGATGGTGTAAATCGTCGCCAGGTCGCAGGATTCTATTCTCAAGAAGAATTGCAATTATTGATGGACAGACGGCATTTGCAAAAACCTCTGGAGGATATTTCTAGTAAAATCAGAGACGATATTTCTGGCCGATATTACCAGAAACATGCGATTGCAAGTGTTTGTGAGGCTTTTTCCAACAATCGAAGACAAGCTCTTTTGGTAATGGCAACTGGTTCTGGGAAAACTCGAACAGCAGTTTCTCTTGTTGATATCCTATCACGTCACAATTGGGTCAAAAATGTTCTCTTTCTAGCTGACCGAACATCTCTTGTAAAACAAGCCTATGATTCATTTAGAAAATTACTTCCAGATCTTTCGGTTTGTAACTTTTTAGAGGATAAAGCTGGGGCACGATCAAGTCGTATGGTATTTTCCACTTATCCGACCATGATTGGAGCTATTAGTGATCAGGAAGAAGTTATTCAACGTCCTTTCACTGTTGGTCATTTTGATCTTATCATTATTGACGAGTCCCATCGGTCTATTTATCAAAAATACAAGGCCATTTTTGATTATTTTGATGCTAGAATCGTAGGGTTAACGGCCACACCTCGTCAGGACCTTGATAAAAATACTTATGGATTTTTTAACTTGGAAAATGGTGTTCCTACCTATGCTTATGATCTTGAAAAGGCTGTTGAGGATGGATACTTGGTATCCTATCATTCGATTGAAACCAAGTTAGAATTACCTACAGATGGGCTTCATTACGATGATCTATCCCAAGAAGATAAAGAATATTTTGATAGCCAATTTGAAGATGATAGTCTAGAAAAAGACATTGATGCTGGAGCTTTTAATTCCTTTATTTTTAATAAAGGTACAGTAGAGATTGTTCTAGATGAACTAATGACGAGAGGGATTCAGACGGCTTCGGGTGATGAGATTGGAAAAACTATCATCTTTGCCAAGAATCATCATCATGCTGAATTTATTAGAGAGATTTTTAATAAACGATATCCTGAAAAGGGGAGCGACTATGCTCAGGTGATTGATTACAGTATTAAACATTATCAGACCTTGATTGATGATTTTAAAATCAAAGAGAAATACCCTCAAATTGCAATTTCAGTTGACATGTTGGATACAGGTATTGATGTTCCAGAGGTTGTCAATTTAGTCTTTTTCAAGAAAGTGCGATCAAAAACAAAATTTTGGCAGATGATTGGTCGTGGAACCCGTCTCTGTAAAGATTTGTTTGGACCTGATCAGGATAAGGAAAACTTTTTGGTATTTGATTATGGTGACAACTTTGAATACTTCAAAGCAGATCCTAGAGAAGGAAATGGACGTCATATTGTTCCCTTGGCACAGCGTTTGTTTAATATCAAGGTGGACTTGATTCATGAACTGCAGGATCTTCACTATCAAGAGGATTCATTTGCAAGAGAGTATCGTCAGCAACTGGTCTCAGAACTTCATAGACATGTAGAGGACTTGAATGAGTTAGACTTTAGGGTTCGTATGGTTCTAGATACGGTTTATACCTATAAGAAATTAGAAAATTGGCAAAATCTTACAACGATTTCATGTGAAAATCTTCATACTCATATATCTCCTCTCATGTTTGATGAAGATAAAGAAAATGAAATGGCGAGACGATTTGATTTATGGATGTTAGAAATTCAAGTAGGACAACTAACCTCTAAGCCATCACGGACTCATATATTTCAAGTTATGAAAACTGCTCAGGCTCTTGCTTCTGTTGGCAATATCCCTCAGGTCTTTGCACAGGCTGAAATTATCAGGAAAGTTCAAGAACCTGAATTTTGGGAGGAAGTAAGCTTGTCTGAACTTGAAAAAATACGCCTTTCTCTAAGGGATTTATTGCAATTATTGGATAAAACGAGCCGAAAGGTATATTATGTCAATTTTGAAGATCGAATTCTGTCTACTGTATATGAAACCACTCCTTATTTGCAGGTAAATGATCTTCGATCCTATAACGAAAAAGTTGAGCATTACTTGAAAGCTCATTTGGATGAGGAAGCAATTTCTAAATTGTATCATAACAAGAAGTTGACTCCTCAAGATTTATTAGATTTAGAAACTCTATTATGGGAAAAATTAGGAAGTAAAACTGACTATCAGCAGCACTATGAGAACAAGGCTATTCCTAGATTGGTTCGTGAGATTATTGGTTTGAATAGAGAGGCCGCTAATCAAGTGTTTTCTAAGTTCTTGTCAGATGAAAGCCTTAATGCTAAGCAAATTTCTTTTGTGAAATTGATTGTCGATTATGTCGTTGAAAATGGTTGTATGGATAAGTCTATCCTGACACAAGAACCGTTTAAATCTTATGGATCCGTACAAGTACTATTTCAACATCAAATACCAGTATTGAGGAATATTGTCCAAACAATTGACTTAATCAATAATCGCGCCGAAGAAGTAGCTTGAATATAGAAAGAGAACTACCATGCAAACACAAGAAGAAATGAATGTGCTAGTACCTGAAAAACTAGCAGAAATTGAGCGTGATTATGGTGTTACAGTATTGTGGACAATTGAGTCTGGTAGTCGTGCTTGGGGCTTTGAGTCTCCTGATAGTGACTTTGATGTACGTTTCATATATAAGCACAAGCAAGATTTTTATCTAAGCTTGAACGATCATCGAGATGTCATCGAACTACCAATTGACGATACATGGGATGTGAGTGGTTGGGATTTGGACAAGGCTTTAAAGTTGCTTTATAAGTCAAATCCAACCCTCTTTGAGTGGTTACAGTCACCAATCGTTTACCAGCAAGATGCAGATTTTATTAACCGTATCCGTCCGCTTGCCAGTCAGTATTTTTCCGAGAAAAAGATGCTCCACCATTACTTGAATACTGCTAGAACTCAAATGAATAAGTATCTTTCAGGAGATAAGGTCAAACCTAAAAAGTTTTTCTATGCACTTCGTCCCATTTTAGCTTGTCGTTGGATTGAAAAACATCACTCTGTTCCACCGATTTTATTTGATGATTTGGTCAAAGAACTCCTCCCTGATGAAATGAAAGAGCATGTGTCTAGATTGCTTGATATAAAGGTAAAGGGACCTGAAGGTATGGAAATTGAGCCTATAGAGCCAATTCAGGACTTTATCATCAAAAATATCCAAGAGCTGGATGGCTACGTTCAAAGTGTTACAGAGGAAAAGAAAGACTGGAAAACTCTCAATCAATTTTTCCTTGAAGAATTAAGTCGTGACTGAGGTTAATTATGGGAAAATGGACTTGTAGATGTGGTCAAGCAATGAACGACCACAAAGCCCCTGATCCAAATGCTTATTCGGTTTATTCGGATGAGCTATTAGTAGAAATCATGAATAAAAAAGATGGTAATGATACAATTTCCTATGAAGACATTTCAGAGGCTTCCTTCTATATGTGGAAATGCCCAAATTGTGGTAGTTTTATGGTCTTTGGTGAAGAGGATAATAAAGATTGTTTCACTTTTTATGAGCGCCAGACCAGTGCAAAAGCAGAACCACTTTTCGATCCTGATCAAGAGTTAAATATTGTAGTTGTTGAGTTTCAAGAAGGTGGAAATGGTTATACTTATATCTGTGACGACCCAACTATTCATGTCGGGCATGGTGTGATTGTTCCAACCGGGAAGGAAAATACTGAAAAAACTGCTTTAGTTGTCCAGAAGTATCATGCCCTACCAAAGGATATCACTTTTCCCGTCGAAAAGTTAAAACGTGTCATTCGTAGGTATACAGATTTTGATCCACTGACTTCTACAATAGTTTGTGCAAATCTAGTTAAACATGGAAGGATTTTAGATGCTTGCTTTAAAAAAGTAAAAGTAGATTCTAAACAAATCTACAATGGAATCAAAACTCCCTTGGGACACTTTTGGTTAGAGTTAAATGGAGTTCCTAGTCCAATGAAAGTCTCTCACAAATACAAGCCAGAGATAAAAAGTATCAGGTGGATGGTGCCTTTTATATTAAGCCCGCCAAAGTAAACTATAGAAAATTCTTCATACTAGAGTTATGTGCAGATTTTGATATTGACGCCTCTCGTTGGATTGACGTTCTATCAGATGAAAATGTTTGGGGAAACACCTGGGAAATGAATGGCCTTCAATTTGGAATTACTGCAGGAGAGTCCCCAGAATTTGAAGATGAAGTAGTTGCAAGAAAATTTAGCCGTATCCCACTTTATTATGACTGGCATCCAGAATTTGAAGACTATTATGGCTTCAGTATAGCCTGGAAAAAATACGATTCTGATAGTGATTTGTCGATTGATTTCTATACAACATAAGCTGGAGGAGAATAAGCATGAATCAAGCCTGGGAATTATTGTTTGAGGGGAAGATTGAAGAGGCCAAGAAATTAGTCTCAGAAACTTTCTCATTAGAAACTTGCAAGGATTACAGCCTTCTCAATTTGATGGGTTATATCAAGCTCTTTGAAAAAGACTATAAAGAAGCTTTACTGATTTATCAAAAATATCTTGAAATAGCAATATCAAGTCAAGATAAAGAAAATGAACATATAGGCTATCACCAGTTAGCCATGGTTTATCGTGAAATGAATGACTATCAAACAGCTCTTAACTATATCGATAAAGAGCGAGAAGTTATTGAAGATTCTTTTTCAGAGGATGCACTCAAATCTTCTGTCAATAATTATGAGCAAGGTTATTTACGATTAAAACTAGGGGAAATAGCAAAAGCAATCATGTATATGGAACAGTCCTTAAAACAAGCATTACAAACAGATGATCTGATAGCTCAAGCATGTTCCTATAGAGGTTTAGGTGAGATTTATTCTGCTGAAAATTCAGAAAAATCGCAAGAGAATTTTTTACAAGCTATCGAACTTTTTGAAAAAGCTGGCGATCAGATCGGAGCACAAGAAGTTAAAAGCTTATTAAACAAGAAAAAGTAGCCACCTCAGGCTACTTTTTAAAATTCTTTGTAAACATAAGTATTTTCGGGTTTGTCTACTTTGATGAAGGACTGGACTTCAAGGGTTGGGAGGACTTGGTTGAGTTCTTTGTGGTAGTGATTGCTAATCTTACCTTTGACTCTCACCCAAGTGTTATTTTCGTACTGATTGGTGTTTCCTGTAGTCAAAAGTCCAAAGACTCCTGAATCAGCGATACAGTGCATAATACCAAAGCGAAAAACAAATTGACTATTGGTATGATTTGGATCGTTGTAGACAAATCCAGTAAACTCGATTTCCTTACCTTCAAATTCGTTTGGAAAATCGTAGATAGCTTCCATGACCTCCAGGTAATTTTCATCATTGATAACTATACTAGATTGAGCTAAGTATTTATCAGCACTCTTACGAACAGTGTCTACATAAGCTGTGTGTGAATAAAACATACTCGTATCTGGTTTAAGATACTGACTGCTAGTTCCTTCACTTGCTTGGATTGCCTTATCAGTTCCTTCCGACAAAGGGAAATAATATCCTTTGGCCGATACTGTTTGCGAATCTAGAGCGACAGTTGGAAATGTAAATCCAACTAACAAGGGCAAACTTAAGAGGACAAAACTAGCAAGCTTGGCTGAAAAACTATGTAAGTGACTATGTTCTTTCAAACGCTTGAAGCAAATATAGGCTTGAACGATGGCTAGTAGCAAAGATAAAGACATAGTGATATAAGCCAGGTAAGAGTAGTGGAGGTTTAGATACTGATTGAGCTTACCTGATAGATGTAGATGAAGGGTTAAGAAAAAATAACTCATCAAAATAAAAAATCGTATCATAGCATCACCCCGACTATATAAGAATAGACAAGAACAACAAGAGTTACGATGGTCATGAACTGCCAGATAAAGCGAGTTTTGAGATAATTCTTCATCATGAGTAGGTTCTTGACATCAAGCATGGGACCTATAACTAGAAAGGCAAGCACTGGAGCAAAGCCAAAACTTGATAGAAGAGAAGATCCGATAAAGGCATCCGCTTCACTACAGAGAGATAGTAGGAAGGATAAGACCATCAGAAGAACAATTGCAAGTAGTGGTGTTGCACTGATAGAAGTCAGAATCCGAGTTGGTACATAGACCTGGACAATGCTGGCAAACAGACAGCCAAAAACCAAGTAACGCCCCATATCAAAGAATTCATCAATAGCTTGGATGAAGATCTGAAGAAGTTTCTGACCTGAAGTCAAGTGAGAAAAATCATGCTCATGACAAGCCAATCTATTTTCCTTTTGGATAGGTCCCTCCCAGACAAAACCAAGAAAGATACCCAATATAGTAGCAACTAGAATCGCGCCCAAAGCACGTAGTAACACCATTTTAAATGAATTACCAAAGGCCGAATAAGTCGCAAAGAGTACGATGGGATTGATGATTGGAGCTGTGACCAAAAATGGGACAGCTGTATAGCTTGGAACCTTTTTTTCCAAGAAACGATTGATGATCGGAACAATTCCGCACTCACAAGATGGGAAGAGAAACCCTATAAATGTACCAAAAAAGATTCTCCCCAAGCGATTTTTAGGGAGAAATCTATAAACTTTCTCAGGAGTCACATAGACTTCGATAGCACCAGAAATAATGCTTCCAATCAAAATGAAGGGTAGGGCCTCAATGATGATTGATAGAAAAATAGCGCCAGCTTGTAAAATACTCGAAGGCAGACTTTGAAAAATCGTCATCTATTTTTTCTTTTCTGCCTTATCTTTCTTTTCTTTATCGTCTGGAAATGTCACTTGTTTCAAATCAGGGAGTTTAGCGAATTCTTCGAACATCTTATCTAAGTCATCAGTTTTTGTAAATTTAACAGCCATTGGGCATACCTCAATTCTAATCGTTTCCTCTATTATACTATTATTTCAGCCAAAAGGTTTAATTTTAAATTGTTAAGACCAATGAATTTTAATCTTCAACAAATACCAAGCTAACTGTGACATTAATGAAAACAAGCTTTCTTCCTTATGGTATAATAGTTCTATGGATAAAAAATATGAAAAAATTTCCCAAGATTTGGGTGTAACTTTAAAGCAAATTGATACGGTTTTGTCTTTGACAGCAGAAGGATCAACTATTCCCTTTATCGCTCGTTATCGGAAAGATATGACTGGAAGTTTGGATGAGGTTGCTATCAAGGCTATTATTGATCTTGATAAAAGTCTTACCAACCTCAATGATCGTAAGGAAGCGGTCTTAGCTAAGATTCAAGAACAAGGCAAGCTGACCAAGGAACTGGAAGAAGCTATCCTGGCAGCTGAGAAATTAGCAGACGTAGAAGAACTCTATCTACCTTTTAAAGAAAAACGTCGGACCAAGGCAACCATTGCTCGTGAAGCTGGACTATTTCCTCTTGCTCGCTTGATCTTGCAGAATGTAGATGGCTTAGAGAAAGAAGCTGAGAAATTTGTCTGTGAAGGATTTGCGACTGGTCAAGAAGCCTTGGCTGGGGCAGTTGATATTTTGGTAGAAGCTCTATCTGAAGATGTCAATCTTCGAGCTATGACCTATCAGGAAGTGTTGAGACACTCTAAAATCACTTCGCAAGTCAAGGATGAAAGTCTTGATGAAAAACAAGTTTTTCAGATTTATTATGATTTTTCAGAGACAGTTGGCAACATGCAGGGCTATCGAACCTTGGCTCTCAATCGTGGGGAGAAGCTAGGCGTCTTAAAAGTAGGTTTTGAACATGCGACGGATCGTATCCTAGCTTTCTTTGCTGCTCGTTTCAAGGTGAAAAATGCCTATATTGATGAAGTTGTTCAACAGTCAGTTAAGAAAAAGGTCTTGCCTGCTATCGAGCGCCGTATTCGTACCGAACTTACAGAGAAGGCAGAAGAAGGAGCTATTCAACTATTTTCTGACAATCTGCGTAATCTTCTCCTTGTTGCACCTCTTAAAGGGCGCGTGGTCCTTGGATTTGACCCTGCCTTTCGTACAGGTGCCAAGCTGGCAGTAGTTGATGCGACCGGGAAGATGCTGACGACACAAGTCATTTATCCAGTCAAACCAGCTTCGGCTCGTCAAATCGAAGAAGCTAAACGTGATTTAGCAGATTTGATTGGTCAATACGGTGTGGAAATCATTGCCATCGGTAATGGTACTGCTAGTCGTGAAAGTGAAGCTTTTGTCGCTGAAGTGCTCAAGGATTTTCCAGAAGTTAGTTATGTCATTGTTAATGAGAGTGGTGCGTCTGTCTACTCCGCTAGTGAACTTGCCCGTCAAGAGTTTCCTGAGTTAACCGTTGAGAAACGATCTGCTATTTCTATTGCTCGTCGCCTGCAAGACCCACTGGCTGAGTTGGTTAAAATCGATCCCAAATCCATTGGTGTCGGTCAATATCAGCACGATGTTAGTCAAAAGAAACTGTCTGAAAGTCTAGACTTTGTTGTTGATACAGTAGTGAACCAAGTCGGTGTCAATATCAATACAGCTAGTCCAGCCTTGCTTTCTCATGTCGCAGGGCTTAACAAAACTATTTCAGAAAATATTGTTAAGTATCGTGAAGAAGAAGGAAAAATCACCTCACGAGCTCAAATCAAGAAAGTCCCTCGTCTAGGTGCCAAAGCATTTGAACAGGCAGCAGGTTTCCTCCGTATCCCTGAAAGTAGCAACATCCTTGACAATACTGGTGTTCACCCAGAAAACTATGCTGCAGTCAAGGAACTCTTCAAACGTTTGGACATTAAAGACCTAAATGAAGAAGCGCAAGCCAAACTCAAATCTATTTCAGTTAATGAAATGGCTCAAGAGCTAGACCTTGGTCAAGAAACACTTAAAGATATCATCGCAGACCTTCTCAAACCAGGTCGTGATTTCCGTGATTCTTTTGACGCTCCAGTTCTTCGCCAAGATGTCTTGGATATCAAAGACTTACAAGTTGGGCAAAAGCTTGAAGGAGTTGTGCGCAACGTCGTTGACTTCGGTGCCTTTGTTGATATCGGTATCCATGAGGATGGTCTCATTCATATCTCTCACATGAGTAAGAAATTTATTAAACATCCGAGTCAAGTAGTTTCGGTTGGCGATTTGGTTACTGTTTGGGTGAAAAAAATCGATGCTGACCGCGAAAAAGTGAATCTGTCGCTTCTTGCACCAAATGAATCTAACTGATTACGTTAAACAGGTCTCTTTAGAGGATTTTGGAAAACCTTTCAAACACCAAGCTCAGTGGAATACTCGTCTGCGGTCGACAGGTGGACGATTTTTCCCAAAAGATGGTCATTTGGATTTCAATCCCAAAGTCTATCAAGAACTTGGTTTGGATGTGTTTCGAAAGATTGTCCGTCACGAGCTCTGCCATTACCATCTTTACTTTGAAGGCAAGGGCTATCAGCATAAGGATTTAGCCTTTAAGCAACTTTTAAAAGAGGTAGACGGTCTCCGCTTTGTTCCTCCCTTATCAAGTGCTAATAAAAAGCCAAACTTAGTCTATACTTGTCAGTCTTGTCGCCAAACCTATCAAAGAAAGCGAAAAATCGATACCAAGCGCTATCGTTGTGGTCTCTGTCGTGGTAAACTCCTCTTGTTAAATCGGCCTAAGGACTGATGTAGACAGTTTAGCTTAGTGCTATACTAAGATTAAGAAAACCGAAAGAGGTACAAATCATGAATACAAAATTTTATAAAATGAGAAGAAATCGTATGATATCAGGTGTTCTTGCAGGTCTATCTGATAAGTGGAATCTTGATGTAACCCTAGTTCGTTTCCTTTTTGCAATCTTTACAATCGCAAACTTTGGACTCGGAATTATTATCTACATTATCCTAGCTTCGATCCTACCAACAAAAGAAGATATCGAAGCTGAAATGTATGGAACAGGCCCACGCAAGATTAAAGAGGCTGAACCAATTAATGATAATGAAGGTTGGTTTTGGTAAATCAAATTAACTGTTTATATTTTGATAGCAAAAAAGATACCGCGCGGTATCTTTTTTAAATACTAAACAATTGTCCAAACAGATAGGTTACTCCCATGGTTAAAAGACCAATACAAAGGTTACGAATCATAGCTGTTTTGGTTGGTGCTTTTCCAAGTTTAGCACTGGTGTAGCCTGTAATCAATAGAGAAATCGCAACGATAAAAACAGTGGCAGGGATTCGGTAGTCACTTGGAAAGATCGTAATGGAAAGCATTGGTGGTAGGCTACCAAGTACGAAGGCAATAAAGCTAGATGCAGCAGCATGCCAAGGATTAGTAAATTCTTCGTACTCGATTCCGTATTTTTCCTCAACTAAAGCCTTGAGTGGATTTTTCAAAAAGGCTTTGTTGGTTAGTAGTTGAGCAGATGTTTCACACTCACCATTTTGAAGATAAGCTGCATAGAGGGATTTTTTAGCAGCATCCAAGTCCTTATCTAAAAGAAGTTGTTCGCGGGCTACAGCGGCCTCCTCAGTGTCTTTCTGAGTGGATACAGATACATACTCGCCACCAGCCATAGAAAAGGCACCAGCAAGAATTGCGGCTAAACCTGAGAGGAAAATAATCCAGATATTGCTTGTCGCACTGGCAACCCCGATAACAACTCCAGCGATGGAAATGATCCCGTCATTAGCTCCTAGTACACCAGCACGCAAGATATTTAAACGCCCTGCAAAGTTTGAATCAATTTCATGAGTAATTTCTGTCATAGTCTTCTCCTTCATATTCATTATAAAGTATGGGAGAAGTGAAAACAAACATTTTAAACTATCTGAAAAAAGTTCTACAATTCTAATAATAGCCATAGCTATTGCTTATGCAAAGATATAACAAAGTTGTATTTGTAACCTAGTGAAATAGGTGATACAATGAACCTAATGAAATCTTTGGAGGTCTAAATATGACTCGTGAATTTAAATTTGAAACTCTGCAATTGCATGCAGGACAAGTGGTAGATGAGACTACAAAATCTCGTGCAGTTCCTATTTACCAAACAACATCCTTTGTATTTGAAGATACACAGGAGGGTGCAGACCTTTTTGCCCTTCAAAAAGCTGGAAATATCTATACTCGTATTACCAATCCAACAACTTCAGCCTTTGAAGAACGTATTGCAGCACTTGAAGGTGGTGTTGGTGCTCTTGCTACTGCATCAGGTATGGCTGCTATTACTTACACAATTTTGGGACTTGCTCATGCAGGTGATCATGTTGTTGCAGCTTCAACTATCTACGGTGGTACTTTTAACCTATTGAAAGAAACCCTTCCTCGCTATGGAATCACCACAACTTTTGTTGATATCGATAATCTAGAAGAGGTAGAAGCAGCGATTAAAGACAATACCAAACTTGTTTTGATTGAAACTTTGGGAAATCCAGTCATCAACATTCCTGATATTGAAAAAATAGCTGAAATTGCTCATAAACATCAGATTCCTTTGGTTGCAGACAATACCTTTGCAACACCTTATCTTATCAATGTCTTTTCTCATGGTGTTGACATTGCGGTTCACTCAGCAACTAAGTTTATCGGTGGACACGGTACAACAATTGGCGGTGTCATTGTTGATAGCGGTAAGTTTGACTGGGCTGCTTCAGGGAAATTCCCTCAATTAGTCGATGAAGATCCAAGCTACCACAATATCAGCTATACTCGTGATGTTGGTGCTGCAGCCTTTATCGTTGCTGCTCGCGTGCAATTGCTTCGCGATATGGGAGCTGCCCTTTCACCATTTAACTCATTCTTGCTCCTACAAGGTCTTGAAACACTATCTCTCCGTGTTGAACGCCATGTGCAAAACGCTGAGAAAATCGTTGATTTCCTTGTGAACCATCCAAAAGTTGAAAAAGTTAATTATCCAAAATTAACTGATAGCCCTTACCACGCCTTGGCGGAGAAATATTTACCAAAAGGTGTTGGTTCAATCTTTACCTTCCATGTTAAAGGTGGAGAAGCAGAAGCTCGTAAGGTTATTGATAGCTTGGAAATCTTTTCAGACCTCGCCAATGTAGCTGATGCAAAATCATTGGTAGTTCATCCCGCAACTACAACTCATGCTCAATTGTCTGACTCGGATCTGGAAGCAGCAGGAGTAACTAAAAATCAAATCCGTCTCTCAATAGGTCTTGAAAATGTGGATGATTTGGTTGAAGATTTGCGTCTTGCACTTGAAAAGATTTAAGAATAAATAAAATTTTCCGTTTTTAGATCCTTCTCACGAATAGTAATGTGAGGAGGATTTTTATGTACAGTATTTCATTTCAAGAAGATTCGCTCTTGCCTAGGGAACGCTTGGTAACAGAAGGAGTAGAGAGTTTGAGTAATCAGGAGTTACTAGCCATTTTGTTACGAACAGGGACTCGTCAATCAACTGTTTTTGAAATCGCTCAAAAAGTATTGAATCAATTAAGTTGCTTAACTGATTTGAAAAAAATGACCTTGCAAGAATTACAGAGTTTATCAGGTATCGGTAGAGTGAAAGCTATTGAGTTGCAAGCTATGATTGAGCTGGGAAGTCGTATTCACAAAAAAGAAACCATTGAGGCAGAGAGCATTCTTAGTAGTCAAAGACTGGCTAAAAAGATGCAAGCTGAACTGGGAGATAAAAAACAAGAGCACCTGGTGGCGCTCTATCTGAATACTCAAAATCAAATCATTCATCAGCAAACCATTTTTATCGGCTCAGCTACTAGAAGTATTGCTGAACCACGGGAAATTCTCCACTATGCTTTGAAGCATATGGCAACATCTGTGATTCTGGTTCATAATCATCCATCTGGTGCTGTCATGCCGAGTAGAAATGATGACCATGTTACGAAGCTTGTTAAAGAAGCCTGCGAATTAATGGGATTGGTCTTATTGGATCATCTTATCGTCTCACATTCCGACTATTTTAGTTACCGTGAGAAGACGGATCTGGTGTAAAAAAACCTGTATATGATACAGGTTTTACAATTCATTGACGACATAGTCGAAAAGTGTTTTATCTTTGGGGCGATTTTCAAAAAGAAATTCCGGATGCCATTGAACACCGAGGTAAGGGAAACCATCCGTTGTTGTAACAGCCTCGATAATTCCATCTTTAGGATCATGAGCTACAACCTTGAGATTTGGAGCTAGGTCCTTAATACTCTGATGGTGGAAAGAGTTGATATGGGAGATATCTCCATAGATATCTCGAAGAATAGTATCAGGCTCGGTGACTAAACGTTGAGTTGTATACTCGGCTGAAGTATCCTGCCAATGGTCTTCAATATCTTGATAAAGAGTTCCTCCCATAGCCACATTAAAGAGCTGGGTGCCTCGACAAACAGAAAAAATTGGTTTCTTTTGTTTGATTGCTTCTTCAATGAGTGCTAACTCAAAAATATCTCTTTGAAGGTGATAGTCATCACTATCGATTGTTTTAGGCTCACCGTAGAACTTTGGATCGACATTTTGTCCACCAGTTAGAATAAGTTTATCAATCAAACCAATGTAGTAACTGGCCATTTCTTCATCACCAATCGGTAGGATAATGGGTATACCTCCAGCTTTCTTAACCCCTTCAACAAAGCCTTTTGCAGCATAACTCATCATAAGATCATCATCTGGATGCGGGGTTTCATTTCCTGTAATCCCAATAACTGGTTTATTCATAAATATTTACACTTTCTAATCCTCTTTACGCATGAAATAGAGGAGAGTTTGAAGTTCGCTTGTAAGATCGACATACTGAACAACCACGTCTTTAGGAAGATGTAGGTGAACAGGTGAAAAACTAAGAATACCCTTGATTCCGGCGTCAACCAATAGTTCAGCAACTTCTTGAGATTTTATACTAGGGACAGTAAGAATAGCAGTTTTAACATCACTATCTTTGATTTTGTCTTTTATTTGAGAGATTCCATAGATTGGAACACCGTCAGGAGTCTTGGTACCAACCTCAGGATGGTCATCTAGGTCAAAAGCCATAATGATTTTCATCTTGTTACGCTCATGAAAACGGTAGTGGAGAAGAGCGTGCCCCATATTTCCGATACCTACCAGCATAACATTAGTTATAGAATTATCATTTAAAAGATCAGCGAAAAAATTCATGAGCTTTTTAACATCGTATCCAAAACCACGTCGTCCAAGTTCCCCAAAGTAGGAGAAGTCTCGACGAACCGTTGCAGAATCAATTCCAATTGCCTCTGCGATTTGTTTGGAATTAGCTCTTTCAATTTTCTCAGCATTAAATCTTTTAAAAATACGGTAATAGAGAGAAAGTCTCTTTGCTGTTGCTTTAGGAATAGCAGACTGTTTTTCTTTCACAAAATCACAACCTTTCTATTTACTATTTTATATAAAGCTTGTGAAAATAGCAACAATAACGAAAAAAAACTAAGAAAAATCTTAGTTTAGCTATTTTCGTGGTAAGATTTCAAAAAACGATAGAGATCACCAAGAAGCCCTTGATAGATCTCAACTCCATTGTGTGTTAATGAAGTGATAAAAGTCGTATCAGGAAGGGTTACACAACCTGATAGAGAAAGCATGAGTGCTTCATAATCTTCATATTCTTGCACACGTTCAACTTTATAAGGATCCTTGTAAGTTAATCGAAACATAACGACCTTTTATCTTTCACTTTTTGTAAATACACCACGTTCAACAAGACTATCCATCAAGAAGTAGAATTTCTCTTGGTGAATATGTGTTTCCTCAGACTTAAAAATGTCAACTAAACGAAGGCCAAATTTATCTGTGATATTGATTTTTGCACCTGTCAGGTCTCTGTTGATGATAATCTTAAGCTGGAACCCTTCTCCACTATTTGGGACTTTTTCAAGAAGACGTGTCAGTTCATAGTTCCCAACTTTAGTTTCAAAAAAAGTATTATCTTTTAGAGTGAACTTTTTGACGGTTGGGCTAAGTGTGTAATCATAACGGCAATTTTTAAGACTAATGGTTTTTTCGAATGCCATTGAGTTATCCTCCAATGATATTTTTAAGAGTATTGGCGAGAGTTATCATCTCTTGTTCTGTATTTTTAGGTGAAATGCTGACGCGAACGGATTCATGTAAGCGAGGCGAGTCTTCTCCGTAGAAAGCCTGAAGAACATGACTGACCTGAACGACACCTGCAGTACAAGCAGAGCCAGTTGAAATAGAAATCCCTTCAAGATCTAGACGAAGGAGTAGTAGATCATTACGTTGACCTGGAAATCCAATATTAAGGACATAAGGTAGCTGGTCTTTCCCTTGATTGAGATAATAGTCTGTGTCAGCCATTTCCTTTAAGAATGTTTCTTTTAGTTTTTGAACCTTTTTAAAGTTTTGTTCTTGGTTTTCAAGATCATCCTTTAGAGCTGCTACCATTCCCACAATGGCAGGAAGATTTTCTGTTCCAGCTCTTTTTTTCTGCTCTTGATCACCACCATGAAGGTAGGAATCAAAATCTGTAGATGCAGCATAGAGAAATCCAATGCCTTTTGGACCATAAAATTTGTGTGCAGAAGCGCTAAGAAAATCAATTCCCAATTTTTCGGGAAGAATTTCTAGTTTTCCAACTGCCTGAACCGCATCGACATGATAGACGGCTGGATGATTTTTTAGAACTTCACCAATTTCAGCAACAGGTAAAAGTGTACCAGTTTCATTGTTTGCAAACATAGTAGAAACAAGAATGGTATCTTCACGCAGTGCATTTTTGACCTGGTCTGCAGTAATTTCTTGATTTTCAGGCTGTAAAATAGTCACTTCAAAACCGAAATTTTCAACCAAGTATTTGATGGGTTCTAGAACAGCATGGTGCTCAATCGCAGTAGTGATAATGTGCTTTCCACGATTTTGATGGCGAAGGCAGTATCCGATGATAGCAGTATTATTGCTTTCAGTACCACCAGTGGTAAAGAATATATGTTGTGGCTTTGTTCCTAGTAAACTTGCTAGTTCTTGACGAGCTTCTCGTAATAGTTTACCCGCTTGGCGTCCATGGCTATGAATACTAGAAGGGTTCCCATATGTTTCTTGCATGACTTGAGTCATTGCTGAGATAGCTGCAGGTGACAGGGGTGTTGTAGCAGCATTATCCAAATAAATCAAAAACTCACCTAATTTCTATTTAAATAGTGGACTAACTGGTTTTCTTTCATGAATACGAACCATGGCATCACCAATCAATTCGCTAGCAGTGATGTATTGTACGTTTTTAGGTTTTTTACTTTCTGTCACAACAGAATCTGTAACCAATATTTCTTTGATATTTGCTGCATCTAATAACTCTGCTGCACCGTTAACGAATAATCCATGACTGGATACAGCGTAGATTTCAGTAGCACCATCGCGTTCCAAAATTTTAGCAGCTTCAGAGAAGGTGCGGCCAGTGTTCAGAATGTCATCGATCAAGATTGCCTTTTTACCTTCGACATCTCCGATGATATAACCTTGACTGCGTTCAGAATCATCTTGTGCATAATCAATGATGGCAATTGGAGCATCAAGATATTCAGCAAGACTACGAGCACGTTTTACACCAGAGTTTTTAGGACTAACAACAACCACATCTGAACCAGTCAAACCTTTATCACAGTAATGTTTTGCAAAAAGTGGAATAGTATAGAGGTTATCTACAGGAATGTCAAAGAATCCTTGAACCTGAACGGCATGGAGGTCAAGAGTCAATACACGACTAACTCCAGCTTTCACCAACATATTTGCAACCAGTTTTGCAGTAAGTGGTTCGCGTGAAGAAGCGATACGATCTTGGCGAGCGTAGCCGAAGTATGGAAGTACAACGTTAATGGTATTAGCACTAGCACGAACACAAGCATCAACCATAATCAAGAGTTCCATCAAGTGGTTATTTACTGGATAACTAGTTGATTGGATGATATAAACATCGTATCCACGAACACTTTCTTCGATGTTAACTTGGATTTCACCATCTGAAAATTGACGTGAAGATACTTTTCCAAGTGGAACACCCGCAGCATCTGCGATTCTTTGAGCAATTTCCTGGTTGGAAGATAGTGCGAAAAGTTTCATGTTTTTTGTATCTGACATCGATAAACCGTCCTCTTTAAACTAAGTAAATCGCTATAGTAAAACACTTTTAGTGATAAATGCTCTCTACAGCAGATTCTATTATTTTTCATCCCTTTTATTTTATCAAAAAAAGAAGATTATTTCAGTATTTTTTCATATTTTCTATAAAACGAACCAATTTCGAAGGAGCTTTTTTGTAATGGATTTCATTGACTTGTAAAAATTCTTGGAAATCAAGACTACCTTGCTTACCATCTTCTACTTCTAATTCAAGCTCATAGTCAACAATATCAAAGTATTCACTTTGATCAAGAGCCATGAGTCCGATAGAAGTTTGCTTTTCGTAACGAACAGTAGTTAGGCAACCTAAAACTACCCAGCCACTGGTTGAAAGTCCACGGCTAGTCAATTCATCAAGAATCATTCCTTGTGGAAGTTTACATTCTTTAAGACAATGGTTTGCTTCCTCTAGGCTTAGATCTTGATTGTACTCCATATTTCCAACTTTTTGTGGAATTTTTATAGTCAATTCAGCGCTATTTTCAAAAGTACGAATGCGCATAGCAATTTTATGCTTACGAAGGTAAAAATCAGGCGTGTCTAGGTAGTAATTTTTTTGTGTAATAGGTGTGACTCCTGAAAAGTGAGTTTGTAATTTTTTATATTCATCCTGTTTTAGGAGTGTTTTCATTTCAATTTCTAAATGTTTCATTTTTTTTACTTTTTCCTTATCTTTGAAAGCGATTGTATGGTATAATAAGCATTGTATTTATTGTATAAGATTTTTCATAGAAAATCAAAAACTAGATAAATCGAAGTGTATAGAGAATTGGATGAAAAAGGTATATGATTACAGAATGGGAAGAATTTTTAGATCCTTACATTCAGGCTGTCGGAGAGCTGAAGATAAAACTCCGAGGTATTCGAAAACAATACCGCAAACAAAATAAACATTCTCCAATTGAGTTTGTAACTGGTCGAGTCAAACCGATCGAAAGTATAAAAGAAAAAATGGCTCGTCGAGGGATTGGATACGATACATTGGAACAGGACTTGCAAGATATTGCAGGTTTACGCGTCATGGTTCAATTTGTAGATGACGTGAGCGAGGTTGTTGCCATCCTTCGTAAGAGGCAAGACATGAGAGTTGTCCAAGAACGTGACTACATCACTCATCGAAAGGCTTCAGGCTATCGTTCTTACCATTTGATTATTGAGTATACTGTTGACACGATCAAGGGGGCAAGAACGATTCTGGTGGAGATTCAGATTCGTACCTTGGCTATGAATTTCTGGGCTACCATCGAGCATTCTCTCAATTATAAATATCAAGGGGATTTTCCAGAAGAAATTAAGAAACGCTTAGAAATTACAGCAAGGATATCCCATCAATTGGATGAAGAAATGAGTAAAATTCGTGATGATATCCAGGAAGCACAGGCACTCTTTGATCCATTGTATAGAAAGTTAAATGACGGGGTAGGTAATAGTGACGATACCGATGAAGAATACAGGTAAACGAATTGATCTAATCGCTAATCGCAAACCTCAAAGTCAAAGAGTCTTATATGAATTAAGAGATCGACTAAAAAAAAATAACTTTATATTAAATGATAAACATCCCGATATCGTGATTTCCATAGGTGGGGATGGGATGCTTTTGTCTGCTTTTCACAAGTATGAAGACCAGCTGGATAAGGTTCGCTTCGTTGGTGTTCACACGGGTCATTTAGGTTTCTATACAGACTACCGTGATTTTGAACTGGACCAATTGGTTACTAATTTACAGTTAGATACTGGGGCTCGTGTGTCTTACCCACTGTTAAATGTAAAGGTATTTTGGGAAAACGGGGAAGTGAAGATTTTCCGAGCTTTGAACGAGGCTAGCATTCGGAGAGCTGATAGAACTATGGTTGCCGATATTATCATTAACCAAGTGCCATTTGAACGTTTTAGAGGAGATGGCCTGACGGTATCGACGCCAACTGGGAGTACAGCCTATAATAAATCTCTTGGTGGAGCTGTTTTGCATCCTACCATTGAGGCCCTACAATTAACAGAAATTGCGAGTCTCAACAATCGTGTCTACCGAACCTTAGGTTCGTCTATCATTGTGCCTAAGAAGGATAAGATTGAATTGATACCGACTCGCAATGATTATCATACGATTTCTGTTGACAATAGCATTTATTCTTACCGTAATATTGAAAGAATAGAATACCAAATAGACCACCACAAGATTCACTTTGTCGCAACACCAAGCCATACTAGTTTTTGGAATCGTGTCAAGGATGCCTTTATTGGTGAGGTGGATGAATGAGGTTTGAATTTATTGCTGACGAACATGTCAAGGTAAAGACCTTTTTAAAAAAACACGAAGTCTCGAAAGGTTTACTTGCCAAAATCAAGTTTCGAGGTGGAGATATTCGCGTAAACGGTCATCCACAAAATGCAACCTATCTCTTAGATATTGGGGATGTGGTTGTCATCGACATTCCTCCTGAAGAAGGTTTCGAGACACTGGAAGCAATAGATTATTCACTGGATATTCTGTTTGAAGATGATCATTTCTTGATTTTAAACAAACCCTTTGGTGTGGCCTCGATTCCTAGTGTCAATCATTCCAATACCATCGCTAACTTTATCAAGGGCTATTATGTGAATCAGAACTACGAAAATCAACAGGTCCACATTGTAACCAGACTAGATCGAGATACTTCGGGCCTCATGCTTTTTGCTAAACACGGGTATGCCCATGCTAGACTAGACAAGCAGTTGCAAAAGAAAGCCATTGAAAAGCGTTATTTTGCTTTAGTTAAAGGAGATGGGTTTCTGGAGCCTCAAGGTGAAATCATCGCACCGATTGCTCGAGATGAAGATTCCATTATCACTAGACGAGTGGCAAAAGGTGGTAAATATGCTCATACCTCCTATCGTATAGTGAAGTCTTATGGCAATATTCATCTTGTTGATATTCGACTACATACAGGAAGGACCCACCAGATTCGTGTTCATTTTTCTCATCTTGGTTTTCCTTTGCTTGGTGATGACCTCTATGGTGGTAGTCTTAAACATGGCATAGAGCGCCAAGCTCTGCATTGCCATTACTTATCGTTTTATCATCCTTTTCTTGAAGAGCAGTTGGAGATAGAAAGTCCACTGCCGGATGATTTTAAGAATCTTATAACTCAGTTATCAAATAATAATTTATCTTAAAAGGAGTAAAAACTCATGGAAGTTTTTGAAAGTTTAAAAGCCAACCTAGTTGGTAAAAATGCACGTATTGTTTTGCCTGAAGGTGAAGAACCACGTATTCTTCAAGCAACAAAACGCATCGTAAAAGAAACAGAAGTTATTCCTGTCCTACTTGGAAATCCTGATAAAATTAAAATCTATCTTGAAATCGAAGGAATCATGGATGGTTATGAAGTAATTGACCCAGCACATTATCCTCAATTTGAAGAAATGGTAGCATTACTTGTAGAACGTCGTAAAGGAAGAATGACTGAAGAAGAAGCTCGTGAAATCTTGGTTAAAGACGTGAACTATTTTGGTGTTATGTTGGTATACATGGGCTTGGTAGATGGAATGGTTTCAGGAGCTATTCACTCTACTGCGGCAACTGTTCGCCCAGCCCTTCAAATCATTAAAACACGTCCAAATGTTAGTCGTACTTCAGGTGCCTTCCTTATGGTTCGTGGCACTGAGCGTTACCTATTTGGTGACTGTGCCATCAATATCAATCCTGATGCTGAAGCTTTGGCAGAAATCGCGATTAACTCTGCTATCACAGCTAAGATGTTTGGTATCGAACCAAAAATTGCAATGCTAAGCTATTCAACTAAAGGTTCTGGTTTTGGTGAAAGCGTAGATAAAGTTGTTGAAGCAACTAAGATTGCTCATGATCTTCGTCCTGACCTTGAAATTGATGGGGAATTGCAATTCGATGCTGCCTTCGTTCCAGAAACAGCTGCTCTTAAAGCACCAGGAAGTAAGGTTGCTGGACAAGCAAACGTCTTTATCTTCCCAGGTATTGAAGCAGGGAATATTGGTTACAAGATGGCAGAACGTCTCGGTGGATTTGCAGCGGTTGGTCCAGTATTGCAAGGTTTGAACAAACCAGTTAATGACCTTTCTCGTGGATGTAACTCAGACGACGTCTTCAAACTTACTCTTATCACAGCAGCCCAAGCTGTACACCAATAAAATACAAGATAGCTCCTTTTCTGTTAAAGGAGCTTTTCAAGTAGGAAGAATTCAAACTGGTTATTAAAAGGTGATAGGAATATCGGCTTTTGTTAATACTCGGTGAAGTTTATAGATCAAACCTATAGATACCCAAAGACCTAGTTGGGACCATAGTCAATACTGCCAGTTCTATAGAAATTAGCTCCTGCAATCTTTTGAATGACTATTTATTTTTTTACTCACTTAATGTTCAGAAAGGAGCATTTAGATTTGAAATATAAGTATTTACTCTTCGACCTCGACCACACCTTACTAGATTTTGATGCTGCAGAAGATATTGCCTTATCGCAACTCCTAAAAGAAGAAGAAGGAGTAGTGGATATACAAGCCTATAAAGATTACTATGTACCAATGAACAAGGCTCTTTGGAAGGATTTGGAACAGAAAAAAATTACAAAGGCTGAGTTAATTAACACACGTTTTGCAAAATTATTTGCTCACTTTGGCATTGAAAAAGATGGGGCTTACTTAGCAGAGCGCTACCAGTTTTTTCTATCTAAACAAGGTCAGACTTTCCCAGGTGTCGAAGATTTATTAAAAAAATTGATAAGTAAGGGCTATGAACTCTATGCTGCGACAAATGGAATCACCTATATTCAGACAGGTCGTTTGGAACAATCTGGAATTGCACCATTTTTCAAGGAAATCTTCATTTCAGAACAACTCCATACTCAAAAACCAGATGCTGAATTTTATGAAAAAATTGGAGCTCGTATCCCTAATTTTGATAAAAATCAGACCCTTATGATTGGTGATTCTTTGTCAGCTGATATTCAAGGTGGAAATAATGCTGGCATCGATACCATCTGGTACAATCCTCATCATCTGGAAAATAAGACACAAGCTCAGCCAACTTATGAAGTCGACTCTTATCAGGCTCTGCTAGAAATCTTATACAAACTGTAAAAAGTGGTTTAGATAGCCACTTTTTGCTATAATAGAGACAGTATTAACGAAGGAGTTGGCTATGGAACACTCATCTTGGCATGCTTTGATTAAGGAGCAATTACCTGAGGGTTATTTTGGGAAAATCAATCACTTTATGGAGCAGGTTTATGCCCAAGGAACTGTATATCCTCCTAAAGAAAAGGTTTTTCAAGCTCTTATAACAACTCCTCTGGAAGAGGTTAAAGTGGTAATTCTAGGCCAAGATCCCTATCATGGGCCTGGTCAAGCTCAGGGCTTGAGTTTTTCAGTTCCAGATTCTATTCCAGCACCTCCTTCTTTACAAAATATTTTAAAAGAACTTGCAGATGATATTGGAGTTAAGACTTCACATGATTTGACTACTTGGGCCGAGCAGGGGGTCTTGCTTCTCAATGCTTGCTTGACGGTTCCTGCTGGTCAAGCAAATGGTCATGCTGGGCAGATATGGGAACCTTTTACAGATGCTGTGATCAAGGTTGTCAATAATATTGATAGACCCGTAGTTTTTGTACTTTGGGGTGCTTATGCACGTAAGAAGAAATCCTTGGTTACAAATCCTCAGCACTTGATTATCGAATCAGCCCACCCAAGTCCTCTTTCAGTTTACAGAGGATTTTGGGGTTCCAAGCCTTTTACCAAGGCCAATGCATTCTTAAAAGAAAGTGGACAAGAGCCAATTGATTGGCTTAGATAAGGAGAGAATATGCCTCAGTTAGCGACAATTTGCTACATTGATAACGGGAAAGAGCTACTCATGCTTCATCGCAATAAAAAGCCTAATGATGTCCATGAAGGGAAATGGATCGGTGTAGGTGGAAAGTTAGAACGGGGGGAAACTCCACAAGAATGTGCTGCTCGTGAAATTCTTGAAGAAACTGGTCTAAAAGCAAAACCAGTATTAAAAGGAGTAATCACCTTTCCAGAGTTTACACCAGACCTTGACTGGTACACCTATGTATTTAAAGTAACTGAGTTTGAAGGTGAGTTGATTGACTGTAATGAAGGAACCTTAGAATGGGTTCCTTACGATGAGGTTTTAAGTAAGCCGACCTGGGAAGGGGACCATACCTTTGTAGAGTGGCTTTTAGAAAATAAACCATTCTTTTCAGCTAAATTTGTTTATGATGGTGATAAATTATTGGATACCCAAGTGGATTTCTACGAATAAAGGAGTAAAGCGATGTTAGTAATCAAAAACGGCCGTGTAATGGATCCTAAGTCTGGTTTGGATCAAGTGTGTGATGTCTTGGTTAAAGATGGGAGAATTGTCAAAATTGCGCCTGAGATTAAAGAAGAAGGAGCAGAAATCTTAGATGCTACTGGTTTTGTAGTTGCGCCTGGATTGGTGGATATCCATGTTCATTTCCGTGAACCTGGTCAAACTCATAAAGAAGACATTCATACAGGAGCACTAGCAGCAGCTGCAGGTGGATTTACAACTGTCGTTATGATGGCTAATACCAATCCAACCATCTCAGATGTTGAGACTTTGCAGGAAGTTCTTCAATCTGCGGCAAAGGAAAAGATCAACGTTAAATCTGTAGCAACAATTACCAAGAACTTTAATGGCCAAGATTTGACAGACTTTAAGTCGCTTTTAGAAGCTGGAGCTGTTGGATTTTCTGATGATGGGATTCCACTTGAAAGCAGTAAAGTGGTCAAGGAAGCCATGGAAGAGGCTAAAAAGTTAAACACCTTTATCAGTCTGCACGAAGAAGATCCTGGACTGAATGGTACGCTAGGTTTTAATGAAAACATTGCTAAAGAACATTTCCATATCTGCGGTGCTACCGGGGTTGCAGAATACGCTATGATAGCTCGTGATGTCATGATTGCCTATGCAACCAAAGCCCATGTCCACATTCAGCACTTGTCCAAGGAAGAAAGTGTTAAGGTTGTGGAGTTCGCTCAAGGTTTGGGAGCAAACGTAACTGCAGAAGTAGCACCTCAGCATTTTTCTAAGACTGAAGCTCTTCTTTTGACTAAAGGAAGTAACGCTAAGATGAATCCACCTCTTCGTCTGGAGTCTGACCGTCGTGCAGTTATTGAAGGGCTTAAATCTGGAGTCATTTCTGTAATTGCTACTGACCACGCGCCTCACCATGCTGATGAAAAGAATGTCGAAGATATTACCAAAGCTCCATCAGGTATGACAGGTTTAGAAACTTCTTTGTCACTCGGTTTAACTTACTTAGTCGAAGCTGGTGAGCTAACCCTGATGGAATTATTAGAAAAAATGACAGTAAACCC
This sequence comes from Streptococcus sp. 27098_8_22, assembly GCF_041432415.1. NCBI lineage: Bacteria > Bacillati > Bacillota > Bacilli > Lactobacillales > Streptococcaceae > Streptococcus > Streptococcus sp. 27098_8_22. The sequence goes on along the minus strand of NZ_JAPVZP010000001.1, from coordinate 30,253 downwards.
AGCCAAATTGTATAATTTTGAAGCAGGATATTTGGCTGAAAACGGCCCAGCTGATATTACAATTTTCGATGATAAAGCTGACCGAATCGTTGACACGCATTTTGCTTCTAAAGCAGCTAATTCACCATTCATTGGTGAACAATTAAAAGGGCAGGTTAAATATACTATCTGTATGGGACAAATCGTTTATCAAGCAGATTAGGAGCTTGAGGATGAATTATTTTCGTAAATTTAGAAATCGTAAACGAAATGCTTGCCATGGAGTATATTGTCAAGCCGCTAACCGTGCTAAAATTCAGTATGAAACCAAGGAAAAAGCTGATCATGCTGTAGAGTATGATAATGGTGGCTTGGTTAGAAGCTATTATTGCGCCTCATGTAATTGCTGGCACACGACATCAAAAACTAGTAATCCACCTTTGAGCTTGAGAAAATACGGCTTAAAGCTTTTTGACTTGGATGAAAAGAAGTAGAAAGAGTAGGTATGCGTTCAACAGAAACTATTAAAGACAAAATCATCTTATTTTTAAAAATTTTCTTTCCTATTTTAATTTATCAATTCGCTAATTATTCCGCATCTTTTGTCGATACCACGATGACGGGTCAATATAATACTCTCGATCTAGCGGGTGTTTCAATTGCAACTAGCTTATGGAATCCTTTCTTTACCTTTTTGACTGGAATCGTCTCAGCCTTGGTCCCTATTATTGGTCACCATTTGGGACAAGGAAAAAAGAAAGAAGTTTCTTCGGATTTTTATCAATTTCTTTATTTGGCTTTAGCCTTATCTATCGTACTTTTTGGCTTGGTTTTCTTTTTAGCACCAATTGTGTTAGAATTCATGGGACTGGAAGTGGCTGTATCCAGCGTTGCCATACGTTATCTGTGGCTCTTAGCCACTGGTATTATTCCTCTCTTACTTTTTAGTGTTATTCGTTCGCTACTTGATACGCTAGGACTGACAAAATTGTCTATGTATCTCATGCTTCTTTTACTTCCTTTAAATAGTGGATTTAATTATTTACTAATATATGGTGCTTTGGGTTTTCCTGAGTTAGGAGGTGCAGGAGCAGGTCTGGGGACTTCTCTTGCGTACTGGGCTTTGTTGCTGATTTCGGTTTTGGTCTTGTTAAAGCATAAAAAGCTCAAGGAATATCAACTCCAAAGACCTATGCCCCTACAAATCAAAAAAATCAAGGAAGCTATTTATCTTGGTCTACCAATTGGTGGGACGATATTTGCTGAAGTTGCCATTTTTTCAGTTGTTGGTTTAATTATGGCGAAATTCTCATCTCTTATTATTGCCAGTCATCAGTCAGCTATGAACTTTTCAAATTTGATGTATGCTTTTCCTATGAGTATTTCAACTGCTATGGCTATTGTGATTTCTTATGAGGTAGGAGCTAAACGATTAGACGATGCTAAACAGTATATCCATATTGGTCGTTTAACAGCTATGGTGTTTGCTGTTTTAACACTTAGTTTTCTTTACATCTATCGTGAAAATGTAGCCAGACTATATGGTCAAGATCAAGAATTTATCCAACTAACAGCTTCTTTTATGACCTATAGCTTGTTCTTCCAGTTAGCTGATACCTTTGCGGCACCTTTGCAAGGGATTTTAAGAGGTTACAAGGATACGATTGTTCCTTTTTGCCTTGGTCTTCTTGGATACTGGGGTGTTGGGATTCCGCTTGGCTTATATCTTGATTATTCGACTATTTTAGGTGCGTACTCCTATTGGATTGCTCTCATCATTAGTTTAATGGTAAGTGGAATTCTTTATCAGTGGCGTTTACAAGTTATTATGAAAAGATTCAAATAATTTGTTAAAAAACGATGAAAATACAACTTGTGAAATTTGTATTTTATATAAAGAAAAGTCTTGATTTTACTGGCTTTTCTTTTTTTATATTGTGAAAAATTGCAGGCATATTTTTTGACACAAATTAACCTATACAGTAAAATGGAACTATAAGAATTTAAACTTAGAAAGGCAAGATTATGTCAACTTTAGATAAAAATCTTTTGCTTGAGATGTTCCGTAAGATGGAAGAAATTCGTCGTATGGACTTAAAAATTGCTCAATTAGTAAAAAAAGGAAAAGTGCCTGGTATGACGCACTTTTCTGTTGGTGAGGAAGCTGCCAGCGTTGGGGCTATGTTGGCTCTAAACGAGGATGACCTCATCACCTCAAATCACCGTGGTCACGGGCAAGCCATTGCTAAGGGAATCGACCTTAATGGGATGATGGCTGAAATTCTTGGTAAATACACTGGAACTTGTAAAGGTAAAGGTGGATCTATGCATATCGCAGACCTAGATGCAGGTAACCTTGGTGCTAATGGTATCGTAGGTGGTGGTATGGGGATTGCAGTTGGTGCCGCCCTTACACAACAAATGAAAAACACTGGCAAGATTGTCGTTTGCTTCTTTGGTGATGGTGCGACAAACGAAGGTGTTTTCCATGAAGCGGTGAATATGGCTTCTATTTGGAATCTTCCAGTGATTTTCTACTGTATCAATAATGGATATGGAATCTCTGCAGATATTAAGAAAATGACTAATGTCGAGCATATCCACGAACGTAGCGCAGCTTACGGTATTCCTGGTATGTTTATCGAAGATGGTAACAATGTTATCGATGTCTACGAAGGATTTAAGAAAGCAGTTGACCATGTTCGTTCTGGTAAAGGCCCTGTCTTAATCGAAAGTGTAACTTACCGTTGGCTTGGTCACTCATCATCAGACCCTGGTAAATATCGTACACGTGAAGAAGTAGAAGAGTGGAAACAAAAAGATCCAATCGAAAATCTTCGCAAGTACCTTGTTGAGAACAAGATTGCTAGTGCAGAAGAACTTGAAGAAATTCAGGCACAAGTTAAGGAAGCAGTGGAAGCATCTGTTAAATTTGCTGAAGAGAGTCCATTCCCTCCACTTGAATCAGCATTTGAAGATATATACGCAGACTAAGGAGAAGTAGAGAAAATATGGAAACTAAATTAATGTCTTTCCGCGATACCATTATCCTTGCAATGTCTGAGGAAATGCGTCGCGACGAAAATGTACTCTTGATGGGAGAAGATGTCGGAGTTTTCGGTGGAGACTTTGGTACATCTGTAGGTATGCTAGAGGAGTTTGGGCCAGAACGTGTACGTGACTGTCCGATTTCAGAAGCTGCTATCTCAGGTGCAGCTGCTGGTGCAGCCATGACAGGACTTCGTCCAATCGTTGATATGACTTTCATGGACTTTTCAGTTATTGCCATGGATAATATCGTCAACCAAGCAGCTAAAACTCGTTACATGTTTGGCGGTAAAGGTCAAGTGCCAATTACAATCCGCTGTGCCGCTGGTAACGGAGTAGGTTCTGCAGCACAACACTCACAATCATTGGAATCTTGGTTCACTCACATCCCTGGATTGAAGGTTGTTGCTCCAGGTACACCTGCTGACATGAAGGGACTTCTTAAGTCTTCTATCCGTGATAACAACCCAGTCATCATCCTTGAATACAAATCAGAATTTAACCAAAAAGGTGATGTTCCAGTTGATCCGGACTATACAATTCCGCTTGGTGTTGGTGAAATTAAACGCGAAGGAACTGATGTAACAGTTGTAACATACGGTAAAATGCTTCGTCGTGTCATGCAAGCAGCTGAAGAATTGGCTGAAGAAGGCATCTCAGTAGAAGTAGTAGACCCACGTACTTTGGTTCCACTTGATAAAGACATCATTATTAATTCAGTTAAGAAAACTGGAAAAGTAGTTCTTGTTAACGATGCCCACAAGACAAGTGGTTTTATCGGTGAAATCTCAGCTATTATCTCAGAATCAGAAGCATTCGATTATTTAGATGCACCTATTCGCCGTTGTGCAGGTGAGGATGTGCCAATGCCTTACGCACAAAATCTTGAAAATGCAATGATTCCGACAGTTGAAAGCATCAAAGATGCCATTCGTAAAACTCATAACAAACAATAATACATAAAATAAATTATGCAAACAAAACTTATTTGAGATACTTTTTGTATCCAAGTTATTTGTAAAGTTGCGACAGAAGAGAGTCGAATCGATTTTATTCGACGAACGACTTAGTAAGTCTACTTGGTTGACCGCCTAACAGCGGCAACCGTAGTAACTTGAGATACGTTTCGTATCCAAGTTACTTGTAGAGTTGAACTCGGGCTAAAGTCTGTGTGAAAAAGATAAACTTTCCTAGAAACTAAAGTTTCTTCGTCAAGTTTCCTATTTTCACTTTGACTTTTGACGCCCTTAGTATCTTATAATTGAATTCGGACGGAGGTCTGCGAAAAAAAGATAGATTTCCTTGTGTTCATGGAACACATCGTCAATCTCCTATTTTTTCATTGCCCTCTTCGTCCTTAGTATCTTATAATAGAATAGGAGAGGTCATGGCTGATGATAAGCTAAGAGCGACTCCTGCAGCTAGAAAATTAGCGGATGATTTAGGAATTAATCTCTACGATATTTCTGGCTCAGGCGCAAACGGTCGTGTCCACAAAGAAGACGTGGAAACATATAAAGACACAAACGTGGTTCGCATTTCGCCACTTGCAAAACGAATTGCCCTTGAACATAACATTGCATGGCAAGAAATTCAAGGAACTGGTCATCGTGGTAAGATTATGAAGAAGGATGTTTTGGCATTCCTTCCGGAAAATATCGAGAACGAAACAATCAAGTCACCTGCTCAAATCGAGAAAGTGGAAGAAGTCCCAGATAACGTGACACCTTATGGGGAAATCGAGCGTATTCCAATGACACCAATGCGTAAGGTTATTGCTCAACGTATGGTTGAGTCATACTTGACTGCACCAACCTTCACGCTTAACTACGATGTCGATATGTCTGAAATGCTTGCCCTTCGTAAGAAAGTTCTTGATCCAATCATGGAAGCAACTGGTAAGAAAATTACCGTTACAGACTTGCTTTCACTTGCAGTTGTTAAGACTCTTATGAAACACCCATACATCAATGCTTCATTAACAGAAGACGGTAAGACAATTATTACTCACAATTACGTCAACCTAGCGATGGCAGTTGGTATGGATAATGGATTGATGACACCAGTTGTCTATAATGCAGAAAAAATGAGCTTGTCTGAGTTGGTAGTTGCATTTAAGGACGTTATTGGACGTACCTTGGACGGTAAACTAGCTCCTAGCGAATTGCAAAATTCAACCTTCACCATCAGTAACTTGGGGATGTTTGGTGTTCAATCATTCGGTCCAATCATTAACCAACCGAACTCAGCAATCCTTGGGGTTAGCTCAACAATTGAGAAACCAGTTGTTGTTAATAATGAAATCGTGATTCGTCCAATTATGAGCCTTGGTTTAACAATTGACCACCGTGTCGTAGATGGTATGGCTGGTGCTAAGTTTATGAAAGACTTGAAAGCTTTGATTGAAAACCCAATCTCAATGTTGGTTTAGAGAATTTATTTTTAGAAATATAGATAAAGGAAGTAAGACATGGCCTTAGAAGTAATTATGCCAAAAGCCGGCGTGGATATGACAGAAGGACAAATCGTCCAATGGAATAAAAAAGTCGGAGAATTTGTAAAAGAAGGAGAAATCCTTTTGGAAATCATGACTGACAAAGTCAGCATGGAATTAGAAGCAGAAGAAGACGGTTACTTGATCGCTATCCTGAAAGGGGACGGCGAGACTGTTCCTGTTACTGAAGTTATCGGATATCTTGGTGAGGAAGGGGAAAATATCCCATCAGCTGGAGCATCTGCACCAGAAGCTAGCCCAGCACCTGTAGCAAGTGCTTCGAACGATGATGGTAAGAGCGATGATGCTTATGATATCGTTGTTATTGGTGGTGGACCTGCTGGTTATGTTTCTGCCATTAAAGCGGCTCAATTAGGTGGTAAGGTTGCTCTTGTTGAGAAATCTGAACTTGGTGGAACATGTTTGAACCGTGGATGTATCCCAACTAAGACTTACCTTCACAACGCTGAAATTATCGAGAATATCGGTCATGCGGCAAATCGTGGTATCGTAATTGAAAATCCTAATTTCACAGTTGATATGGAGAAACTTTTAGAAACAAAATCTAAAGTTGTCAATACCCTTGTAGGTGGTGTTGCAGGACTTCTTCGTAGCTATGGAGTTGATGTTCATAAAGGTATCGGTACTATTACTAAAGATAAGAATGTCTTGGTAAATGGTTCTGAATTGCTTGAAACTAAGAAGATCATCCTTGCTGGTGGTTCAAAAGTAAGCAAAATCAACGTTCCTGGTATGGAATCATCTCTTGTGATGACTAGTGATGACATCCTTGAAATGAACGAAGTTCCAGAGAGCCTCGTTATTATCGGTGGTGGTGTCGTTGGTATCGAACTTGGTCAAGCCTTCATGACATTCGGTTCAAAAGTTACTGTTGTCGAAATGATGGACCGTATTGTACCAGCAATGGATGCGGAAGTATCTAAAAACCTTCGCTTGATTCTTGAGCGTAAAGGTATGACTATCTTAACAGGTACTAAACTTCAAGAAATTATTGAAGAAGATGGCAAACTCCGTATCAAAGTTGAAGGAAAAGATGATATCATTGCAAATAAAGCTCTTCTTTCAATCGGTCGTGTTCCAGACCTTGAAGGTATCGGAGATGTTGAATTTGAATTAGACCGTGGCCGTATCAAGGTTAACGAATACATGGAAACTTCTGTTCCAGGTATCTATGCACCAGGTGATATCAATGGTACTAAGATGTTGGCACATGCTGCCTTCCGTATGGGTGAAGTAGCTGCTGAAAATGCGCTTAAAGGAAATCACGTTGTTGCTAAATTGAACTTGACTCCTGCAGCTATTTACACACTTCCAGAAGTAGCAGCAGTTGGTTTGACTGAAGAACAAGCTCGTGAAAAATACGATGTTCAAATTGGTAAATTCAACTTTGCGGCTAACGGTCGTGCCATTGCATCAGATGCGGCTCAAGGTTTCGTTAAAGTTATTGCCGATAAGAAATATGGTGAAATCCTTGGTGTTCACATCATTGGTCCTGCAGCAGCTGAATTGATTAACGAAGCATCAAGTATCATTGAAATGGAAATCACTGTTGAAGAAATGCTTAAGACTATCCACGGACACCCAACATACTCTGAAGTTATGTACGAAGCATTTGCGGATGTTCTTGGAATGGCTATTCATTCACCTAAGAAAAAATAAACAAGTCTCTCAATAAAATTTTCTTAAAGTAGTACGGACGGCAGCGACCTCTATTAGAGTTCCATGCCTAAAAATTGAGCCTCTTGTCTCAATTTTTCCGAGAAATGTAACGATAACACGTTGCATTTCTTTTTACTACTTTTGAGAATTTGATTGCTATGAATAGAAATTAAAAAATTTTAGAAATACTATGAAATACATTATCAATCATTCAAACGACACTGCTTTTAATATCGCCTTGGAAGAATATGCCTTTAAACACCTTTTGGATGAGGATCAAATCTTCCTTCTTTGGATTAATAAACCATCTATCATTGTCGGTCGTCACCAGAACACTATCGAAGAAATCAATCGTGATTATGTTCGAGAAAATGGCATTGAGGTTGTCCGTCGGATCAGTGGTGGTGGAGCTGTTTACCATGATTTGAACAACCTTAACTATACAATCATCTCAAAAGAAGACGAAAATAAGGCCTTTGACTTCAAGAGCTTTTCTACTCCAGTAATCAATACACTTGCTCAACTTGGTGTTAAGGCTGAATTTACAGGCCGTAATGACCTTGAAATCGACGGTAAGAAATTCTGTGGAAATGCGCAAGCTTATATTAACGGACGTATCATGCACCATGGTTGCTTGCTCTTTGACGTTGATTTGTCTGTCCTTGCTAACGCACTCAAAGTTTCTAAAGATAAGTTTGAATCAAAAGGAGTTAAATCAGTCCGTGCTCGAGTAACTAATATTATCGATGAGTTGCCAGAAAAGATCACTGTTGAAGAATTCCGTGATTTACTCTTGGAATACATGAAAAAAGAATACCCTAAGATGACTGAGTATGTCTTCTCGGATGAAGAATTGGCTGAAATCAATCGAATCAAAGAAACTAAGTTTGGAACTTGGGACTGGAACTATGGGAAATCACCTGAATACAATGTCCGTCGTGGAACTAAATTCCCAAGCGGAAAGGTTGAAATCTTTGCGAATGTTATTGAGTCAAAAATTCAAGATATCAAGATTTACGGTGACTTTTTCGGTATCGAAGATGTTGCAGCAGTAGAAGATGTCCTTCGTGGTGTTAAATACGAACGCGAAGATGTTCTTAAAGCCCTTCAAACCATTAACTTAGGTCGTTATTTCGCAGGAATTACTGCTGAAGAAATTGCTGAAGCTGTGGTGGAATAAAGAAAAAGAAGTTGGTTAGTCCAACTTCTTTTTTTAGAATTGAATTTACATAATTTATATTATGTGACTCATAAACTATCTAAAGCGTTTTTCTGTTCGTCATTGACAATATGGGTATACAAGTCGGTAACTTGTGTGCTAGCATGTCCTAGTTGATGGCTTACCAAAACCTGCGACTTGGTTGCATCATATAGACGTGTTGCAAGTGTGTGGCGTAGTTTGTGGGGTGTCACTCGGACTTTGAAATCTTCAGAATACTTTGCCACCATCTTTTCAACACTAGAAGCATCGATACGGTTTGGAACCCCTCGATACAAGGTTAGAAAGAGGGCTGTATCGGTCTTTTCTGTCTTATAACGTTTGTCACGAATGGCGAGATATTGTTCTAAATAAGGCTTAGCAAAGGCAGCCACATTGACTGAGTCTCTTTTTCCACCTTTTCGAGTGACGTCAATCACCATCATCTTAAGATTGAGATCTCGAAGATCCAGGTTAACTGCCTCAGAGAGACGGACACCAGAGGCAAGAAGGAGTGCGATAATCGCTAAATCTCGCTCTTTATTCTTGTTAAAGGACGATAAGGCTCGATTTGAGAGAGTTTTAGGGTATTCCTCATCGATATAGTTCAGAAAACCTTCTGTTTCATCGCCTAAAAAGAGTTTTTGCTTGATATTCTCAGCACGTGCAGCCAAGGTTTCTTTCTTTTTCTTGGTAGCAACCTTCTTCATGACGTTACGGTAGAAATAAGGTTCTCCTTGTTCGTTTTCAACTTCCTCAGTCAAATACTTATAAAGACTAGAAAGCGCCGATAAAGTTCGGTTAATGGTTGTTTGAGAGACACCATTTTTAGTTGTATTAGCATTAAGCAGAGGACGTTCACGCAAGTAAAGTATAAAGGATTCCATGTCTTTCTTGGTCATGTGCTCCAGAACGTCTAAAGGAATATTTGCCATGGTATCAGCATTCGATATACCAGATTCCAAAACCCAGGTGAAAAATCGATCGTATTCCTTTAAGTATTCGTACAAGGTCGTAAAACTGTATGGTACAGCCAGTTTCGATTGATAGTATTCAAGAACATACCAGGGCATAACTTGTTTGAGCTTATCAATCCGTTCTAATAAGATCTCGCGTTTCATGTTTTTCTCCAAATCTTTCTATACTAGTAGTATAGCATAGCTAGATATATTTTTCAAGAAAATTATAGTTTTTCGGAAAGATGATATAGGAGATATTTGGGCTTGCCTAACTAACTAGACCATAACTCAAAATTTTTTTCGGGCAAAAATAGGTCCAAAATGTACTTTATTTAAGTGAAAACTAAAAATTGTTCAAATGTACATTAACTTTTAGTTTTTCTATCAATGTTTAAATAACTTTTACATAAACTTATAATTTTTTCTAAAAACAATAAAATCCAAATCAACAAAGTGATTTGGATTTTTAACTATCTATTAAATGTTCAAAATTATTCTAAATACTATTTAATATGTTTTATACTTAACTTTGCTAGACATTACTAGATAACATGATGCAACAATAACAATAATTCTGATTAGATACATTCCGTAATGGTCGTCACTCATAGTCAATTGAGAAAATACATTAATCATTGAATGTGTCATCACACAAATCCAGAGATTTTTTGTTTTTAAATAAAGAGATGAAAGAATAAACGAATTTGTCAGCAACCCAAATAAAAAAGGTACTATTTGAAGGATGGCTAGAGAACCATCTATATAAAAGAACAATAAATGCCAAATTGACCATATGATAAATGTTAAAATTGTCGCTTGAAAATAGTGGAACTTTTCTTGTAAAAGTGGCTGAAATACATATCTCCAACCAATTTCCTCCAAACCTCCAAATACAATAAACTTGAAAAACATCAGAAAAGGAAGATACCAGATAAATTGTACGATTTTCCCCCAAAAAAATAGAAAAGAGAAATCAAGAATAATAAGAAAAAATGCTAATAAATAATGTTTGTAACTGGTCTGAATGTTAAAAAAATCTTTTATTATTTTCTTTAAGTCAATCTCATAATAGCAAATGGCAACAATGCTACCCCATAAGGCTGTAGAGATTCCACCAATCATTACTCCGAAAACATTTACTAGAACAGAATGAACGCCAAAATGATTGCAGAAAAATACAACTAAACAAACTAATAATAATTGACTAAAAGTCCCAAGTAAATAAACTGCAAGAGCTTTATTTCTACTCATAGCATCTCCCTTTGGTTATAAAAAACAGTCTAAGAGTTACATTTTGAGCATAAATTAAACTATGTAATAAATATATCCTCTAATCTTTTTGTTTCTAAATATACATAACTTAAATTATGTTTTTATAGTAGTAAATCTTTCACTTTTCCAATTTCACTTTTTGGAATCACGAGATGAATCATATCACCTAGATACATCCTTGTAGATCCATTAACTGTCTTACTTTTACCGCTATGTACCTGGGTTGTGATGAGCACATTGTGTGGTAAATTGAGTTCATGTACCTGCTTACCAGCTATCTTATCAGAAACTGGGATTTCAATTAGGGTAACTTCTCCATCATCACTTGCGGTTTCTGGTAACATTTTTTCAAGCATGGCTTCATAGACGGGCGCCCCTTTGAGCAGGTCCATAACAATATAGGCAACTAGTGTTACCATCCCTAAAGGCATGAGATTGCGGATGTCACCAACCATTTCTGTCACAAGAATCATAGCTGTCAAAGGTGCTTTTGAGATGGCCCCAAAATACCCGCTCATTCCAAGAATCACAAAGATAGGGAATTGCTGCTGGGTAACAAGGCCAAGATTGACACAAATAATACCTACTAGAGCACCAAGTAATGAACCCAATGCTAAAATCGGTAAGAAAATACCACCTGGCAGTCCACTTCCGTAACTAATCATGCTCCAAATAAAGCGAATGATGAAGTAAACTAAGAGAATTTGAAAACTATAATCTTGTTCTGTTAAGGATAAGACAACCTGATTGCCCCCACCAAGTATTTGAGGTAGGAATATTCCCACAGGAATAATCAGGATAAAAGCAAAAATTGGATGATAAGCTTTATCTAGATGAATTTTTTGGCCAATCCAATCATATACTTTGCCGACATTCAGAACCGCTTTCTCATAAAGAAAACCTGAGAGACCAAGAAAAATACCCATAAGCAGATAAATCCAATACTGACTCAAACTCATAAGAGGGATATTATCTGGCATATCAAGAACGGGTGTCAAGCCAAAGATAAGAAGAGAAACGAAGTTTGCTACTAGACTTGCAGCTAAGGTAGAAACCCAGAAGAATCGTGAAAAATGGTGGTAGACTTCTTCTACTACAAATAATAACCCCGCAATCGGTGCATTAAAGGCTGCAGCAAGTCCAGCAGCAGCTCCGCTAGCAATCAACGAACGCTCCTCAACAGGGCTAGACTTGAGCCATTTAGCAATTCCTTTTCCTCCAGCGGCACCTAGCTGAATACTGGGACCTTCACGACCGAGCATAAGCCCACTCGCAATGGCCAAAATACCTAGAATGTATTTCTTCCAGAGGACACTCCACCAATTGAGAGACATGAGACCTTTTAACTCTGCCTCAACTTGAGGAATACCAGAACCTTTAATATCTTTTTCTGAGCGTGTTAATTTGGCACTAACTAAGCAAATGAGGATATAAAACAATAAAATGATCAATAGATTCCGTATCAGATTCTCTTGGTCTTGATAAAATCCTTGAACGATATGAAAGCCTTTTTCGATCAAAAATCGAAATGATCCTACAATAATTCCTACGACTAATCCGACAATAATACCTCGCCCTACTTGAGCTAAGATCGTACTGGACGCGAAGGCAAATTCTTTCTTGGAACTAAGTATTTCCGATTGTTCCTCCATAATTCTCTCCTTTAATTATTTTTTACTAGTTTCTGAAACGATCGTTTTAATCGGTTCAAAACTGGTGCGATGAATAGGTGTGACACCGTGCTTTTCAATTCCTTCTAGATGCTTAGCAGTTCCATAGCCAGCATTTTGAGCAAAATCATAGCCTGGAAATTCTTGGTCATAGTTAGCCATAATCTTGTCCCTTGTAACCTTAGCAATGATAGATGCTGCTGCAATAGATAAGGAGTTGGCATCCCCTTTTATGATGGATGTCTGAGAAATCGGCAAATTCAACTTCATAGCATCAATCAAAAGGTGTTCTGGCTGAGGTTCAAGTTGAGAGATTGCTTCCTTCATGGCTAGTTTCGTCGCTTCGTAGATATTGACTTGATCAATGACTTGATTGTCCATAATCCCAATGCCAATTGCTAGAGCCTTATCTTTGACAGCCTGAAAAATCTCCTCGTGTTTTTTCTTGGGGATCTTTTTACTGTCATTCAAGCCTTTTATTTTACAATTTTTGGGCAGAATGACTGCTGCAGCAACCACTGGACCAGCCAGAGGACCACGTCCAACCTCATCTACACCAGCAATTAGGGATGTCCCTTTACTATATAAATCTTTTTCATAGCGAAGCATAGCTTCTAAGCGGAGATTTTCATCAATGTCAGATTGAAGGGCTTTTTTCCGCTTTTGAATTTCTTTTTGGACACCTGAACGAGAATCTTTTTCAAATTCCTTAAAAAAGGGACTTTCAAGATCAGTTATCTTTGCTAATTGTTTTTTTATTTCTTTAATCGTTGCCATTTAGATCATCCAATGTATCTAATGTGTAATTACCAAGTTTTCCATCACGAACTTCTTTGACAAAGAGATTGTAAAAACGATCGTAATGATCACGGAAACCAAGGATACGCGTCATATCCATGATAATCTCGGGAGCCTCATCGTCCAGATTCATTTGTTTAAAACGTTCTTGAAGCTTATCGGGATAATGGGTTTTAAAGTAGTTGAGACCGAAAATAGTCACTTCATCCATTGGAAGCAACTGATCCTTGATTGCTCCAGTAAGTGCAAGTTTAAGAGCGACCGTTTCATCTTCGAATTTTGGCCAAAGAATCCCTGGAGTATCCAAGATTTCCAAATCTTTATTGGTTTTGAGCCATTGTTGACCTTTTGTCACACCAGGCTTGTTACCAACTACAGCAATTTTCTTACCAGCCAAACGGTTCATCAGAGTTGATTTTCCTGCGTTTGGAATCCCAATAATCATGGTGCGTAAGGTTTCAATTTGAATACCACGTTCTCTTTGACGAGCAATCTTATCTGCCATAAGTTTCTTGGCAGCGTCTGTTACGACTTTAACTGTAACCTGCTCTTTGGAGTTAATAGCTAGGGTTTGAATGCCTTGTGATTCAAAGTGCTGACGCCACTCTTTTGTCAATGTTGGGTCTGCAAGGTCTGCCTTGTTCAAAATCAATAGTCTCGGTTTGTCCCCGATGATTTTCGTCAGCATCGGATTTTGACTAGACAAGGGCAAACGTGCATCTACTAAAACTGTCACAAAATCAACAAATTTTAAATTTTCCTGGACCTGACGACGCGCCTTGGACATATGTCCAGGAAACCATTGAATAGTTGCCATTCTGTAAAATTCCTTTCTTTTATTGGATTTGTATCTATTTTTTCATATTTAAAAATTAAATAGATATCCTTTTTTCTAAAAATAAATCACTATCTTTTATTATAACATGATTTCTCATATTTGACGCTTGATTCAATGCCGATTGTAAAATGTTTTCTAAGTCAATCAGTCACAAATTAAATTCCTCATTGTCTAAAACAATTGAAAAATAATAGTGTTCACCATGATCTTTAACATAGTTGCTGATATATTTTTCTGTTTGAATAATGGATTTACTGCTATCAATGGTTGGATCTTGTTTCTCGTAATACCAATGATCATAAGTATGTTTCAATTGGCCATTCTTGTAGCAAAAAACATCCCCACCTAGTATAATTTGATTATTGGCTTTGAGATTATCAAGTAAGTCTTGGATTACTAAATAATCATAAGCGTATGCGTTGATCCCTATGTGATTTAAATTTATCCCTCTTGTATGTATATGTTCAAAATTCTGCTTCATAAAGTTCATTTCTCAAGTTTCTCTTGATAAGCAAAATCGATAACCACTTTGCAGTTGTTATCGATTTTAATGATTTTTAATCTTTTTCACCTAGCTGACTGTTGATTCTCATCATGATACTTGCAATTTTTTCTCCCCAGTATGGATCTGATGCATAAAGAACATTCATCCCTGACGCTTTATTTCCAAGGTATGTTCTGCCATTATCGATGTAATTTTCGCGGATCCACTTGGCTGCACCTAAGATACCCTTATCAACATCGTCAAAGCTTTTTGCTGAATCATATGGTGTTGTATCATAAGCAGCGATACCAAAGAAGTTGTTTTTATCTTTAGCAATTTGGCTACGTCCCCATGAACTTTCTATGGCACTATGGGCAATTAGATAGAGAGCGTTGATCTGATAACGTTCTTCAGCTTCTTTAAAGATTGCTCCCTTACCTGCCAGACGACTTCCTTTGATATTCATAAGAGAATAGACTTTATCTAATTCTTCAGCTGTGTAATTGGTTGGTTTTCTTAAATCTCTAAATAAGAAAGGATTTTCAACTGTAAAGTTCTCAAAGTTCTTGCCATCAGCTGAATAGTATTTTTTACCAATTGCCATTGCTGAACTATGAGGTGCTACACGAATACTTGCGTAAGGTGATAACTCATGGTAAAGATAATTACCGTCAGTGGCATAGTGAGGAATGAAGTCACTATCTGAGCTGACTGCTACTAGATCACTCTTGTTCATATATCCTGAAAGGCCAGAAATTTTGACCGGAAGTCGACCGTCTTTGGCTTCAGCTCCATCAATTGCTACAATACTTCCTTGCGAAATATAGCTAAGTTTCTCACCAGAAGCACTATATACATTTGCTGTAATTGGTTTTACTTTATAGTATGAGGCTGTATCAGTAATCCATTTTCCATTGCTTTGGAAAGTATAGTCTTTTCCATTAATGGTGAAGTTACCAGTTACATAGACTCCATCTTCTTTTAGATAATACCAAGCGTTGTAGTCCTTATCGAAAATCCATTCATTTTTGGCCATATAACCAAAAGATTTGAGATAGTAAGAACCTACCCATTGATTTTCAGCATAGGTACCGTCCGACTTGAGGTAGAACCAACTCTTGTATTTTTCATCGAAAATCCATTCGCTTTTAGCCATGGCGCCACTATCTTTTAGATAGTATTTCTCTTTCCATTGGCTACTTAACATGACACCGTCTTTATTAAAAGAGTACCATGAATCGCTGATTTTCTCCCACTTATCGCGAATAATTTTTCCTGATGCTGTAGCATAATACCACTTATCTTCGAGTTTTGCCCAGGCATTTTCTGCCATAGCTCCACTAGTCTTGAAAAGATAGTCTTTATAAATAGTAGCACTTAGCATGACACCAGATTCATCAAATCGATACCATAGGCCATCAATCTTTGCCCACTTGTCACGATTGATTTTACCTTCTTGATTCCCATAATACCATTTATCAGCAATTTTTACCCAGCTATTTTCAGCTAAGGCTCCACTTGATTTGAATAGATAGTCATCGTAAACAGCATTACTGATCATGATACCATTTTCATCGAATCGATACCAAACACCAGCTATCTTTTTCCAATTATTACGAGTAACTTTCCCGTCCTCAGTGGAATAATACCACTGGTTGTCAATTTTTACCCAAGAAGATTCTGTCAAAGCACCGCTATTATTCAGTAGATAATCATTAAAGATAGTATTACTAAGCATGATACCATCTTGATTAAAATAGTACCAAACACCAGCTATTTTTTTCCAATTCGAAACTGGCTGATTATCCTCATAATAACGCCATTGGTTATTTTCTTTTTGCCAACCTTCTTTGTTAACTACTTCTACTACTGTTTCTTTTGAAGGTTGTTCTTTGGTCTCTGGAGTTTGAGAAGTTGCTTTTTCAGCTTCGCTTTGATTTTTCTTTTCATTGCTTACTGTATTCGTAGCAATCTTTTCTGATGATTGAACATTATTGGTAGCTTGAGAATCCTCGGCATAGACGGTCGTTTTTGCAAAACCTACCATAGAGAGGGCAACTGTACTTGCTAGCAATATTTTTTTCATTCTTTTCTCCTTACAAATACCTAAATAGTGGATTTGATGTTTCTATATATTGTGTAAAAAACAGTAATTATCCACTTTATTATACAATATTCTGTTAAATATAAAAGTAGTATCTTTCAGAAGAAAAGAACTTGTAATATTTTTATAATATTTTAGAAATAAAAGTCAATAAAAAGTAGTCGAACATCAGCTGAACGACTACTTTTTTATAACATTATGCCTGACCATAGACTTCTTTGCGATTTGTTTTGGTTGCTTTAGTAGAATTCTTCCAAAGGTTTGGATTGATGAAAATAGTGACGATCGCTAGTATTGCAAAACCAATCCCAACATACCAGTAGGGTGCATCCAGAGTTGTAGAACGCCCTGAGAGATTGACAATTCCTCGGAAAAGTGTACCCGCTGTAATAATCGCTACTGCCGAATTCCATAGATTTAGACTAATACGAGAGAAATGAGGGAGAACCTTGAGAAAGATTGCAAGTAGAATCCCCCCTGCAAGAGGTGCTGCAAATAAATAGTGCATATGAACAGAAGTTTCTCCAAAACTAAAAGCTTCATAAATTCTAGAAAATGCAAAGAAGAAAATAGTGATTAGTGTATAAGAAATGACTGTTTTCTTAAAACGTTTTTTGCCAAGATTAGTAACCGATGTAGACAATGTCACTCACCGCCCTTTCTGAAATTTTGTTTCCACCAGTCGTTGGTTTATTGATAACCTGACCGTTGAAATAAAGTGTAGATGATCCACCGCCATCAAGATTGTAGGCAGTCTTTGCACCGTAAGATTTCATGACCTCAGCTAGCTGATAAAGAGAGAGTCCTTCACTTTCTGATGTACGTCCATCTGAAACAACGATGATATAGTGGTTTTCATCGATAATACCAATAGCTGTACGAGGATTTGAAGCCATTGCTTGTCCTACTTCTGTATTGGTATCAACTGCAATTTCACCATTTTCGACCAAGGCTGGTCCAAAAGCCAAGAGATTGACAACACCGTCATTAACTAGTTGCTCAGCTGATATCTGATCTTCGTAAATAACCTTGAAAGAGCCGTCTTTATAAATAGCTAAGTCGCCATTACTAGAATCTTCACGAACAGTATCACGATAGACAACGCCATTACGGATAACATAACCTGTAGAGTTAGCACCATAGTAGTCACCATTTACTGCTAAAATGGCATTGTTGTCAGCTGCGGTTACAGAGATTTTTGCAGTTACGTTAGTTCCATAAGCATTTTGAGCAAAGGCAGTTTTCAGATAATCTGATGAGCTCAGAGTAATATCAGCAACGTAGACTTGTGTATTATTGACCGTCGTTTCAGACAAATTGACGGAAATATTGTCATCTTTATAACTAGAGTCAGTGACAGTAGCTGTTTTAGCAGCTTGACTTGCTGCTGCAGCATTGGAACTTGTGCTAGTTGTGGCAACTGTCGAGATAGTTTCAGCGAGGACAAAGGTCTTTAGCATTGAGTAACTAAAGGATCCTGTCAAGAGTAGGCCAAGAACTGAGGCGTAAGCATAGCGTTTCTTTAAAAATTTCATAATACAGTTGATGTCCTTTCCTTAAAGATGAATTTCTTCTGCACTGTCCAAGAGACAGCGAAGAGAAGGATGCCGACGATAACTTTGGCAATCAGAAGGTTGATACCAAAGACTGTAAAGAAGAGACGAATCAGTAGCGTGTCTAAGACAAAGAGTCCGACTGCTAGGCCAAAGTATCCCATCCCTGTTTTCACAAGGCTATCGTCATTTTTAAAGACTAGTTTTTTATTTGTAGAATAGTTGAAAATAGAGCTAGTTACACGAGCTACTCCGTTCGCTAGAAAAATTCGTAGACTCGTCGGAACTGTCGGCAAAATCAAAATTGCTAGGGCGTAAACGACATAGTCTACAACAAAGCTACTGAGAGATGATAAGGCAAATTTAAAGATATTTTTATAAATCATGAGTCCGTCTTGGATTGGGCGGAAGTGTGAAGCCTCATTGTCATTAATATAGACAGTTTCAATAGGAACTTCTAAAATCTCGTATTCTTTCGTTGCTTCGAGCAACATATTCATTTCATATTCGTAACGTTGGCCTTCAATCTTAAGCATAAACGGTATCAAGTTTGTAGTAAAAGCACGAAGACCTGTCTGCGTATCTGTCACTCCTACTCCTGTTTGAAGCTTAAAGAGAGCTTTGGTTAAGCTGTTACCAAAACGGCTACGAAGGGGAACTTTTCCAAAAAAGGCACGTACACCCAAGATTAGCTTGTTTGGATTTTCGGAAGCTTTATTAGCCGTGCGGAAAATATCCCATACCTTGTGCTGTCCATCCGCATCTGCTGTGACAACCGTACCATAAATGTTTTGTTCTTGGATATAAGTAAAGGCTGTTTTTAGAGCCTGCCCTTTACCTTGGTTCACTTGGTGACGAATGACAGTAGCAAATTGTTTTGCTTTATCAAAGATTTTTTGGCACTTTGATGAACTGCCGTCGTCTATGACTAAAATATGAAAATCACTCTTTTCATGAATTTTTTCGATGAGTTTGATAAGTTTATTATCTGGTTGATAAGCTGGAATGACTATGTAGTTCATATCGATACCTCTTTCTTTGGTGATGGTATAACTATACAGAACATCGCTTAAAAATACCTTATATCAGTTTTCTTTAAGATAAGGTTTAAAAAACTTTAAGCTTAAAGAAAAGACTTATCAATTAATAAGAAATATGGTTTGAATTTTCAGAAAAAAATAAATATACAAATTTCAAAAAAATAAAATCTGTTTGGTACAGACTCTAACTATAGAAATATTAGGGACTACATAAAAAGCCATCCAATTTGGATGACTTTTTTTAAAACTATTTACTTAGTTCTCTGATTTTTTACTTTTTTTGAAAAGTGAAATACCAAAGATTCCAGCTAAAATAGCAAGAAGATTCATAGCTAATGGCGAATCAGAAGTTCCTGTATTTGGTAACTGAGGTTTTTCTGGAGCTGATTTTTGCTCAGTAGATTGAACATTTTCTGGTTGAACAGGATTTGGAGCTGGCTCTGGATTTGGAGTTAGTTTTGGATCCGGAGTTGGTTTTGGATCCGGAGTTGGTTTTGGATCCGGAGTTGGTTTTGGATCCGGAGTTGGTTCTGGATCTGGAGTTAGTTTCGGATCTGGAGTTGGTTCTGAATCCGGAGTTGGTTTCGGATCTGGAGTTGGTTCTGGATCTGGGGTTGGTTTTGGATCTGGAGTTGGTTTTGGATCTGGAGTTGGTTTTGGATCTGGCTCCTTCTCATACTCATAAATAACATGAGTTGTTCCTTCTTTTAGCTCACCTGTTTCTGGTGCAGATGTTGAAGAAACACCAACAAGATTGTATTTTTGACCATCTACAGTGATAGAAGATGGACGTTCATCCGTGTTCTCACCAGTATTATAGGTCACAAGTTTTCCATCAGATCCATAAATAGAAGTTAATGGTGTGTCTTTATAAGTTTCCTTGATAGATTGATTTGTTCCTTTGATCACATAATCCACCACTACATCTCCATAGTGAAGCGTAGAAACATCCTGGTCAGCCATATCTTCAAATTCTGAAGCATAGTATTTAACAGCAGGATTGGCTTTCAAAGTAAAAATTTTCACATAATTAAAGAAGGTCTCAGGATTAATATTAACATCATGAGGAATAGTTCTCCAATCACCGTTATTTGGTGTGATATGAGTATTTTGGTTTGAAACTGACCTAATTAGATGGTCATTCTGAACATAATTATCATCTACTAAACTTGGATTAGCTAGAGCACCATAAGTCAATTTCCCATTGCTGTCTTGATAATATGGTTGAATTTGATGATATTCTTCAAGACTTTGGCAACCTTCTTCATATGAACCAATCCCACCTTCTTGAGAACATTTCCAAGCAAATCTCACGTCGATTGGTAAGTACTTGATCTTCTTAGCTTCCTCCAAGGGTACGGTCACAGATACTCGAAGAGCTGTTGATCTCAATGTTTTTGAACTAACAGCATATGTACTAACTCTATCATTATAAGCTTCATAATAGCCATAATAGTCTGGATCAAAGGCAGAATCTTCATATTCCTTCATATTAACAACGGAAGGTTTCTTACCAGCTGCTAGTTCTTCTGAAGTTGGAACAATCTCCCCTTCATCAGTAGACTCACGATATTCATTATACGAACGCTCTTTCATTGGAACATTAACATCTACAGGATTTCCATTAGCATCACGAGTTCCAATCAAAGTGAAATCAGCTTTTGCACCTGAAATCTCAGGAATACGGATACGAATATCGCGAACAGTTTGACCTTCATCACTTGAGTGCATTCCTTTGAAGGCTACAGTGTAATTATAGACTACACTTTTACCATCTTCACTAAAATGTGCTGGAAGTCCTTCAATATTGACATAACCACCTTCATCAATGATATTGCTACCATCTGGTTCGCAACTAGCGCCTGGGACAGAGCCTGTTGAAGTCCCAGGAGGGCAAGTTGAACCTTCTTTCCCGACAGTTGTACCTTCGCTATTAGTTGAGATTTCTTCAGTTTTATGTGAGGAAGCATTGGCATCCTCTTCGTCTGATTTTAGTGAGGTGTCACTAGTAGGGACTGGTGCAACCATATTGTCTACTGAAGAAGTGTTCTCAGCATCAGTTGAATTAGTAATACCTAGTGTCACTGAAACATTTGCTGGTTCGCTATTAGTTTCTTCAGCTTGAACTACTGACTGAGAAACCAAATTTAGAGCAAAGACAGACATTGTAATGATGCCAAATTTAGTGAGTTTTTTCATACACTTTTTCTCCTTATATGAAAGGGATCATGCATAAGCAAAATCCTATTCATTGATATTACTCTCACATAAATTATACTATATAAACGCCTTAGTTAGCAAACAATTACCTAATAAAGACTCCTTCATTCGGTTTTATCTCTTAATTTTTCAACGAAGAGATAGGCTGCGGGACAGGTTAAAGTATTTTTGATAGTCAGATTATTGATTTGATAAATCTTCTTACGGTCAGTATGTGGAAATTCACGACAGGCTTTGGGACGGACATCGTAGATTGAACACAGATGATCGCCTCCTAAGAAGGGACAAGGCATTGACTTAAAGACTTTATCACCGTCTTCATCTACTTGCAAAAACTCAGCTTCAAAGGCTGGCAATTTCATTTTAAAGTATTTTGCGATACGTGTGATATCTGCTTCTTTAAAGTCCGGTCCAAGGCTCTTACAACAGTTAGCGCAGGCTGTACAATCAATTTCAGTAAAAACTTCTTGATGGATTTCAAGGGCAATCTTATCCAAATTTTTAGGTGCTTTCTTTTTCAGATTTCCTAAAAACTTCCGATGCTCTTTTTGTTTTTGCAAGGCTAGTTGGTGATAATATTCGATATCGATTTCTTTGGACATAGTTTCTTTCTATTTTTTTAATGTTGATACAAATATTTTGGATTTATACATAAAGTAAATTATGTAAAATTGCTTTGAAACATAATTTTAACAATAATGAGTCTCTCCATGCAGAACGAAAACTACTGCTATACCATCATTCTTTCTAAAAAAGGTTTGATGCAGTTGGTTAAAATGCCTTCTATCCAAGATTTTTGAGCGGACGATAGGTTTTCTGCATTTAAAGACTCCTTTAAAAAATCACGTACCTGGTCGGGTGCTATTTCAAACTCAAAAGCCTTCATTTTGTAGAAAAAATCAAATAGATTATTAGACAGATATTCTCTTGAAAATGGGATTTCTCCAGTTTTTCGATACATGGTTAAAAGTCGAGAAAAGCGAGCTTTTTCTTCGGGTATATCCTTAAAATACGAGTTAAGCAACCATACTTGCTTTTGTTTTCTTTCAAGAGGGTCTTGACTAGCAATGCATTGATCCTTTTCAAGTTCTCTTTGGTACTGTTTTGATTTTATAGAACGTTCTGCACGATTTTTACAGAAGAGAATCTTTTCCCACTGGCGTTCTTCTAGAGTCAGTGTTTCGCTCAGTCCAAAGTAATCTTGATAGGCACGTTCAGCTGGTCCCATTGCTAGAACTAGATTATCCGCATATTGTTTAGCAATCTTGTCTCGCTTCTTTCGTTCCTTTTCAGCTTTGATGCGAAGTTCTTGCTCATAGTCAATTTTTTCTTTTCCTAGTTTAACTAGATAGAGTTGATCGTCAGATTTTCCAAGTAGAAAGGGTTTGATAAATTTCTCAAGGACTTCTTCCATCCGAGCTTTCTTCAAAGGCTCTGCCTTAGTCCAACTTCCACCTTGAAAGACCTCCAAAAAGAGTTGATAATCCTTTTCTGGTGAGAATTGATTACCTCGATTTGACTTGAAAGCTCCCTTTTTCCATAGCCAGTTGATCAGTCGCTCATCAAAATCTGTTTTATTAACTCGAATGGCTTCTTTTTTCTGGGCTTTTCTGGTCAGATTTTCAAGCTTTCTGAGAAGTCTTTCCTCCTCTTCAAGCTGTTGATCTAGGCTAATTCTTTGGAAATGACGCACACAGTCACTCCCAATGGGAAAGAGACGTTTGCCAGTAACTCCGTTAAAAAGTTCATAAGCATACTTAATAGCATTACCACAAACACAATTGCTTCGACCAATTCCATTAAAAATCAAGGAAACTTCACTCCATTCTTTGGTAGCTTGTTCCCAAGTATCGGCTTTAGATGCCTCTAAAACTGCATCATATAAGGTTTTTCTAACAGGAATGGACATGATGTCTCCTTTCTTTTTAGAGTTTAACGACTTCTACTTGGTCTTTACCAAGTAGAATCAAATATTTCTCAACTGTTTCTATCTGATAAGAGCGAGATAGAGCCTCTGCATAGAGATCTAATTGTCCTCGATAGCGTTCAACAAGCTGACTAGCATGCTCATAATGGTCTGTTTTGTAGTCAAAGAGAGCAATCTTATCATTGTAGAGGAGATACCCATCTAAGATTCCACGGACAACGAAGTTTTCTTGACTTTTCTCGTCTCTTTTTAACATTGAGAAAGGCTGTTCACGATAAAGTTTATCTTGATTTGCAAGGATCTCTTGACCAAGATTTGTATCAAAGAAAGATAAAATTTTGGCTAGATTAACTTTATCTTTAACAGACGAACTTGCTTGCACTTGCTCTAAGGCTTCTGTCAGAGTTTCTATACTTGGCTTCTTAGAAAGGTTAATTCGCTGCATGAGTTCATGGGTAGCACTACCAATTTCAGCACCAGTAACTTTCTTAGTTTTAGAGAAATCAGGAAGGTTGAATTGAACAGTGCTTTCTTTTAGTTGACTTTGACCAGCCACTACCACGCCTTCCATATCCATGACGGGTTCATAGAATTTTTTAATCTGACTTGGCGTTTGAACACTTGGAAGATTAATTGCTGCTCGGTGGACTTGATTATAGACTTCCACTTCTTTCAGCATTTGTAGAGCCTCCTTGATAGTATCAGATTGGCGATTGTCTGCTTGGGATTGATCTTGGAGCTGGCTTTTAGTTTCCAATTTACCGATAGCTTCTTCTGTCAGTTGCTCTTCACCCTCGAAACGAACAATAAAGTGTAAGTCCTCTTTAGAAAAAGCTTGATAGATGGCCCAAATCCAGTCCTGGAAATTTTGAGCATCTAACCTGGTTTGACGAGTTAGGAGACCTTGCCCATTTGTCGGGTATTCTTTAGACTCCAACTTTTCCCTCGATCCCTTTCCGACTAGATAGAGTTTTTTCTCAGCACGAGTCATGGCTACATACAGTAAACGCATTAACTCAGAATAGCTTGCTAATTGGAGCTCATCTTCATTTTGAGTATAAGTCAAGCTTGGAATAGATAACTTAATCGTAGATGGAACGTATTCCTCTTTGGCATCTGTAGCAACTCTAGCAACATACTTGAGACCAAGGCCATTTCTTCGACTTAGGATGACCTCAGACATGGAATCTTGCTTGTTAAATTGCTGATCAATATTAAGGATAAAGACATAAGGAAACTCAAGGCCCTTACTTTTATGAATACTCATAAGTTCTACAGCATCCTTAGGTGGTGCTACAGCCACATTGGCAAGATCATGCTGGGCTTCCAAGACCTGATCTATCATTCGAATAAAGCGAGATAATCCCTTAAAATTACTCTTTTCAAACTGATCAGCTCGTAAAGCTAAGGCATAGAGGTTAGCCTGTCTAGACTGACCATTTGGCAAAGCACCGACATAGTCATAGTAAAAGCGGTCGCTATAGATTTTCCAAATGAGATCATAAAGTGAGTGCGTTTTAGAATACAAACGCCAAGCCTGGACGGTTTCCATGAAAAAGTCTAACTTTTTGTGTAATTCAGTCTTAATTAAATCCTTTTGGAGGCTAGTTTGTGCTTGAGCATTGACTAGTTTCTCGTAAAAGTTTTCTTGGACCTTATCCTCGGATTTTTGGAGAGCAAGACGAGCTAATTCATCCTCGTCAAAGTTAAACATTGGAGACTTCATTAAAGCCACTAAAGCGAAATCTTGAAGAGGGTTGTGGATGACACGAAGAGTATCCAACAGCACCTGCACTTCTAAAGATTGCAAATAATTGTTTTGAGCACCATCCGTCTTGACAGGAATACCATACTCAGACAAGGCAAGTAGAACCTGGTCATTGCGACTTCTGCTGGCAGTTAAGAGAGCCATGTCCTTGAAAGGTACACCCTTATCATTATGAAGATGAATTATCTCCTTAAGCACCATGCGCATTTCACCAGTTAATTTGTTGGTTGCAAGTTCCTCCTCATCATCAGAATCGCAATCATCCTTATCATATAAGAGAACTTCTGCTCTATTTTCTGGATCTGGTTTTATATCTGTATTCCCAAATACAAGTTGATGCATACCGTCATAAGAAATCTCTCCAACTTCCTCGTCCATAAGATGCTTAAAGACGTCATTAGTAGCATCTAGAACTTCTGAACTACTACGGAAGTTCTCCTTAAGGAGTATTAACTGACCTTCTTTGCTATCTTGAGCAAATCTATGAAATTTTTCGTTGAAAATTTGGGGATCTGCCTGTCTAAATCGATAAATGGACTGCTTAATATCTCCTACCATAAAACGATTATGACCGTTTGAGAGGAGTTCCAGCATTCTTTCCTGGATGTGGTTGGTATCTTGGTACTCATCGACCATGACTTCATGGAAGCGTTCGTGATACTCTTGTCGAACCTGAGAGAAGTTTTCCAAAATCTCAATGGTATAGTGGCTAATATCAGCAAATTCGAAGGCATTTTCTTCGCGCTTCCGTTGTCGATAGGCATCAACAAAATCCCTCATGAAGACTTGGAATGTCTTTGCCAAGTCCCAAGACTCTTGATGATATTCCTCCTGGAATTTCAATAATGTGATTTGGTCATTTAGTGCAATTAGCTTTTCAAACTTGTCTTTTCTCTCTTGGTTGTATGCTTCTTTCAGTTCTTGAGGTTCAGCCTTGCGACTGGCATTTGTAAGAGCACGACCTCCCTTATCCTTAGAGATACTAACAACTCGCTCTAGCACTTTTTGGATATTGTCAAAGGTTGATTTATGGCTTAAAGCACCGATTTCATCAAGAACTTGTTGGACAGATTCTAAATAAGCTGCTTTGCCAAATTCCTTGGCATCATTATCCAAATGGTAACGGAAAAAGCTTTCTAAATCCCAAAGTCTTTCTTTTATATCCTCTGCAAGTTTTTCTTTAGCAACCGTAAAATCAGCCTCTTCAAATCCCTTTAGAAAGGAATCTTCTAGCCAAGCTTGAGGATTGCTGGTGGATTGCAAAAAGTCATAAATCATATAGACCTGTTTACGTAGTCCACGCGCGTCTTTGCTTCTACCTGCAAAGTTCTTGACCAATCGACTAAAATTATCTTTATCCTTGCCTTGGTAGTGATGTTCAAAAACTTGTCGAAAAACCTCATTTTTTAAGAGAAGTTGTTCACTTTCATTCTGAAGAATGCGAAAATTTGGAGCAAGATCTAGTAGATATCCATGCTTGGCCAGGAATTTTTGGGTAAATGAGTCCATGGTTCCAATTGCAGCGTTTGGTAAATCAGCTAATTGTCTGCCGAGGTGTTTTTTTAGTTCCAGATCTTGGGTTTCTTGGATTTGTTGGCTGATTTTCTTTTCCAAGCGTTCTTTTAACTCGGTCGCTGCCTTAACGGTAAAGGTAGAGATAAAGAGTTGGCGAATTTCTACACCACGCGCTAGTTGGTCAAGAATCCGTTCAGCCATGACAAAGGTTTTCCCTGAACCAGCTGAAGCTGAGACCAGAATATTTTGACCAGAGCTATAAATAGCTTGAATTTGTTCAGCTGTTTTCTTAGGTTTCTTGTTAGACTGAGCTTCTGCTACTTGCAAGGCTGCAATCTCTTCTTGGGTTAAAAATTTCATCGCTCCAACTCCTCTCTGATTTTATTAAACCAAGCTTCCTTGGCATTGCTCTTGGCAACCTTATCTAATAATCTAGCCTGGCCTAGATGGTAATTAGCTTCAAAACCTGTAATAGCTTGATATTGTTGAACATAGGGTGCAATGCTTCTACCGTTTTCTGTATAAGGGTTGATCGCAAATTCACCAGATAAAATCTTCTCTGCCGCTTTTTTGTAGAGAAGGGCATTATAGTCCAACAATAACTGGAATTCCTCATCAGACAACTGATAAGTCTTATTTTTATTGTAAAACTCTCCAAGGTTTTTTATCTCTTTTTCAAGAAAGAGGCCTTGGTATTTCATAGTCTTATTGGTTTCTGCTACTGCTTTAGAAAGAGTTTTTGCAGTTTGCAATGACTGAATTGGTTCAGCCATTTCTAGGTACATAGCTCCAAAGAAATCCGTATTCCCTTCTTGCTTGAGGGCAGCTAGATAGGTTGGTAATTGCGAGTTAAGACCATTATAAAACATAGGAAACTTGAACTGAGTCAAAGAAGACTTATAATCTACAACACCAATAGCTCCATCTGATTTTAGACGGTCAATGCGGTCAACCTTACCACGAACATAGAGATTTTGACCATTATCTAGCTGAATAAAGGCTTGTTCCTTACCACCAAAGACTGCTTCTTCCTGTATTGTTTCAATTTCAGAATTGTGACGAAGTATATGCCCAGTTGCACGCGCAACGTCTAAAAGAACTTCTTTGGTTAATTGGGCTTCCAAACTTTCCTGATAAATGGCTTGAAATTCTCTTTCTTGGGTGGTTTCAGAAATTGCTTGTTCTAAACGTCGGTCAAAAGGTGTATCAACAGGAAGTTTCAATACACGTTCAAAGATACGATGCAAGAAATTCCCGTGACTTCGTGCATCAGGTTTAAGACGCAATTCTTCCTGCAAGCCTAAGACATAACGAAGGTAATAGCTGTATTCATTACGATAAAACTCTGTTAATCCAGAAGTTGATAGATAGAAATCTTGATCTTGAGGATACAAGGCATCTAAAGTATCTGCTGCTAAAGTCTTACTTCGTGGACTTGTAGGCAGAACTGGGTTATCCAGACCTTTACCCTCCAACTTTTTACCCATAACACGGGCTAAAACTTTGACAAAGGTTAAGTCTTGGTCACTTGTCTCCATCTCACCTTGCTGATGATAGGCAACCAGACTAGACAAAAGACTGTGATAAGAACCGATATCATCTGTTGATAGACTGCTTCGGTCAATTCTCTTTTCAATCTTGCTAAAACCAAAGTCCTGCAATTCTTTCAGATATACCGACTCTTTACTCTCATTTTCATTGAGTAAACTTGGTGCCGATAAGATCAATTCCTTCCTAGCAGAATTGACCAAAGAAAGCATGGTATAGCGGTTCTTCTTAAGATTTTCTTGACTTGCAATCAGTAATTGAGAACCTTCTTGAGTTGCTTGGTTTAGCACTTCTCTTTCTTCATCGCTCAAAAGACTAGTATTTTGGGTGATTTTAGGTAGATGATCCTGAGTTAAGCCAAGCGCATAGATGTAATCAGAAGTCAAAGGCGCAATCAAATCATAACTTTGCACCAGAACCGTATCTACCGTTGCTGGGATTGTACGATAATTTGATAAGGACATCCCTGAATGAAGAAGTGCCAAAAAATCATCTAAAGTAACCTGAGAACCTTCAAATACGGTCGCAAATTGCTCCATTACGTGGCAAAATGCTTTCCAGACCTCTTCTTGTCTTTCTTGTTCTGCCGCTTCCATTGTTTCAGATAAGATTTGCAGTTGCTTAGTCACAAAGGAATCCTTCAAAAAGTTGTTCCATTTTGTAAGGATATTTTCAGTCTTTTGCTTACGACTGGATAATAACGTTTCTAATGGATTTAGAACACGAACACGAAGCTCGTTTACTTTCTCTAAATCAAATTTTCCATGATGATTTTTTGTAAATTCTTGTTTAAAGTTAGAAAGACCATCAATACCTAAATAGCGGATATATTGTTCAAAGCTATCGATTTCTTCTTGACTAAGGTCGGTATACAATCCAGTGCGTAGGAGATTAATCAAATCTTCTTGACGGAAATAGTACCGTTTGAGACGTCCCACAGATTCTACAAATTGAGTCAAAGGATGATGAGCCATAGACTCGCTTCTCCCCAGATAGAAAGGAATTTGATATTGATTAAAAATTGTTTGCAAGGACAGTTTATAAGACTCTAAGTCTCCGAGTAAGATACGAAAATTTTTGTAGCTTAGTTCAGGCTCTTGGTGCAATTTTTGGCGAATGCTGCGAGCAACTAGCTCCAGCTCTTCTTTTTGTGTCAGACAAGACCAGATTTGCAAGTCTTCTCTATCCTTAGCATCCACTTCTAAGCTAATTTCAGAATAATCATAAGCACTTTCCAGTAATTTTGAGGCCTTGGCAAAGGCATCAAGCTTTTCCTGTTCTTGACATGCATCTTCTGCCTTGGTCTGATATTTAAAAGCTAAATGACGTAGAAATTCAACACTGGCTTGATAGAGGTTCCCTTCACTAAAAGGGGTATTATAAGCTTTCTTAGTCGCATATACACCAATAATAATCTCAACACCTTTACGGTGAAGTAAATCCACTAGGTGTTCCTCTTCTGCAGAAAAACGGGTAAAACCATCAATAACTAGGGCAATCTTACTAAAATCACTACTTACCTTGTTTTCTTCGATAGCATCAATCAGATAGGATAATGGACTCCCTTGTGAAACTTGACCTTGATTTAAATAAGCTGTTATCTTTTCAAAAATCAAGAGTAAATCAGAGCGTTTATCAGCATCTGTCAAACTTTCCAAGTCCAAAAAACTCATCTTTGCAGTTGAAATTTCATGATAAATCTCAATCAGTTGCTGGATGAATTGCGGATCTTGTTTAATAGCCCCGTAAACACGTAAATCCTTAGGGTCTATCTCAGACAGACATTTATAGAAAGCCATACCAAGACCGATATCATCGAGACTTGACCTCTCAGGAATATCATTTAAGACCAGATAACGAGCCATTTGAGCGAAGCGCGTGACTGTGATAGCAAAAGAAGCCTGCTGACTCAAGCACTCCAGCACGGCACGTTCCTTTTCAAAAGAAAGAGAGTTAGGAGCTATGTAAAAGACTCGTTTGCCTTGGGCAACCAGTCCTTGAGCCTCCTTGGTCAGGATTTCTGTCAAAGAAGTCCGAATGTCGGTATAAAGTAGTTTCATCTCTGCCTCATTTGATTTTTTCATTACCTTTCATTATACCATTTTTTTACTGCTAATCCTATAAATAGAGAGTTCTTAAACTACTGATAAAAAGTAAA